>NZ_BAABJG010000003.1:0-614361 GCF_039543185.1 Paenibacillus vulneris | reverse complement strand
GATCCTATGGCGAGGGTTACCGTATTCATCACGATAACTCTGCGTAAGTTGAGCGTACAGAAGCCAGGCTTGTCCGTAAGTCAATTTACCGTTTACCCACTTACGCTCCCCTCTACGGGACTTTCTTTTCCACCGCACAAACATCTAACTGCCTCCTCGCTTAGCGCTTATACTCCATTAAACGAACGGACTAGGAGCCTCGGACACTTTTGGGGAATTTTTACACTCTCAATAATATAGACAACGCCCAAACTATTTTGGCGCAAAAGTTATTACGCACCCGCCGAAGTGTTTCGCGCACATCTTACGTCTCAATATCGCCAAACCGATCTTCGTACCTTCTTAATCGTTCAGTTTCAGAGGCATCGCGCACGTACTCGATCCTGGGCAGTTGTTCCTCGATGCTATTGATAGTCTGGCGAAGTACCTCCGCTTCATTCTCGGCTCGTTCCCGCGCCCTACGCTCGGCTTCGCGGTTTCCTCCGCTTTCTTCAGCGCGGCTTTAACTTCCCGCAGTTCACGGACGGTCATTTCGTCGACCGTCTTTGTTGCGCCAGTGGACGGGACTATATGTGGGCGTTCACGTTCCTCTGCCGGGAGTGTGGCGATTTCGTAGAGCGCTCGGAGACCCAATGCGTGGTACGTACCACGGTATCCATCGCCAAATTCGTTTACAACAGCAATGAACCGTCGAGCTTGAGAGTCGTCGATATCTACCTCACGCAGCCACTCAGACCATCCCCCATGCTTCTCTGCTAGCTTTTCATCGCGAACTTTCTTCAATCGCCTCCCTATTTCGAAAATAGCGTTGCCAGCGATTTGCTTATACGAGTTGATCTCGGCTGTAATGACGGTGATGTCCGATGATAACGAAGTGTCTTCGGCTTTAACTAGCGACATGCCTGCGAACCTCCTATCGTTTTGCGTTTATACCGGATTATATCCACGTGGTTTTCTTTCGCACACTTCCGCGGAAATAAATTTTTCATTTTCGCTTTCGATAGTTACGTCGACAGCCGCGTTAAAATGGCGCACTTTTGAGGAAAATATTTTTGAAACCTTCCAACGGGAACATACGTACTACTTTTTATAGAAGGAAGGAGCCCGAAGCAGCCACCTATACCGCTCCGAGCTCCTCTCGCAGATCCACCGTTGGCGCGGCGTTTCTGCTTGATCGGTACCTAACGGACTCTGCAGCGTCCCCGATCATTAAAACTTGTCCGCATGGAGGTCTGTAGATCGGTTGGCGCCGTATCTACAGTACGGACTAATTCCGATAAATCCTGGGCGGCCGATTCATCCGCTCCCCTGTGCGGCTGTTGACGCAGCCGTTTCGATCCCGGTTCATCGCGGTGGCCTCTAATAATTTAGCGATTCTCTTATCCGGATTGAGTTTGCGAGCACTCGTCGGAACTGCTTGTCCATTTCGGTTATGTCGGCGCGTTCCAGCATGAGAAAAACCGGCCGCATAAGAAGTAGTTGGTCTTTCGCGACGCGTCTTTGACGGAGCAAATCCCGTAACATTTTGGCCGCAGCATAACCACTCTCTACATCGTGTATCTCACGCTTCTCGATTTCGTGCATGACCTCGTTAATTGTCCGATCCAGTTGGGATAGGTGTTCGCTCAACTGAGCGTAGGCGTTTTTTACGCTATCGTGCAAACTACGGCTCTGTTCAACATAGGTCGCCGCTTCATTAATCGCGTACAATCGGAATCTCCTCACATTCGTGGATAACATGGTAGTTCAGAAGTTCGTACGCCGACATTGCGCGCAGCTTTTCGTCGAGTTCGATTAGCGCAATCTCGCCGCGGTCCGTCGTTCCTAATTTAATACTGGCGAAGTGCTCGACATAAACGTCCTTCTTTTGAGTCGGCGCGACCATTACATAATTTACGGTACCTTCGTAGAGGAAGAGCGCATGAGTGCCGGCAGTTGAGACGAGATAGGCCGGAATTACTTCGACCATATTATCTCCAGTGTCAATGACGAGGTTTATACGTTTCATGGCGTGAGCCCCTTTCGTTTTAACTAATAAAATACTACTTCTCTAGGATCTCGCGAATGAGCATCGCTAGGAAGAATGCGATAAGCTTTGCGATAGAGCGAGCGGATAGGCTGCGACGTTTGCGGTTAGAGGGTGAAGGTGTGTAAAACGAAGCACCATATGCGGACATTAGGCGGACACCTCCTCGATGTTATTATCGGGGTATTGCGTAAAACCCAGTTCTGCGGCTACTTCAGCGGTAATATCTTCGCAAATTCCGGCAGTTGCGAGAGGGCTAACGCCAACTATGCGGGCAAAAAATCGAGGTTGAAGGGCGATACGTTGCGAGGTACCTTCGAGTTGGACTTCGTGGACTCCGTGGTTATTGCGATAAAAGATAATTGTCATATTTGAAACCTCCTCTATATGTTTAACGTATGTAATTATAACTACTGTCGTTATATCTACAGTCAGTATATATCTACAGTCGATAAACGTCAAGAATAATTTTCCACTAATTAATTTTTTGTTGTATAATGGGAGGCGTAAGGGGTGAGTATTTCATTGGCGATCAAATTTAAGTTGGCTGAGGTTCTTGAGGAAAACAATATTACAAAGAATGCTTTAGCCCGTGAAGCGAAGATCAGACCAAACCTTGTATATGAGATGTGCAATAATGAGACAAAACGCATCGAGTTGGAGACGTTCAATAAGGTCATGACGACTCTAAATGAACTGGCTGGCGAGGGAAAGAAGATAAAGATAGAAGACATAATGGAGTTTATAGAGTAATGACCGCCTCCTCTACGGAAAGCGGTCCTTTTTGTTTTCACATAAACTTTTTACTATTCTCGTTAGTTGTTGGCCATATCACGTGATCGATTATAAAGTCAAACGTTACCCCTAGTATTTGTAAGTATCTTTCTGAGGGCCAGGCTGGATTGTATGGAAGTCTCGACTCTAGACGCCTAATGACGCCGGCTGATACTCCACATTTCTCTGCGTACTCTTCCTGTGTCAGGTTACCAAGTGCTCTGCGACGTAATCTACACAAGTCCCATCGTGTAGTTATTAGCAACCGCTCAATTTCCTCCGGAGTGTTTCTGATAAGTTGAAAGTATGCTCGACCACGCATCACTCAAACCTCCTGTCGTTTATCTTGTGATGATAAACTATATGCATTTACCTCGAGCTGTATGTGTGTTATCTTATGACGCTCGATGCGACCTCCAATAACATAAGCTGCGCCACCCCTTTCGTTTAATATCCGTTAGGATAGTTCCTGCGCGACGGAATCGTTAACACGCCGCATAATCCGCGTTACTACGTCGTTCGGAATATTCCGTACAAAAGTCCGCTGTGGTATAGCTGGCGGAATAGATTGCGGAAGATTGAGTAGGAATGGATTGCGGTATTATTTGCTGGAAGAGATCGCGGAAGGTGGCCAGGAACATTCCGCACAGATTCCAGTGTCTACAATTATGAAAAAGACGGCGGCCGATCGGAGTAAATCCCGATAAGCTACCGTCTTATTTTTATCGTCAATTTTACACAACGCCATTACACTGTTTAGATTACCTGAGATCGATTTGGAACGTTCCGCCATCTAATAATCGATATCTACTCGTAGAACATTCGCAAATTCAACGATCTTCCAGTCAGCGCCATCTTGACGAGTTTCAAACGCGGATCTAAGCCGCCGACAATTCCTGTTATAATGCGGTCCTCATACCCATCGAATAACGTAATGGTGACGGTTAGACATCTCTTAAGCGACACAAGTAAACATCCAAAAAGTTCCTCTTGCGCCTCCTCCGTTAACTCTGGACGCTGGCGCATTTGTGCGTCCTTATCGCGTTCAACGATCGAGTCTTTGTGTTGAGGGAGCATCATTCGGGGGGATTCCCACATAACGTTGTAACCTGGCGTGAGTTTATTCACATTCACAGCGATAACCCCTTTCGAAATAAGAACGTTTGTTCCTATTATAACTGGCATCGGGGTTAATTAAAACGGGAAAATATACCAATCTATAGCATCAATCTCTGCCGGGCTTACATA
The DNA here is from genome assembly GCF_039543185.1 of Paenibacillus vulneris. Lineage (NCBI taxonomy): Bacteria > Bacillati > Bacillota > Bacilli > Caryophanales > Paenibacillaceae > Paenibacillus > Paenibacillus vulneris. Next base: position 610,313 of record NZ_BAABJG010000003.1, on the reverse strand, counting down.
TTATTATATGTTTGCTTATTTACAAAACCCCTATCCTTTCGTGAAGTTCTTCTTAGCGAGTTTATTTATAGCTATATTATCTGGATAGTAATTATCTTTCAATCTTCTACGAAGAAAACGATACGCCTCATCACTACTTTTTGCACTCACTCTAAATTCCCCATCATTGTCAAATTTTATCACGAAGATATACTTTTCTTCTAAGGATTCTCTATTTTCAATGACACCCTTTAGTGTAATTTTCTCAGCTGGATTAAAGTCAACTAATTTTTTAGCCAAGGCATATTTGTAGACGTTTCTTATTGTATCCAATCTCTTACCAATAGTCCCACGAGATAGCTTCTCTCCATTATTTTTAACAGCTTCGTCAATCATAAATAGTACGTACTGCTTAATAATTTTATCGTTCACTCTCTTGGGGGTTGAGTTAGTGTGGGTCTCCTTAATCCACTTAGCAAATAAACCCCAATTTGACTTTTCCATAGCTATATAGTCCGGTTTTATGTCTTCTTTGATAATAGTAAAAAATTCTTCAAAATTCATACTGTTACTTTTCATGTCTATTCTCTCCTAAAATCTCAAGTTAGTTTTGAAGAAATAAAAAACCGCCGATTCGCGTTATCTTCGCGTCGACGGTTCGTTAAGTCTTCGTTAATGTGTAATATGCTGTTGAGTGTTGCAATCTGAATGATTTTTTTACTGACCTAAAAGGGCTTATTGCCATACAATCCACCTCCCTCTTTTCAGAAAAAGTATAACATAGATATTGAGTTGGGCGCTATTAGAGTTAATTTAACGGACTTAATCGAAAGCTCGCGCAATATTAACGAAGTACAACGAAGAAAATGCGCCCATTAACGTAATTGATCCGCCAATGAGCGCATAGAGAGTTATGCAATTGATTTACCGGGTTGTTGGGACGTAATCAAATACGCTTTTTGACTAATGTATTCACTGGCGAATAACTATCGTGACTCTTCCGCATTTCTTCCGTATTCATTTGAATATAACGACGCATTGTACGGATATCAGACCATCCGCCGATCTTCTGCAATGTGAACGGATCGCACCCGTTAAGTATCATATTCTTTGCCCATGTGTGCCGGTAGACGTGTGCTGTTAATTTCTTGGCGCTAATGCTGGCCTTTTCCGCGTAGTATTTCAGCCGCTTATTGAAATGATTAGCGGAGATGGGTTCGCCGTTAATGGACATAAAGAGTCGGTCCGTCGTGAAGTGCTGCCGATTCTCTCCGATCAATTGTAGCAGAAGCTTAGCCGTATGTGCGGAAATAGGAACAAGCCGCGGCTGTCTGTTCTTTGATCGCTCTCCTGGTAACGTGATGAATCGCGTCTGAAAATCGATATCGGCCGCACGCAAACTCAATAACTCAGATACCCGTAGACCAGAATCTAGCATCGTAATAATGGCGATATAGTCTCTAAAGCCTACAAAATCACGTTGATTCGGCTGCGCAAGGATTGCCTTTACCTCTTCGTCCGAGAAACAGTTCGTTAAATCAACGTCTTGGCGGAGTAATTTCACGCTAGCGATCGGATTTTCTGAGATAAGCCCGTCCCGTTCCAGTTGATTAAATATCGCCTTAAGTACGCGCAAACGAATGTTAACGGTAGTATCCGATAAGCCAACGCCGTGATCCTTATGCCCGTTATACTTATGACCCGCATACTTTTTCGCGTCATATTTCATCCAGGCGATATGATCCCGGAAAATAGCTGTTGTCAACTCATGAACGAACTGGATATCCGGATGGTACTCCTCTAGCCACTTCTTAAAGTAACCGAAATCCTTTACGTAATCTCTTAAAGTCCGCTCTCTTAAGCCTTCCGATCGTTTAACGCTGATAACCAAATCTAACGCGCTATCTAACGTCAATTCGGGATACTCCACGCTACTTACTGTAATTTTACGTTTCTTCTTGTGCAAAGCCAAAATAAAAACCTCCCCTTCGGATAGACGCGATATCAACCGTTGGAAAGGCCGTGATTAGCAACCCATAAACCCGCATATTGGGGTTGTTACTGTACCGTCGAAGAGTTGTTTACACGCCATTTTTACCCGTGATTAGCAACCCTACGTACATTCACCGAAATGCTACCGCTTAGGCTAACGTTCAGGTCACCGGGGACTCAAAACGCTGAAACTCCGTATTACGCCTCGACCTTATCGTCGCATTTCTCCGGAGCACCCTCTTCGTCCTTCACTTTAAAGGAAGAGCCGCAGCCGCAGGAAGCTACCGCGTTAGGGTTGTCAATGGTGAAGCCGCCGCCCATGCCGGAATCCTTAAAGTCGATCTCGATACCGTACAAATACTTGGAGCTGTCGGCGTCTACTACGACTTTCAGTCCGTTGATTTCAAAGCTCTTGTCGCCTTCCTGCTCCTTATCGTCAAATCCCATGCCGTAAGAAAAACCGCTGCAGCCGCCCGCTTTTACACCCAGACGCAAAAACAAATCCGGCGTTCCCTCGTTCTCCAATAGCTCTTTAATTTTATCGCATGCTGTATCGCTAATTTTAATCATGATGATTTCCTCCTTGCTGATTTAGGTTAACCCAAGCAAAGCTCAGCTTCCTTGGCTTTATTTCTCTCATAAAGCTTCTTCTATTACAGTATACTCCTTATAAGGATTCTCCTCAAGGACTTCCGTCCCTTCGCCCTTTATAAATTCATCCGGACGCTTGGAAGGCCTTTTGTCGAACTATGTATTGCTCGTCCACAATCTGAGGTTTATAATAGGGAGTATTGTTTACTGGTTTTGGACTCAGCATTCTTTATTATGGAAAAGTTTGTGCAAGGTTTCACAGCTTCAGACGCAGTCCTAATTGTAGCCGCTAGATGTTGATCCGAGGGTCGAGCGGTTTTCTGGCATGCTAAGCTGCATTACCGGTTCTATGCGTGCTGGACACGTATTCTTTTATATTTTATACCCTATTATTACGGAGGTGGCTTTATGAGCATTATAATTAGCAATCCCGATCAAAGGATGGCGGAAATCGCCGAGAAGGTAAAGCATGGGGAGCGCCTTTCCCTGGAGGACGGCGTGTTTCTGTACCAATCCGACGATTTGCTGACGATTGGCCAATTAGCCAACGAAGTGAACTTGAGAAAAAACGGCAAAAAAGTCTATTTCATAGACAATATGAGCCTGTACTTCACCAATGTCTGTGAGGCGCACTGTGCGTTCTGTCATTTCCGCCGCGATGAGGGTGAAGAAGGAGCCTACACGCTGACCCCTGAGGAAATGTTCGAATACATCGACCAGCACATTCATCCGGGAATGCGCGAATTCCATATTGCGCAAGGACATAACCCTCATCTTCCTTTTGAGTATTACGTCAATTGTATCCGCGCGTTGAAGGAACGTTATCCGGACGTTACTATCAAGGCTCATACGGCAGCGGAAATTGAGTTTTTTTCCCGCATCAGTGGGTTAACCTATAAAGAGGTTCTTCAAACGCTGATGGATGCTGGTCTGGCAACTCTTACCGGCGGCGGCGCAGAAATCTTGTCCGAACGTTACCGTAAAAAAATGGGTGTAGGAAAAGCAACTACCGATCAATGGCTGCAGGTACAGCGGGACGCTCATTCCCTCGGCCTGAAAACCCATGCAACGATGCTGTACGGCTCGATCGAAACGTTGGAAGAGCGGATTCAGCATATGATATTGCTGCGTGAATTGCAGGACGATACGAACGGATTTATGGTCTTCATTCCGAATTCCGTACAGCCCGCCAATGTCAACGCAGGGATCAAGCGCCGCGTAGCCGCTTTTGACGATTTGAAGACGATCGCCATCAGCCGGCTGATGGTTGATAATATTCCTCATATTAAAGCTTACTTTATCAATTTGGGCACCCAGCTGGCGCAAATCGCACTTTCATTCGGGGCTTCCGATGTTCACGGCACGATTGTAAAGGAAAGAATCAGCCATGCTGCAGGCGCATTGTCTCCGGAAGGTTTGACACGCGACGAGCTGGTTTGGCTTGTTAAAGGGGCCGGACGTATTCCGGTCGAACGCGATACCTTTTATAACGAAATCAAAGTATACGAATAATCAGCTGTTCATCAAGTTCATGTAATGATGTGTCTATATTGTAAAAATTGGATTTCGCCTCATGTGGTGAAATAGCAGCAAGGATGTTCCTCATAGAAAGGGTTAACTCAATGAAGAAAATGGTTATATTAGGCGGCGGATACGGCGGAATGACCGTAGCTAACGAGCTGCTGGAAAAAGATTTGCCTACGGATACGGTGTTGGTAATGGTTGACCGCATGCCTTACCAAGGCCTGAAAACCGAATATTACGCTCTTGCAGCCGGAACGGTGTCCGACGTCGATATTCGTGTTCAATTCCCTGTAGATCCGCGTCTTATACTGAAGTTCGGTGAAGTGACCGGCGTGGATCTGGAAAGAAAGCTGATTCTGTTCGAAAATGACGAACCGCTTTCGTACGACTGGCTTGTCATCGGACTAGGCTGTGTTGACAAGTACCATAACCTTGAAGGCGCAGAGCAGTATTCACACAGCATTCAAACGTTATCCTCCACCCGCAAAACGTTCCAAACCGTCAATGATATCGCACCTTATGGTCAGGTGACTATCGTCGGCGGAGGACTCAGCGGCGTAGAGATCGCAGCCGAGCTGCGCGAGAGCCGGGCGGATCTGAATATCCGCGTATTGGATAGAGGCGCTAGCGTATTGTCCGCCTTCCCGGGCAAGCTTCAAACCTTCGTCCGCGAATGGATGCTTGAGCATGATATCGAGATGAGATCCCACATCTGCCTTACCCGTCTGGAGGGCGGCATTCTGCATAACCAGCAGGAGCTCATCTATACCGATGCAACGATCTGGACAGCAGGCATTCAGCCGAGCCCAATCGTTCGCCAGCTTCAGCTTCCTAAGGACAGCCAGGGCAGACTGGTTATTAACCAATACCATCAGCTCCCGGATTATCCTGAAGTGTACGTGATCGGCGACTGTGCGTCCCTGCCGTTTAGTCCTAGCGCGCAAGCCGCTCAAGGACAAGGCCGTCAAGTTGCGGAAGTGATGCGGGCCGTATGGAAAAACGAAACCCCTCGGCTTGGTAAAATCAAGCTCAAAGGGGTTTTGGGATCGCTCGGCAAAAAATCCGGCTTTGCGTTATTGGGCAAACGTCCTGTGACGGGCATGGTGCCGCGGGCTATCAAGAGCGGTGTGCTCTGGATGTCCAAACGGCATTTCGGTTAAGCTTCATCACCAAAGAGATCGAGCATGGCTTCGATCTCTTTTATTTTATTCATGATCAGCGCTTCGAGCTCGTCCACATCCGGCGCCGCTACAATCTCCCCGTTGACGAGCGCATAGGGAAACAAATAGCATTCTCCGCAATTGCCGAGGCAGCCATATTCAATGACATCGTATTCGGGATTCGCTTCAAGCTTCTTCATAAGCTCTTCGGTACCGTGGTGCATATTATTGGTACAAAATTCTATGATAGGTCTCATTCCTGTGTCAGCCACCTTGTTAACCATTTTATTTTTGATACTATTGTAATATAATATGTTTAGAAAGGAGTGAATCAAATGAGTGAAAATGCACAAAGCACCATGTACGATGAAGTACTGGAGGTTTTAGATAAGCTTCGTCCGTTCCTGCAGCGCGACGGCGGTGACGTTGAGCTTGTTGATGTCGAGGACGGCATCGTGAAATTGAAGTTGATGGGTGCTTGCGGCAGCTGCCCAAGCTCGACCATTACACTGAAAGCCGGTATTGAACGCGCCCTTCTTGAAGAAGTGGAAGGCGTCCAAGAAGTCGTTCAAGTGTTCTAATTCCATCTTCTTGCTGTAACAGCAAAAGACCCTATGCGTCCATCCTGTATCAGGATCGTTCGACGCGTAGGGTCTTTCCCTTTTTTCTCCGGTTCGCAAGATTCCTGTCTATGACATTCTCTGAGAGCCGATCATCGCCCGAATAGGATCCAATCCGCCTGACACATCCATGATATTCCCTGTAATAAAATCAGAGCGCTCCTCGCATAAAAAGCCGATAACTCTCGCCACATCCTCGCCTGCTCCAGGACGCCCCCGCGGAGATTCCTCATCCTGCTCGTGCTCTACTTCCTGAATCCTCTTCTCTTTATTCGCACCGCGAATATCGCCCGGACAAATCATATTCACCGTGATTCCATGCGGAGCCTCTTCTACGGCCAAGGTTTTGGTAAAGGAGACGAGCCCGACCTTGGCAGCGGCGTACACTGCCCGATGAGGCCAGCCTCTGGCTTCAGCGGCATGTCCAAAGCCGAAATGAATGATTCTCCCCCAACGCCTTCGCCTCATATATGGAAGCACCAGATGATCCAATTGCATGACGCCTAGCAGATTGCCCTGCATCAAATATTCGATTTCCTCGGGCTCATAATCGGCGAACAGACGGCGTTCCCGGACAAACGGGCCCGCATTATTGATCAAGATATCGATACCGCCTAGCTCATCGACTGTGTGATGAACAAGCTTCTTCATTTGGTCCTGGCGTGTGATATCGCCCTGAAGCGCAAGACACCGGACCCCCATGCTCTGTATGCGTTCTCTCAGCTCTACAGCTTCTTTATCGCTTTGAACGTAATTAATAACCATATCGCAGCCCGACTCTGCCAGCAGCAAGGCTGCCATCTTACCCAGGCCTTTGGCGCTCCCGGTTATGAATGCAACTTTTCGCTGTTCGTCCATGAACGTCCTCCTCATATGTTTCTTGGCTTCTCAAAAATGCTCATATTCAAAGGTTTGGACGGACCCTTTTGTACATTCTATTCAAAGTATAGAGGAACCATGCCTGGCTTTCAAGCCTTAGACCGGTCATGAGGATATCGGCCGGAAGACTCTGTCAGCTTGGTAATATAGGCAAAAATTAAACGGACGGCGTGATACGTCATCTCGCAGCCGGAAGCAAGATCCTGCATATGCTCCCGGATATTCTCCGTTCGGATCCTCTGCTCGCTGCCGTCGTTAGTCTCGGACACTCTCAACAGATCGTCCAGCAAATCCGCATTGATCGTATGGATCTCCAGATTCCGCTCGATTCGAAGCCGTTCAACGGGCTCTTCGTACTGTTCTTTCAGCCGGAATAGCTGTTCCTCCAGCTCCGTATACAGACCGTTCGTATGCATATTGCGAAGCACGGTGAAATAAGAGAAGCGAGCCTTGATCTCCTCGGTTCTGAGCCGGAACCGTTCATTCATGAATTGACCTAATTTGTCCAGGATGGCAAAAAGACGAATGATCGCATTTTTATAAAAATAAAGATGCCGATGGTAGTCGTCAAGCTCATTGTCGTCCATTTCATCAAGATAAGCCGAACGCACCCTCTCGCCGTACCTGGCGGCAGCGTATTGGCTCTGCTCCAGCTCATCGAGCGATCGGACAAAGCTGCCGCACCATACATAATACCGCCGCTCCTGTGGGTTGCGTTCCTGTACCGGAATGTCGCGAATCAGCTCTATGTAGCCGTGAATCGCTTGATTAGCCTTAAGCAGCTCGCCCTCGTCCTTGCGGCGGGGTTCATTGAACAGCATTCTTAGCATTGCGGATAGCCTCCTTGCTGTGCTGGCAGGACATCGATACTTTCAGCCTGAGACGTATTCCTGGCCCGCCATGAAAGCAAATAATTGTAAGTATGCCCAAACCAGCGGATGGTTACTAATGCTGCCAGTAAAATCCCCCCACTAAGCGAGGCACTGCTTAGCGGGAGGCTCCCGCAAATGTTCCAACGCATAAAAGGTATGCCGCGGCTTCAGCGCAGCATACCTAAGCTTCCTTGCTTTAAACCTTATTAAAGTACTCTTTCCAGCGGCTGTCCACAAGCTTCACGATATCTTCACGCGGAATCAGCTCATCAGGGTAGCCCGGCTTCATCCGGGCATCGATAACGAGAGGCAGCTCGTAAGCCAGATGATGACCTTTGACATGGGTTCGTGCATAAATATCGCTGGCTGGATTAAAACGTGTAAATACCGTCCACAGGAAGGCGGTTTGATTAGCGGTGGCCTGATCGGCATCATCCACGAGAATAACCATAGGCCATTCCTTCAGCCGATCGCCGGATCTCTCTACCAGCCTTTGCGCCAGCTCCGGCTCACGGGAATACTCCGCTCCCGATACGACGAGGCAGCCCCGGCAGTATACGGACAGCTTGTCGATCTCCGGAATCTCCCCGCCGTCATAGACTGCCGGAAGGCTGCGGATCGGCTCGCCGACGCCCAGCATGATCGCTTTGCTTCCATGGTTCAGACGTCCGCCGGTATAATCAAGCGTATCATGAGAGGTGTTGTTAAAAATGAATAAATCGCGGTAAGGATCGAACCGCTCAAGCACCGCTTCCAATAACGGCGTAAAATGCTCCAGCGAGATCGGCTGGTCCGTCAGCATGAGGAACTTGGTTAATGTCAGCTGCCCCTGCCCCAGAATGGCAAAGCCGGTGGTCAAAGCCTCACGGCTGTAGCTTTCCCGCACGACCGCGGCAGCAAGAGAATGGAAGCCGCTCTCGGCGTAGGTCCACAGCTCCTTGACCCCAGGCATGACCATCGGGAATGCCGGCGATAGTAGACGCTGGAGAAACTCGCCCAGATAGTAGTCCTCTTGTCTAGGCTTGCCGACAATGGTTGCCGGATAAATGGCATCCTTACGGTGCCATACATGGTCAATATTGAACACAGGGAAGTCATGTGTTAACGAGTAATAGCCGAAGTGGTCGCCGAACGGCCCTTCTGGCCTGCGGACATGCGGCGGTACGGAGCCGCAGAAGGCGAACTCGGCCTCGGCTACGAGCCTGTGGCCCCCATGCGGGTTTTCCGCCATGGGGAGCTTTTGTCCGATGATGAGCGAAGTCAGCATCAGCTCGGGCAAATGCTCAGGCACAGGCGCAATCGCAGAGGCAATAAGCGCAGGCGGGCCGCCTAGGAACACGGTGACGGGCAGCGCGACTCCGCGCTGCTCAGCCTCGTAGTGATGGAAGCCCCCGCCTTTATGAATTTGCCAGTGCATCCCTGTCGTCCGGTCATCATAAACCTGCATGCGGTACATGCCGAGGTTATGATGTCCGTTAGTGGGATGCTCGGTATAAACCAGCGGCAGCGTGAAGAACGGGCCGCCATCCTCCTGCCAGCAGGTCAGAACGGGCAGACCGGCAAGCGGCGCATCCTTGCGAAGCTGCTGCATAACCGGCGCGGCCGAAGAAGGGACGGTTTTGGTCCCTACCTTCATCAAATCCATGATCAGGCCGCGCTCATTCCATAACGCTTTGGGCGTCGGAGGCATCAACGTGTCAGTCGCGTTAATGATTTGCTTCATAAACTGCTCCGGCTTCGGACCGAACGCCATATCCACTCTTCGGCTCGTCCCGAACAGATTCGTTACGACGGGAAAGGAGCTCCCCTTAACATTCGTAAACAATAGGGCAGGACCTTCCTCATCAATAACTCTCCGATGAATTTCGGCCAGCTCCAGATTCGGATCGACCGGCGCGCTGATCTCGACCAGCTGCTTGTCCTGGCGCAGCGCTTCCACAAATGCACGTAAGTTCGTGTAAACCATTCGTCACCTTCTCCTTTTATCCTAACGTTATGTATAGCGAGTCCAGTTCCACTATGTTTTCGCGGCCACCGCAAGGTGCCTGTCTCGCCTGATTTCCTATGCAATAATAAAGGCTTACGCAGCTCATAAGAAAGCTCCGTAAGCCCGTCATTAGCGGATTCCTTTCCTGCCCTGCAGGGTTAGAACACATAAATAACATAAGATTCCGAACAAACAAGAAATAAGAATCGTATGCAGCATACTGGCAAGCAAATACCAGTCATACCCCATAGACAAAGTTACATAGCCTCCGCTCAATATTTGCAGCAAAACGAAGATCAAAGCCCATTTCCCCGCTTGAACCACATTGCCCTTGTCCCCCATTTGTTTCTTCACGGTGAAGTAGAACCAAAGCAGAAGGAGCAGTAGCAAAACCGCGCCCAAACGGTGAATAAACACGATTAGCGTAGCACCGGACAGCTCAGGGATAACTTGTCCGTTGCATAACGGCCAGCCTATGCAGCCGCCTGCAGAGTTCGTATGTCTGACGAAAGCTCCCAGATAAACAACCCCATAACAATAAATCGTGATAATCCATATGGCCCATTTGATTCCCGGACTTAGAGATTGCTTGGTTTCCGACAGCATCGACCCGAATCGGGTGTAGACCAGAGCAAGCAAAAGAGTTAATGCGAAGGCGACCAGCGAGATACCGAAGTGCAGTGCAAGAGTTGCTGATGATTGGGGCCACATTACAGCCATAGCGCCTAAAATCGCCTGAAGAACGGTAAAGACCATCGCCAAGCTGACGAACCATTTCGCATCTTTCCTTGTGCTATACCGAAGGACCAGGATTAAAGTAACAAGTAAAATCATACCCACAATGCCTGTCACGAAACGGTGACTGTATTCAATGATGGATTCGATGGTATAAGCAGGAATGAATTTGCCGTTGCATAACGGCCAATCATCTCCGCAGCCGCGGCCCGATTCCGTTTTGGTTACCAGAGCGCCCATAATCAGAATCAAGAGCATTCCATACATACTGGCAAAGGATGACCATTTTAACCATTTCTGCCTATTCATGTGATGAACTCACCTACTTTTTTAAGTCTCGACATGATGAGTCAAGTCAATCGCTCATGTTTCATTATAGCCATAAAACTAAAGCAAATCCATGCGGAATTGTTACAAACCCTTGAAACAAGACAGCCGGTTTTCATAGCATTCCCGGTAAACCCAGACGGGCCGCGCGATGGGCAATAGTGACATTTTGATGGCAATGGGATAACGATGCTCTCCCTATAATACAGGGCCGCTTTTGCCCCATTTATTCTTCCTCGAATGCAACGGTACATTACCTTTTAAAACAAACAGCCGCCCTATTGCCAGATTCCTCTGAGCAACGGGCGGCTGATGATGATGCCTGATTATTTTTTCAAAGCCTCTGAAACCTCTATTGCACGATCCAGGAATTGTTCGATCTCGTCTCTAGTTTTACGCAATTTGCTGACGAAACGGACCAGCTCCTGCCCTTCGCGGAATGCAATGAAGCTTGGAATGCCGAGAATGTTCAGCTTCTCGCAAAGATCCGGCACCTCATCCCGGTCCAGCTCGATAAAATCTAACCGGTCTTTATAGGCTTCTACCACTTCTGGCATAAACGGTTCAATAAAGTGGCAGTCTTTGCACCAGGTTGCTTTAAAAACAGCAATAGTCGGCTTTGCACCCTCTATTTTTTGTTGAAAAACTTGCTCGGAATGGACTTTTTCCATAGATATACACCACCTTCGAGTTGTCTTACAACACGTTATAGCATGCCTCAACCCTTGTGTCAATGCACTCGGCTCTTATGGTAATTTGCGGTACTTTACAATTATTAGAAAAAGTGATATCATAAAAATATCAAAAAGATATTTAATTGATAACAAATTCTAGCTTACGAAGGAGTGCAGACCATGAAAGAAAAAAAAGCGTGGGTTCTCAACGGATTTCTCGGAGTACTATTGATCTTGATCTTTGTCGCCGCAGGCTTGCTGTTACTGATTAACGTCAATGAAATTGTCGGCGTTGTTGCTATCGTTATTGGCGCTCTTCTTGCGAGTGGACTTACGGTCGTTCAACCGAATGAAGGCTATATCGTTACCTTTTTCGGCAGCTATGTAGGAACGATCCGCGAAAGCGGAATCTGGCTGACCGTACCCTTGTCCTTACGCAAGAAAGTATCGCTCCGCGTTCGCAACTTCAACAGCGCGAAATTAAAAGTGAATGATATTGAAGGAAATCCGATTGAGATCGCCGCGGTTGTCGTATTCAGAGTCGTTGATTCGGCTAAAGCTACGTTCGATGTGGATCGCTATGAGCAATTTGTTGAAATCCAGAGCGAAACCGCCTTGCGTCATGTCGCTAACAAATATCCTTACGATGTATTTGAAAGCACCGGATATTCGCTTCGCGGTAATTCGGAGGAAATTGCGGAAGAGCTCAGCAAAGAGCTCCAGGAGCGGTTGTCCGTTGCAGGGGTTGAGGTGCTCGAAGCCCGTCTGACTCACCTGGCCTACTCTACGGAAATTGCAAGCGCCATGCTGCAGCGCCAGCAGGCAACCGCGATCATCTCAGCACGCTCTAAAATCGTGGAAGGCGCGGTGGGTATGGTACAGCTAGCTATTGCCCAGCTGCAGAAGGAAGGCGTCATTGAGCTCGACGAGGAGCGGAAAGCCGCTATGATCAATAATTTGCTGGTAGCCATCGTATCCGATCGTTCCGCTAATCCTGTTATTAACACCGGAAGTCTCTATTAAGCCTTAGCCCTATGGCACCCAAGAAAAACTTTGCCCTTAGACTAGACCCTAAGCTGTATCAGATTCTTGAACGATGGGCCGAGGATGAATTTCGCAGCGTGAACGGGCATATCGAATTTTTGCTCCGCGAAGCAGCCTCACGTGCGGGACGCCTTCCCGGCCCGCGGCCTCCCGGTATTCCTCTGGAATCAACGGATTCGGAAGAAGACAACTAAGGGCATTCAGCATGAATATAAAAAAGCCTGATCCGGCGGAATCAGGCTTTTTTTGTGCTTGCCGCTGACGTAGAAGTGTCAGCTATCAATTACCCGAGGAAGTAACCTTACAAAGTGGATGGGCTTCGAAGACTGCTGCAGGTGCTTTGCGAGAAGCCCCGGAATGCACAGATTTTGTTACGAAAAAAAGAGAAGGTCGTCTTTCAACGGCCTTCTCTTCGAGAATAAGAATTGATGATTCCATTATGAACGGGAAATACTAATCGCGAGTGATCGTTACCATTTTCAGGTCAGGATTCCATTCCACCTTGGCACCCATGCTCTCTGCAATGAAGCGAACCGGTACGAATGTCGTCCCGTTAGTAAGCTCAGCCTCTGTCTCCAACGCTTTGATCGTTCCGTTGACGGAAGCCTGCTTGCTGCCGACGTTCAGCTTGATGACGGCGCCGCTTACCGGATCGGTAATGGTAACCTGCTTCGTAGCCGCATCCCATGCTACATCCGAATCGAGCTGTTCAACAACAAAACGTACAGGCACCATCGTCACATCATGGCTAATGTAAGGCTTGGAGGACTCATCATAATAGCTGTCGTCCATAAACAGGTTAATTTCTTTTTTGGTAATGCGCAAATCGTATTTAAGCAATTGGTACAGCTGAGATTTCGAATCCAGCGCCGCAAGGATCTTGCCCGGCTTGCTAAGCGAGTTCATCTCCAGCAGACCGCCGCTGGTATTGATGGTATCTGCCGTAACCGGCTTGTTAATATTCCAGACATCTGTGCTCGATGTAATTTTGATTCCGCTGACCGGTTGATCTGCGCTCTCAGGGAATGTGATATGAATTTCCATCGCCGATTTGCGAGGCATAAGGTCGCTGTCTACATACAGATCGTAAGTGGCATACTGCTTATCGCTCAATAGTACCTTCAGGTCTTCTCCGCCTGCCGAGCTGAGCGCCGATTGTACGGATTGATCATAATTATCGACAACCTCTTTCAGCTTCGTTTGCAGGAAGGTGAAAGCAAATTCGACCGCCAAGGTTTTGTTGTTCAAGTAAGGGGCGATCATCTCATCCATCGGGCTGCCGCCTTGAGCCTTGCTTTCTTTGATGGCCTGCTGTGCAATCGGAAGCATCAGATCGTACAATTGACCGAGAATGTCCTTCATTCCCTTTTCGTCCTTCAACAGGTTCGTTAAGAAGCCTTTGACCAGATCAACGAGCTCGCCGCCTTTAATCTCAGCATGAATCCGTTTGAGGTTCAAGCCTTCATTATTGACATATTCCTTGGCATCCATAATCGTAATGTTCTTCGGATTAGGCAGGTTGCCGCTAATATACCCCGCGAAGACTGGAGTCAATTCAGCCGATTTTTTGTACAGCTGCTTTATTTGCTCCTTCATTTCCTGGGACAGCACATCCTGTGCTTGCTCCATGGCTGCTACGCTGTTATGTAGAACGATCGGTTTGTTCGCGCCTTCCACCGTCAGGTAGTAGTCTTGATCTGACAATACCATCAGGAATGGAATTTTTCCTTTGTTATATTCAAATGCCCCTTTAATCGATACGTGCGTAGTATCCTGCTGCTTCATATCGGTAATGCTCAGCTTCACCTTGCTGAACAAATCCATCATCCGCTGCTGCTCATCCGTCAATTTGGCTGATGCGTTCGGTATGAGCTCCAGGGTCATCGTCTGAGTGCCTTGAGAAGACTTGACGCTTACAGAATTTTGCATCACCTTGTTCAGATCGACTCCGCTTACGGACTGACAGCCTGCCAGAACCACCAGCATGACGACCAGCAGCATAGGCAGCCATCGGTTCCATCTTTTGTTTTTCATGCCGTACCTCCATTTATAAAAAATAAGTGCGCTAAGTTAAGCATAAGTATATACGCACGAAGTGGAAAAATGATTCGTTTTCCCACATATATCTAATTCGACAGCAGGAAGCGAATTCCTTTTTTAACGCTGGAAATAAAGGCAGAAGGCTGCTTGCAGGGAGGCCGGAAACAATGATGAAGCGTGGAAAATACAGATGGAACAGCTGGGATTTATTCAGCAAGCTGGCTGATGCGCCGCAGGAAATTGTCCAGTGGACAAAAGGAAAGGCCTCCTCCTTCCTGTACGAAACCGCCCAGCTCGATCAAATCGGCGGGATCAGCCTGTCGAAGGAAGCGGTGGATGGGCTTCGGTCGCGGCTTAACGCCGCACCCCCTCTGACTCCATCGCCTAAACAGCACCACCATGCGGCGCTGATCGACCGAATCCGTTCAACGACCGCCTGGCATAACCGCAATAATGTAACTCGCACCCATGCCTACCTGCATATGTACCGGAAGCATCCGGAGCTGCACTGGGCCCTGCTGGCCCATCTGGTCTCACGCAACGGAGGCTGGAGCATGACCGATTTGAAGGGAGAGCTCCTCCCCCACCTGCTGGACGAATCCCAACGGGAGCACCTGTTTGCGTTCCTGGAGCGTGCCAATGCGCTTATTTTTCATGACGCTTATCCGCAGCTTCTGCTTTACGAAGCCAGCCTCAACGCAGGCAAGCCGCTGTTTCAGTATCTTCGCCTACTTCATGTCTCGGACTTTATGCAGCCGGTATGGGAGCAGTTCTGGGAGGAGCGGAATTCCGCTCTTCTCACGATGGGGCTTATCATCAACGAGCAGAGCTATATTGAGCAGCGTGTCGTACAGCATCCTGTATACCGCAAAACGGTGCTGGATACGATATGGTTCCAGGCCCAGTCGCTGCTTCAGCTGAATCAGGTCGTGATTCCTTATAACGAAGCCGACAAGGTACGTTTGGCGGGCCTTATTCTGGAGAATTTCGGAAGCTTGAAGGAGAGGATCGAGGTAGGAAAGAAGCTGTATGCGGTGCTGTTCGGGATCCCGGTCGTAAAAAAAGGTGCGCGAACCTTTGCATTGGATACTCAGCATACCGGATCGCGTGCCGATTACTGGCCTCATTTGTTCGCCCCGATTCGCCAATCGCCGCCTGTGCCCAAAGGTCAGTTGAAGGAGTGGCTGGACGGCTGCCGCCTTCGTCCCGGCGCTTCCCCCCTGTACAGTCCGCGTTTGACCGATGCTTGGCGGGACCGTCCCTTCTCCCCGGCTGAGGAAGGGGACTGGTACGCTCCTTCCGAATTGGAGGCCGTTCTGGCCTATCTGACCCCGGAAGAGCCTCCGTTCGCCTTCGAAATGACTCACGAATACTGCTTCAGCTTGAACAAAATAGAGCTTGCCGTGCTGGCGGGAGATTTGCTGCATTAATTAGTTGGAGCGGCTCCAGGTTTGGTAGGCATCGACCTCCTGCACGGCAGGATTGATGTTGTAACGGTAGTAGGAAGCGGAATATTCATATGGCTGCGATTGTTCAGGACGACGGTCTTGATCTATGACCAGCCTGATTTCCCATATGTGGTCGTTCCAGTGAACCTTGCGAGCAATCTCATCCATATGATCCAGCGTGGAGAATGCCTTGACCTTCTCGAGAATCGAGTCCAGCAGCTGCTCATCCGGATCGGTGGACACATTGACTCTGCAAGTAAGCTCAGGACGTGTGAACGAGCAGCGCACTGATGATACCTGCGGGGACAGCTCCCGCAGCTCCTTGCTTAATGCTGTAACGGAGGCTGTCTTCACCGGAAAGGTCTGACTGCATGCCGTGAGCAGCACGATCATCCAGATAAAACTATATTGCAGCAGCCTTGTTCTCATCCGGGCTCTCCTTTCCATTCTATCCATAAAGAGCCGCCCCGGCATCCAAGCTTCCCTGGTGTAGAGAGCAGGCGACGCCGTGGTTATGCCGCTTTATTATCAGCTTATTTCGTAGACAAGCCAGCTGGAACGATGACCGCCCATTTTGCTATAAAAGGACTGCGCGGCCAGATTATCCTGAGCCGTCTCCCAGGTCATACAGGCAAATCCGTTTGATCGGACGTGCCGGAGACAGGTCTGGAACAGCTCCTCGCCCGTCCCTAAGCCCCGCTCGCCGGCTGTAACGAACAGATCATTCATAATAGCCGCGGGCTTCAGCTGCAGCGTGCTGTAGGTAAAATACAGCGTTGCAAACCCGGTCAGCCTTCCTTCCCGCTCGGCTACGAACTGGACCCCCGAAGCAGGATTCTCCTGCAGGCGGTTAATAAATTGGCGCAGCGCTTGCTCGTCGGGTCGAGGGCTTTCGTAAAAATCGATGTACTGGTTCATCAAAGTCATCAGCTGATCCACGTCTCTCTGTTCAGCCTGCCGTATCGTTCTGTTGGTCATCGTATTCATGTCTCCCCTGCCATCCCATGTTTGTTTCCTTATCTTATCATGATTAGGATGGGCTGAACATACCAGCTACTCCAGCCTGCGGCGCAATATACGGTAGCCTAGCGGCTCCAATTCCAGATGCATCATCCCGTCTTCGGGACGCACCTCTTCCCCCGTCAGCGCATCGGACCAGTCCGCAGTATCCATCGGATGCGAGAGCACTGTCGTCTCCTCCGTATTATTCATCCAGACGGTAAAATGCTCCCCTCCTCCCAGACGTTCATAAATAATCCTGGAGTCACCCCGATCCGCCTTCAGGAACCGGAAGCTCCCTTTGACAAGCGCCTCCCGCTTGCGGCGCAGGCCGATCAGAAGCTTGTAGAAATCATACAGCTCCCGGTCCTGCTTGTCCGGGTCCCATTCCATACACTTGCGGCAGTCCGGATCGTCCTTGCCGGTAAGACCGATTTCGTCTCCGTAGAAGATACACGGCGTCCCCATGTAGGTCAGCAAAAATACAATGCACAGCTTCAATCTCCGCTTATCGCCCCCAACCCGGGTCAGCGCCCTCGGCGTATCATGGCTGCACAGCATGTTAAAGACAACCTCGTTCGTCTGCTGCGGGTACCGCATCAGCAAGCCGCCCATACGGTTCGCGAAGGTTAAGCCGTCTATAGACGATGCCGAGAAAAATTCCAGCAGCTTATTAGAGAACGGATAATTCATCACGGAGTCGAATTGATCACCCATCAGCCATTTTAAAGAATCGCTCCATACTTCCCCGACTATGTAAGCTTCCGGATTGGCAGCTTTCACCACCTTGCGGAAATCTCTCCAGAAGTGATGGTCTACCTCGTTAGCCACATCGAGACGCCAGCCGTCGACGCCTACTTCTTTCGTCCAATATTCCGCAACATCCAGCAAATAATGCTTCACCTTCGGATTGGCCGTATTCAGCTTGGGCATGCTGCCGAAAAATCCGAATGTATCGTAGGACGGTATACCGTCCTTACATTCAAGGGGAAAGCTGTTGACGTGGAACCAATCGGCATACTCCGACTGCTCTCCATACTTCAATACGTCTTGAAATGGAGGGAATTGCTCGCCGCAATGATTGAACACGGCGTCCAGAATGATTCGAATATCCCTGGCGTGACATGCATCCACCAGCTTGCGGAGCAGCTCATTGCTGCCGAACGACGGGTCGACCTTTTTATAATTGGTCGTATCGTACTTATGGTTCGACGGCGCTTCAAAGACTGGAGTGAGATAGATCGCATTGATGCCGAGATCGGTGAGGTAATCCAGCTTGTCGATAATCCCCTGCAGATCGCCCCCGAACCGATTGTCGCCTGTCGGCTGCTCCCCCCATGGAGAGACTCCCTCAGGGTCATTGGAAGGATCCCCGTTCGCAAACCGGTCGGGAAAGATTTGATAAAACACAGCCGATTTGGCCCATTCCGGGACCGAATTCGTATCAATCGGATGGATATATGGAAAGTCATAATAATCGCCGGTAGGCGCCGGCCTATCATGCTGAATGCCGTTTTCCGTCATCCATACGGTTTCGGAGCCCGCTCTCAGCCGAAAGCAGTAGCTCACCCGCCGGTAGGGCGGCACCACGGAGACCTCCCAATAATCGAACATCCCGTCCGCTGCCATTTTGACGAGCGAATACTCGGCATAGGTACGGTCCCAATCATATTTATCTCCTGTTTCCGCCACCACTTCTTCCACATCATCCCGCTTCGTTCTAAGTCGAAGATGAAGCGTTTCGTTATCGTACGCATAAGCCCAGTTGCTTTGGGCCGCATGGTATAAGCACTCTAACAGCATCAGGATCGCCTCCATCCGTTATCTGGGTTCTAACACTCATTAACCCGCCGGAATCCCGGCTAAACAAAGGCTCCTGAAAACGCCAAAAAACCTCCCGTGCTTCGCCCTGCTTGAAGGCTTGAAGAAAAGGAGGCTTCTGCAATCTTATTTGATCTTTTGATAAACTTTTTCCTCGGAGCTTACGGTATCATAACAGGCTTCAAAGCCGCTGAACCTGATCGTCTCGCGTTCACCAAGAACTAGCATGCCGAACCGGGACAGACTTTCGTAGAATAGACGGTGTACCCGCTTCTGCAGGTTCCGGTTGAAATAGATCATCACATTCCGGCAAAAAATCACGTGAAACTCGTTAAAGGATTGATCGGTCACGAGATTATGCTTGGCGAACAGGACGTGCTTTAAGAGAGAGCTGTTAAACGTCACCTTATCTTGAGCATCAACCGTATAATAATCCGAGAACGAGCCTTTGCCGCCGGAGGCGATATAATTGTGCGTGTACTGCTGCATGCTGCTGAGCAGCACCTTGCCGGACTGCGCCTGCTCCAGCGCTACCTGATCGATATCGGTCGCATAGAGGCGGGCCTTCTCATACAGTCCTTCCTCCCGCAGCAGGATGGCCATGGACAGCACTTCTTCTCCGGTCGAGCAGCCGGCATGCCATATCCGAATAGAGGGATACGTATGGAGAAAAGGCACGACTTTATTGCGAAAATAAAGAAACAAGGAGGGCGTTCGAAACATTTCGGTCACATTGATCGTCAAGCTGCGCAGCAAGGGCTCGATCATCTTCGGATCGTGCAGCACCCGCTCCAATAGGGCCGTAATCGAAGGCAGCCCTTGCTGCTTCACGAAATGAGTAATGCGCCGGCAAATGGAATCATAGGCATAATCCCGAAAATCATTGCCGTACAGGCGGTATATGCCCTCAAGCAGCAGCTCGATCTCGATCCTCTGCCTCTCATCATCCACAGGCTCCTCCGACGACGGGAGATGGCCCTTGTAATCCGACAACGTCTTCACCCCTCCTTACTTATATAACCACACCTTCAGCATCGAAAGCAGCTTGTCTGTATTAATAGGCTTGCATATATAATCGGAAGCTCCGGCTTCTATGCATTTTTGCCTGTCCTCCTTCATGGCCTTGGCCGTGAGGGCGATGACCGGCAGCTGCTCGTGCCTCGGATTGCTGCGGATACGCTTCATGGCTTCGTAGCCGTCCATCTCCGGCATCATGATGTCCATCAGCACCAGATCGATGTCCGGGTTTTGCTCCAGCAGATTCAGCGCTTCCCGCCCGTTCTCGGCATAGGTTATCTTCAGCTTATGCTCCTCCAAGACATTGCTGAGCGCGAATACGTTGCGAATATCGTCCTCCACCAGCATAATATGCTTGCCGGCGAACACATCCTCCGCATTGTTGAGCTTATGCAGAAGCTTTCTTCGTTCCTCTGGAAGCTGGGATTCCACCCTGTGCAGGTATAGCGCCGTTTCCGCATAGAGCCGCTCCTGCGACTTTACATTTTTGACAATAATGCTCTCCGCATATTTGCGCAGCTCTCTCTCCTGCTTCATATCCAAATCTCTGCCGGTAAAAATAATAATCGGCAGCGTGCGCAGCCGGTCTATATGGCGAATCCGGTCCAGCAGCTCGAAGCCGGACATGTCGGCCAGCTCCAGATCGAGCACCATGCAGTCAAAATGCCCGGCATGAAGCTCACGCAGCGCCTCTTCCCCATAGCCTACGGCCGTAATGGCTACATCGTCATGGGCAATCAGCTCGACCAG
This sequence comes from Paenibacillus vulneris, assembly GCF_039543185.1. Taxonomy (NCBI): domain Bacteria; kingdom Bacillati; phylum Bacillota; class Bacilli; order Caryophanales; family Paenibacillaceae; genus Paenibacillus; species Paenibacillus vulneris. Next base: position 589,854 of record NZ_BAABJG010000003.1, on the reverse strand, counting down.
GCCGTCGCGAAGCGGCACGTTGTCCTCAACGATAAGCAAGCGCTTCGGAACCCGGTTCAATTGCTCTTCCATATGGTTGAAGGCCTGCTCCAGCATGTCCTTGCTGACCGGCTTTTTCATATAGGCCATCGCCCCGGATACCAGGCTTTGCTGCGGCTCGTCCACTACGGACAGCACATGAACCGGAATATGGCGGGTTTCCGGATTTTGCTTAAGGAGGTCCAGAACGGTCCAGCCGTCCATGACCGGCAGATGAATATCGAGCATAATCATATGCGGCTTATATTTGTTGGCCAGCGCCAAGCCTTTGTCGCCCTGTGTTGCGACCAAGCCCTTAAAGCCGCGGGATCGGGCCATATCCAGGATACATTTGGCGAACGGAACATCATCCTCGATGATCAGCATGACCTTATCGCCAGTCTCGATGGCCTCCCTGTCATCCTCTACCTCACCCGGCAGGAGAAGCCCCGGATCCGACAATGCCACTTGAGGGATGACGATATCGCTAATATGGGGAACCGCAGGTCTAGCCGGCTCTGAAGCCGCTGTTTCCACCGCAGCTGCAGCTTCCCTCATCGATTCATTCAAGGATGGCGCGCCATCCAGCTCCATCTTCGCCGGAATGTAGAGCGTAAACGTGCTGCCCTGCCCGCTTTCGCTTTCGACGCGGATATCTCCGCCGAGCAGCTGCGCGAGCTCACGGCTGATGGTAAGACCGAGTCCGGTCCCGCCGAATTTACGGCTTGTCGTCCCGTCTACCTGTTGAAACGCTTCGAAGATCAGCTCCTGCTTGTCCTTAGGAATCCCTATCCCGCTGTCTGTAACCGCGAATGCAACGGCCTTCTGGCCGACAATTCCCGGAGCCTCGGTGAAGGCAAATTCCGACGGGTAAATGCGAAGGGAAACCTCGCCCTGCGGTGTAAACTTGAAGGCGTTCGACAAGAAGTTTTTCAAAATCTGCATGAGCCGGTGACTGTCCGTATAGAAGTAAGGCGGAACCTGGAAATCTGTCTCGACCCGGAATCGCAGCCCCTTCTTCATGGCAAGAGGCTGAAAATTACGGTGAAGCATGCCCGCTATATCTTCGACTACCGTCAGGTCGACATTCAGCTCGAGCTTCCCGGCTTCTACCTTGGACAAGTCGAGAATTTCATCAATCAAGCGCAGCAGGTCGCTTCCGGATGCATGAATCGTATGCGCAAATTCCACCTGCTTGTCGCTCAAATTGCCTTCCTTGTTTTCCGCAAGGAACTGGGACAGAATCAGCATGCTGTTCAGCGGAGTTCGCAGCTCGTGCGACATGTTAGCCAAAAATTCGGACTTGTATTTGGACATCGTCGTCAATTCCTCCGTCCGCTTCTGCAAGGCTTCCTTCTGCCGTTCGATCTCCATGTTGACCTCTTCGGAGAAACGGACCTGCGCCTCCAGCTGGGAGGTGCGTTTGGACAATTCCACATTGACCTTCTCCAGCTCATCCTGCTGCCGCTGCAGACGTTCTTCGGATCGCTTCAATGATTCGTTGGAAGCCTTCATCTCCTCCTGCTGACTCAGCAGCTCCTCCGATTGAGCTTGCAGCTCCTCGGACTGCGTCTGCAGCTCCTCTGCAAACGTCTGGGATTCTAGTAATAAGCGGGCAATTTCCATCCGCCCCAGCACGCTGTTGACCACCGTTCCGAAGGAGGCGCGCACCTGCTCCAGCAGCTCCAGATGAAGCTCGCTGAACGGCTCGAAGGAGGCCAGCTCAAATACGGTCTCAACCCGGCCTTCATAAGCTACCGGCGTAACCAGCAAGCTTCTCGGAGCGGCACCGCCAAGTCCGGACGTAATCTGAATATAGGATTCCGGAATATCCTGCAGCAGCAGAATCCGGTTCTCGACCGCTGCCTGTCCCACAAGTCCTTCACCCATCGGGATGACAGACTTTCCTGCCGACGAGCCGACCCCTGCGTAGGAAGCCATCCGAACGAACTGCTGCTGTCCGTCCTGCCCTCTGCGAATATAAAATGACCCGTGCGAAGCGTTCGTAACGACTGCCAGCTTGGTCATGAACGATCGTGCCAGCTCCTCGATGTGATTAATGCCCTGACTCATTTCCGCGATTTCGGCAATGCTTGATTTCAGCCAGTCCTGCTTTTGAACGTTATCGAGCAGCAAGTTGGTCGCTTCCGCAAGCTCGCGGATTTCATCTCTTGTCCGGACTTCGATCCGGGCGCCCAAATTTTTATCCGAGGAAGCAATTTGCCTGATGGCTGTAACCACCTGCCGAATCGTTCGGACGACAGAGTGGGAAATCATCCACGTTCCAACAATCGAGAGAAGGAGTGCCAGCGCCATCAGAATATACAATTCGTATTGCAGCTCCCGGTTTTTGGACTCCAGGTCGGCGACACGCTCATCCGTCAGCTGCTTCTCCACACTGCGGAAATGCTCCCATTGAGAGCGCATCTGGTCCATATATCTCTTGCCTTTATCGTCCCTGTAATACCGGAGGATCTCCTCCATATTGTTATCCTTGCGCAGCGGTATCAGCCTGTCACCGGAGGCTGCCATCCATGCTTCAATGTTGCTCTTGATGGCTTCCAGATTTTTTTGCTGCGCCGGGTTGTCCGAGATCCGTTCGTACAGCTGGCTGTAGCCCTGCTGCCAATTCCTTTTGCCATCGTTGTATGGCTCCAGGTAGCTGCTGTCCCCCGTAATGACGTATCCCCTTTGCCCGGTTTCCATATCCAGTACATTTTTCTCGATTTGATTCGCCAGATTATGGACTTCAATATCATGGTCGGCTATAAAATGAATTTCTTTTTGCAAATCATCAATCCGGTTTATGAGGAAAAAAATCGAAGCGGCCATACACAAAAAAATTAAAACATAGCCTAAGGCGATTTTAGAACTGATGTTCCATTTTCTGTTCTTCAGCATACAACTAACCCCTTAAAAAAGATGCGAATGATTGCCATTCTAATCAGTATAGCATATTTCAAAGCATAGCCGGGAACCTCTGGAAAGGCATTATAAGCCTTCAAGGACATTGCATCCAACATAACACCGCACAGCGGGGCTTAAGCTTTGAAGCTGATTCAGGTACCTTGCCGGGAGCCCCCAGACGGCAAAAAAAACCGCCGGTACCCAGTCTTCTCAGCTTGTCCCGGCGGTTATTCTTATGATGTAATTCAAGACGGGCACGCTGCTAGCGTGCAATCTTCTAAGATTCAATTATCCATGCTGCTTGGCCTTTTGAAGAAGTCCGGGAGCAACACGCCCGACCAGCTTCTGAAGCGGCCGCGGCATATGCTGCAGATCCGACAAGCCGACGGTTCGGGTCGCAAATAGCAATAGAGGATAAGCTCCCCCTACTATGGCGCAAATAATGATGGTTTGAATACAGGCGTTCCACCGCGGATTTCCGAATGGAACTACATAGCTCTGCGTCAGCCAATCCAGACCGATTCCGACTACGACCATGACAGCCGTCGTCACGCTCAATCCGGCCCAGCGCTTGGCTCCCAGCACCCGGAAGTTCACTTCCTTACGAAGAACACGCAAGTTGAGCCATGTCATGATGACAAAGCATAGACAGGTCGCGGCTATGATACCGTAGATGCCCAAGGACGGCGCCAGAACGAAGCTAGCAATCAGCTTCACCGCGATGCCCGCAACCACGTGCAGCATCAGCGCGCGCATCTTGCCCATGCCCATGAGCACGGCACCGGAGGTTTGCATCACGATCTGGAAAATGGCGCTGACGGTCAGCACAATGATGATAGGAGCCGCATAGGTTTCAACGATTGCGGAGTCCTTTGGAATGCCGAATATAAAGGCATTGATCGGTGCCGCCGCCAAGCAGATGACAAGCACCATAGGAAGACCGCTCAAGATAGACAGCTGCAGCACTTTCCCTGTCTGATCGGATACCTGGTTCATATCCTTTTGCGAATAAGCCGACGAAATGATAGGTACGACCGATTGACTGAGGGCAACGGCCAGGATGATCGGAATACCGGCCAACGACTGCGCCCTGCCGACCAGAATCCCGAGAATTTCCCGCGCGCTCTCCTCTCCCACCTGGTCTTTGAGCAGGAGGGTCACTATCGAGGAATCGATCGTGTAAATGAGTGTCACCGTCATCGAAAAGATAACGATAGGAATCGAAAGCTTGAACATTTGGCTGTAAATCGTCTTGAAGGAAAGCGTGCTGCGCGTAACGCCTTCCTTGGCTTGATCCGCAGCCGCCGTCGCAGCCACCCGCTCAGCGGCATCGCTTCGGCGGAGGCGCAGGGCGTAGTAGACCATGACAGCCGCTGCCGCGACGCTGCCGATCACTCCGCCGAACGAAGCTCCGGCCACCGCCCACTCCACGCTGTGACCAAGCAAAATATAAGCCAGCACGACCGAGGTGATGACGCGGAATATCTGCTCGATAATTTGCGAGAGCCCGTTAGGCATCATCATCCTGCGGCCTTGAAAATACCCTCTCATAATCGCTATCAGCGGGAACAAGAGCAGTGCCGGGGCCAGAGCCTGAATAGGGAGCAGCGCCTGCGGGTTAATAATGCTTTCAGCATAATAAGGCGCAATAATATACAGGAATAAGGTCATAATGACGCCTGCGGCCGCTGCAAACCACAATGCGGCACGGTATACACGGTTCGCTTCCGCATGCAGTCCTAGCGCCGTACGCTCCGAGATCATTTTGCTAAGCGCGCTCGGAATCCCGGCCGTCGCGACAACAAGAAGCATCGAGTACAGGTTAAAAGCGATTCCGTAAGCCGCCATCCCGATATCGCCCAGCAGTAAAATCAGCGGAATCCTCTGCACCACGCCCAAGGCGCGGGCGACCAGCGCCGCTAATGTCAATATCAACGTACCTTTAACTAGCGAATCCTTTGCCAAAACCTTCCCTCTTCCCAAAAAAACTGATTGCTAATAATTCAAAACCCAAATGATGAACACGATGATCATTATCAGCTGCAGGATTACTTTGACGACCAGGCCGGAGAAGAAGCCGACCAAAGCTCCGATACTTGCCCTGATTGCTTGCTTCCATTCGGTCCCTACAATCATCTCCCCGATAAATGCACCCAGGAAAGGACCGATAATCAGGCCAGCTACCGGAATGACAAAAGGGCCGAGCAGCAGCCCGACCGTACTGCCGATAACAGACGCTCTCGTGCCACCGAACTTCTTGACCCCCAGTGCGCTGACCAAATAATCGGCCACCATCAGCACGATGACAATCGTAGTCTGGATAAGCCAGAACCAAAAACCAAACGGACCGAAGTCCACCATCCATCCGTAGATGAAAAATGCCGCATAAATCGCCAGTGCCCCCGGGAGCACCGGATAAACGGCACCGGCCATCCCGACGGCAAACAACGCAATGACAATAATCCAGGCTGCTATAACCATGGCCGACACCTCTCGATATCCCCCTTAGTTCAAGGTCAGGATAAAATATATTGTTCTATAATCCGTGCTACGCCGTGCTCCTCATTCGATACGGTTACGACGTCGGCTTCGCTCTTCACTGCATCCTGGGCGTTGCCCATGGCTACTCCCAGACCGGCTTCACGAATCATGGAGATGTCGTTCAGGCTGTCACCCATCGCAATCACCTGGGACATTTCGATGCCGAGCATCCCGCATACCTGTCTCAGGCCGCTTGCCTTGCTGATTCCTTTAGGATTCAGTTCGATGTTGCAAGGGTGGGAGTTCGTAACCTCCATCTCTCCCCACTCGATCATCTTCTCGCGTATTGCGTTCAAGACAGGCTCATCCTCATAATAATACCCGAATTTGAGCCACTGCTCATCCCACACCTTCTCAGTCCAGCGATCTTTGTTAAACAGGCCATTAACGGAATAAGCCCAGTACCACGTATCGTATTTCAGAGCAATATCGCGCATTTGGATGATGAGCTCGGGGTTGAACATGGTACGGCTGTGCAGCTCGCCGGGGGCAGACCATACCTCGCTGCCGTTGACGGCAACGATTGGGGACTGCAGCTTCAAATCCTCCACGTATGGAAGTACGTTAGGAATTCCGCGGCCAGTAGCGAACATGACCGTAACCCCGGCTTCGGATGCGGCTTTGACGGCCTTTCGGTTCTCGGCGGACACCGTCTTATCCTCCATCAGGAACGTTCCGTCCATATCCAAAGCAATCAGCTTGTAATTACTCATGAAGCTGCTCCTCTCTATAGTGCTTCCGCAAGCGTTGGTCTAGGCAGTTCTTCCATGTAAGTGACATGCCACAAGGCAAACATATAGATGGTCCATAGACGGCGGGCATAGTCTCCCTGGCCGTTCTGATGCTTGACGAGCATCTGACGAACGGTATCCATGTTGATGTAATCCTCGATGCCGCTCGCTGCGATCTGTTCCATCATCACTTTGCCCTGATTGCCCTTCACCCAATCACGGAGCGGAACCGGGAAGCCGAGCTTCGGACGGTTCAGGATAAAGTCCGGAATAATCCCTTCCATAGCCTTACGGAATATATATTTCGTTGTTCCTTCAGCGATGCGGTAACGGGCCGGAATTTTGCGCGCCACCTCGTACAGCTCAACGTCCAGAAACGGTACGCGCAGCTCCAGGGAATGAGCCATCGTCATTTTATCCGCCTTCATCAGAATATCTCCCGGCAGCCACAGATTCATGTCGATGTATTGCATCCGCGTAACCGGATCCAGATGGCGGGTCTTATCATAAAATTTCTTCGCGATTTGCAGCGGGTTCGTATAGCTGCCCAGCATCTCACGGTCGATTCTGACGACTTCCGCCTTCATCTCTTCCGTGAAAATTTTGGCGTTACCGATAAACCGCTCCTCCAAAGGTGTCGTTCCGCGTAAAATATAGTTTTTGCCGTACGTTCCGTTAGGTAGAAGCCGTGCCAAAGCATGCAGCATCCGCTTCAAAGCATGCGGCAGGCGTTCGACAGGCTGCAGCGCCTGCGGCTCCCGGTAAATGCGATAGCCGCCGAACAGCTCGTCGGCTCCTTCACCCGACAGTACGACCGTTACGTGCTCACGGGCAAGCTGGGCCACATGGTAGAGCGCAATGGCCGACGGGTCGGCTACCGGCTCGTCCTGATGCCATACGGCCTTGGGCAGCGTATCGAAGAAATCTTTTTGCGTAATGATTTTGGCATAATGCTCCGTATCGAGCGCCGATGCCGTTTGGCGGGCAATCTCGGTCTCGTTGTTAGGCCCTTCAAAGCCTACGGAGAACGTACGGATCGGTTCAATGTTGCGCATATGGGTAGCAATTGCCGTGGAATCGATACCGCTGGACAAGAAGCACCCGCGCTCCACGTCGCTCTGCATATGATGGATGACCGAATCCTTCAGCCCTTCGCGGATCTGCTCCACGTACTCCTCAAACGGGCGTTCCACAGGCTCGAACATCGGATCCCAGTAACGCTGGATTTTCATATCCCCATCGTAGCTCACGGTGACGGAATGACCCGGAGGAAGCTTATGAATTCCTCTGAACATCGTATCCGGCTCAGGCACGTATTGGAATGTCAAATAGTTCAGCAGGCTCTCCGTATGAATCGTGCGATCCATCCCGTCAGCCGCCAGCAGACTCTTGATTTCCGATCCGAACAAAAACCGCTTGCGATCCTTGTAATAATAAAAAGGCTTAATGCCGAATTGATCGCGCGCCCCGAACAACAGCTTTTTGCGGCGATCCCAGATTACGAAGCCGAACATCCCCCGCAACTGCTTGACGCAGTCCTCTCCGTACTCTTCATACATATGTACGATGACCTCAGTATCCGAATGGGTCTTGAACTGATGGCCTCTTTCCTGCAGGGTGTGCCGCAAATATTTGTAGTTGTAAATCTCTCCGTTGAACACGATCCACACCGTGTCGTCTTCGTTGGCCATCGGTTGATGGCCTTCGCGGATGTCTATGATGGACAGCCTTCTAAAGCCTAACCCAATCCGGTTCTCGCTCCAGAAGCCGACATCATTCGGTCCGCGATGGATGATCACGTCGGTCATCGCTTTCAGCATAGCCTGAGACGGCTCTCTATCATCAAAATACATAGCTCCGGTAATCCCGCACATCGTATTGCTTCCTCCTCAAACGTCCGTACAGTAACGGTTCGAAATAATTCGATAGTCTAGTATACCATATTCGCAGCGAGTTCAGGAAATGGAACCTAAAATCCGTCTTTTTTTTGATATTGGACAAAAGAATCGGCCGAAGGGAGTAAATAAAAAGCCCTCCAACCGGAAGGCTTTTTGCTGATAATAAAAGACACAATAGCACCTTGCACACGTTCGTAAGCTGTGCGCAATGTATATCGGAAGCAAACCAGGATGAAGCTGCCGGTAATGCACTATGGGATCACGCGGCGGTCTCGAGCCTATTCCGCCGCTGCTTCAGCTTGCGCCATACGACTCCGTGAGACGGAGAGAACAGCAGGGCCAGCACGAACATGGCTCCTGCTACGGTAATCATGCAGCCGGCGATGGAAGCATCCAGCAGCATGGAGACATAATAGCCCGCAACGGCGCTAATAATGCCTGCCAGCATGCTGTAGACGATCATGACACCGAGCCGTTCGGTCAGGAGGTAAGCAGTCGCCGCCGGAACTACGAGCATCCCGACGACCAGAATGGCTCCGACACTCTCAAACGATGCGACCGTCGTTACCGAAACAAGGCCCATTAGCAAATAATGGAACAGCGCAACCGGGATGCCTACCGCCGCTGCCATCGCCGGATCGAACGAGCATAGCTTAAATTGCTTATACAACAGCCCGATTACAGCGCCGCTCAGCAGCAGCACCAGACTTAGCACCCATACGGCCTTCGGTCCGATATCCACACCGGCAACCGTTAACGTATCCCAGGGAACGCGAATGATTTCACCGTACAGCACGCAGTCCAAATCCAGGTCCACCTGGCGTGTATACAGGCTTACCAGCACAACCCCAATCGAGAACAGGGCTGTGAATACAACGCCTATCGACGCATCCGACTGGACCCCGCCCTGCTGAAACAATTGAATGAGAAACACGGTGATCAGCCCCAGTACGGACGCGCCGAGCATCATGAATAACGAATCGCGTGAGCCGCTGATCAAAAATGCAATCACGATACCCGGCAGTACGGAATGACTTATCGCATCGCCAACCATCGCCATTCGTCTTAGCACCAGAAAGCAGCCCAATAAGCTGCAGGAGCAGGCCACAAGAGCCGCTGTAACGATAATCCAAAAATCGTTCATGCCCCTCTGCCCTCCTTTCCCGCCTCGAACGCTGCCCTATCTAATCCTCCGGAAGCCACGGCCTTCTCCTCCAAGACCGCTCTTCGGACTGAAAGCCGCTGGAGCACCTTGGAAAGCACCCCCCGTTTCGGCGCTATTAATACCGATACAACGAAAAGGGCAGTGGCCGCCAGAACGCTGAGAGGCCCTGTCGGCATATTGTTGGCCGTCGAGCTGATGAGCGTGCCGGCAAACCCGCTGACGGCCCCGAAGAAGCCGGAGAGCACGACCATCACCCCAAGCCGCTCGGTCCAATACCGTGCCGTTACCGCCGGCGTGATCAGCAGTGCCGACATCAGCACGACACCGACGGACTGGATGCCGACAACCACCGCCACAACGATCAGAAACATCATGAATTGCTCCAGAAAAGCGACGGGATAGCCTAACCCTTTGGCAAACCCGGCATCGAAGCTGAGCAGCTTGAACTCTTTGAAGAGCAAGGCGCACACCGCCACCAGCACTCCCGCAACTGCCGTCATAATAACGACATCCTTGTGAATCATGGAAGCCGCCTGACCGAACAAAAACTTATCCAGTCCGCTCTGATTGCCGCTGCCGCCGTGCTGGATTTGCGTTAACAGGACAATACCGAGCCCGAAGAACACCGACAAAACGATCCCCAGTGCCGAGTCCTGCTTGATACGGGAATTTCTTGTGACGAAGCCGACGCCAAAGGTGGCGATCAAGCCGGAAACTGCAGCCCCAATGAGGAAAAATACGATCGATTTGGAGCCGGTCAGCATGAAAGCAATGCACACACCCGGCAGCGCCGCATGGGCCAGCGCATCCCCCATCAGACTCTGCTTCCGCAGGTAAGCGAAGCTGCCCAATACCCCGCTGCTCAAGCCGAGCAGGATGCTTCCGAGCAAAATCCACTGCGTATTCGGATCGGATAAAAGCTCCAGCCAGTTTCTGCCCATTTCTTCTCACCTCGCACGGACGATAAGCGACTCGTCGTCCCGTTCTAGCAGCGCCAACCGGCCGCCGTAGGTTTCCTGCAAATTCCCTTTGGTAAAAATATCCTTGGTCGGCCCGATGCCCATCAGCTTTACATTAAGCAGCATGACCCAATCAAAATATTCCTTCACGGTTGCAAGGTCATGGTGCACGACCAGCACGGTTTTCCCTTGCTTTTTGAGCTCGTTCAGCAGGGTGATGATAGCCTTCTCCGTAGCTGCGTCGACACCGACGAACGGCTCATCCATGAAATACAGCCGTGCATCCTGCGCGAGCGCCCGGGCCAGGAATATGCGCTGCTGCTGGCCGCCGGACAGCTGGCTGATCTGCCTGCCCGCAAAATCGGCCATGCCGACCTTCTCCAGGCATTCCATCGCAATTTGCCGTTCTTTGGCGCCCGGCCGCCGGAACCATCCCAAATGCCCGTAGCGTCCCATCATCACCACGTCCAAAGCGCTTGTCGGAAAATCCCAATCAACCGATTCCCTCTGCGGCACATAGCCCACCAGCTTGCGCTGCTCCATATATCGTTTCCCGTAGATGGTCACCTCTCCGGTAACCTTCGGAATTAAGCCTAGCGCCGCTTTAATGAGCGTGGATTTGCCCGCTCCGTTCGGTCCTACAATTCCGATCAATTTACCTTCCGGTATAGAGAAGGAAATCTTACGGAGCACCGGCTTTTTCTGATAGGCAACGGTCAACTGTTCAATGTTCAATGGAGTTTCGGTATGCTTCATTTGCTCATCACTCCTATCCGTCCTCATTCGTTATTTCAACGCCTTCACTATTGTGTCGACATTGTGGCGGACCATCCCGATGTAGGTTCCTTCCGGCGTCCCGTCTTCTCCCATCGCATCGGAGAACAATTCCCCCCCGATTGTTACCTCATGTCCCTGCTTCTTGGCACCTTCAATGACGGCCTCGATCGACTTCTTCGGTACGCTCGATTCCACGAATACCGCTTTAATCTTGCGGCTGACCAGAAATTCACGAAGATCGCTTACATCCTTCGAGCCGTATTCGGACGCCGTGCTGATCCCCTGCAGTCCCATCACCTTGATGTGATAGGCATCCCCGAAATAACCGAAAGCATCATGAGCCGTAATGAGCACTCTCTGGTCCTCGGGAATGGAACCGATCTGCGTCATTGCGTACTCATCCAGCTCCTTCAGCTGCTTGATATATGCGTCTGCATTGCTTTTGTAGGCCTCCGCATGGGCGGAATCGAATTTGCTCAGTTCATCCCGGATCACTTCCGCAGCTGAGATCCAGTGCCTGACATTGAACCATATATGCGGGTCATGGGAGGCCTCGCCCCCTTCCCATCCTCTCAGCTGCGCTTCGGGAATATTCCTGGATACGGCGACTGTCGGCTTATCCTTCGCCATTTTCTCGAAAATGTCCACCATTTTCCCTTCAAGATGCAGCCCGTTATAGAAAATCATCTGCGCCTGCTCCAGCTTCTTCACATCGCCTTGGGACGCCTTGTAAAGATGCGGATCCACACCGGATTTCATCAAGCCCGTCACTTCCACACGCTCTCCTCCGACCTGTCTCACCACATCGGAAATCATACCAATCGTTGTCGTAATTCGGAGCTTGCCTTCCGTCTCATTCTTGCTCTGCCCTTTCCCCTGAGCGCCGCATGCCGCTAGTACGCCGGCTAAGGATAAAAACATGATGGTCATAATAAATCTTTTCCATGACGACACGATGCTTCTGGTTCTCACATTTCCCAACTCCCCTGCATGTTTGTTTAAAGTCACTTTTTTTGCCCAAGCCTCAAATGTTTCCTTTTGTTATTTTTGTTTCCTTAATGCAACTTTAGTTTATTATATACAAGATTGTTTCCGCAGTGCAACATTTTTCTTGCAATAATTTCCTTCTTTTTTGTTAACCCTGTCTTTATCATGGAGCTTGGAGTTCTAGCATTATTTTTGATAAGATAAAAGAAAACATTTTTTAACAGGAGGCCTCTGATGGCAAATTTCGAACAGCAGTTGAATCAATATGCCGACATCATTGTAAACATTGGCGTCAACATTCAAAAAGGGCAAATCTTGGCCATTAACGCGGCTATCGACGCGGCGGAGCTGGTTCGCCTGCTTGTCAAGAAGGCTTATGAAGCCGGCGCTTATCAGGTCAAAGTGAACTGGTCCGACGATACGGTCGCCCGTCTTCGGTATGATTTGGCTCCGGACGCTTCTTTCCTCGAGGAGCCCAAATGGTATGCGGGGGAAATGCTGGAGCTTGCGGAGAAAGGCTTCGCGGTCATCAGCTTGGTTTCATCCGATCCCGATCTGCTGAAGGGCGTGCCTCAGGAACGGATTGTCAATCATCAGAAGACGTACGGTAAGGCCATGGCCAAATACCGCCAATACATGCAGTCGGATAAATTCAGCTGGTGCGTCGTTGCAGCTCCGTCCAAGGCTTGGGCGGCCAAAGTGTTCCCGAACGTGCCGGAGGACGAGCAGCTCGGCAAGCTGTGGGAGGCTATTTTCAAAACCGTTCGCGTCGATCAGGCTGATCCTGTAGCCGCATGGGAAACCCACATTCGTACCTTGAACGAAAAATCCGACTACCTGAATGCGAAAAAATATAAAAAGCTGCACTACGTGGCGCCGGGCACAGACCTGACGATCGAGCTGCCGGAAGGCCACATCTGGGTAGCGGCAGACAGCATTAACGAGCAAGGAAATGCCTTCGTCGCCAACCTGCCTACCGAGGAAGTATTTACTGCCCCGCTTGCCACGGGAGTAAACGGCAAGGTGTCCAGCACCAAGCCGCTTAGCTACGGAGGCAATATCATCGACGGCTTCACCCTTACTTTCGAGAACGGCCGCATCGTCGACGCAACGGCGGAGCAAGGCCTCGACACACTGAAAGGGCTGATCGAGATGGACGAGGGCTCGCATTATTTGGGCGAGGTTGCGCTTGTCCCTCATCAATCCCCGATCTCGCAATCTAACATTTTGTATTACAACACGCTGTTTGATGAGAATGCTTCGAATCACCTGGCCATCGGCAGCGCCTACGCGTTTTGTCTCGAAGGCGGCAAAGGCCTGTCCCAAGAGCAGTTGAAGGAACGGGGACTCAACACGAGCATGGCCCATGTCGATTTCATGATCGGCTCCGGTGAGATGGATATTTTCGGAGTCACGGCAGACGGCAAGGAGGAGCCTGTGTTCCGTAAGGGGAATTGGGCATTTTGAAACGAGTGAAAAAGGGGGCGCTGCTAGCGCCCCCTTGTCTGTTTAGAAACCCGTAGAAATTAAACTATGACAATCTACTCCAGTGGGATATGCCCCTCCAGCCGCTGTTGAAACCCGTGAAAGGTGATCATGTTGAGCGGTATTTTCACGGGTTTCAAAGGCGGACGTAAACTCTTCCGAGGCATCCCCCACCTCCATATAGCATAGTTCTCGCAAAACAGGTTTCTAAACAACACGGGAGCGCTAAAAAAGCGCCCCTTTTTTTAATAATATAGAGTGAATACATTTTGGGTTTACCCGCAAAATGCCAGGTTCAGATTCGCCCCTCACTTTATAGGGCTCATGAAAATAAATAATCGATATCGGTGAGTACCCGCTCCGTCAAAGGAAAAACAAACTCCTCTTCCTTCTCCAGATGATCGATAAGGATACGACAAGCCTGGGTCAAATAAGCTCCGGCGCGTTTGATCTGCATCGCGTCCGAATCCGGCTTGAGCGCGTGAACGGCTCTGAAGAACGAGCTCAAATGATCCATCGCCCGCTCATGGTCTTTCTCCAGCATCCATAAGGAAGGTACGATCGTCGGCTTGTTCTGCTTATGGAAATAGACATTCAAGAATGGGTAGAGCACCTCTTCCTCCCATTTGGAATGGCGGTCCAGCTCCTCCTGAAAAGCCATCGCCCACAGCCTCAAATGCACCAGCGTTCCCCTTGCCTTGCCCTTGTCGGCTTCCTGCTCGGCTTGGATCGACTGCTCTTTCATTTTCAGCAGCACCTGCATTAACTCGGCATGCTCCAGCTTCAAACGGTCCACCAGCTCGTAAAGCCCGTTAGGATGAGCGGTTACCGACGCAGCCTCCGGCTTGTCGTGCATGTTCATGGTTCTTCGCACCTCCAAGGATAGTAATGATCTGTTCTTTACAGATTACTACGCTACCCCTTGGTTGTATGTGCGACTTCTAACACTTTTTTAGATGAGAGCTTACGGCTTGGGAGTTTCCGATTGCTTGCCTTTAGGCACACCGTCCAGACCGTAAGCTTGATCGTAAGCATCGAAAATTTTGCGCGCAATCGGAGCCGCGTTCCACGCCCCGAAGCCGCCCTCCGGTACGACGACCGCTACGGCAAGCTTCGGCTTTTCGGCAGGCGCATAGGCTATAAAGACCGCATTGTCGATCATTTTGCCGCCGACCGATTGGGTGGACGTACCCGTTTTGCGGGCCACCGAATAAGGGAAGCCCTCGAAGCCCTGCACATTAACCTTAAGCATCCCCCTGGTAATCGAATCCCAGTATGCATTAGGGAACGTCGTTTCCTCCAGCACCTCCGGCTTCATTTCCTTAACCGGCTGGAAGTCGTAGGTTTCGATTTTGTCGACCAGGAGCGGCTTCATTTTTTTGCCGCGGTTGGCGAGCGTTGCTGCGTACTGCGCCATCTGGAGCGTCGTATATTTCTCGTTCTGGCCCCAGGATGCGTAGACCATCCGGGATTGCAGCGTCTCCTTCGTATTCGTCTTGAATTCGCTGATCCCCGCCGATTCTCGCGGCAATCCGCTGCCCGTCAGGACGCCGAGTCCGAACTTGTTCAAGTAGGACTCCCAAATGTCGACGGCCTTTTGGCCGCTGCGCATGTACAGCGGATTACCGATCATTGCCGACATGAACGTATTCGACGAATGCCAGATGGCGTCCGCTGCATTAATCGGTCCGTAAGCCGCACGGTCCGAGTTGGTCAGCTTGGCGTTGTTATCTTTACCGTAGGTGAACTCCCCTGTATCGTTATAGGTCGTGTTCACTCCAAACAATCCTTCGTTTAACCCTATCAGCACGGACAGCGGCTTAATGATGGAACCGACATAAACGATGGAGGTCGGGTGATTTTTCAATTCGTTTTCCGGATAATCCGGATAAGCGGTCGTTATGGTGCCGTTGTTAATAAAAGGCTGGATGCGGCGGTATTCCTCCGAGGACAGCCCTCCGCTCCATACGCCGGGATAATAATCCGGCATGCTGGCCATAGTCACGACCCGCCCTGTGTCGACTTCCATAGCGACGGCATAGCCGGCCCTGGCATTAGGCGCATAGCCGTAATGCGAGGCGCGGGCTGTAGCGGACTTCGCATAAGCCAATTGGTCCATAATCGCCTTTTGGGCGACCTGCTGAATATCTTTATTAATCGTCAAGATCAGATTGTTGCCTTTCTTAGGCGGTTCAATAGAGACCTTTCCGATGATTTTTTGGGACGCGTTGACAGGATAGGTTTTCATCCCGTTCTTCCCGCGCAATTCCTCCTGATACATCAGCTCGATACCGTCATACCCGACATCCTCTGTATCCAGGTATCCCTCGGTATTGTTTTTATTTTTATAGAAATCAAGTCCGTTCTTAGGCTCTCTTGCCTGAGAAAACGGCCTCATGTACCCGACAAGCTGAACCGCGATTTGCGAAGGATCATAGTTCCGGACACTTTCCTCCATAACCTCGAGCCATTTCAGCTCGTCCCGATGCTCCAGCAAAAAAGCGATCTCCTTGTCCGTCAAGCCCGATTTAATCCGCCGCGGAACGAAGGAGTAGCTTGGGGCTGTGGTGGAATTTTTGTCCAGATCATACCCGACGTCCATCGCTTTAATAATATCCGCCGCCGTCAAAGGAGCCTTGGCAGGATCGCCGAACTGCTTGAACAATTCCTCCAGCCTTTTGGCCAAGGCAATAACCTCATCCTTCTTCTGGTCGGATTCCATCCGAAAATAGAGCGACTGCGTGGAGCTGGTGTAAGCCAGAGGATTCCCGTTGCTATCGAAGATGTTGCCGCGTATCGGGGCGATCGGCGTATCCCGCTTGGTCGTCTGGGCCTCTGCAGCCTTCAGCTGCTTGCCCTCTACGAATTGAAGAATAGCGAGTCTGACAATAAGGACGGAAAATAAAAAGAACGTACAGAAGAACAATAAATTAATCCGAACGGTAAAATGACGCCGCTTGTTCGTTTCATGCTTTTGCGGATCATCCGTCGACATGGACTTTCTCATGATGTGACAGCTCCTTTACTATTACCCGAGCAGCTCACGTAATGAATGAATGCCAATGCCCGAGTGATAATCGTAACGTTTGATTTTGACAGCATCGATACCCGCCTGATTCGGCGCCCAAATATCGTTCAAATCATGATCCCCTACATAGAGCACATCGGCCGCCGATAAGCCGGAACGCTCCAGTGCCAGGTGGAATATGGCCGGGTCCGGCTTCTCCAAGCCGACCAGTGTGGACACAATAACAGGGTCAAAATGATGCAAAATGCCTTTATGCTCCAGAATATCGGGCAGCGTTGCAGCGAAGTTGGAAATAATACCCAGGCGTAATCCCCGATCCTTCAGCGCAGCAATGCTTTCCTGGACATCCTCGAACAATTGGTATGGCTCCGGTCCTGTGAATAAATCATAAAGTCCGTGGCAGCATTCGTGAATCTGGTCCTCGGTCCAATCTTCCTCATGAACGCCGAGCTTTTCCAATATGTAGTGATAAATCTTCATCCAGAAAGCCCGGTCCGATTCCGGCGTGCATGCTTCAAAAGGATCCAGCTGCTTCCCGTAGTAAAACAGCCGGAACGCTTCGGTGAACAGATCCCCCACCTGCTCCTCCCCCCGATGAAGGGAACGGCTTGCCAGAAATTGCTGCATAATAATTCTTGATGCCGGTATCGTCATCAGCGTATCCCCTACGTCAAAAAAGACGGCTTTATACGCTTCTATTGGTTTTGGTAACATCCGAATGTACTCCTTTGCCGTATTTCTCCCAAGAACATCCATAAAAACGCTTATTTTCGACAATATTCCGCCAAAAATGCGAATCCTCTCTAGTTTATCATACTTTGCCCGAAAGAGAAAAAGCCGGCACTCCCCCATACGCATCGGAGAGGTCCGGCCTTCTTAAGCTAAGCTTCACGAATGTGCGTTTCATTAAAATTCGGCGGGTTAAACCAATTGCCTCCGCTGGCGACCCAGGTCGAGTCCAGCGGCACCCATTTCTTGCTCTCCGACAAATAGACTTCATTCCAGGCATGAGGACCATATCCGCCGCGCCCGTCATAGCCAAGCCCCGTCACTACCTTCACATCAAGACCGGCGGAACGGGCCATTACCGCATACAAGCGGGAAAAATCGATACATACGCCTTTCTTCGTCGCAAAGGTTTCTTCCGGCGTTTGCTCCTTCCAAATCCTCTGCTGCTCATACAGGTTGACTTTATCCCAATCATACTGAATCCGCGTCCCTACATAGCGGTACAGCAGACGAGCCTTTTCCTCGTCCGTCCCGGCTTTGGCTGTAATCTCTTTGGCAGCCTCAGCGATATTATTGGGAATTTTGGCATCCAGCACCTCATACTTGCGCTGCAGGATATTATCGAATTCCTGTTCGACCGCTCTGGTAAACACAGGCAGCCGGCTTGCGAGAAAATCCCCGGTTACCGGACGAATGATCTCGTTGGCACCTTTTTGATATAAGTCCGAAGCCTGGATGTAGTTGGCCGCCGGTGTCTGTGGAAATAATGTGGCAGCGATGAACAGCACGGCTATAATAAGCAGCGAGCGGCCAAGCCCGGTCACGCAGCCGATAACCCCGCCAAGAATGCTGCTGATCAAGGTAGGCCCCCCGCCCCGGCGACGCGCATCATGTCTTAATGTCTCGGCGACCCAGCCGTCCATGACGGGATCGATGATCCGATACAGCAGCTGCTTCAGCAGCATATACCCAAGGACGAACAGTACGCCGTAACGCAGCAGCGTAAAATCCCTCACACTTGTCATAAATGTATAATACAGCTGCTGGAAGAAGCCTATATCCGTTGCAGGAATGACCAACTGAAGCGAGATTAGCCATGCCTGCACCTTCGGCGACAGCCAGGAAGCTATCCGCCAGGCAAGAAGCACACTAACAACGACGGCGACGGCCTCAGCTACCATCAGCATCAAATGGCGTGCAGAGGAGGAGGCTCCGCGAAACATCCCTTGGATAACGGAAACTAGTAACGTGGCCGCTAATAGCAGGGTTATCCAGTTGGTCGATCCGATAACGCCGATCCAATCCGTCACATTCTCACCTCACTTGTATTCCGCTGCAAGCTGCAGGGTTAAATCTTCGTATTTTTCTTGGCTTGTTCGATAAGCGCGTTAATGACATCATCCATTTTCATGGTGAAGGTCTGATTCATGAAGGTAACCTTAACCTCATTGGATTCCGGATTGCCTTCGAGCTTCAAGCTTTTTGTCGTTACGGTAAAGGTACCGTCCGGGTTCTGCTTGTACTGTGCGTCCTTCATTTCCCCGGAAATCGCCTTCAAGGCTTGATTCTTCGCCTCCGCCGTCACTGCGGTTCCCATCTCCATCAATTGATCCTTATAATCTGCTCCGTAGTAGAACAGCCCCGCAAGTACAGCCAGTACGATAATCCATTTCACGACGGTTTTTACAATTTTAATAACCAAAAACAAAACGATGATCGCGCCGACAATAATAAACCAACGATCCTGCAAAAACGACATTAAAAAATCCAACTTCCATCTCTCCTCTAAGCGTAACCTTTTTTTGTTCCCCTGATTGCCCTTACTGATTGTCTTCTTCTCTACGGCGCCTTAGCTCCGCAAGCCTTTGTTGGATATGCTCCGACTTGTCCGCCCGTCTTGCCTTGCGGTAGGTGGATCGCAATCGCAATAAAGCGATGAGGACGATAAGTGCTAGCAACATAAGAATAACCGGATCCACTGTAAGCCGCCTTTCTTGATCACGAAACACGCGTATCGATGAATTGTACGTACGCCGGCGCAAAGGGTTGCAAAATAATGGTACTAACCCTAAGGCTCGTCACGTACAAGTAATGATAAGGCATTCCGTTGAACCGATTCACAAACATGAGATACGAGGTGAAGATGTTGAAAACCGCAATATGGCTGTATTTGTTTATGTTTGTCGCCTTTTTCGATCTCCATGCACAATACCCCATCTTGTCGCCGTTCGCTATTTCTCTCGGTGCCGTCCCATCCTTCATTGGACTTATATTAGGTGTGTATTCCATTACTCATCTTCCCGGAAACCTGCTGGCAGGCTACGGTGTCGATAAGTATGGCAGCAAACGGTTTATTGTGTTTAGCCTGATTGTAGCAGGTATCCTGCTATTAGTTCAATCCCGTGTTACCGATCCGTGGCAGCTGCTCTACATCCGATCGGTCAGCGGCTTCGTACTGGCCTTCCTGTCGCCTGCTTGCCTATCTATGCTCGCCAAAATCGCCAAGGATAAGGTGCAGCAGAGCAAGCTGATGGCAGGCAACGGCTTCGTTCATACGATGGCCTCCGTGCTGAGTCCGGCTGCAGGCGCTTATCTGGTAGCCAAGCTGGGCTTTGTCCAATCGTTCAACCTTCTCGGGTGGCTTCTTATTATTACCGGGGTATTGGCGATATTCGGCGTTAAAGAACCGGCCTATCGGGAAACTTCCCTGGCCGCATCCATACATGGACACGAAGCTCTTCCGGCCTCAACGGAAAACGCAGACCCATCCGTTCAGGACATCGGGAAGCAAGGGGTCCCTTGGCTGTTTTTTGGCATTCCTCTCGCACTCTCCTGTTCACAAGGGATTTTATTTTTCGAGCTTCCGCTTATGAAGGAAGCGAGCCAATCGATTCTGACTTCGGGAATTTTGTTTTCTCTAGTCAGCCTTGGAGCGCTGGTAACGCTCAGCATGCTGTTTATTAACCGGATCTCGCCTTTTCTGCGAACCAGCATGGGGAGCCTTGCATTGGCCTTTATCTTTTTCGGCATGTCCGTGAATTGGCCGATTCCCCTTCATGTCTCTTTATTCATGATCGGCATGGCCAAAGGAGTCATATATCCATCCATCGCTTCCTTGCTGGCTGCTCTTTCAAGCGCCAAGCGGTACGGCCGCATTTTTTCATTTTTATCGATTTCCTATTCTATCGGAGCTTTTATAGGACCCATTGTTGCCGGACATTGGAGAAGCCATACTTCCCCGTTCTTTATGGCGTTCCTCTGCCTGATGCTCGCTCTCTGTCTGCTCCCCCTCAAGACGTTCAAACCTGTCGAGGCCTGATAATCATCTCTCCACTACATTTACCGCCTAATACGCACCCACATAATTTGCCGTAAATGGGTCAACGCACAGACCTTCCCCCCTCTCCTACATACTATAAATCATGTCAGGAGAGTACTTTTCAGATTGAGGGGGTGAATTCAATGGGAGGAGTCGGTGAAGTAGGAGGCATCTGGACTTCCACAGCTGTAATCCTGGTCCTTTTCATTCTTTTGGTCATCGTTCTGAGAGGCTGCTTTTATTAATTTTAAGTAACATGGCATACCAACCGTCCGATAAGGACGGTTTTTTCTTTTTTGTTTCATTGTCATTAAAGCGGGGTAAAGCAAGGTTAGGATCGAGCATGTGTTTCAGCTTAAGGGGAGGGAATATTCCACATGGATTAAATTTCCACACGGGGACCACCCCAAAAGAAGAAATGCTTTCGAACGTTTGTAATTGAGAATTCGCAAGGAGGAGGTGAAAGTATTCGATGCAGGAGCCTACCGGCCATTCAAACCATTTTTCAGGTAAAGATAGGAGTGAACCATTCATGAAGCCAGCTGTCTTTAAAAAGACGGCGCAAGTAACCGTATTGATGATGCTCATCTCGGCATTACTGCCCGTTCTAGCTTTTGCGGCAACCGGTTTTAAAGACGTGACTTACCGCAACGGCACCGTTTCCGGTTCGGTCTATTCCGATGTATACAGCGTGAATGCGCAGGTGTACCTGTATGACCCGAACGGAACCTATGTAGGTACTGCCAACTCCGCTACATATAGCGTATATGAGGGTGTGTACACTTACAATTTCTCTTTGTCCAACGTTCCTTATTATCAATATTTGAACCTGCTGGAAAAAGTAACGGATTCCGTCTATCATACGGTTTATAACACGACCGGCAGCAGCGGAAGCGGCAGTGGTAGCCACGGCGGCGGTGGTGGCGGCGGATATATTCCATCCGGACCGAGCATCAGCGTTCCTTCCGATGGATCTATCGACGCTAATACGTTGAAAACCGCGCTGACTAACAACGACGTTGTTGAATTGGTATTGAGCGGCGACATTGCCCTCATTCCAGCCAAAGCTCTAGTTGATTTTGTAGGCGACAAGAATAAAGCGCTGAAAATCACCGGCAGCAAAGGAACTTATACGCTTCCTATTTATGTACTGAATTTGAGTGACCTTGCAAGCAAGCTTTCCATTACGACGGACGACATGTTCATCAAAGTGGGAATCAAAGCGGCAAGCGACACGAACGTAAGCGACATTAAAGCGGCTGCAGCTGCATTAGGCGCTACTGTAGCAAGCGATTCCGTCGACTTTACTCTGGAAGCCGTCGGCCAAGATGATAAATCCCAAGCAATCGACCTGGGCAGCAACTACATCAGCCGTACGATTTCACTTGCAAAAGCAGTTGATTCTTCCAAAGCAACTGCCGTTGTATTCGATCCAACCAGCAAAAAGCTCAGCTTCGTGCCTGCTTTGTTCTCTTCTTCGGAAGACAGCAGCGTAGCTACAATCAAACGCAACAGCAACAGCATTTATACTGTTATTGAATTGAATAAAAGCTTTGCAGATAGCAAAGGCCATTGGGCACAATCCTACATCGATTTACTTGCTAACAAGCTCGTCATTGACGGTGTTACTGACACGACTTTCGAGCCTGAACGCAGCATCACCCGCGCAGAATTCGCAGCATTGGTCGTTCGCGCATTGGGTCTTGACCAAAACACAGGAGCAAGCTCCTTCAAGGACGTAGCTTCCACAGACTGGTTCTCCAGTGTCGTTGCAACAGCTGTTAATGCTAAAATCATTGATGGCTACGAAGACAACACCTTCAGACCGAACCAGCCTATCAACCGCGAAGAGCTGGCTGCTATGGTAGTACGCGCACTGGCTTATGCAGGCGCTAAACCGGACGTATCCTCGGATCGTCAAGCACAGCTGCTCGCTAAATTCAGCGACTCGAACCAAATCGTTTGGGCTCAGCAGGAAATGGCCGAAGCTATCGAGGCGGGCATCGTAGACGGCATGACCGATACGACTATTGCTCCTACGAAACAAGCTACTCGCGCACAATCTGCTGCAATGCTGAAACGCTTGCTGAGGAAAGCGAATTTCATTAACTAGGCACCAGTTTTCTCCACTCTCCATTTCTTCTCTATGAAATAAGACGGCCTGACACAATGTCAGGCCGTCCTTTTATTTCCGCTGAGGAATGTTTACATTCGGATACATCTGCTCATCTCTTTTGGTACAACGGGTAATCCACATTGCCGGGTACTTCAATCAACAGCAGACGCAATCCTGCTTCTGTCTTCACCGTAACCTCGGACGCATGTCCGGAATCGGCTTCCAGCACCGAAAAGTCTCTATGGTGAAATGCCGCCGGTTCCCCTGCCCCGGTCCACTCCCCATCGCCGCGAACCGCCAGCGCTGCCAGCGTGCGTCCTGCAGAGAGAGTATGAGAGTAGGCTTTACCCGTGGCAAGCTCTACGTCCCACATACACGCATCGGCAACCAGCTGAACAGGAGCCCCCTCACCTATCACCGTTTTGACGGTTACCCCATCCGATACGGCAGCCGGGAAATGCTCGTGATCATATTGATGATAAGTCGGCGTACGCAGCAAAGCTTCCTTAATATAAGGCTCGAACCAGATCTGAAACCCTTCCGAATCAGGACCGATAAACCGTTCGCTATGGGAAACCCCCGACCCGGTCTGCATGACTTGCGCCCCTCCGGCTGCCACTCGGCTCTGTGTACCTAATGAGTCGGAATGCTCAGCATGACCATGAATCATGTACGTAATAATTTCAAAAGCCTGATGGGGGTGCATCGGGATATACCCTTCTTCCGGCGCATGCGCCCATGCCCAGTAAAATAACGGACCGATTCGCTTTACAGCCGAGCCTTCCCCCGGAAACCCGATAGGCTTCAGCTCCGTAATCTTCCCTCCGTCAAACGCTCCCTTTGCCTGCTTAGCCGGTGGATAAATCGTCAGCTTCATTAATAACCCCTCCTATTCAGACTAACCACAACATGTCGAGTAATAAACTTACTATTTTATAGTTGCTAATTACATTATAAGTGTTACCTCTTCTCTCGTCAATCCTTCTCCGGCGCAAGCCCTTGCCGAACCCTCGCCCCTTCATGATCTGAAAGCGCAAATTTCGACATTTCCTGGGAAATTATATGATGCCCCGCTTGGAACCAGTGACAAAACTGGATATACTACAGAAGAAGCCGATTTCGGAGAGCAGGAGGATGGCGATGAGTATAGCGATCATTGTAGAAGGCAAAAACGACAAGAGTAGACTGCGGCGGCTCTTAATGGAGGAAGTGACGATTCTGTGCACCTTCGGCTCTTTAAATACCGATCGTCTGGAGGATTTAAAGAAAAAGGTCGGTACCAGCGAGGTCTATCTGTTCACGGACAATGATTCCTCAGGCAAAAAAATCCGTGCGATTCTAAGAGATACGTTCCCCGACGCAGAACAAATTTATACCAGACGGGGCTATGCTGGAGTGGAAGGCACACCGGATGAATATTTAATCCAGCAATTAGAAAAAGCCGGTTTGGAGGAGTACATTATATACCCGCCCCAGGACCCGGCTCTGAATTACCCGACATCGTTATAAAACGCATTGATTATATAACCAGTACCTATGCAATGAACTTCATTAGATAGATGACCATAGTCACTGTAAAAATACTGAAGATAGTAGAAGAAAATACGACTTGAGAGGAAAATTCCGGTTCATTATCATACTCTACGGCAATCAGCACGCTGCTTAAGGAAGTCGGTACAGAGCAGGATAGAACCAATGCCTGTGCCATAATCCCATGGATGCCCATCAAGCAGACGATGGCAAATCCGACCGCAGGCCCAACCAAGAGCCGGAGCACGTTCGACAGCATCACATCGGACAGCTTGAGCTTCCATTTCATGCTGCCCAATTGAACGCCAAGAGTTATCAATGCTGTTGCTATGAAGGCGTTGGATACATAATTGATCGGCGCATAAACCGGTTCCGGCACAGGAATATGAAGCCAGCGCATGATGAAGGCGATCGGTATCATATAAATGACCGGCAGAGAAAAGATGGTCTTCAGCGTCTGTCTCGTATCCTTTTTATGAGCATTAACGCTGTAGATACCATAGGTATTCGGCAGCAAATTTTGCATCATCATAATGATGATTTGGATCGAGAGTGTGAACGCATCTCCGACAAAGACCAGTTGGTTAAGCGGAATAGCATAATTGGCGCTGTTATAAAAAATAACGCTGTTGCGCATCGCCGGTACCATCCCGCCCTGATAGCCCCTCATACGGATAACGATTTCAACCAGAATGAACATGGCAATGAAAAACAAAGCGAAAAAAGCAAGCGTTTGGACCAGAAGCCCAAACGTCAGCGTCGATTCGTATAGCATTTTAAAGACAAGTGCTGGCGAAAATAAATAAAAATTAAGCTTGGATAATGTCTTGATGTCCAGCTTGAACGCCCGGTATAAAATAGCTCCCAATGCGATCATGACCGATAGCGGGATTACGTTGTTCATTAAGATATGTGTAAAGTATGTCATGCCTTGACTCCCTGCTGCCTTTCTACTCTTTGCTCAATGTG
This sequence comes from Paenibacillus vulneris, assembly GCF_039543185.1. Classification (NCBI taxonomy): domain Bacteria; kingdom Bacillati; phylum Bacillota; class Bacilli; order Caryophanales; family Paenibacillaceae; genus Paenibacillus; species Paenibacillus vulneris. The sequence continues at coordinate 564,695 of NZ_BAABJG010000003.1, read as the reverse complement.
ATCATATCCTGAACAATTCGGTCGATATTAAGATCTGCGTCGTTGCCGTTGTAATACGTTCTTAGATCCCCTTTTTTGTCTACGAGAAGAATGACATTATTATGAGTAAAATTGCCCTGCTGATCCTTCACAACCATCACGCCGAACTTGTTAGCCAGATCCATCGTGGCCGCTTCATCTCCGCGCAGGAAATACCAGCCCTTCGGATCGGCATGATACCGTCCCGAAAATTCCTTCAGCTGAGCGATCGTGTCTTTGGTCGGATCGAATGAGATGGATACGATGGCGGTTTTATCCCCAAAGACGCCTTTCTTGATGAGCTCATCTTGTACCTTGGACAGCGAGTACGTAGTAGGAGGACACACGTCCGGGCAGGTAGAGAAGAAGAAATAAACAAGCTTCGACTTGCCTTCAAGATCCGTCAATCCGACCTGCTTGCCGTCGATGTTTTCGAGCTTGAAATCAGGCGCTTTTTTGATGACGCCCATTTTTTCTTCCTTTCCTTTTAACAGCATGTAGCTGAACGTTCCGATCATGGCGAGAAGTATAACCATGACGATAATTTTGAATGCATTGCTTTGGGCTTTGGCGTTCACCTTCGGACTCCCTCTTTTCTCAAAAAAAATATCCCATGCTGCCATGGGATTAGTACTTGCCTATCACCTAAACTCCCGGTGGTACATTATCCTTGCTTCACTGTTGTAATGACCATGATAATGAACATCAGCGTCAAATAATTGATGGAGTAAATGAACGTTTTTTTCGCCCATAGCACTTCATCCTCCGCTTTAAATCCTTTCATGGAGAGGAATGCCCAATACAAGCCCATAACCGCTGCTGCGATGAAAAAGAACACATTGACGTAGCCGTAAACGTAAAGCAGCAGAGATACCGGAACCAGCAGCACGATATAGCGCATCATACTGATTTTGGTCACATAAGTGCCTCTAACAACCGGCAGAAGCGGAAATCCCGCTGCACGGTACTCCTCCATACGACGAATACCGAGTGCCCAGAAGTGCGGCGGCTGCCACAAGAACAAAATACCGAACAAGATCAACGCCCCGGCATCAAGGGTCGGATGAACGGCACAGTAGCCGATGACCGGAGGCATTGCACCGGAAAAGCTGCCGACAAAGGTGCTCCAAACCGAGGTGCGCTTGAACCATGCGGTGTAAATCCATACGTAGACGAACAATCCGATCATGCCGAGCAGCGCAGACATTGGATTAACGAGAAAGAATAATCCTGCCAGGCCGATAACTCCCAAGATAATGCCGTAAGCCAATACCACTTGAGGAGATAACTTGCCGGTTGCAAGGGCACGCTTCTGCGTACGGGCCATTTTAACATCCATGTCACGGTCCAAGTAGTTATTAAGCACACAACCGGAAGCCATAACCAAAGCGGTTCCGATCATGGTATACAACAATTGCAGCCAATTGACATTCCATCCGGATGCAACCCAGAACCCGCCGAATGCCGTAATGGAATTAGAAAAAATAATTCCCGGTTTGGCTAGCTGAACGAAATCTCTCCAAGTAACGGGATCATGTTGAGTGGTTTCCAGTTTTGTTTCCGACGCAGCTGCTATTCCCTCCGCAGGAAGGTCTAGCCTTAATTGCTCTTCCACATTTATTACCCCCTTAAAGTTTTCCCGGAAGAAAACTTATATGTTCAAACAAAGATGAAGGAGGAACCCAATGTCCTCCGATTTGTCTATTTAATAATATCAACACGGGACCGGTTTGACAACAAAGCAGACCCCGAGTTCAAAATATTGTCGATATATAAACTTTAAGCTCCTTATTAATTCCTGTGCAGGAAATCATCCGCCGTTGAAAAAGCAGCCTTTATCCGGGCGATGTAAGCCTCCAAAAAGCTTCTCCCAGGCTTCGAAGCGGATTCAGATGCTTAGCAGGAAGCCCTGAATGTCAAAAAAGAGTCACATTCGTGACTCCAGATTGTCGATATTTCTACCTATTGTTCTTAGTATTTCCTACTATTATTTGCGTATAACTAAAGGCTCGGCTGAAAATATACGACTTCGTGAAAACCTCCAGGCCTTTTCCAGAAATTCCTGAACCTCATATCCTTTAAACCCCAGCACGGAGACCAGAACGCCCAACCGGCAGGAACGGCTTACCCCGTAAAATAAAGAAGACATACGAGGCGCGGGCGCAGCTAATCCGGTTATTTGGTCCAAATATTCCAGCAGAGCCTCCGCGAAAGAGGCATCCGCCTCCTCGCTGAACACATACAGGGTTCCGTAATGCGTGTAATTCCCCCAGCTGCCGATGCCCTTCAATGACTGTACGCTCGGTTGTATTCTCTGCCTTCCGCAAAAAATCCATTCATCGTCGTAATATACGTGGAATTCGTTCTTATACTGTTCATATTCGAACAGCTCTCCCCGGTGTGTCCGGCCGGGGCAAACCATCTCGGAGGCAATCAGCGTCGAGGACTTTTCCATCCGAACCTCGGTCAAGCTGTTAAAGCAAGCGTCTTTATACAGCATCAGCGGCTCCGGCATATACTCGACATAGCTGCCCTCCATCAGATGAAGCTTCTGGGTTTGCCGGCTCGGCTCGTGCAAACCCTGACCCTCCGCATCTCGAAACCTGGGATGTACCTTGGTATAGGATTGGTTCGTTACATATACTTTGGTGTTCTGGCCAAAGCGCCAATCCAGCTCGTAAGCATCACCGGACATAATGCCCGGCGACGCGTCCATGAGGTAAACCCCGAGCTGTCCTTCGTCAAACGGAAAGGCCTTTGCGATCTTCAGCGGATATGAATGATACCGGTCTCCGAGCCGCGTGACACCATTCACATCGGTGAAGGATGCAGACACACGGCCAGTTACTCTAGGCATGACGATATTCCTTCTCAATCCATTGCACGATCTCGTCCAGACCTTGCCCGCCGAACAAATTGGAGAATACAAACGGCCGTTCGCCGCGCATTCTAAGCGTATCCTCTTCCATTACAGCCAAGCTCGCTCCGACATAAGGAGCCAAGTCGATCTTGTTAATGACGAGCATGTCGGAACGGATGATGCCGGGCCCCCCTTTGCGGGGGATCTTCTCTCCCTGCGCCACATCGATAATATAGATGAAGCGATCCACCAGCTCCGGACTGAAGGCTGCGGCCAGATTATCCCCGCCGCTTTCAATGAAAATGATGTCCAGATGGGAGAAGCGGGCTTCCAGCTCCTCAATCGCTTCGAAATTCATCGATGCATCCTCGCGTATCGCGGTATGCGGGCATCCTCCGGTTTCCACCCCTATAATCCGTTCCGCAGGCAAAGCCTCCGACCGAATCAGGATATTGGCATCTTCCTTGGTATAAATATCGTTAGTAATGACGGCTATGCTGTATCTGTCGTTCAGCTTGCGGGCCAATCGCTCTACCAGAGCCGTTTTGCCCGAACCAACAGGCCCTCCGATACCGATTCGCATCGGGCGCTCCTGACGGTCACGTTGCGGTGTTTCCCATTGGTGGTGATGATGATGCGTTCCTCCTTGACACATAGACAATTCCTCCTTTTAAATGTTGAACCTGTTTTATTGAGAGCTAACGGCTATGACATAAACAATCGTGAATAGAGAGATTCGTGGCGCATCATGGCAATATCGGCTGACGGGGTATTGGAATAACCGTCATCGAGCACATCCAAATGGCTGACTTCCCGCCAAGAACGCGAGATCACAGGAAGCAGCTGCCCAAGCAGGCGCTGGCCCTCGGTTTGGCCAATGGACATCAATCTCAGCCCGCTGTTAATAGAAGTCATTGCACATGTATACAAATACCCTTCCGCCGCCATATCGAGCGGTACCTTCAAATGATAAGTGACCCATCCGTGAATCAGCGGATGCGTACCAAAGCAATGCTTGGCTCGAATCGCTTCCTGCAGCGGTTCCCAGGGCAGCTCAGGATGAACGGCTTGAGCCAGCTGACTCAAACGGCGCCCCATTTTGAGCACGCCTTCCCTCGTTTCAATCGCGATACGCTGAACATGCTGCATTCGGTCGACCTTCCAAAGCGACGGCCAAGCCTCCTCAGGCGCATACTGATAAACCGCTTTGACCGCAAGAGCATCTACAGGAGCCCAGCTATGCTTCAGCATCGTTTCAATATATTCGCGAAGCTGCTCCGGCCGTTGAACCATACCCAGCTGCACCAAAGTTTCTAATCCAAACGAGTGCGAGAAGCCGCCGATTGGGAGCGCAGAATCAAGAAGCTGCACATAAGAGAGCCATGATGGCGTAGAAGAGTCCGTCTCCATTCGTGGTTCCTCCTCCCGAATCCTAGTTACTTCATTATTTAAAATAAAAAGTACCTTTGGGCCATCGGAAGCACATCCGCCGGCTCGCATGTGATGACCTTGCCGTCCACCTTGACTTCATAGGTTTCAGGATTCACCTCTATTCCAGGGGTTTCGCCGTTATGAATCATATCCTTCTTGGTAACGGAACGGCAGTTTTTCACCGGCTCGACCCGCTTTTGCAGCCCTAGCTCGTTGTGTACTCCCTTATCAAAAGCAGCCTGGGAAACGAAGGTGATGCAATGCTTCAGTGCTTTGCCGTAGGAACCGAACATGGGCCTGCCGAATACCGGCTGGGGAGTCGGAATGGATGCATTGGGATCTCCCATTTGGGCATAAGCGATCATCCCCCCTTTGAGCACCAGCTCGGGCTTAACCCCGAAGAACATGGGGCTCCAGACGACCAGATCGGCGAGCTTCCCAGGCTCGACGGATCCTACAAGATGCGCTACCCCATGGGTGATGGCCGGATTGATGGTATATTTGGCAATATAGCGTTTAATGCGGAAATTATCCTGCTCACCCGCTTCGCCGTCATCGGCATTCGCTGCCTGAAGTTCATCCGGCGACGGCAAATGCCCGCGCTGCTTCTTCATCTTATCCGCCGTCTGCCACGTACGGAGAATGACCTCCCCTACCCGGCCCATGGCCTGGGAGTCCGAGCTCAGCATGCTGAACACACCCATATCGTGAAGAATGTCTTCCGCGGCTATCGTCTCCGGCCGGATCCTGGAGTCTGCGAAGGCGACGTCCTCCGGAATTCGGCTGTCCAGATGATGGCACACCATCAGCATATCCAGGTGCTCCTCTACCGTATTAATCGTATACGGCCGGGTCGGATTCGTGGAGGACGGCAGCACATTGGACTCCGCCGCTGCCTTGATGATATCCGGGGCATGGCCCCCGCCGGCACCTTCCGTGTGGTACGTATGAATGGTACGGCCGCCTATGGCTGCCAGCGTATCTTCCACAAAACCGGATTCATTCAAGGTATCGGTATGAATGGCTACCTGAACGTCAAAGCGGTCCGCAACCCGAAGGCAAGCGTCGATAGCCGCCGGCGTGGTTCCCCAGTCTTCGTGCAGCTTTAACCCGATGGCTCCCGCCTCTACCTGTTCAACCAGCGGTTCAGTAAAGGCTGCATTGCCTTTACCGGTGAAGCCGAGGTTCATCGGAAACGCTTCAGCCGCCTCCAGCATCCGATACATATGCCACTTGCCCGGAGTACATGTCGTGGCGCTCGTTCCCGCCGCAGGTCCGGTACCCCCTCCTATCATGGTGGTCACACCGGAGGCCAGGGCCGTTTCGATCTGCTGGGGACAAATATAATGAATATGAGTATCAATACCGCCGGCCGTTACGATCTTCCCTTCCCCCGCTATCACTTCCGTCCCGGCTCCGACGATCATGCCGGGATGAACGCCGTCCATGACATCGGGATTTCCCGCCTTGCCGATAGCTGTAATGATCCCGTCTTTAATCCCGATATCGGCTTTTACGATCCCCCAGTGATCGATGATAACGGCATTGGTTATCAGCGTATCGAGGACGCCTTCGTCCCGGGTATGCCGGCTCGATTGTCCCATACCATCGCGAATCACCTTACCGCCGCCGAATTTGCATTCATCTCCATATACGGTATAATCCTTCTCAATTTGAGCCCACAGCTCCGTATCGGCCAACCTTATGGAATCTCCGACAGTAGGACCGAACATTTGAGCGTAAGCGCTACGATTCATTAGCACCATGCGGTTGCGTACCCTCCTTCCATGCTTCCAGCCTCCGACCGACCTCTTCAGGCATCGAACCGTTCACAGCCTTGCCCTGAGATAACCCGTTCAGCCCGAATGAAAGCCTGTCACCCCCCAATTCCACAAGCTGGACCGGCTTCTCCTCTCCGGGCTCGAACCTTACAGCCGTACCGGCCGGAATATCAAGCCTCATGCCGAACGCCTTCTCCCTATCAAAGGAAAGACCCCGATTCACTTCGAAGAAATGATAATGAGAGCCGACCTGAATAGGTCTGTCACCCAGGTTGGTGACGATAAGCCGCACAGCTTTCTTTCCTTTATTCAGCTCCATGTCCCCTGAACGGACACGATACTCGCCAGGAATCATTCTCTCGCCTCCTTCCGCTTATACCCTATTGGGTGATGTACGGTCACCAGCTTCGTACCATCGGGAAAGGTCGCTTCGACCTGTACCTCGTGAATCATTTCCGGCACACCTTCCATAACTTGCTCAGCGGACAGCAGGGTCGTACCATACTGCATCAATTGAGCCACGGTCATCCCATCGCGAGCCCCTTCCATAATCTCCGAAGTGATCAATGCGATGCTTTCCGGATAATTCAGCTTCACACCCCGCTGCAATCTTCTCCGGGCCAAGTCAGCCGCTACGGTAATAAGCAATTTTTCTTTTTCTCTTTCTGTTAAATGCATAGGTAGTACTCCTCCCCAAGATCTTGTGTCATATTACATAACATAAAAACACGAATATTCGGGAATCTTTGCCTTTATTATATTCGCATTTTCATATCCTGTAAACTAAAATGTTAGTTTTTATAACAAAACTCAGTTCACATTTTACGACTATCCACATATAACTAACTCATAACCAACATATTCTCATTGTTTTTAAGTACTAAAACACGAACATAAGGCATTATAAAATATTTTGTGTAAAGTATATTGACATTTAAGTTACACGCGAACTATGATATGTCATGTGAGAAATGTTTCCACATACAAAACATAGCCATTGGAATCATGAATCACCCGATGGGCCAGCCCAATCTAGAAAACCATACTGAATCATTAGAGGCAGGCTTTCGACCAGGTATGAAAATTGAAAAGGAGTGGATCGTCATGAAATTAAAGAGAAAAGGAATTCCCGTACTTATGGCAGTCTGTATGTCAATTTCGGCATTGCTGGCCGGATGCGCTACCGAAACCAAGCCGGCCGCCTCCCCATCCTCAACCCCAGCAACCGCCAGCTCAGATGCAGGAAAGGATGATACCATTCCGGTCGGTATTCTGCATTCCCTTACCGGCACCATGTCTATCAGTGAGGTTTCCGTAAAAGATGCGGAGCTGATGGCCATCGAGGAAATTAATAAGGCAGGCGGCGTCCTGGGTAAGCAGCTCAAGCCGATTATCGAGGACGGAGCGTCGGATTGGCCTACCTTTGCAGAGAAAACGAAGAAATTGCTGCAGAAGGACAAAGCGGCCGTCATCTTCGGCGGTTGGACCTCGGCTAGCCGCAAGGCTGTGCTTCCTGTCGTAGAGCAAAATAAAGGACTCTTCTTCTATCCGGTGCAATATGAAGGGCTGGAGGCCTCCCCCAATATTTTCTATACCGGGGCAACGACGAACCAGCAAATCGTTCCTGCTGTAACCTGGCTGCTGCAAAATAAAGGCAAAAAGTTCTTCCTGCTCGGTTCCGACTACGTCTTCCCGAGAACAGCCAATAAAATCATCAAAGAACAGTTGAAGGCCGAAGGCGGCACTCTGATCGCAGAAGAATATACACCGCTCGGACATACGGATTACAACACGATCATCAGTAAAATCAAGAAAGAGAAGCCGGATGTCGTATTTAATACATTGAACGGGGACAGCAACGTAGCCTTCTTCAAACAGCTGAAGGATGCGGGAATTTCTTCCAAGGATTTGACTACCTTGTCCGTGAGTGTTGCGGAGGAAGAAATTCGCGGTATCGGCGCATCTGTTCTGGAGGGTCACTACACGGCATGGAACTACTACCAAACGACGGACACGCCGGAGAACAAAAAATTCGTCGAAGCCTATAAAGCGAAATACGGCAAAGACCGTGTGACGGATGATCCGATCGAGGCAGGCTATTTCGGAGTCTATCTGTGGGCTGAAGCCGTGAAGAAAGCCGGCAGCGTAGACGTGGATAAAGTCAAGGAAGCTGCCAAAGGCATTGAGTTCAGCGCGCCGGGCGGCAAAGTCAAAATTGACGGAGACAACCAGCACGTGTACAAAACTGTGCGCATTGGCCAAATTCAGGCGGACGGCATGATCAAGGAAGTATGGAATTCCGGCCAGCCGGTGAAGCCCGATCCATTCTTAAAAACCTACCCTTGGGGAGCAGAGGTAACCAAGAAATAGTCGCAGACTTTGTCGGGGAATGAATCGAACTTGGAATTTGAAAACGGGGCTGCCCCCTTTCCAGCGGGCGGTCCCCCGTTTTATGACGGAGGATGAGACCAATGAGCTTACTGCTATTGCAATTATTTAACGGCGTTTCGTTAAGCTCCATTTTGTTACTGATCGCTCTCGGTCTGGCAATTACGTTCGGATTAATGAACGTCATTAATATGGCACACGGAGAGTTCATCATGATCGGCGCTTATATGGCTTACACAATACAGCAGCTGTTTCAAAAGTTTTTGCCTGCTTCGGCGTTCGGATGGTACTTTGTCTTGTCGCTCGGCGTGGCGTTCGCGGTCGCATTCGGAATCGGCTGGCTGCTGGAGGCTGTCTTGATCCGTTACCTGTACGGCAGACCTCTTGATAGTTTGTTGGCGACCTGGGGCGTCAGCCTGGTTCTGCAGCAGATAGCCCGGCAAATTTTCGGAGCCCCCAATGTGGCCGTCAAAGCGCCGGAATGGCTGGAAGGAGGCTTGGCCCTCACCCCGGATCTGATGCTCCCCTACAAGAGGCTCTTTATTATCGGCCTTGTTATTGTATGTATCGCCATTATCTATTTCTACCAATACCACACCCGTGGCGGGCGCAATATGCAAGCCGTCATGCAAAACCGCAGCATGGCCTCATGCCTTGGCATCTCGACCCGGCGCGTCGATGCTCAAGCCTTCGCGTTCGGCTCTGGGATGGCAGGGATCGCCGGGTGTGCGTTAACGCTCGTGGGGCCGATAGGACCTACCATTGGCACCTACTACATCGTGGATGCTTTTATGGTCGTCGTTCTCGGAGGAATCGGGAAAATCATCGGTACGGTCGCCGGAGCGCTCGGGATCGGGGTGCTAAACACCGCATTCGAGTACACCACAAGCGCAACTATCGGGAAGGTCATCGTCTTCACCCTCATCATCGCCTTCCTGCAGTGGAAGCCTTCGGGGCTGGTCACCATCAAGTCCCGCGCTTTGGATTGAGGAGCTTTACGAAGTAAGTTTCCTTACGGAAACTCAGCGAGTGCTTACGAAGTAAGTTTTGCTTACGCAAAACCAAGTCTATGCTTTCGAAGTAAGTTTGCTTACGCAAACTCAGCGAGTGCTTACGAAGTAAGTTTTGCTTACGCAAAACCAAGTCTATGCTTTCGAAGTAAGTTTGCTTACGCAAACTCTCAGGAGTTGATACCATGACCATTACCAACACAAAAATGAAAATCGGAATCACTGTCATCCTGTTAATTCTGATGATGGCAGCGCCCATGTTTTTATCCGAATTCCGCTTGTCGCTGCTGGGCAAATTTCTAGCCTACGCCATCCTGGCTATGGGGCTGGACCTGATCTGGGGCTATACCGGCATATTGAGTCTGGGCCACGGTGTGTACTTCGGGCTCGGTGCCTACTGCATGGCTATGCATCTGAAGCTCGTCGCTTCCGAAGGAGGGCTTCCCGACTTCATGTCGTGGAGCGGTATCGACAAGCTCCCCTGGTTCTGGGCACCGTTTCATTCCGCGGCAGGCGCCTTTCTTCTCGCTTTGCTCGTCCCGATGGCCGTCGCTTTCATCCTGGGCTATTTGACCTTTCGCAACCGAATTAAGGGCACCTTCTTCTCGATCTTGTCGCAGGCCCTTGTTATCATTACCGTTACCCTTTTCGTAGGCCAGCAAGGATATACCGGCGGGACTAACGGATTGACCAATTTCAATACGTTTCTCGGTTTATCCGTAGCAGAGCATTCCACTAAGCTTGCTTTGTATTACGTTACCGTCGCCGTAGTCATAGGCACTCTTCTCTTATGCCTCTGGCTGGCAGGGACCCGGCTCGGCAAAATTCTCGTAGCCATTCGGGATGCGGAAAACCGTGTTCGTTTTATCGGATATAATCCGGTTACGTACAAGGTGTTCATTTACTGCTTCTCTGCAGGGCTTGCGGGCTTGGCCGGCGTGCTGTTCGTGCTTCAGGAGGGCATTATTTCTCCTGCGCAGATGGGCATCGTTCCTTCCATCGAGATGGTGCTGTGGGTCGCCATCGGCGGGCGGGCTTCCATCTTCGGGGCTATTCTTGGGGCTGTCATTACCAACACGGCCAAAACCACCTTCAGCGAAGCTTATCCCGAATGGTGGCCCATTATTATGGGAGCCATGTTTATTGTCGTCGTGCTGTTTCTCCCCCAAGGCATCGTCGGTACCTGCAAACAGTTTGCTGCCAAGAGAGGATGGTTTCAGGCGAAATCCGATTCCGCCTCCCCTGCTTCGACGCCGCTGGTATATTCAGGCTTGGAGCCCGAAGCGAACCCGCTCCAAAAATAAACCGAACCTGCAGCGGGACTCAAGCCGGTTGCACAGTACGCTGCACCGCATACTATGAACTTGTTGTGCGCTGAGGCCAGTGTTCTTTTGGAAAACGATAGCCGTAAGCCTTCGACTTCGGAAAATCTAAGGAGGTCTTAAAACCATGATACAATCTTCAGCAAGAAAAGAAACGGCAGCCGATCTGGTCCGTGTCGAACAGCTAGAGGTAGACTTCGATGGCTTCAAGGCGATCCGTGGTCTTGATTTCTCCCTGCAGCCTGGAGAACTGCGATTCCTCATCGGTCCGAACGGTGCCGGTAAAACGACCCTGCTGGATGTGCTGTGCGGCAAAGTAAAGCCCTCCAGAGGAAAAGTAGCCTTCAAGCATATGGATCTGGCCAAGTACCAGGAGCATCAGATAGCACAGCTCGGGATCGGAAGAAAATTTCAGGCTCCATCCATCTTTGTCACCTTGACGGTTCTGGAAAATTTGCTGCTTTCCATGCGCCAAAAACGCGGTCTGCTGAGCTCGCTGATTACGAAAACGACTCCGGAGCAGCGTGACCGCATCAAATATTACATGCAAATGATCGGTCTTGCCGAAAAAGCGAAGCAAGTCGCCGGCTCCCTTTCCCATGGCGAAAAGCAATGGCTTGAAATCGGGATGCTCCTGATCCAGGAGCCGGAGCTGCTGCTGCTTGATGAGCCTGCCGCCGGAATGACGGACAGCGAAACGGAGAAAACCGGCGAGCTGCTCCACAAAATCAGCAGCCGGCAAACGGTGATTGTCGTCGAGCATGATATGGAATTCGTTCGGAACTACGCCAAAACCGTTACCGTTATGCATGAAGGCACGGTGCTTCGGGAAGGCACAATGGAAGAAATTCAAAATGACGCCAAGGTAGCCGAGGTCTACTTGGGGAGACGGGGTGAACGCAATGCTGATGCTTAATGCAGTGGAAGCCGCCTACGGCGAAAGTATGATTTTACGCGGCGTCAGCATGAAGGTTGAGCCAGGCCAGGTGGTCTGTCTGATGGGCCGTAATGGCGTAGGCAAGACGACGCTGATGAAGACGGTGATGGGGCTTATCAAGGCCAAAGGCGGCAGCCTCTCGTACAACGGGAAAACGATAACCGATTCCCCCCCGGACCGACGCGCCAAGGCAGGAATCGGCTACGTACCCCAAGGGCGGGACATTTTCCCTCAGCTGACCGTAGAGGAAAACCTGCTGCTCGGCCTGGAGGCCGCCGTGACTCGAAAGCATACCATCCCCGAATCGGTCTATGAAATGTTCCCTGTCTTATGGGAAATGAGACGACGCAAAGGCGGAGACTTAAGCGGCGGTCAACAGCAGCAGCTGTCTATCGCCCGCGCCCTTGTCGGAGAGCCCGAATTGCTGCTTCTTGATGAACCGATGGAAGGTATTCAGCCGTCTATCGTGATGGAGATTGAACAGGTTATCGAATCGATCAAAGCCCGCAGGGAAATGTCGGTTTTGCTGGTTGAGCAAAGCTTGACCTTTGCTACGAGCATTGCGGATTACTATTATGTGCTGGATAAAGGCACTATTGTAGCCGAGGGCGGTTCAGCGGATTTAAGCGAAGATCAGGTGAAGAAGCATCTGGCCGTATAAAATCAACCGCACGCGGCCCTGTACCCCGGTTCCATCCCCCTCAACTTCCCTGCTGCAGCTTTATCAGGATTTCGATGGAGATCACTCGCCAACGCTAATGACAGCCTTGACCCCCAGCCGGAGGTACAAGGCTGTCATTGTGTTTTCATGCGGTGCCGCCATCCCCGTGATTTTTTACCTGGTAACAAAGTATGGTAAAATAAACATGTCTGCCGACTCCCTCACAAATCGAGGCCGGTTTTGCGCAGTTATAGAAAAAACATAATAATGAGGAGGCACCTGCATGACTCAGCATATTTCCGACAGCACCGTTCTTAGCAACGGCGTCAAAATGCCTTGGCTTGGGCTAGGCGTATGGAAAACCCAAAATGGAGAAGAGGTCATTCAAGCTGTTAAGGCCGCGATTCAGGCAGGCTACCGGAGCATTGATACAGCCGCCGTATATGGTAATGAAGAAGGCGTCGGCACAGCCATCAAGGATTGCGGTATCTCCCGCGATGAACTGTTTATCACCACCAAAGTATGGAATGCCGACCAAGGCTATGACTCTACTTTGAAAGCATTCGATGAAAGCCGCCGTAAGCTCGGACTGGACGTTATCGACCTGTATCTCATTCATTGGCCGGTTAAAGGCAAATATAAAGATACCTGGCGCGCCCTGGAGAAGCTGTATAAGGACGGCGCGGTGCGAGCTATCGGCGTAAGCAACTTCCTCGTTCACCATCTGGAGGATCTGTTGGCTGATTGCGAAATAAAGCCGATGGTAGACCAGGTGGAGTTCCATCCGCTGCTGACCCAGCCGGAGCTGCGCAGCTTCTGCCCGCAGCATCAGATTCAGTTGGAAGCCTGGAGCCCGCTCATGCAAGGGAATCTCGATATTCCTTTACTCGCTGAGCTCGGAGCCAAATACGGCAAATCTCCCGCACAAATTGTGCTTCGCTGGGATTTGCAGCATGGTGTCGTGACGATACCAAAATCGATCAGCGCTCACCGCATTCAAGAAAACGGAAATGTGTTCGATTTCCAGCTTACTCAAGACGAGATGGCAAGTATTGACGCATTAAACAAAGAGCACCGCTTCGGTCCGCATCCGGATCACATCAACTTTTAAAACGGATATTCAAGCACGAAACAGCTGTCGTATGTTCATACGGCGGCTGTTTGTTTTTTCATCAAAACTAGTCTAATTGTCCAAGCCATCATAATAGGTATTAATGTAGGAGCAAATTAATCTTGTCTAAGGAGGAATTTGTGAAGATGATAAACAACCCTTTCAACAATGGGGGACCCCAGCCTTTCCGCAGCTACGGTGGATATCAAGGGTTTCCGCAAGGCTTTCAGGGGTACGGTCAGGGACAACAAGGCTCACAGACGATGCACCCTCCAGGCCCAGGCGGCGCATACATAGGCCAACCCCCTGGAGGCGGTGCTCCTCAACCAGGCGCTCCGCAAGGAATACTCCCGATTGAGCAGTCCTATATCGAGAACATTTTGCGTCTCAACTTGGGCAAGACAGGAACCTTTTACATGACGTATGAAAATAATTCCGAGTGGAATGCCAAGATTTTCAGGGGGCGCATTGAAGCGGCTGGACGCGACCATATTATTATCAGCGATCCGAAGACAGGAATGCGCTTTTTGCTGCTGATGGTCAATCTGGACTACGTCACCTTTGACGAGGAGCTTCAATATACGTATCCGTTCGCGCCAACTCCACGTTAATCCTATGCAAAAAAAGAGTGCTTAGCAAGCACTCTCAGATTGTCGAGAAACCTATAAGGCTTGAACTATTGCTAATATACTACGGTGGGGTATGCCCCTCCAGCCGCTGTTGAAACCCGTGAAAGGGATCAGATTTAGTGGTATTTTCACGGGTTTCAAAGGCGGACGTAAACTCTTCCGAGGAATACCCCACCTCCATATTTAGCAAAGTTCTCGCAAAACTAGGTTTCTCGACAGACTCAGAGTGCTTAGCAAGCACTCTCTTTTTATTCCCTCCAAAGCCCTTACCCGGCCACACTCGAGTAACGCTTAAGCCCGAAGCTCCAAATGCAATAGGTGATGGAAATCATCACTGCCGCTACGGCAGGCACTCCCCACATCGCCCAGCCGTACTCACCCGGACGAAGCAGGAAGGCCGCAGGGAAGAAGCTGCCGACCGCATACGGAATCAGGTACGTCAACAGCCCGCGAAGCAGCGGATGAAAAATTTCCAGCGGATACCTCGTGAAATCGTAAAGCCAATTGACCGGATAGATGACCGACCGTATTTCCTGGACCCAGAAGGTCAGCACGCTGATGGTCAGAAGAACCGCGAACTGGATGACCGCGCTGCTGATCAAGGCGATAATGACGTACAGTACCGTCCCGACGGACCAATGCATATTCAGATGAGCTCCCGCATAGCCCATAATGACCGCTCCCGTAATCAGCTGCCCTACGCCATTAAGCTCTTGAGAGTTACCTATGGCCTGGAACAGCACGCCCACAGGGCGGATCATCATAATATCCAGCTGCCCCCGGCGGATATAGCCGGTTAAAGAAAAGGGCGCATTGAATAGGGTCTGATTCAGCGCCTTCCCTGTTGCCGCCAGTCCGAACAGGAAAACCAGCTCGTAAAAGCTCCAATCCGCCAGCTTGGGGATGCGTTGAAAAATGACCGACAAAAAGACCAGCGTGCTTCCCTGGGCAACGATCCCCGCTATGACGGCGATCAAGGTATCTGCCCGATATTCCACCAGAGTCTTGAAATAAATCTTCAAATATTGGCCGTACATCCCTATTAAATAAGCGGCTTGCTGAAACGCATTACGCTGCGGCGCAATCATACCTGTTACCCCCCGTTAATCGTCAATCGCTTGGCTGCCTTCATCCACAGCAGGCGGCTGATCACAATCATCACAACAGCCCAGCCTAGCTGCTCCAGCAGCGATTGAACCATCTCCCAGCCTGTCAGACGTCCCGTGTAGATGGATAAAGGAATATACGCCATAGACTGGAACGGCAAATACTCCATCACCTTGCGCAGTGCGTCCGGAAAAAACTCAAAAGGAATCAGCGTCCCTGCGAAAATATCCACTACCGCCCTCTTCGCCAGCTGAACGCCAAACGTATTGGTAGTCATAAAGGAAATCATCATAATGATTGAATTAATGCTGAATGCGACAAAAAAGCCAATGCAAAGGCTTACAACAAAGCCTAACGCAGCCATCAGGTTTGCCGGAGGCGATATGCCCAAAATAAAAATCAAGAGCAGCATGGCCGGTATGTTGACCCACAGCATTTCTACAATGAAAAACCCCGCCGCCTCCGAGAACCGCTGCATTTGAAAATCGACAGGGCGAATTAAATCGAGCGCAATATCGCCATTCCTGACACGCTGCGCCATAGCATAGGTCGGGGCCCTTTCCGCCGGAGACCAGCGTGCGAAATTGATCGCTTGTCCCACCATGACGTACGTTATCAGCTGCTCCCACGGCAGTGCCGTCTCCGTCGAGTACAGATAGATCGCCTTCCACAGCATATAATACATGACGCTGAACATAAGCGTGGAGAGCAGCGTCATAATAAAATCAAAGCGAAACTGCAGCCTCTGGCGGACGGCAATCTGCGACATGCCTATCATGCGTTCTACCGCTTGCATCATCGGCCCGGTCCCCCCACGGCTGCATAAGCCGGCTTCGGCTTGGAATCTATGCCTTCCCGGTAGATGCGGCTGATCAAGGCATCGATGCTTTCGTCCTGCATCGTCAGGTCCCGCGGGTTCGCTTGTTGCAGCAGCAGTCTCAACAGCTCCGACGTGTCCGTCCTGTGCTGGTCGTACGTAATTCTGACCACCTGCTCATCGGTATGTACAGCTACCTCCCCCATACTTGCGAATACGTGCGCTGCGGCTGCCGCTGCCTGCCCGTCCGGGAAGACTGCACGAATTTGGCGCTCCGTCGCAAAATGATCCTTGATGTATTGCAGGCTTCCGTCATAAATCAGGTTTCCTTTATCGATGATCATCGTCCGCGGGCAAAGCCTTTCGATATCATGCATATCGTGGGTCGTCAAAAGGAGCGTGACATCCTTTTCCCGGTTAATGCTTTCGATAAAAGCCCGGATACGTTCCTTGGCTACAACGTCCAGACCGATCGTCGGTTCATCCAGAAATAATATTTCCGGATCATGCAGCAGCGCGGCCAATATTTCGCAGCGCATTCTTTGCCCTAACGACAGTGTCCTTACCGGCCTCTCCAGCAAATGGCCGACTTCCAGCAGCTCCGAATAATCCTTTACGTTTTGATGATAGCGCTCCCATGAAATGCTATACATATACCGCAGCATATCAAAGGAATCCTTGACCGGAAGATCGAAGATCAACTGACTTCGCTGTCCGAACACGACACCGATTTGATAGCTGTTCAGCTTCCTATTCCGTGCCGGAACTACCCCAGCCACCAGAATCTCTCCGCCGCTAGGCTCCAGAACGCCTGTGAGCATTTTGATCGTAGTCGATTTGCCCGCCCCGTTAGGCCCTAGATAAGCCACGCTCTCCCCCTTCTCAATCGTGAAGCTGATGTCGTCTACCCCCACTACCTGGCGCTTCTCCGGGTTAATCAAGCTGTGCAGCGCTCCGAATTTCCCCTTGCGTCTGACGTTTGTCTCAAACACCTTTCGCACATGTTTCACTTCAATTAATGACATCGTCTATCATCTCCCCCTGAAGCTTGTGATGCGGATAATGTATTATAGCAGACTTTTTTCCAGATTTGGCATATAAAACAAAAAATTCTGACCGAAATCAGAATGGGATTGACGGGAAACCTGTATGACTATCAGGAATGAATTTCTAGCCAATCCGCAGTCTTAATTACTATCAGAATTTTTTATTTCATTATTTCCGCGCGCTGTCAATCGCCTTATTAGCCGTCTCTTCAGCTTCACGCATCACGGTATTGACATCCTTGTTCCCCAGCACATAGTCCGGGACCAGGCTCACGAGAGGCTTCTCGCCGATATTCTCATAAGCTCCCTTCACCGGGATCGGAGCAAACGGCTTGTAGAATACAGCGTTCCAATTCAGCTTCTTGCTATAATCCGCTCCCATGGACTTGCGCACCTCTTCGCTCTTCAGCGGCGTTATAAAGCCAAGCTTGGCTCTTGCCATCTGATATTCGTCGGAAGCCAAATACTTGATGATTTCCATCGATTCTTCCTTATGCTTGCTTGTTGAAGCCAGGATCGCATACGTAGGTATCGGCTGGAAGCCTACGTTCGGCAGCTCCTTATATGTCGGCGCGGACACCATGTCGAAGTTCATGCCCTGCATATTCGGATCGGTCGCAAGCTCTGAGAAATATACATACATGGCGAGATTTTTCTTCTTGATAAATTCATCCTTGCCCGGCATTTTGTTCTTGTTGTCGGTCAAATATTTTTTGAACCCGGAATCCTGAGCTTCCCCTTTGAAGACCGTCTCCATAATCGTCTTCCACTTCTCATTATGGAAGGTAGATTTCGACGTCTGCGCATCGACATAAGGAAGCGAAAAGTTGTTCATCAGCAGCATATGCCCCGTGTTGCCGACGAGCCCCAAATACTGCGTGCCGTCCACCTCTTTGCTCAGCTTTTTGGACAGCTCCGTCATTTCGTCCCAGGTCATTCCATCCTTCGGGTAAGGGACGCCGAACTTATCGAAGATGTCCTTGTTGTAAAAGGTAACGACCGACATCATGCTGACCGGCAGTCCCCATATTTGCCCGTTTGCCATCGTCTTCATCGCATCGATCGTCACCGGCTCGAACCGGTTCAAATCAATGTTATTTTTCTTAATAAGGTCCGTGATATCATATTGGATTCCCGGATTGATGACTCCGTCAATAATCCCCGTATGCGCCTCAAGCACGACGTCGATTGCCGTCCCTGCCGTGACCAGCTCCTGGGCTGTCGTTCCCTGCGTCCGCTGGATGTAGTTGAACTTCCAGTTCGGGAATTTCTTCTGCAAAAACTGGGTCACCGCCAGCTGGAAATTTTCTGGAGAGGTAGCTCCGCTGGAGGTCAGCGTAAATTCCAGAGGCGCGTTAAAATCGATCTCCTTGGCGGTCTTCCCCTCTGCATCCGGTGACGCCCCTCCTCCGCATCCTGCCGTCATTCCGCTTAACAAAGTGATTGTAAGCGCTTTTATAACAATGCTGCGTTTCATCATGAGTCCCCCTATCTTTTGAGTAAATTGGTTATTTTTGTATTATAGATCATAGAAATTATATTTTCTTCATAAAAATAGGCACAATATGGTTATATATTTCGTTTTTTTGTCTTTCTTTTCGAATGTCCCCATTCCCCCTACAAACAAAAACAGGGACCTACGGTTAAAAAACCGTAAATCCCTGTCATCCCTAAACTGGCCTGCTATCTGCAAAAACGGGCCAGCTCCCTTACATCCTCGATGCGAGTCAGGCCGGTGGCCTTGTCGATAATGGAAGTGTACACATGAGGAATAATATGCTCCGCACCATTGGCGGCGCACACTTCAATAACTTGGCCGATCGTACGAAGATCAATGCCGCCCGTCGGCTCGAAAATGCGGATCCCGTATTTCACGGCAGCTTTGACCATAGCCGCCACCTCGTCCAGATGGTCCGTTCCTCCGATTGGATAAAACTTGACGGAATGGACGCCGATTTCAGCGAGCATCGCTGCCGCAGCATCGCAGGAAACCGTTGCTTTCAAAGCTTCGCTCTGCGGTCCGGTCGTTATGATAACTTGACCCGGCGTACCGCTCGGAGTAATCAGCGCATTGACGATGGAATGCGTGCTGCCTGCGCTTTTCAATGCTCCCAGGGTATATCCTGCCGCAGGGAATACCTGGTTGACATGAGCCGGCTTCGTTTGGACAGCGACGTCCGCCACCTTGTTCCACATGGCCGGATCGCCTGCGCCCAAGCCTACGGAAACCGGAACGCCCGCTTGTTGAAATTCGTGAACGGCAGCAACGGCCGCCTCTACGGTTGCGAAGTTTTTGACCATTAAGCCTACATATACATTACCCTGTGCGGCTTCAACGATTTGCTTGGCATTGTCTGCGTCTTTCGCCAGCACGTTTAATTGAATCTTCGGATTACTCACAGTAAGTCCTCTCCTTCATATGTCCTGTTGTCGCTAGACTTCATTACTGAGCCAGTACCTCTTTAAGTCTTGCGACGATGATTTGCTCCTGCCCTTCCAATAAAGGTCGAGGATCGATATTAATTAGGCCTAGATTGGCATAATGATTGCGCGTATAAACGGCAGGATTGCCTGCTTCCAGCTGTTTAATGACATCGTAAGCCGTTTTTCCCGTTACCTTGGCGTCAATGGCCAACTGCGCGCGGTAGATGGCGCGGCCCGCTTCATCCTGAAGGATCGTACCGGTAACTCCCGGTGTATCCTTAAGCTGCTCGATCAGCCACTTCATGCGTTCCAGCTGCTTCTCGGATTCATCCGGCTTATCATCATAACGCTGCAAAGCAGTGAGGAAGCCGACAATGCCTTCCTTGCCGATTTTCATCGGTCTTGCAACCCCGTGATACTGGGCCCGGCAGGCTTCGATTAACGAGGCGCGTCCGCAGATCATGCCGGATGTAGGGCCTTCGATCGCTTTGCCCCCGCTGTAGACGACCAGATCGGCTCCCATTGCGATATACTTGCGCAAATCCTCTTCAGCCGCCGCGTCGATGATCAGCGGAATCCCTTTTTCCTTGGCGATCGATATCATCGTTTCAATGGACTGCATGCCCTTTTGCACCGCATGATGCGATTTGACATAAAACAGGGCAGCCGTGTTCTCATTCACCGCTTCGGCAATATGCGCTCTCTCCACATGGTTCGCCTGACCGACCTCCACGACTTTCCCTCCGCCGATGGCGATCATCTGCGTAATGGAAGCGCCGAAGTGAACCGCATGGCCCTTCTGGATAATAATTTCATTCGGCACTCCGCTCGTATGCGGAATGCTCTCGATCAAGGACAGCTTCGTTCCGGCGATAACTGCAGCGACGGCAATGGCCGTTCCGGCCGCAGCCCCAGTCGTAGGGCAGCCATCCTCTGCGCCGGTTACGGATGCAATCACTTTCCCTGCCGCTACCATCAATTCAGAAACATCCACGTAGTCTTTAGCAGCTGCGCTTAATGCCTCGCCAACAACCGGAGCGACGGCGCTTGCGCCGAGTGCGGTCATTTTACCGCTCGCATTGATGACTTTTCTGCAGCCGTATTGTTCGAATATACTCATGGCTTACTCCTTAGCTGAATCGTATTTTATTTCGTAATAATCGGGAAGAAGGCTCCCAGAACCATAGCTCCGATAATAGCTCCGCCGGCAATCGGCTTTTTGAAATAATAGAAGATCGCTGCGCCGACCGTCGCCCCGATGCCTACAGGGATGGATGCCATAACCGCAGAGATAACGATAAGCGGTCCCAAATACCGTCCGGCAGCGTTCCCTGCGCCCATCATCACATCAGCGCCGAAGGTGGAATTAGATGCATTGATCGTAAATTTGCGGATCATAATGATGACAAAGCCGACCAGAAACCCGACTACGGCGCCTGTCAGCAAGGCCAGCGGGAATGAGGTTAGCGGAGCCGTAATACCTGCGCCGAGCATCAAAGCCGGAACGCCGATCCCAAGGCCTGTTTGCAGCGAGCCGCCGATGTCCAAGATACCGACCAGCGGTCCTTCCAGGATACGGGCGAACAAGAAGCTCGCACCGAACGCCGCGGCAGCCCCGAAGCTTCCTCCTTTAATCCCCGCCTCCAGCAAGGCGACGATGGCAATATCATTGAAGGCCCCTACATGGTACACATAATAGAGATGCGTTCCGGCAAAAATCCCTGAAGCCAAGCAAGCGACAAACAAGGTAAACGCCCACTCCGAATACCAAAACCCTTTTTTCACTTGTTCTACTTGTTCCATCTTACTTCACCACCGATCCAAAGAATGCATGAAGATCAATCAGCCATTGCGGAATGACTTGCACGTTCAAGCTGTGCAGTAAAGCGACATCGAAGGCGCGGAAAAATCCGCTGAGAATATATAAGAGTACGACAGCGACCACGAGCGTCTTCGTAATGCGGTTCCAACCGCTGTCATCGACGCCCTTGCCGATCAGAATGCCAAGCACAAGCCCAGGAACGGCATTCCCCATGACCAGATGCGCCAATCCGCCTAACGCGGTCGCCCATACGCCGGTTCTTTTGCCGGCATCCATCGCCGCTGTCCAGAATACGATAGGCATGATCGGATTGATCAGCCAGTTTGCCGCAGGCACCAGCACCTTGGTTGCAATTGCCTGCAGGGAGGCCGGGATCGCTGCGGCCGTAGAGTTCAGTACGGCTACGACTACGGCGCCGATAATAGCGCCCACGATGGCCATTTTCTTCGGATCGTGCAGTGTTTCTTCCACGTTCTTGTTCTTCGCGAGCAGAATCGCAGCCGCCCAGTTCGGTATAATCCGATGATCGACATCCTGCGTTAATCCACCGGCACCGACAACGGAGGCCCATGCGTTGAACAAGAAGCCTAAACCGAACGAAAAATGCGCGACAGGATCGCCCTCGCAGGCGTTAAGCTCTCCGAATGTCCGGAATGCCCCCATCCCTTGAACATTGGGCGCATGGAACATCCGGGCCGCACCCGCTCCTACCCCAAACCCAACCAATAGACCGATAATAATGGATTCGAATACTATCGTAAGAGTATTCATATGGTTCCCCCTAACTTGGTTTCCAACATCAATGGCATTCTTTCATCCCGCTCATCTCATCCGAAGAATGCGTTGTAAAGGAGGCAATGCTTCCGTCTGCTGCTCGAACGGAACCTCAGAGAGCATCACAGCCCGAATTTTCACATCCACCCGAATCGTAATGTCGTACCGGGTTCTCGTTCTAGGAAACAATAAGCCCAGAAACCGCTCTCTATAGGTGTGCTCCGTCGCCTTCAGCACCTCCACATCCTGCGGCTCGATCTGCAGCAGAATATCGGGAATCTCCTTGGCGATGTTCTTTTTCATTTGCGACAACGCATTCTGGAAAGCACCGGCCTTTGTCTCCGCCGTTCCGCTAACGATTATCGACTTCTCCATCACCTGGAACATGAGCGTTACCCCCTGTGTTTTTTGATATAAGCTTCCGTCAGCCTTCTACCCAGCTCCTCGACATCCATAAAGCCGAAGCCGATAACCTTCTTGCCGGCGTTGATAGCCGTCACCCCTGCATCAACGGAGCGAAGTCCGAACTCCATCGGGTACTTGTATTTCGTATTTGCCGTTACGGCGCCTGCTCCGCCGCTGCCGCAGAAGGAGATGCCGAAGTCCGCGTTTTCCTTATGCATCACATCGCCGAGCTTCATATCTGCTCCGACGCCGGGAATAACAATCGCGATGCCGCCAGCCGCTTCGACCCCTTTTGCAACATTTTGTCCTTTACCCAAACGGTCGCCGATGACTACTTTTACTTTATTTTCCATGTCCATTACCCCTCTTCATTAAATTTGGCCGCTTCAAAATGTACGGTTAAATAAAAGATTTCCGCCGTGTCAAGCTGCCGCTCCGATGTCTTCAAAGCCTGTTGAAGTACACGCTTGCTCAGGTCCACGAGTTCGGGACTCACTTCGTCAAACATTTCTTCGTCCAGCTCGGGCAAATATTCGTTATTCTTCACTCTGCGCATAAAAGCCAATAGATGAATGCCGATGACTAACGTTTTCTCATAGGATAAGTTCAAGCCGGATTCTCTGGCGATATCCGTCATGAAGTCCAGCACGGGTCGCAGCTCATTGAGCTCTGCCTCTGTAACAGTGGTCTTCTCCGGTATTTCCTTTAGTAGGTTCTCCATCATTTGCATGGGTATATTTCTCCAGATTTCATGGTGTATTGTGCTTGGATCAGCTTGTCATAGTGCAGCGTTTCCTTCTCGGAATCGACCAGCTCGACCGGCTGCTCCACGATCTTAAGGATCGAAATGTCGGCGATCGTTCCTTCCTTTAACGTCCCGATCTCTTCGGATTTACGCAAAATTTGGGCAGGGGCCGCTGTAGTCCATTCAATAATTTGCTCCATGGAATAGCCTAGCGCCAAAAACTTGGTCATCGTCATCGTCAAGCTGTATACAGGCCCGTGAAGCCAATTTTCCAAGTACAGATCCGTGCTGATAGAATACGGCGTAATGCCTAATTCGCGGGCCTTATTCATCGTTGCGAAGCTGAAGCTGGAGCTGCCGTGCCCGACATCAAACCGCACTCCGCGATCCAATGCGCGTTTGGCCTGCGGAATCAGCTGCCCGTGTTCATCAAGAATGCCTCCCCGTTTGCCATGAAAAGCATGGGTGACGACGTCTCCCTCATCCAGCAAATCGAGGACCTCTTCCAGCTTTGGCGGGGCGTTGCCGATATGAACCATCACGGGAAGCTCCGCTCGACGGGCTACCGATTTGGCGACAGCCAGAGGATAAATCCCGTTTTCCTTCACAACCGAGCCGCTCATCCGCGCTTTGATGCCTATGATGGTGTCGGGGTATTCCGCGATGCGCTGCAGGGTGGACTCGGCTGTCAGCCTGCTCATGTCCGCCAATTCGCTTCTTCCTTCCACCAGCCCCGGACTGGAAATGTTCAGCCAGGCAAGCACCTGGGTAGCACTTGGCTTCACGCTTCGTTCCAGGAACTCGGGGAAGTTCTGCTCGCCGGAGCTGCCGGCATCTGCAATGGTCGTTACTCCCTGATCGATCCCGATCGTATCCGGCTTCATCCCCATTTGAGGCACAGCCTCAAAAATATGAGCATGAATATCGATCAGGCCCGGCGTGACCAGACAGCCTTCCGCATTCACCCGCCGCAGGATTTCACCACCGCCTGTCCCCGGCTTCCAGATCCCGGCGATGCGATCTCCCTTGACGGCCACATCATACTTGCCGGAACGGCCGGTAGCCGGATCGATCACCGTTCCATGCTCGATTAGAACGTCGATTTGCATAGTCATTCTCCTTTATCTAGAGGTTCAAAATATCTCAGAATCGCATGCAGCTCTCCCTCTGTAGCGCTTACATTTTTCCTCTGCAATACTATGTTCAATTCCTCTTTCAAAGCCATTGCCTTGCTTCCTAAGAGAGGGCTCTCTCCGTACTGCGCGTAGGCCGTGCCAAAATGCAGCCGGTTGACCATAAAAAGAAGATGCAGGGTCAAGCCCTCTGCCCGCTCATCGCTCAGATAGTCTCTGAAATGAGCGATCACCTCTCTGCTAAGATCGTAGCCGGTATAAATAATGTCCTGCACCATATTCTCCAGCTGCCCTGCATCATACGCGAGCCTTTCAGGTCTTCGGAGCCCCGCGGTGTTCCTCGCAGACGCTCTCGCCTTAGTGCTGCCGAGCTGATTCAGCTGCGTCTGTATCGCCTGAAAATCACGCTTTCCGGGAATGGAATGAATCACAACGACCGGCACGTTCACGTTCACCGGCAAAATCGAGATGACCAGGTCCACCGGCACCTGCTCCAATACCTTCTCCACGTCCATCACCGAACAGGAAGCCGCGAATTGAAGGTGCTTGATTTCATTTTCAATGATCGTCATAAGCCATTTCGAGGTGCCTCTGCCCGTTCCGCATACGATAAGCGCCTTCCACTTTTGCTGTTCGGCTTTACGCTCGTAGGCTGTCTGGAAATGAAGCACGATAAAGGCGATGTCCGGATCCGTCAGCTGAATTCCTATCGGCCCTAACACATCCGAGCAAGCCTGCTTCACATAATCGAACATGGTCCGGTAGGAATGCATAATTTCCTTCAGCAACGGATTCGGCTCCACGACACCATAGCTGTGCTTCGTCAGCTTATCCGACATATGAGCCAGCAGGTTATTGAACAGCTCTTGATCCTCCGAGAAAGGAAACCGCATCTGCTCCGTCACATGCCGAATCATGTCATGGGTTATCGTGTACACATCCGGCAGACCCTCGCCCTTGCTGACCTCATATGGAAAAGGCGCAGCCATGCCGATAGCCTGCAAGCTGACGAACCATACGTCATCATCCGTCAGCGAGATCGTTTCATGCTCCGGGAGCATCGAGAGCACTCTGCGAAAAATTCGGAAGATGCTCAGGCTGTGCTCGGAGACATGCTCCTGGCTTCTCGCCTCGTTCTCCACAAATTCACCTTGCTGCCGTTGCCTTTGAATTACAATGCACAGCCGGATAAATACGCCGATGATAACTCTGTCCGACAAGAGTACACCGATCTCGGCTTCCGTCTCCCTCACAATTCGGGACAAGGCTTCGAACAGGGCGTCCAAGTCCTGGACCGGCTCCAGAAATCTTGCCAATACCTTGTTAAAATGCAGCGCAGGCTTTTGCTGCTGGGCCACGCCTTGGACGATTTGAAGCATGTCGTTGCCGTCGAGCAAATCATGAATGACCTTCTCCAGAACGGTACGCCTTTGCCTCTCCGTTCCTATCAATCGAATGCCGAACCGGCTGCGCTCGAGCAGCAGCTGCCAGTCCCGGAAAAATGCCTCGGCAATCGCCAAATCGGACAAAATCGTATTGCGGCTGACGTCGTTTTTCTTCACCATCTCGCCGATGGTGATATGCTTGTCGCTAAGCAACAAATCCAGAATGATACCGCGTGCGCGTTCATGCTGGTTGACGAAGACGTGGCTCCCGGAAGCCTCCAGCTTACTGAGCAGTCCGGTTCGCTCCGATTCGTCACACTCGATCCAGATGCCTTTGCTCGGATTGGAGCGCATGAAAATCTCCTGCTCCTGCAGCCAGACACGAATCGTTTCCAGATCGTATTTGATCGTCCGTTCGCTTACATTGAACTGATCTGCAAGCTCCTTGACCCTCAATGGCGCAGGATCCAGGAGCATTTTTTTGAGAAGCATTCGTGAACGTGTAGAAAGTGCTATCGGACTCACCTCTGTTTGCAATAAGTTCGTGTCCGACAAGTCCGCCGAGTCCTTACGCTCTCCATTCGGCTATAGCCGGTACTCTGCTCTCCACATGAAGTTTGATATGTTCTGAGGAGGTCATCTGGAGCACCTCATCTGCAAGCTGCTTCATCTCATGCCGATCCAGCTGATGGAGCAGCGCTCGAGCCGCGAGTACAGCCCCTCCGCTCATGCTGAATTCGTCCAGTCCCATCCCCAGCAGTATAGGTATCGCCGTCAAATTACCGGCCATTTCCCCGCACATGCCGACCCATTTGCCTTCGCGATGGGCGGCCTGAATGACGTGATCGATAATGCGGAGAACCGCTGGCTGGAACGGTTCGTTCAGATAGGCCAGACGCTCGTTCATCCGATCTGCCGCCATCACATACTGGACGAGATCATTCGTGCCGATGCTGAAGAAATCCGCTTCCTTGGCCAATTGATCGGCCACGAGTGCCGCCCCGGGTACCTCGATCATAATCCCGACTTCCATTGAGCGATTGAACTTGACGTTCTCCCACTCCAGCTCGTTTTGTACCTCGGCGAGCAGCGCTTTCGCCTGTCTCAGCTCCTGCAGGGTAGCAATCATTGGAAACATAAGCTTAATATTTCCATAAGCGCTCGCTTTTACTATGGCACGCAGCTGCGTCTTGAACAGCTCCGTTTCATCAAGACACATGCGGATGGCGCGGTAGCCGAGGAATGGATTCGCTTCCTTCGGCAAATCCAGGTAGGGCAGCTCTTTATCCCCTCCGATATCCAGCGTGCGGATGATAACGGGCTGATCTTTACCAAAAATCTCGGCAGCGACCTTATAGGCCTGAAACTGCTCCTGCTCCGTCGGGAACTGCTGTCTTCCCATGTACAGAAATTCGGTCCGATATAACCCGATCCCTTCGGCACCGCTCTGTTTAGCCGCCAGTGCATCCTGCGCATTGCCGATGTTAGCGACCAATTCTACCCGATGCCCGTCCGCTGTCCTGCTGGGCTGTCCGCCGTATTTCTTCAGCTCGTCGCGGCGGGCTGCGAACCGGATTTGCTTGGCTTTATATTCCTCGATAATTGCCGGCTCGGGATTGATATACACCTGGCCCAGGCTGCCATCCACAATGACGTAATCTCCCGTTCTCACCTGGACCGTGCCTTCCCGCGAGCCTACTACGGCGGGAATTTCCATCGAACGGGCCATAATGGCGGAGTGCGATGTCCTTCCTCCGATATCTGTAACGAAGCCGGCAGTTGAACTTCTGTCCAACTGAGCCGTATCCGACGGAGTCAGGTCATGTGCGACTAAAATAACCGGAGCACCCGACTCCTGCTGCGGCCTCGCATCCTTACCTTCGAGCAGCCTCAGCACACGGTTCGTAATATCCCGAATATCGGCTGCCCGTTCCCGCAGATGCTCATCCTCCATGCTCTCGAAAATCCCGATGATCGCCTTCGATGCATCGTCCAGGGCTGCCTCCGCATTGATGCGTTTGGAGAGGATAGCTTCCTTCGCGGCTCCCGTAAATTCCTCATCCTCGAGCAGCCAGATTTGGGACTCAAAAATTTTGGCCTGCTCTGAACCTACTGCAGCCCGGGTCTGTTCAATAAGCGCTTCCAATTGGCTTATGGCAAGCCGTATGTGTGCCTCCAGACGCTCCGCTTCTTCCTGTATTTGCTCCGGCGCGATCTCGTAGCGTTGTACCGTATGGGTATCGTTCTTCAGGACCAACGCAGGTCCCATAGCAACTCCCGGTGCAGCGGCAATCCCTTGTAACAGCACAGTACCGCCACCTCCTTATCCTGTCATTCAAATCAATATCTCTTATCTATTCCAAAATCGATTCGAGCATGGCTCCGACGGCATCCAAAGCTTCCTGCTCCTGCTCTCCCTTTGTTTCCACAATCACTTTATCTCCACAGCGCATTTCCAGCGCCAGCACTCCGACGATGCTTTTCGCATTGACGCGTTTTTCGGCCTTGGTGATGAACACATCACATGGAAACGATTTCGCTTTTTTCATTACATCCCCTGCAGGCCTTGAATGGATTCCTAACGGATTCGCAATAGTAAATTCCTTCTGCATCCTCTTTCCTCCGATTATAGAATCTTGTTGATAGCTATCATATAACAGAGCAGTAAGCCGCATCTGCATTTTAACAATAACTTAACACTCCAGCGTTGCAAAGATTCAACCTTT
Organism: Paenibacillus vulneris; assembly: GCF_039543185.1. NCBI lineage: Bacteria > Bacillati > Bacillota > Bacilli > Caryophanales > Paenibacillaceae > Paenibacillus > Paenibacillus vulneris. Next base: position 536,163 of record NZ_BAABJG010000003.1, on the reverse strand, counting down.
TGCACCTTCGTTCGTGAGGCATATTGCAGGAATACATCTCCTGCAATATGGGCGAGTCAGTTGGGAACTGAAAAACAAAGAAGCCGACCCTCCGTAAGGAGAATCGACTTATCGTTTCCTGTTATTGCGGGCGGCATGCGCCGAAGTCACGATGAAACGATCGCCTGCCTTTGCTTGTTCCTCTTCACCTGCATGAGTAATGCAATCCAATTAAAGCGCGGACCTAAGCTAACGCCTGCTCTTGGTTGAGGCCATCTTGGGAATCAGATTGCCCGGACTCGGCCAGAGATGCGGTTGCCGATACAGGAGCTACCCCTGCTCCAAGCAGTTCATTGGTTTGCACCATGATCTGGCCTTCAATAGCCCAGAACGTCCTCAGCTGTCGTTCCAGCTCGCCAAACTCCGGCTGCGAAGCAAAGTTCGGAGCATATCGGGCTTTGTCCCAATACAGCATCGCCTGCTTGAAGCCGTCGTTCGCCGGGTAAACCAGCTGATTCGCCCATATTCCAATGGATTTAGGGGAATAGCTCTCCGTGGATAAGAAGCATTCTACGAAGCCCTGAGCCCGATAATGAAAATACAGCCCCTTGTTGAAAAAATGATAAAATCCGCTCCACGCCTGCGGAAGAAAAGATTGTCCTTTGTTGGTCATACGAAACATAATGTCCTGGATATGCTGCCCGCTGACGCTCAGCTGCAGCAGCAGGCCGTACAGCTTATCGAAGGTAGCCGCGTAAGGATTATTCCGTGCCATCGTACAAGATTCCACCTTTGCCTATGGATATCTATACTATATGCACCATAAGCCCAATCTGCTTCAGGCATTTTCGTATAGAGCTACCGCGCTCCATGAGCCTCAGCAATAGTCCATCATGAGCCGCTAGCACCCAGTCACGCAGCCCATCCCAAACGCTGGATCAGCCAATACAGCCCTATGACGAAAATACATGCCGAGGTTCCCCTGAAAAACCAAGCGTATACCGGCTTTCGCCTCCGCAGCTGCACAAACAGCGGAAGCAGAATCGCAACGATTCCCAGCTGCCCTAGCTCGATCCCGACATTAAAAGAAATGAGCGAGGTGACCAGATAGCTTTGGTGAAACCCGATTTCACTTATCGCACTTGCAAATCCAAGACCATGGATCAGTCCGAACACGAACGTCAGTATCCAGCGCCAATGGAACGACTTGACGAAGAAATTTTCAACGGCCACATAACATATCGTGAGGGCAATCCCCGCCTCGATCCATTTGGGATACACCGGCACGAGACCGAGCGCAGCGAGACAAAGAGTAATGCTGTGGGCGATGGTGAACGCGGTAATGATTTTTAATATGGCGGTAAACCGCTCCGCGGCGATAAGCAGCGCCAATAAAAAGAGCAGATGATCATAGCCGGAAAGAATATGCTCCAGCCCCAGGTTGATGTACATGAACACGACGGTCATCAAATCCATATCGCTTGCGCTTCCTTTCCATAGGTTATAGGCCCAGCCAGGCCGCCACGAACACCAGAATGAGCGCAGGTTTGCGAAACCATCCGATTCCACGGTTCCAGCCGGTTGCAAGCAGCGGTCCGGCAAGCTGCCGGGACCCGATATGCAGGACATACAGGATGCCGAGCCACGCAAGCCAACCGCCGGATGCATACAAAAGCAGTGAGATCATTCGGAATGAATGATCCAGCTGCAGCTGCCCGATCAATCCTGACGAACCCGTGCCCCAGACAAGCCCGAGCAATGCGGAGACAGCCCTCCCGCTGCTCTTTGAAGCCTTGGTCCACCAGTACACCATCATGACGCCAAGTCCAATAAGCACGGCATCATGCAGCCATGCAGCAGGTACCTTCGAAGCCAGCTTATCGGCTGCCGTAAGGCCGATTAAGCTGTACAACGAGGCCGTGGAGACCGAAGCAAACGTTTCTTTGACAGATCTCCCAGAAGCTGCGATACACAACAGGATAAGCCAGGCGAATAGACTGCGAATTGTATGCTGTGCTCCGTACGCCATGTAAGTCCCTAGCTGCCCCGGATGAAACTTCGCATTGCCGTCCGGCATATAACGGACCGCTTCCGAATCCTTCTCCACAACCCAATGTCCGGCAAGCTCATGGCCTTCCTTGTACAGCTGAATGTAGTTCTGATGCCCGGCATCCAGGTCATGAATAAACAGCTTGTAGCGTATCGTAACATTGCCGATGGACATGGGGGAATGAAAGGCAAGCGCGATACTCACAACGGTATCCTCCGTCTGCTTCTGAACAGCCGTCTGGACGCTAACCACTTCCGCTTCCATTCGCTGTTCATTATTGAACAGCACAAGATGCTCCAGCACATAAACGCTGATAGCTTCTTTATGCGCTTCAAGCTCCGCATCTTCCAACGATTGATCGCCGTTCGTATCGTACTGCAGCAGCATTGGAAACGGCAGCAGAAGCTCGTAATCTATAGTGTTCTCCTTCATAGTGACATAGGAGTACCCGTTATTGTAGTTATGCGCCTGAACGCTCAAGCAGGACAAGCAGAGCACAATCGCGAAGCCAACCATACTAGCGATGAAGCGGCGGCCCACTGGGCACCTACCTTTCTTTTGGCATCCCGCTGCCTTATCCCTTGATAGATCAATACCTGACGGCAAACGGGAAACGGCGTTTACCCCGGCCTCCAGCCATGGATAAACGCCGCTCGCGTACTCATCCCATAATCTCGCTCATCGCGACGGATGCTTTTCTTTTGACGGATTCATATGCCGCCAGCGCAACGGCTGCAGACCGCATGCCGTCGTCGCCGCTGATCGGCACGGAGCCGTTTGCTTTAATCGTCCGGACAAAATCCTTCAGCATATAGGCATCCATCCGATCGCCCCAATGGCTCCACTGGGCCTTGCCTGCATCGTTATTGTACACTTCGTTCTTCTGCCCGAACGCATCCACGCTGATCGTTCCGTTCGTTCCGATAATCTCCATCGTCACGTCGCCCCAGAACGGGAACGACTTGCTGCGCGACCAGCTTGTGTCAAGGACTGCAACAGCTCCGTTCGTGAACGTCACATGTACCATCCCGGCATCCTCGACGGGCAGCTCGTGAAACAGCGTCCCCATCTCGGCATATACCCGGTCCGGCTCACTGCCCAGAAACCAGCGCATCAGGTCCATCACATGGACCGTGTGATCCAGCACCGCACCGCCGCCGGACAAGGCGGGATCTACGAACCAGCTCCCCGGCATCGAGCCGCGGTTCGTACCTTTGATCGCTACAATCTCTCCGATATCTCCACGGTCGACGGCCTCCTTCGCTTCAACCACCGCAGGCAGATAGCGGCATGGGAAGGCGGTCATCAAGCGAACTCCGTTCTCTTCACAAGCCCGGATCATCGCCTTCATCTCCTCCACCGTCGTTCCGAGCGGCTTCTCGCAAATGACGTGTTTGCCGGCCTTGGCGGCAGCTAGGGTGATTCGGGCGTGATGGACGTTCTCCGAGCAGATGACGACCGCATCCAGCTGCTCCATCGCGAGCAGATCCTGATAATCCTCGAAATACGGGATCCCGTACGAATCCAGTATAGGCTGTACTCTTGTCCTGCTCTCATCCGATATTCCTACGATGTCCACATCGGGCATCGATACCAGCTCACGAAAGTAGCTGCGCCCATGGGAATGGGCAAAGCTGATCATCCCTACTTTCACTTTGTTCGGTTCAGACATGCGGCACTCCTCCCTTCAAGCCATGTGCGTCCGTATCCAGCCGGACAGGCTGGCCCGTCTGAGCCGAAGCCATGGCGGCAAAAGCAATCTCCATAGCCTTGTACGCATCCCCTGTGCTCACGACAGGCTCCGAACCGTTACGCAGGCATTCGGCAAAATGCTCCAATTCATAATAATAGGGGTCATGGTAGGCCGGGCTCTTCGGCACCGCGACACGAGGGCGTTCCTCGTCTGACGAACGCGCTGTATGTACCCGCAGGGAAACCGCATCATCCGAATGAAACCGGAGGATGCCCTTGGTCCCGGCGAATTCGACCGCCGTCGTGAACGGGCCGGGATATCCCCAGTATCCCTCCAGATTCGCAATGGCGCCGTTCTTGTACCGCAGCGTTACCAGCGCGTAATCCAATGCTTCCGTCGTGCGTTTCATCGCGAACACCGACTCCGCCTCTCCGAAGACGCTGCGCATATAGTCGATATCATGAATCAGCAGATCGAGAATAACGCCCCCGCTTTTCTCTTCATCGTAATACCAGGACTTCGCACGTCCCGGATGGCCTCCGATCCGCTTCGTATGCATGACGCCCGGGTCGCCGATAATACCTGCCCGCACCTTGGCGGCCAAATCCTTATAGCTAGGGAAAAATCTCACCACATGGGCGATAAACAGCCTGACATTGTTAAGCCTGCATGCTGCTATCATTTCCTCCGCATCCTTTAGGGACGGCGCAATTGGCTTCTCACACACAACGTGAACTCCTGCCTGCGCAGCCATCAGCACGAGCGGCTTATGCAGGTATGTCGGCACACAGACGCTGACGATATCCGGCTGCTCCGCCGCCAGCATTTCCTCGAAGCTCGTATATGCTTTCGTACCGTTCGCTAGCGCCGTTTTCTCCGCCAATTCCTTATCCATATCGCAAACTGCGGCTAATTCAACTCCGGGAACGGAGCTCCAATTGCGCGCATGGGTTCTGCCCATAATTCCGCAACCTACTACAACGGCCTTCATCTTCTGTTCTCCCCTCATTTCTCATCCATTTGCGCTCCCGGCATGGCGGACTTGATAGGACGCTTGCCTTCACGCTCCGTTATGACGTTCATCGTTTGACCGTCGGATGTAATCAACACATTCCCGTGCATTCCTGTAGAATACGCCGTAATCCCTTTCTTCTTGTACCGCTCCATCAGATTCGGACTGACGAACAGATTTTGGCTCAGTACGGAAATCTTCGGACTCACGGTATTCAGAAATACTTCCGAGGAGGATGTCGATTCGTTGCCGTGATGAGGCGCATGCATCATATCGCTCTTCAGCTTCGGTTCTGCAGAGGAGCCGATGAGCTCCAGCTCCCGATGCTTATATATATCCGCCGTGAACAGGAACGATGTATCTTTGTACGTCAGCTTGAATACCAAAGCAAAATCATTAATTTCCGCTGCCGAGTACGATTTGATTGCATCCGGCAGCGCCCCCTTCGGCGGGCTCAGCACCTCGATGAATACGTCGCTGCCCAACTGGAAGGCAGAGCCTTCCTCAAGATAGGTCACCGGGATTTTCTTGGCATTGACGGCTTCCATCGTACGGCGGTAGTAGCTTGAGTTGGTATAGGGAAAGTTCTCCATATAGAAGGCTTTCACTTCTTTGCTGCTCACTACCGAGGCGAAGCCGCCGATATGGTCCGAATGCGGGTGGGTATTCAAAGCTATATCAATACTGTTAATCCCCAGCTTGTTCAAATAGTTCACTACCTGCTGACCTGCGTCATTGACTCCCGCATCAATGAGCATGGTTTTGCCGTCGGGCGACTGTATCACGATGCTGTCGCCCATCAGCACATCCCCGTCCAAGTACAAATACCGGACGGTCAGCAGCCCTTGGTGCCTACCGGCGTCGAAGATCTCCGCGGTGCGCAGCTTGTCTGCAGGCGTCGTGCTTGGTGCCGCAGTGGATGCCTCCGCAGGCTCCGACGGCTGCACTGGCTTCCATTGGTGCCAGCCGACGGCAATAAGGGCGAGCAGCACCAGCGCCGCCCCGGCCAGCTCGAGCCGTCTGCGCCAACGGCTCTTGCTTCCGGGAGCATCGCCTTGATTCCCTCTAGGCTCCCGCTCCGTCATTATTTTTTACTGTACCTTTCGTAAGCGGCCTGGTACGTCTTCATATATTGATCGAGACCCATTTTTTGTACCGTAGCCACATATTTGTCCCATTCATCGAACGATGCGGAGCCGTTAACGAACTTCGCTTCCATCTCGGTGACATAAGACTGAATATCCTTGCCGATCGAGGACATCAATTCGGTTTCGGTATCGGTGAAGTTGAAGTTGTTCCATATTTCCTTCACAGCATAAGGCTGGGCTTTTTTACCGGTGGCAAGCGCCTCAGGCAGCGTCTCGGAGCCCTTGAAATATTTCTCCTGCACATAACCCGGGTAGCTGCCCCCGAGCCATGTGAAGTATTTGGCCAAAGCCTGGTCCTGCGTTAAGCCTTGAGGATTTTTGGTAATGTCCTCGACATACTCGAGCTTTCCGTCAGCCCCCTCCTTATATGTCACGTCCTTCTGGCCCATGAAGTAGAACTTCGCGCCTTCCTCGCTGTAGAAATAATCCATCCATCGCAGCGTAGCTTCCGGATTTTTGTTCTTGTTGGTGATCGCAAATGCGCCGACATGGACCATAGGCACTTTGACATGAGAGTACAATTGATCGCCATGAGGCCCTTTCAGAGCGCCCAGACCGATATAATTTTTCTGATTCATCAGTGTAGCCGGATTCGGAATAACGGTGGAGCCGAGCACTCCCTTCTGTCCTTTGGCATAAAGCGCGCTGTCTTTTATCGTGAAGATTTCTTTGTCCAGCAGGCCTTCCGCGTACAGCTTGTTCACATATTGCAGCAATTCCTTATATTTCGGGTCGGTCTTCGTGAATCTCAGCTTGTTCGTGGCAGGATCAATGTCGACATAAGGATGTCCGAGTCCCCGGTTGCCAAGACCCCAAGCACCTTTCACCTGATTGATCAGGTTACCGATACCGGCGCTGCTGTATGGAATTTCATCGTGCTGACCGTTTCCGTTAAGATCCGTTTCTTTTACTTTCTTCAAATATTGGTAAAATTCCTCTGTCGTCTTGGGTTCTTCTATTCCCAGCTTATCCAGCCATTCCTTGTTGACCCACAGCGGAGTTCCGATCAGCATCGGCAGGAAGGTGGGATCATAGAACGAAGGAAGCGAATAAATATTGCCGTCCGGCATCGTCAGACCCTTTTTGATATCCGGATATTTCTCCATCAGTTTCTTGAAATTCGGCGCATATTGGTCGATCAGATCGTTCAGCTTGATGAAGACACCCTGGCTTCCGTATTTGGAGAGCTCCGCTGCGGATAGTCTGGCAGAATAGAAAGCGTCCGGGTAATCGCCGCCTGCGAGAACAAGATTTTTCTTCTCGGTTAAATTTTCGAAAGGAACGAGCTCGAAGGCAACGTTAATGTTGGATTGCTTGGCGTACTCCTTCCATACCAGCGTATCCTCGAACTTATTGCCGTTGGTAGGCGATTTCCCCGTAAAAAACTTCAACGACAGCGGCTCGTTCACAATCGGCATTCCGCTTGGATTCACATTCTTGCCCGTACCATCGGCACCCGGCTTCGCCGCACCGCCGTTGTCGGAATTCGAGGAGCAGGCTGCAAGCATCCCGCCCGCCATCGTCATTGTAAGCATTGAAGCGATCCACTTATTGCGTTTTTTCATATCCAGTTCCTCCTCGGATCATTCCATTTTCATTATAGCGTAATCTTGTATCAAGCTAGCCTTTTATGGCCCCGACCATGATGCCCTTGACAAAATATTTTTGCAAAAACGGATACAGCAGCAGCACCGGAAGGTTCGCCACGATAACCGCCGCATACTTGATCGCCTCGGCATCCATAACGCTCTTGGCGAGTGTGGAATCGCTTACGTCCACCATCTCCTGCATCTGCCCCTGCACCAGAATTTCCCGCAGGATGAGCTGCAGCGGATATTTGGCCCGGTCTGTCAAATAGATCAGCGCATTAAAGTACGCGTTCCAGTGCCCTACGCTGTAGAACAGCACCATGACGGCAAGGATCGGCGCCGATAGCGGCAGCACGATGCGGACCAGCGTCTGCATATTCGAGCAGCCGTCGATGGAAGCGGATTCCTGAATTTCATTCGGAATACTGTTCTGAAAGAAGGTCCGCATAATGACGATGTTCCACACGGACACGGCGGAAGGAATGACCAAGGCCCAGAAGGTGTTCAGCATCCCGAGCTTCTTGATGAGCAAATAAGTAGGAATCATGCCTCCGCTGAAAAACATCGTAAACAGAATGAGCGCGGTAAATACATTGCGTCCGTAAAAGTCCTTGCGGGACAACGGATACGCAGCCGCTACCGTCATGACCAGATTGATCGCCGTTCCTACCAGCGTATAGGCAATCGTGTTCGTGTAGCCGGATAAAATTTCTTTATTTTGAAAGATACGCTCGTACCCTACCATCGTAAGCCCTTTGGGCCACAGCCATACTTCTCCCCGGATCACCATCTCCGGACTGCTTATCGAAGCAACCAGTACGAAGACCAGAGGGTACAGAACAGATGCGGTCACTAAGGCCAGAATGATATAAATGAGTATCTCGATCCCTTTATCTGCCCGGCTTTCGAGCATTGCAGTCTCCCCCTTCCTACCATAGACTCGTTTCACTTACTTTGCGCGCGATCCGGTTCACCGACAGCAGCAGCACGAAATTGACGACCGAATTGAACAGGCCGACTGCCGAGGAATAGCTGAACTCAGCCCCTAGAATACCGCTTCGGTAGACGTTCGTGGATATGACATCGGATGCGGACATATTCAGCGAATTTTGCATCAGGAATACTTTTTCAAATCCAACTCCGAGGATCGAGCCTACGTTCAGGATCAACAGAATCACGACCGTCGGCATAATGCCCGGCAGATTAATATGCCAAATGCGCTGCAGCCGGCTGGCTCCGTCCATTCTTGCGGCTTCATGAAGCTGCGGATCGATTCCGGACAAGGCGGCCAAATAAATAATGGAGCTCCAGCCCATCTGCTGCCACACACCCGATAACACGTAGACCGTCTTGAACCAGGCCGGATCGGTCAGGAATGCAATCGGTTCTCCTCCGAACCATTGGATCAGCAGGTTGATCATCCCGCTCTCCGGCGCAAGAAACATCATGATCATCCCGACCGCAACGACGGTCGATAAGAAATGCGGCGCGTACGTTACCGTTTGAATAAACCGGCGGTACAGGCTTGAGCGCACTTCATTAATCATAAGCGCCAGAAGAATAGGTACGGGAAAGCCGACCAGGAGCTGGTACAAGCCGATGCCCAGCGTATTTTTCATAATCCGCCAAAAGTAGAAGCTCGAGAAAAAGCGTTCAAAATGCTTGAACCCGACCCACGGACTCCCCCATATTCCTTTGGTTGCAATGAAATCCTTGAAAGCAATCTGGACCCCATACATGGGCACATATTCGAATACGATAAAGAAAATCAGGACCGGCAGGAACAGCAGATACAAGTCCGCATTTCTTCGTATTCGTTTGATCGCTGTATTCATGGTCACCTTCCTTTCTGCGTTACACGCTCTTGGTGTTCTTGTTCCTGCTTCGGATCATACGACGACTTGCGGCGTCCTGCCTATTGTCTTTTCTTTGGTTTTCCGGCTTTACCTTGGTTTCTAAAAAAGTGATAAGAATCTAAAATTTTGTTCCTTCCCTGTTGGAACCGCATCTTGTAAGATAAAGAAACAGCCAAAGTTGTCAAAGGGGTCACTCGAATGAAACGAATCCGCACCAAAAAAACTTCTTTGTTTTTTACCATTCTTATCAGCTTTTTGGTCATCATTCTGTTGTTCTTCACGTTCAACATGGTTGCGTTCGCGTTTTTTAAAAGCAAATATCAGGAGGAGCTTATCCGCTTCAACCGGCTGAGCCTGCAAAATACAGCGGAGCGTTACAACACGCATTTTGCCAGAATCAAGTCCGTGCTCTATAAAATGTATAACGATACGGATGTAACGGGCTTTAACCGGCAGCTGGCGACCAAACCGTCCAAGGACGTCGACTACCTTCAAGGGAAAAAAATTATCGAAGGCTTGCGAACCGAGGTATATACTCCGCAGCTGTTCCTGGATAATATCGTCGTGTATTTCGGCACCGGTTCCATTACATTCGATAAAGAAGGCAGCAGCAATGCGGAGGATCAGTTCAACCAGCTGTATACGAGCGGGATTTATCCATTATCGTTCTGGGAATCCCAGCTAACCCGGCAGTCCAATTTCACCCTGCTGCCCGCTTCCGGGTTTCAAACCGCCTGGAACATTCCGGACAAGAAAGAACTGCTGCCCATCAGCTTCAAGCTTCCGGACAGCAGCTATATGGTTACGGCCTATTTGGATATCAGCAAATCGCAGCAGGCGTTCTTCGACGATAACGATCATTCGCGTCAATTCATGATACTGGATAAGGACAATGCCATGATATACCGTTCATCGGGAGAGCAATCTGACGAAGAGCTTCCTTCCTTTGCCTCCGGCCTGGATTATGAGCTGAAGAACGGCATCTATTATTTCAAGGAAAAGGACAGCGAAGGGCTCACCTATATTACGGCTGTACCTAATGCCGCTATCGCCGCTCAGCTGAACCGGCTGATGGTCACTCTGCTGGTTATTTTCATCATGTCCATCGCGATAGCGCTTGCTGCATCTTTCTTCTACAGCAAGCGGATCAACCGGCCGGTCAAGCAGTTGATCTCCTCCATCGTGAACGGGCAAAGCGCGGATATGATCAGCTCCATCAGCGAATTCGCCTTTATCCATCAAAAAATACTCGATCTTGCAGAGGAGAAAAATATCGTTCAAACCGAGCTGTCCAGCAAGCAGTCGATACTCAAAAGCTATAATTACATTAATAAATTGAAAAGCATTAACACGGATATCAATGAATGGAAGGATTTCATAGCCGCAGAGGAAAGCTTTACGATTGTGCTCTTCCTGCTAAGATTCCGCAGCGGTCCTTTTGACGAATTGGTGCTGAAGCAGGACCGGGCGGCTTACTATTTCCGGGAGCATATCTCGCTGATGTTCTCGGAGAAAATACCCGGATGCCACACCTTTCAGATGGAGAAGAATCAAATTTTGACAGTTATCAGCGGTCGGTACGAGCAGGAATTGATTGAAGAGGTGCTGCAGGAGCTTAAGATCGTGTTCGATCGGGACAGCGACTACAGTCTGTTCACTATAGCCGTCAGCTCCTGGTTCGAGCATTCCTCCCAATTCAATCACGCCTACCGGCAGGTGCTGGAGATCGTTCGTCAGGCAAGACTGGTGGAAGAAACCCAAATCATGTTCGGCAGCCGTCCTCTCCCCGCTACCTTTACTTTAAGCCCGGCGCAGGATCAGGAATTGAACGCCACCCTTCAGGCCGGGGATGATACGGGGGCCATTTTACTCATAGAGCGGTTTCTTGACGAAATGGCCAGCAAGGAAGCCAGCGTTACGCAGTTTACTCTATTTGCGGAATCGATCGAAGCCAAAGTTTGGAAGTTTATGGATATTTATAAAATCGAGCAGGGCGATTCGTGGGCGCTTAAGCCGCTGATGCAGAAATTGAAGGACTGCTGCACGCTTATGGAGTACAAGCAAGCCTACCGTGACCTGCTCCAGCTGGCAGCAGCCTTGATTACGGAGAAAAAAGGGGAAAGCGACCCAATCATCACCTTCGTCATGGATCATCTTCATACGAAGTACGGCGAAGAGCTATCCTTGGATTATTTGGCGGATAAGCTGAACATGTCCAGCGCCTACCTGTCCGTGTATATCAAGGAGAAGACCGGCACGAATTTCAGCGATCATCTGAACGATATCCGCATCCGCAAAGCCCAGGAGCTGCTGTCCGGCACCGATACCAGCATTAATGACGTTGGCCAGCAGATCGGCTACCGCAACAGCACGTCCTTCAACCGGATGTTCAAGAAATGGACCGGAATGACGCCAAGCGAATACCGCAGAACCTCTATGGTGACGCAGGAATCGTTACATTGAATATGACATCAACAAGTCACTTGGCCCCTCCTTCGGGGAGGGAGCCTCTTGGGGGAATGTCACGATCGCTTTGAAATAATCGCTGTCGATCTCAATCTTCAATTGTCCCTGCTGAAGCTCGACGATGCTCTTGGCGATCGCCAGCCCTAAGCCGGACCCTTCCGTATGTCTGGACCGGTCTCCGCGTTTAAACCGCTCGAACAGCTCCTCCACCTCAAAATCGATCTCGTAGGCGGAGACGTTTTTCATGGTCAGGACGATCTGGCCTGCTTGTTCTTCCAGGGAGACATATACCCTCGAATGAGGCAGAGAATATTTCAGCGCATTGCTCAGCAGGTTGTCGAACACTCGCCATGTTTTGTTGCCGTCCAGCCGGGCCAGAATATGCGGATGGGCTATCTGCACACGGAAGGTCACGTCGGAGGAATCGATTTTATCGCTGTATTCGGCGAGTGCCTGGGTCAGCAGCGCTGAGACATTAACCTCCTCGATCGTCAGCTCCACCGCACCGCTGGACATTTTGGAAGCCTCGAACAAATCATCGATCAATATTTTCAACCGCTGCGATTTCCGGTCCAGCACGTCCACGCAGCGCGCCGTTTCATCCGCCGTCAGCTCCTTCTGCTTGAGAAGATCGATGTAGTTCAAGATCGACGTCAGAGGCGTTTTCAAATCATGCGATACGTTCGTGATCAGCTCCGTTTTGAGCCGCTCGTTCCTTACTTGGTTTTCAAGCGAAGCCTGAAATCCTTCCCGCATCCGGTTCAGATGCTGTGCGAGCTGCGGGAGATTTCCGCGGCCTTTGGCCTCGATAGGCTCCGGGAACCGGCCTGCCGCCATCTCGGAGGAGAAGGCCGTCATTTGATTCAGCATGCGGATTCTCCGCAGCGCATAAGGGCCGACCCAGGCGGCGAACAGGGCGAGATAAAGCAGGCCTACCATCGCGCCCCCGCCGGAACCGTACAGCATGGATTGCTTCAGCATGAGGAGCACCGGCCCGATCAGCACGGTAAGGACGAACAAGAGACCGGCCTTGAACATTACTCCTTTGGTCGTCAGTCGGCTTCCAATGGAGCCCTTCGCCCGACGGTACAGGCATCGCTGTCTCAGCTCGCGAAGGGTATCGCGGCGGCGGAATAACCATAGCGCTTCTTCCAAGTGGAACAGCAAATAAAAGATACATAGAGAGAGTGCGCTCAATTGATACACATGTTCAAACCGCAGAGGCAGCCGGAAGAAGAATGCGGTATCAACGGCACAGCCCCAGCCGATCCATGCCGCCGGAAGCATAAGCAGCGCTCTCACATCCAGCGGAATACGGCGCCACAGGGCAGCCGTACGGCTCTCTTGAAACAAAATGCGGGCTGCGCCGCTGCGCCTCCAGTACAGCATGAATCCCAGTGCGCCGATAAGGCAGACTCCACCTAGAATAAGCTCTTTTATAATCCGCTCTCTTACAGATAAATAATAGGTGTAATCTTTGTTAATAGACTTACTGTACAGAGCGTTCTCGGGTAGGATCAATAAGCCGGATAGATGCCTATCCTCGAATGAGTTGCTCATAAACTGCAAGGAGGATGTAAAGTCTTTGTACGGCAGCGACGTATACATCTCCGGGGACAAAGGAAGGGCAATGCTCTGCGCGGCTTCGCGGTACAATGCCGTCTTGGTCAAGTCCTCCGCACTCGACGGAGCTGGATTCATATTCGTATACGTCTCATTGGTTTCGTTATCGCGAATAAAGTAAAAGATGGCGTCGTTATAAGCATCCAGCTGTTTTTGCCGATCCGCGTATTCCTGATCGAGGACGGCAATACGTTTCTTGACCATCTCTGCCAAGAGCCGGTCCCCGAGTTGCTGCGACTCAGCCAGCTTCTGATTGCGCTCCTCCGTCAGCTGAGCCGTTAGATCGGCATTGCCCGACTTCTCTGCCTGCTCCATCTTCAAAGCATAGCTTTGCCTAATGCTCGCTTCTCTGGCCTCTTTCCCTTGATCGGCTTCCCGGTAAGCCTTCTCTTTTAAGGCATCGTACTCCGCCTTGCCGATTTTCTCGATATCCAGCTTCTGACTGTAATTTTTGTAGCTCGAGTCGGGATCGATATACTGCACCTTCAGCATCGTATAAAAATGATATATTCGGCTGTAGAGCGGTCCGCCCTTGGCATAATAGTCTGTATCCAGGTAGGAGGCATGCTTGAAGGAATCGATGAAGCAAAGAGCGGATATAGCCCATAGAACCGTGATACATACTGCTGCCGCAGCCAGCGCTTTATTTTTCAATTTTGTAGCCAATGCCCCACACCACCTTCAAATATTTGGGTTCCCGCGGATTGATTTCGATCTTCTCCCGGATTCTCCGCACGTGGACAGCCACCGTATTGTCCGCATTCCAATAGGGCTCCTTCCACACCTTCTCATAGATTTCCTCAATGGAAAAAACGCTTCCCCGGTTCTCCATCAGCAGCTCAAGAATTTTGTATTCCGTGGCCGTGAGACGAACCTCCGTTCCGTCCACAGAGACGGTTTTGGTGCGCCGGTTCAACACAAGCCCCCGTACCTCAAGCTCGTCCTCGTTCGGCTTATAGTTCCCGAGGTTCGTATATCTTCTCAGCTGCGATTTCACGCGGGCCGCCAGCTCCAGCGGATTGAACGGCTTGGTCATGTAATCATCGGCTCCGACATTCAAGCCGAGAATTTTATCAGTGTCCTCCGACTTCGCAGAAAGCATCAGAATCGGGATATTCTTATTCTCGCGTATGCGCAGCGCCGTCCGGATGCCGTCCAATTCAGGCATCATAATGTCCAGAATAACCAGATGGATGTCTTCCCTGTCCAGCAGATCCAGAGCTTCCAATCCATTAGCCGCTTGATATACTTTCAAATTTTCATGTTTTAAATAAATTTCAATCGCGTCCCGAATTTCCGATTCATCATCCACAACCAGCACATGATAGGTTTGCATTGTTATCATCAGCTTCATCCACCTTGCTATGTAAAGGGTATCGGGTCTTCTCCAAGTCGTCCCGTCATCTTTATAGTAAGAGATAATTTTAACAAATGTACGATAAAAAGTCTGACAAATTTCTTAAGAATCCGGTTGGCGTAAATACAAAAAAAGCTGCTCCTCAAGCAGCTATACACCCGCTTAAGAAGCAGCCCTACTTACAGCCAAACCATCAAAACAAGAAGCAATACCGACGACGCAAGTACCGCGTAGTCCTGGAATGTGAATCGATAGAGGCGGATCGGAGTCCGCCCCTCATCCCCCGTGTAGCAGCGGGATTCCATGGCTGTCGCCAAATCTTTGGCTCTTACGATCGCTAGAACGAACAATGGCACAAGCATCGGCAGGACTCCACGAAACCGGGCCAGCACCCCTTTGCGGTGAAATCCGCCTCCTCGCGCGGTCTGAGCCTTACGAATTTTATCGAATTCCTCCAGCAGAAGCGGCAGAAACCGCAGCGCTATAGAGAACATCATGACGGCTTCGTGAACCGGCACTTTCCACTTTTTCAGCCCGCTTAACAAGAGCTCTAGCCCTTCTGCCAATATGATGGGTGAGGTTGTTCTGACAACGAGCGACAAGACTATTACGATGCCGAGAATCTGTTCGCACATCAAAATCCCTTTGATAGCCCCTTCATATGAAAACTGCAAAGGGCCCCACTGAATCATCCTCTCCCCTGGCACCGAAAGAAGCATGGCTTGGTACACCATCGTCGAAGCAAAAAACAACAGCAGGGAAAGCGTCGTTACGGCCAGCACCCGCCACGATAATTTGGCAATCCCCCATAAAGCAATCAGCAGGATGATCATAAAGCTCTTCATACCCAAGTTGTGGGATGCAAGAAGACCTATTGCGAACAGAACGGCGGCCACGATCTTCATTCGCGGATCCCATTGTTCAAGCCAAGAGT
This sequence comes from Paenibacillus vulneris, assembly GCF_039543185.1. Classification (NCBI taxonomy): domain Bacteria; kingdom Bacillati; phylum Bacillota; class Bacilli; order Caryophanales; family Paenibacillaceae; genus Paenibacillus; species Paenibacillus vulneris. The sequence goes on along the minus strand of NZ_BAABJG010000003.1, from coordinate 520,456 downwards.
TCTTCTTTTGATAAATCAAATAGCTTGCTGCGGCCATGATATCCCCTCGCTATCCGATTTCAATTTGCGCTGAAGCAGCTCCAGGAGCACCGATGCAACTTCACTGACATCCCAAGGATGCGGAAGCTTAATTCCGTGAGTGTCCAGCACTAGCTGGGCCAGCGCCAGTGCAGCTGGCTGTTCCCAGCCCATCGCATCCAGTACGGCCCTGTCGGATAACAGCACATCAGGCGTTCCTTCGGCTATGAAGCTGCCATCCTTCAATATCAGCATGCGGGAGGCGTGTTCCAGCATCTCTTCCAGCTGATGGCTGACCCAAAGAATCGTCGTGCCCCGCTCCTCATTCAGCTGATGGAGCATAGCGAAGAGCGCGGTTCTCGATGGATAATCAAGGCCGGCGGTCGGTTCATCTAGAATGATGATCTCCGGCTCCAGTACGATCACGCCCGCAATGGCGACACGCCGTTTCTCTCCTCCGCTCAGCTCGAACGGACTGCGCTCCGCATAGGTAGCGTAATCGAGCCCTACCGCGTTCATGGCCTGCTTGACCTTCTCATGTTTTTGCTCCGGCGCAAGACCGCTGTGACGCAGGCCGAACGCCACATCCTCCGCTACTGTGGCGGAGAACAGCTGATGCTCGGGATATTGAAAAATAAAGCCGACCCGGTCAAAAAGCTCCGGCCGCTTGGCCGCATACGGATCGATTCCATCTATCAGCATGCTACCAAAGCTGGGCTTTAAAAAGCCTTTCAGCAGCTGCATAAAAGTAGATTTGCCTGAACCAGATTTTCCTGCAACCGCCAGCATTTCTCCGCTCCGAACCGTTACGTTGACATGATCCAGCACAAGAGGAAGCTCCGTAACCTTCGTGTTTCTGCGTCGCTTCTTATAGGAGAAAGAAACTTCTGCCAGCTCTATATTCACAGCCATCTCCTCCATTCTTCCAGGTCGGGAGAAGCCGATATAGGAATGCCCGCTTTGCGTAAAGACAATGCAAGGCTTCTCTCAAACGGAAGCTCCAGACCGCAAGCCTCCAACAGTTCTCCCTCCAGCAGCAGCTGTTCCGGTTTGCCGGTCGCGCGGATACGTCCTTTTTCGAACAATACCAGCCTATCGGCATTCACTACTTCTTCCAAATGATGTGTAATATAAATGACCGCAAACGGCTGTGCCCGGCGAGCCGCATGCAGGATGTCGACGAACTGTCTTCTGGCGATAGGATCGAGCATAGAGGTCGATTCATCCAGGATCAAATACCGGGGAGAGAGCGCCAGTACGGAGGCTAGTGCCAGCTTCTGCTTCTCGCCGCCCGACAAGTGTGCTACAAGCCGATCCTCATCCACCGGCAAATTCACCAGCTGAAGCGCCCATTCCGTTCGCGCCCGGATATCGTGCTGCGGCCAGCCGATATTGGACAGACCGAAAGCGATATCCTCCCCGACCGTTACGCCGACCTGTTGATTTTCCGGATTTTGAAATACGATCTGCACGACACGGCGAATGGCGGAGATCCCTACTGGATCGGCTGTACTTATGCCTTCAACCGTGATGGCTCCCTTCGTCGGCAATTCGATCCCGTTCAACAGCCTCGACAAGGAAGATTTGCCGGAGCCGTTCGGCCCCAGTAAAGCTATAAATTCATTCGGAGCGATATCGAGATCGATGTCCCGCAGAGCCCATTCATTCGACTCCGCCCCGAAGTAAGAAAACGAAACGTCTCGAATCGATATCATCGGTTTTTCACGCCCCCTTTACCCGTTCGATACCGCTCTGGTAGAACCGAATACGCTTTTGTCATCACGAGGATCGAAAGTACCGTCTTCCGTGTTCGGAATTTGCCAGAAGAAATCGATATGAACACCTTCTTCCGACGCTAGGGCAAGCAGGTCCTGCATAAATACACCTTTACCCGGATCGCATGAGGGACTGCCTGATATCCCGAGTCCCCCTACGATCTCATATCCGTGATCCTGATATACCTTCAGCTGCTCAATGACCGGTGCCAGAATGCGCCGATTATGCGCATGGAACTCGGGTGTGTCATACTCCTCTACCGTCATAGGCGGACGTTCCGGCCCAAGGAAGGTAAACTCAGGGCACGGCAGCTGTACGATCCCGTATCCTTGCTCATCGGACCACTCTACAGCCGCCCGCATGATTCCCGGACTCCTTGCTTCATGAGATACGACGGCATTTTGATTCAGTACGCAATGGGAAGCTACGATGATTTTTTTACTTCGCTTCATGAGACACACCTCCTCGCTTCGGCAAAGTACGTCCGGAACGGCCTAGCAGCGATTGCGGAATTCCTTTGATAATGTAATAAACGAGAATAGCGGACAATATTTTATCGACCAGATTATCGAACAGTCTCGGCAGGAAGGCAGCCGTGAATACGCTCGATCCTGCTTGCTTCAGCCACAAGACGGCAATATCCTGTGCCCCGCCGGTCAATCCCCCGAACACGCCGATCGCAATGACTGACCCTACCGCCGGGCATACAATACCCAGAATAATACCTGCAATCACCGATGAAGAGAGGGTATATCCCCGCTTCACGGAAATCCAGCCGACAACCAGACCGGCAATCGCGTTCACGACGGCAAATGGAATCGAAGTATACGATTTCGTTACACCGAGCACCAGATTTGTAAGAATGCCTACCAGCATCCCCCATAACGGACCAAACAAAGCTGACATAAAGATCGTTCCTACTGTATCCAGAAACAAAAACGGAATTTTCAAACTGCCGACAACGGTGCCAGCGATCACGTTGATAGCGACCGCCAGAGCCCCTAATGTAATGATGACTGTTTTTTGGTTTCTCATGCCAAATTACCTCCGAGGATTCAAGAATAAAAACAATGCTTTCTTAACAGAAAGATCGTGCTTTATAAGCGAATCCGAATTCCCCCTTTGTACATAAACGAGGCAACATATTGGCGCCTTACGAATGTTCCCTACCGACGAATATAAATCCTAGTAAAGTTATAGTATAACTTGTAAATAATTTAATGAGTTTTTGCCTATTAGTCAATAGTCATTCCCCGAAATCGGAGATTTTGTCAAGAAGAAAAAAAGAACACCCTCTCTCCACTAAGGAGAGCGATGTCCTTTTTGCAATGTTTCTTCGGTAGTCACGGAAGGAAGTCAATTTTGTTTGTGGCATGCTTCCATCTTCACGGCCTGCTTGCGTATCTGTTCTATCGTGAATCCCTGCTGCGCGCGGGGCAGCCAGACGGTCACAAAGATGATTGCAATATTTCTGGAACATAGGATCGAACGGATCCACTAAACTATTCGTCGGTAGAATCCAAGCCATGCTCATGCCACTTAAGTTCTTCCCGGTAATAAGCCTGGTTTTCCCTTGCCCATTTACATATCGCGTTCACAGGATTAAGTTTTAATGCTGACCTTAGGATTGATTTATAAGTTAGGTAGTAACGGCATGTTTCGCCAACCGAATCACATTCCAGGAAAATTTCGATAACGAAGCCTCGATTCTTCCATCCTTCACCTGCGCGTTGCCGCGGTTATGAGGAGCTACACGGTTGGATTGATTCACCGTATTTCTTGCTTTCACATCATCGTCTTCCAGCACGATGTGCTCCACCACTTGATAATCGTTGAAGCTGCGAACATCACATTCCAGCAACAAGGATTCGGTCAAGTGACGGTTCACGGCGAAGATCACCAGTTCATCCTTCTCTTCGTTATATACCGCCGTCGACTCCAGGTACGGAACGTCCGTGAAATCCTTGCTATCGTATTTAGGAGATGAAACGATAGGATTTAGCGCGACGCCTCTACCGTAAACGGAAGTATGCATGTACGGATAGAAAATCGTTTGCTTCCACGCTTCGCCGCCTTTTTGGGTCATGATAGGGGCAATAACATTAACCAGCTGCGCCATGCAGGCGATTTTGACGCGGTCCGAGTGCTTAAGCAGCGTGATCAGCATGCAGCCGACAAGGATGGCATCCTCGAACGTGTAGACATCCTCCAGCTGAGGAGGGGCGATTTGCCATGGGTCCAGCTTGCGGTCGGCATCATGGGAATGATACCATACGTTCCATTCGTCAAAGGACAGGTTGATCGTTTTCTTGCTCCGTTTCTTTGCCTTTACGTAATCACAAATCGCGGTGACCGAACGGATGAAAGCGTCCATATCGAGGGAACGGGCAACAAAATTGGCCGTGTCGTTATCCTTATTGCCATAGTAAGTATGCAGCGAGATATATTCCACATGATCGTACGTATGATCCAATACCGTGGCTTCCCAATCGGCAAAGGTCTTCATCCCCCTGTTGGAGCTGCCGCAGGCAACAAGCTCGATAGTCGGGTCGACCCATTTCATGACCTTGGCCGCTTCGCAGGCGAGACGCCCGTATTCCTCGGCGGTTTTATGCCCGATTTGCCAAGGACCGTCCATTTCATTGCCCAAGCACCAGGTTTTGAATTTATGAGGCTCCTTGTACCCGTGCGAAATCCGCAGATCGCTCCAGTAAGAACCGGAAGGATGGTTGCAGTATTCAACCAGATTTCTTGCGGCATCGATTCCGCGTGTTCCAAGGTTAACCGCCATATTCACTTCCGTATTGGCTTTCTTCGCCCAATCGGCAAACTCGTTCGTGCCGATTTCATTCGTTTCAATCGTTCTCCAAGCGAGCTCCAGGCGGCGGGGGCGGTTCTCCTTCGGTCCTACTCCATCCTCCCAATTGTAACCGGATACGAAGTTCCCGCCGGGATAGCGTACCAACGGAACATTCAGCTCCTTCACCAATTCGATGACGTCCTTGCGAAAGCCCTGCTCATCGGCAAGCGGATGCTCCGGCTCATAAATGCCCTCATAAACCGCACGGCCCAAGTGCTCAACGAACGATCCATAAATTCTTTTGTCGATAGATGAGATGATGAAGTCCTTGTCCAAAATCATAGTCGCTTTGCTGCTGCTCATATCCTTGCTTCCTCCTTTAATATCCTATGTATATTTGACCGTGTGCGCACACGAAATGATGAAAAAGAAATTCCTGCTCGGGACATCCAGAATCGTGTTGTATTTGCTGCACATCCCTCTAAGCAAGCCTCTATAATCTCCGTGTGCGTGCACGTTAAAGCCAAAAAAGAAGAACCGGATCAGGTCGAATCCCCGGTAATGACTTGATACGGGAGCCGCGGTACAAGTGTGCGGGTCCCCTGCTCGATTTGCTCGATCACGCATTGTACGGCTCTGGAGCCGAATTCTTCTACGGCGTATTCTACTGTAGTTAAAGCAGGCGAGACATATTTCAAAACATCAATATTATCGAAGCCCATAAGTCCGACATCGTCAGGGATGCGGAGACCTCTGCCCTTTAAATGATTCATGACCTCCAAAGCGTAGATGTCACACGAGCAAATGATCGCTGTCTTCGTCCCGCTTCCAAAGTCCATCCGGCTGATAGACCCTATATAATCCTTGTCCGTGATAACGGTCGGCTGCGCCTCGATCCCGCTTTCCTTGAGCCCTTCGAGGCAGCCCGCGAGCCGCTCTTCCTGCGTATAGATGTTTGTTTTTCCCCGGTACGCCAGCGGCGGGCATACATAGATGAACCGCTCGTATTGCTTCCCGCAAATATATCGTACGGCTTCCTTCATCGCCTCCCGGTCATCAATCCCGATGTAGCTCCAGTCGTCGGATACATAATTGCAGATCGTAACGACAGGGATGCTCAGGCTTTTTAAATAATCGTTGAAAGCTTCTCCCTGATTAATAGCAAAAATGATAATGCCGTCCACCTTGCGGAGAAGCAAGTGCTCGATGCATTTCTTCTCGTTCTCCGGATCCTTGTTCGTTAATACCAGATCGACAAAGTAGCCTTGCTGCCGTGAAGCCGCTTCTATCGAATTCATCAGCTGGGAGAAGGAACGGTTATACAAATCGAACAGCACCACGCCGATCGTCATCGTTCTTCCTTTGGCCAAGCTTCTCGCCATATGATCAGGCTGATAATTCATTTGTTCGGCGACCTGCAGGATGCGTGCTTTGGTTTTCTCGCTGATTCCCGGCCGATGATTCAAGGCACGATCTACCGTACCGGGAGATACTCCGCATAGAGCTGCAATGTCCTTAATCGTAACTCCCATAAAGCCTCCTAGCTCAGTTGCGCAGAATGAATCTATAATAGCACCGTGTGCGCACACGAAAACGATACTAAAAATAATATAGGCTCATTTTTCCAACCTGTCAATCAATATTTAAAGCTATGAATCATGAAAGTCGAAGCGAGCTCGGCTTCGTTCCTCCCCTGCTTCAACATCAAAATAGTTAAAAGCTTATTGACAAATATGCTCATCACTTGTATGGTTAGTTACATAAGTAATTAACCAGTTTGGTAATGGAGAGTTGGTGAATACATTATGGTGATGATAGACGACAGCCGTCCGATCTTCGTGCAAATTGCCGAAAAAATCGAGGACGACATCGTTGAAGGGCGGCTGCCCGAAGAATCGCAGGTTCCTTCAACGAATCAGTTCGCCTCCTTTTACCAGATCAATCCGGCTACGGCCGCTAAAGGTGTCAATTTGTTGGTGGATCAAGGAATTTTGTATAAAAAGCGAGGGATCGGCATGTTTGTATCGACAGGAGCCCGCAAAGAATTGCTGAAAAAAAGAAAACATCAATTTTATGAGCAGTTTGTCGTGACGATGATCCGGGAAGCGGAGAAGCTTGGGATCACAAAGGAACAGTTGTCGGAGATGATCCAGAAAGGGGATGCCCATTCATGAGCCATGCTGTTGAGGTTCAAGGACTTAGCAAATCTTATGGCGGCGTCAAAGCGGTTGATGATATCCGTTTTGTCATCGAATCCGGCAAAATATACGGACTGCTCGGCAGGAACGGCGCCGGAAAGACGACGATCATGCATATGATCACGGCACAGCTGTTCCCTACAACCGGGGATGTAAAAGTATTCGGAGAGGCCCCTTATGAAAATAACCGTGTTCTAAGTCAAATTTGCTTCATCAAGGAAAGCCAGAAGTATCCGGAACACTACAGAATTGAAGACATCCTAAAGCTTGCTCCAGATCTATTTCCGAATTGGGATGAGGAGTTTGCCTATTCGCTGATTGAGGAATTTCAGCTTCCCCTGAAGCGAAGAATCAAGAAGCTGTCGAGAGGAATGCTCTCCTCGGTAGGTGTTGTCATCGGCCTCGCCAGCCGGGCACCGCTGACTATATTTGATGAGCCGTATTTGGGGCTTGATGCCGTTGCCAGGAGCTTGTTCTATGATCGATTGATTGAGGATTACGCGGCTTTCCCTCGAACGATTATCTTATCTACCCATCTGATCGATGAAGTCAGCCGCATGCTGGAGCATGTCATCGTCATTGATAAAGGGAAGCTGATTCTGGACGAAGAAGCGGAAGCGCTGCGCGGGCAAGCGGTTGCCGTGGCAGGCCTGGCTTCTGTAGTCGATAGTTTCATTGCCGGTAAACAAACGATCTCACGCGAACCGTTCGGCGCGTTAGTAACAGCTACCATCATGGGCAGCTTGAGTGAAGAGGAGCGTAATTGTGCGGCGGCTCTAGGATTGGAGCTTGCTCCGGTATCCCTGCAGCAGCTGATCGTTCATCTCACCAACGGCAAATTCGATAATAAGGCGGTGGAAGCCTGATGAATCGCGTTTCAGCCATAACCACAATGCATTTAAGAGACAAGTGGATATCGATCCTTCTCCCTTGGGCCATTCTGCTCTCAAGCTTTCTTATTAACGTGTTTATTAGCTATTTGATCAATAACCGAGAGTCATATTATACCGGCGGTCTTATATCGATTTTCATAAGCATTACCATTATCGGAGCGGTCACCTTAGCTCATACTTTTCCGTTTGCACTAGGCATGAGCGTACGAAGAACCGATTATTTTCTGGGCACTTCCTTAGCCGCGGTAATTGTCAACGTGGCTTCCGCCCTGATGTTAAGCATATTATCCTTTGTGGAACAAACGACGGATGGCTGGGGGGTCAAGATGCACTTTTTCAACCTTCCTTTCATGGAGACCTTCAGCATCCTGGGACATTTTGTGGTTTACTTCGTTCTCCTGCTGCATCAGCACTTTCTTGGATTTGCTATATCCAGTATTCATCGCCGTTTTGGCCCGACCGGATTATTTACTTTCTTCGCGGCAGTATTAGTCCTTCTTAGCGCTCTTGCGCTCTTATTGACTCACTACAATCTATGGGTAGGAATCGCTATGTGGTTCGCCGGTCATCTTGCTCTGTTCCTATGCTGCCTGGCAATTGCGGCAATCCTCTACGGATTGGCTTCCTATGCACTGCTGCGCAGGGCGACCGTTTGAATAATACCTGCACCAACTTTGCACAATAACCTTAAATTGGGGGTAGATTATGACGACTCAAACGCTAATCCAATTCATCATCATCGCTGTAGTTATCGTTCTTGTCGTTTGGCTCAGATCCCGGCGCCAAAATAAGCCCATACGGAGTAAAGGCTATCGCATGCTGCTTCCTCCGATCCTGCTTCTTGTCGTTTTCGGCTTTTCAATCCGTTCCTTAACCCAAATCCCCGATCACCCGTTTCAGCTTCCTGCGATTTGGGAGATAGTGATAGCCGGCGTTCTCGGCATCGCTCTGGGCAGTATTATGCTCTATCACACCGGGTATGAGAGGCGCGAGGACGGTTTGATCTATGCCAAGCGCAACAAAAACTTCAAGTACGTGATCATCGCGGTCATCTTGATCAGGGTGGGCTTATCCCAATATTTTAAAGGTCTGGATTATACGGAATTCACCGTATTGACTATGGTTATGGCCTATATGTACATCTGTGTTTGGCGTGTAGGCAGCTTTATGAAATTCCGTCAGATAAGCAGCAGCTAATGTATGAACAACAATAGGAAGGTATAGCAAAAGCACCTCCAGAAGATGACGCAGAGCTGTCAAATGGCTCCAACAAAAATCATCCTATGGAAGGTGCTTGGTTATTTTTATTACCAGGACCTTATCCCTATCCCGGCATTAATCCTCGCTAATCGCGGCTTCCAGCGCAACAACGATCATATCGTTGAATGTCGTCTGGCGTTCCTCCGCCGTCGTGTCTGCCTCACCGCTGAACAAGTGGTCGCTGACCGTAAGAATCGATAAAGCCTGTACCCCATATTTAGCCGCGATCGTGTACAATGCGGTTGTTTCCATTTCCACAGCGAGAACGCCGTATTCGGCCATTCTTTTGACCAGTTCCATGCTGTCACGGTAAAAAGCGTCCGCTGTCAATACGCTGCCCACCTTGATAGAAAGACCCTTTTCCAGTCCGGCTAAATAAGCTTGTCTCAGCAAATCAAAATCCGCATGAGGCGCAAAATCGCATCCCGGGAAAATATGCTTATTCATGTTCGAATCCGTGCTCGCCGCCATGGCGATGATCACATCACGAATTTTTACATCCTGCTGGATTCCTCCGCAAGTACCGACGCGGATCAATTTCTTCGCCCCATATTCCCGAATGAGTTCATTGACATAGATCGAGATCGACGGCATTCCCATGCCGGTTCCTTGAACGGAAATCCGTTTTCCTTTATAGGTCCCTGTAAACCCGAGCATGCCTCGGACCTCATTGTAGCAAATGACATCTTCCAAGTACGTTTCCGCAATATGCTTGGCCCGGAGCGGATCTCCCGGCAGCAGTAATGCTTCCGCAATTTCGCCTGCTTTGGCGTTAATATGGATACTCATTCAAAATACCGTTGCATATCGACATGCAGCGGTATTCACCTCCCTTGTCCTACTTTGTTGTAATCTACGGTTACTAATGTACCATGAAAATGAAAATTGTACTAACGAAGGTTAGCTATACCCGGATGTACCCTGCTTCGTGCCAAGTAAATGGAAAAAGAGCCGCCTCCCGGCTTCTCGCCGAGGGACAGCTCTATCTACCTATTCGAATAGCCTTGTTATCTCTGCTCTTCGTCCGCTGCTTCAATTTCCAGGCAAGCCATGATGAACGGAGCGGAGCCTTTCGGATCGTCTCTGCGTGTTGGCTCACTGATATAATAAGCGTAGGAACCGTCGCGGTAAGGCTTGTTGCCAAGGCCTGCCACGCTGCAAATGTGATCCAGGTACAAATGACCGTTCTCGTCTTCGCCTACGCAGCGCTCAACAAGACCTGCATGTCCGCGGCGCGCCGCGTTCAATGCGTCTTTGCCCAAATAGCCTTTGCGCGCGCCTTTAGCCAATGCGCAGACGAACATCGAGGAGGCAGAGGCTTCCAGATAGTTGCCTTTGCGGTCTCCATGGTCCATAACTTGGTACCACAGACCGGATTCCTGATCCTGATAGCGCATGATGGCTCCGGCCAAACGGTGGAAAATACCTACGATGAGTCCGCGCTTCGGATGATCCAGCGGCAGGTAATCCAGCACGTCTACGATCGCCATCACGTACCAGCCGATAGCACGCCCCCAGAAATGAGGGGAACAGCCGGTTTCTTTGTTAGCCCAACGCTCTTCTTTGGATTCATCCCAGCCATGGTACAACAGACCGGTTGCCGGGTCGCGGGACACTTTTTCCATCAGCAAAATTTCATTGGCTACGTCGTCATACCACTCGTGCTCGCCGGACAGCTTCGCGTAAGCCGCCAGCAGCGGCGAGGTCATATAGACACCGTCCAGCCACATCTGGAACGGATAAATTTTCTTGTGCCACAGACCGCCTTCGCTGGTGCGAGGGTGGCTCTTCAGTTGAGTTACAAGCAGCTCAATAGCTTTTTTATATTTTTCCTCGCCCGTCTTTTCATATAACAAGAATAAGGATTTGCCCTGATTGATCTGATCTACGTTATATTCGTTCAATTCGTAGGTGTCAATCGTGCCGTCCTCGCGAATAAACAGATCCATGTTCTCTTTGATGTACCGATAATACTTATCGTCTCCTGTTTTCCTCCACAGACGCTCCATTGCTGTCAGCGCGCATCCGTTTTCATAATTCCAGCTTCTTCTTTTTTGAAACGGCATATCGGAAACGATAGGATATTTTGTCATAAAGGAATCCGCCATAGCTACAGACCAAATCGTGCTCATTATCAAGTTCCTCCTCTTATAAATAAAAAGTTGGGTAGATTCGTTCCTTCTTCTTCCCATGGAAAACGGGGCCCTGCATTAGGCGCTCGCCCCTGCTTCTTGCAGCCGATTTGCCGAAATCCGAACGGCCTGCTGCATAGTGCTTCGATACTACATTAGCATATCTGCGGACAAGAAGCCTTACGTTTTTTGCTGTTTTGGAGGCAGAAATAATAGTATATTGTTCCTCGCAGCGCTGGATACGCCAGTAAGTGCCAAAAAAGCAAAAACGAGCAGGCAACTGGTCGTCACCCGCTCATGATCTCATTACCGTATGGACTCCGCGATCTTGATGACCTCATCTTTCTCGAGTCCTTTGGCTGTTAGGCTGTACAATACGCCGTTCGCTTCCCAATCAATAGAATGCTCGCCCGTCATGACGGCATCGACTCCATGGATTTGGATCGCCTCAATCTTATTCGTTGTGGACATTCCGAAGGCCGTTTCTTCATCGGCATGTCGCTGCTGCATGAAGATTTGCTTGCCTGTCGCCGGCTGCTTGTAAAAGATATTGATGTACTTGGAGACGCTCACGACGCCCTGCTCATCCTTATAAAATTCAGCGCGGTCAAACACATACCCCTCAGGCTGATAGCTTGGGAGCAATACCTGGAAGGATGTATACTGATTCAGCTGCCCCGGATCGCGAACAACCAGAGTATTCGATTCCGAAGCCGCCTGATCTTGCGCACTTACCATTACCTGCTTCTTCATCTCATCGACAGGTATATGCGTTACAGAAGGCTCCATCTGCGATACGGAAATATGGCCGAGCGAAATCGTGTTAATAATTCGGCTCACAATATCAGATGCAAATGAAGGCTGTACTATGGATAAGCTAATGATCCCAACAGCAGCCACGGATGCGGCAGAAGCCGCCAGCCGAGTCCATTTTTTCCTCGAGCCTCGGGTCTTCTTCCCGTTTTCTTTGTTCCGCATAATCCGATGGTACATCGTTTCCGGGTCGCTGCGCTGGCTGTAATCGCGGTTTGCGAGCACACGGCCCAGTTCAAATAACGGCTTGTATTCACTAGCCGCAGCCGTCTCCTTCCCTGTCTCCAAATAGGAATCCATCTCATCTGCAAAGCTTCCGTGCCGCTTGGCTTGACTCATTCCAATTCCACGCTCCCCAGTGTCTTTCTTAATTTTTTCATGCTGCGGTACAGGATCACGCCCACATTATCTACGGTGATATGAAGCAGCTCGGCAATTTCCGTATTCTTCAGCTGTGCGCCGAACTTCAGTGCGATCAGATTCCTTTCTCTAGCGCTTAAGGCTTCCAAGGCCTGCAGCAGACTGTCATTCACTTCCCCTTCAATCGCCAGTCTTTCCGGCCCTTTTCTCCCGGATACCAGCTCCTTGAAACCGTCCAGCGAGAAAAGTCTGCGCCTTTTTTCACTACGAAAATAATCGTTCACTACATTCCTTGCAATGGCGAACAGCCATACCTCAAAGGGAGCTTTTCCATGAGAAAATGTATCTATTTTCTTCATCGTTTTCTCAAAGATCTGGCTGGTTAAATCCTCGGCCGTATAGTGGCAATTCACACGATAGCTGGCGTAGTTATAAATTCTTTTGTAATACGATTCGAATATCCATGTAAAATAAGCTTCAACGTCTATAGGATCCATCGTTTCTTTATTTATTAAATGAGGGGATATCGCGCGCTCCTGCAATGGGGGAACTCCTTTCCAAGGAATATTACTTAGCTAAGTAATTCAACTGTAAATACGCTTCCCAAGGAAATTCATTACACCCCAATCCCATATCATTTCGTTTTTTTGGATAGCCGTTGTCTGACGGAGGCTAATGTGGCTTTGTCCGGAATCGGATGCAGTCTCGACTTGGATACGGCAATTTGCTGGGAGGTGTAGATCCCCGTATGACCCGAGAACAAATAGCTTACTGCACAAGCCATAAACATATAGAGCATGCCTTCCGACCCGAACAGCTCCATCCCCATGACGAAGCAGGCGATCGGCGTATTGGTTGCGCCGCTGAACACGGCGATAAAGCCTAATCCGGCAAGGAAAGGCGCGGAGAGGTGCAATAAATCGGCCAAGGCATTGCCCAGCGTTGCGCCTATGACGAATAACGGAGTGACTTCCCCTCCTTGAAAGCCGGCTCCGAGGGTTAATGCTGTAAATATCGTTTTCCACAAAAAGGCCCAGTGCGGAACCGGTCCCTCAAACGACTCTTGGAGCAGCGGGATACCCAAGCCCAAATAATCGCGGGTGCCGAAAAGATAGACGAGAGCAATAATCACGATGCCTCCGGCAAAGCTTCGGACCATCGGGTTTCCGAACAGCTTCGCGTACCATGCTTTGAGCTTGTGGGTCAGTTCACTGAATAAAATGCTGGCGAAGCCGAACACAACGGAGGCCAGTACAACCTTCAGCACAACCGGCACGGACAAAGCAGGAACAGGGCCCATAACGTAATGGATATGGTGAATCCCCCAGGCTGTCGTAATCAAATCCCCTACAAAGCTCGCGACGAAGCACGGAATCAGCGCTTGGTAGCTGACAAGCCCGACAGCCGCTACTTCGAGACCGAATATCGCTCCTGCAAGCGGTGTTCCGAATACCGACCCGAAGCCGCTGCTGACTCCGCACATTAAAAGCATTTTCCGGTCCGCTTCATCGACCTTGAAGAGCTTGCCGACCAGCTCCGAGAAGCTCCCGCCCATCTGGACGGCTGTCCCCTCCCGGCCAGCAGAGCCACCGAATAAATGAGTCAAAAACGTGCCAAGCAGGACCAAAGGGGCCATCCGGAACGGAATCGATTCTTGTCCGCCTTGAATCTGTTCGAGGATCAGATTGTTCCCTTTGCCTGAGTTCTTGCCTATTTTGAAATAGAAATAACTCATCAATGCGCCGCCGAACGGCAGCAGAAAGAGCAGCCACGGATACTGCAGGCGGTGCCCGGTCGCAAAATCCAGACTCGCCAAAAACAAGGCGGAGGCCGAGCCCGATAAGACGCCTATGATTCCTCCATAAAATATCCACTTGATAAGCGATCCCAGCAATGCCAGATGCATCACTTTTTCCGCATAAAGATATGCCGTTCTTGCAAGGTTTCTCATTTCATTTATGCTCCCGTCATCGTATTAACATGGAAAGCTTCAGGCAAAAAACAGACTCCTACCAGCGACAGTAACACCACTGGTAGGAGTCATTAGCCCAAAGGCGGTTATGGCGAACTCCATCGCCCGATTCACTTTTTTTTCATTGTAATTGAAATGACTGGAAAGGTCAATGCTTTATAGCAGTAAAGCGGGCTATTCGGTCGGCTTATGAATACCGAGCTCTGATAGCCAGTCCACGTAAACGGGAATCCACTCGGCATAGTCGATTAGGGACTGTAATGTTTTAACGGTTTCATCGGTTCCAAGCTCTTGTTCAGAAGCATCAGCACATTCAAGCCCCAGAGACCGTCTGATATTATATGACAGCCAATCCAATTTCCCGCGGAACCCGTAGTTCAATGCATCAAGCGCGTTGTCTCCGACGGTTCCTCCCTCACTCCGGTACGTTTCGATGATGGTGCAGAATGCCTCTTTACTTGCGTTGCCCGCTTCAGCCCCTGACCAATACAATGCCACTTCCAGCATCTCTTGCGTCGGATGGATGGCCCCAGCCGCTTCCCAGTCAATAAGGACCGGAGTATGCCCCTTATTCCAAAGCACATTCTTCAGATCCAAGTCCCGGTGGCTGATAACCCTGTTATTTCGCAATTTGGCTCCTGTCTTGTCAGCCAAAAGCTCCCATTCAAGCAATAGATGCGTATGCTCCGTAAGCATATTATACCATGGCAATCCTTCTTGTTTTCCCATAAGCGCGTAAGCACGCCAATCCGCTAACGGTGCTTTGGATGCATCCTGCTTATGATTCTCCCTCCTGCACTCGACAAGCTCCGCAAAATCCGCCCTATGCAGCTTCGCTAAAACTCTCCCCATCTTTGTGCAGCAGTCTAAATCAACGACCCCTGAGGGTAAAGTGCTTCCATCCATCCATGGAAACAGTAAATAGTGCTGTCCCTCCACTTCATGCATGCAGCTTCCATTGGATATAATTGCAGGTATCGTGTCGATGCCTTGTTGAAGCGCCAATGCCGCCACTTTTTCAGAAAAAATAAAGCTGGACATGGCGGTCGTACGCTGCATGATTTGAGGATTTAATGCCTTCACTGCATACCGACCCTTAGCGGTCGTCATTTTGAACATTCTATGGAGAAATCCGCCGGTAACAGAAACAGGCTCTGCCATAAGCGGCCCGAGCTGATAGACAGAGCTTAGCTTTTCGAATTCCAAATGATACTTTACCTGATCCATGACCATCAATCCTTCCCGTCCCACAGATTCACTATCGGTATTCCGTTCTCCAACCGGGATCTGCTCTCGGCTATCCAATCTTTAATAAATCGTACCATATAATGGATAATGAGAATGGATAAAGAACTATTTTAGTTAAATATTACTTCCCTTACTCAAAATGAGGGCCCGTTAATCGGTTTTTCCCTCAAGGTCCCTCAACAAAGTAAAATCCTCCCCCATAAAAATAGGAGAGGATTTCATCAAATTAAAACAGCAGCTTCATCTCATGCAGTTGGTCAAAAATGATTTGGCTGACCGGTGAAACACGGTTCTTGTCATGGTAACCGAGCCAAAGCAGCTCCTCGATCTCGGAAGCAGGGCGAAGCTCGCCTTCGAAATCGGCCGTATAGCAGGCCATCCGCACCATAACGCCTTCCGATTTACCATGGGCCTGGGCCTCAAATGTCCCGATAGACGATATCGTCTCCGGCTTGATTTTAACTGACAGCTCCTCTTCTATTTCCCGAATTAGAGTCTCCCTATCGGTTTCACCGGGCTCCCTTTTCCCTCCGGGAATGTAATAAACTTCTTTTCCCTTGGACCGGGCGCCTAGTAACCGTCCTTCGACAACATGGATCCATGCAACTTTATCAATGGTTGGCTTCATCAGTATTCCCTCGATTGTTTTCTGAAAATTATAGCATGACCGGCCTCAACATCAAAACTCGGGAAGAATCCTTAGCTCCAAGCAAAGCAACAAATGCTGTAAGGATACCATTCTGATGAAAAAACCGCCAAGCTCCGAGGCTTGACGGTTTCATCTATTAGTTATATAGCAATCAGAGTATAAGTATGATTCGGGTTCGCTGTAAATAAAATATCGCTGCCTGCCGTCCCTGCTTCGATCGGCTTTCCATTTTCATCAACAACTCGCACCGGTTGATCAACTCTTACTTGACATACTCCCCCATGGGAGGACCGGACGGTCGCCTGCTGAAGTTTGCCTTCCTGCCAATCGATCCCGATCTCGAATCCGCCTCTTGCTTTAAGTCCTTTTACGAAGCCCTGCTTCCATTCCGAAGGAAGGGCCGGAAGCAGATGGATCGCTCCCGAATGGCTTTGCAGCAGCATTTCGGCAACTCCCGCTGTACCTCCGAAGTTGCCGTCAATTTGGAACGGCGGATGGTTATCGAATAAATTGTTGAGCGTTGACTTGCGAAGCAGCTCGTTCACATTAAAGGACGCCTTCTCCCCGTCTCCGAGTCGTGCCCAGAAATTAATAATCCATGCGCGGCTCCACCCGGTATGACCGCCTCCATTGGCAAGCCGCCTATCCAACGTAGCCCTTGCGGCCGCAGCAAGCTCCGGCGTCTCCCAAGGATTGATGGACGTTCCCGGATGCAAGGCGAACAGATGGGAGATATGCCTATGTCCGGGGTCTTTTTCCTCATAGTCCTCGAGCCATTCTTGAATTTGTCCGTGTCTGCCGATTTTGGTCGGCGGAAGCTTCTGCATCGTCTCCTCAAGCTGAGCAAGGAAATCCTGGTCCTTTCGAAGCAATCGTCCCGCTTCTATGCAGCCCTTGAACAGCTCGGTAATAATTTGGTTATCCATGGCCGGACCGTAACAGAGCGTTCCAGATTGACCGTTAGGAAGAATATAGGTATTCTCCGGTGAAACGGATGGAGAAGTAACCAGGTGTCCGCTTCCGTCCTCAATCAGGAAATCTAGGAAGAAGACCGACGCTTCCTTCATCGTCTCATAAGCCTGCTCCAAAAATGCCCGGTCTTGCGTAAATTGATAATGCTCCCACAGATGAAGGCACAGCCAAGCCGCACCCAGGGTCCAGTAGGTTGCCGGCAAATAAATGTCCTGCGGTGCCGTATCCGCCCATATATCCGTATTATGATGAGCGACGAAGCCGCGGCAGCCATACATAACCGACGCGGTACGGCGTCCGGGCTCCTTCATTCTTTCGATGAGATCGAACAATGGCAAATGACATTCCGACAAATTGCAGCTTTCCGCATGCCAATAATTCATTTGAGCATTGATATTAATCGTATATTTGCTGTCCCACGGCGGAAGCATCTGATCGTTCCAGATACCCTGCAAATTCGCCGGAAGCGATCCCGGGCGGCTGCTGGCAATAAGCAGGTAACGGCCGAATTGAAAATACAGGGCGACAAGACCCGGGTCCTTCTCCCCTTCTCTTATCCGCTCCAGCCTTTCCGGCGTAGAGAGCCCGGACAAAACATCCGATTCGCGGCCATCTGTTCCCGGGTCCCCCAACTGTAGAACGACTCTATCGTACAAAAGCTTGTAATCCTTTATATGCTTGCTTCGAAGGGCGTCATAAGCTTGGGAAGCCGCCCGTTCCAACAGCTCGTCACAAGCCTGCTCCGGATCGGAATAACGGAAGGTCGTTGCCCCTGCAAGCAGGATCGTAACGGCGTTCGCACCTTCTACCACAACGTACTCTCCGATCGTGCGGGTCGTCCCCCCCTCGGAGCATACTTTGGCTTTTAACACATAATCGGTACCGCCCGTCCCATAGCAGCTGTTACGCATAACAATAGTGTCATGAGACGTTTTCGTAGAGCAGTCCATATATTTGGCTTTTTTTCTGTCGAACCGGGAATGAAAAGAAAGGCCTTGCGGCTTATCGGTCTCCAGCCGTACCACGATGATGCCGTCTGGATAGCTGGCAAACGTTTCCCGCTTATACCGGTAACCGTCCATCAGGTAACTGCAGGACGTTATCGCCGTGTTCAGATCGAGTTCCCTTCGATATTGAAGCGGCTCCTTTTGATGGTGGTCAAAATGAAGCAGAAGATCGCCGGCGGTCATATAATGCCGCTGGCTGCTGGGTGTGCCGGAGAAGGCCAGTTTGGCCAGCCGATGCGCTTCGTCCAGCCTTCCTTCAAAAAGCATCTTCCTGATGACCGGCAGATGCTCCAAAGCATCATAGTTGTTGCGATCGGAAGGGCCTCCATACCACACCGTGTCCTCGTTCAGCTGAATTCTCTCGTCCTTCACAAGGCCGAATACCATAGCTCCAAGCCTTCCGTTACCGACAGGAAGCGCTTCATTCCAGTCCCCTGCGGGGCGCTTAAACCAAATGCTCGAATTCATCCTGGCTTCATCCTTTTCTGCTTAGATTCCCGAACTGCATTGATTATACATGAAGCTGGCAGCGAATACTTTACATTTCCTTGCTCAAAAAGACGCCGATTTTTGCATATAATTGCTCGGCGGCACCCGGTAACATATCCTATCTGCAAAATAACAAACCGCACGACCGTAAATAGATTACGACCGTGCGGTTCTTGATTAATTCATGAATTTCAGATGCTGCAGCATACGCTTCAGCATTACCGCTGCTTGTGCTCTCGTTGCAAGCTCGCCGGGCGCGAAGGAATGCTCCCCGGTACCCTGCATAATTCCTGCCTTCACGGACCAGCCCACGGAGCTGTGCGCCCAGCCGCTAATCGAAGAAGCGTCGGCATAGGCTTGAGACAAATCCGCCGTCTCTGTTGTAGCCATGCCAGCATAATTGGCAGCTCTTGCAATCATGACGGCCATTTGCTCTCTGGTAATGGTTGCGTTAGGCTGGAATTGCCCTGTTTCGTAGCCCTGCACCAATCCCGCCGCAGCCGCTGCACCAACGGCACCAGCATACCATGCGTGGGCATCCACATCATGAAATGCTGCGCCTTTCGGATTCTCGTCAAGTCCCAAAGAACGGACGAGGATAGAAGCGAATTCCGCTCGGGAAATCGAGCGATTCGGTTCAAATGTCGTCTCGGAGCTGCCTTGAACGACCCATTTGGATGCCAAGAGCTCTACCTCTTTTTGCGCCCAATGCCCCTTCACATCCTCGAAGGCTTTGGAGGATTCGATGACTGCATACACGCCGTTGCCCGGGTGCAGCCATGCTGCCTTCGTAACGCCGTTTTCCGTTACAAACAACGTCGGTACAAATCTCATTTGTCCTGTAGCCGGGTTGATGATAACACCCGTCACTTTATTCGGATCAACAGCTTTCGGGAGCACCATCGTTTTGGCTGTATAGGACCGGGTATTAACCTCTTGTTCCGCTCCTTGAACTTCTAGCGTTAAACGATATTCCATTGGCTGTGTCAGCATGGTGCCGCCAAGCTGTTTGGCTTGGGCTTCCGCACGCTGTGCTGCTTGTTGATTGGCCGGCGCGATGCTCACATGCACTGCTGCATCCTTCGAATTCGCTGCCGCCAAACCGGATACGGCCTTCAAAGGCAGCTCATAAGAAGCTGTGCTCGTGTTAACCACAACGACTGCATTCGGCGATCCTGTCCCGGCGTTAATTAGCACTTGGGAAGGCAGCTCGATATTCACTGCCGATAAAGTATTCAAGTCAAGCACTATGGTCGAAGACTTTTGCTTCGCTGCCTGGTTCAAGGCTTCAGCAAGCTTGGCTCCATCAACCGTCACTTTCGATACGACGGTACCGTCGGCAAGGGTTTCATTCTTCACCTGCATCGCGTTGGCAGGCAGCTTGACTTGACCTTCAGCCGCCGGGCTTCCTGACGATGTTTCACCGTTTCCGCCCGCTGCAGCGCCTCCGCTGCTGCCCCCGGACGACCCGCCGGAGGAAGGACCACGTCCATTGCTGCTTCCATGGGTTCTTACAGCTGCAGTTAAAGCCTGGCTCGTATTGCCAGCCGCATCAATTGCTGTCAGCTGGAACGTATAAGGCGCCGCCGGCAAAAGTCCGGTTACCTTATAAGAGAGAACATTACCGTCAACAACCGCTTCGTTATTGTTATTCCATACGAGCTTATATTTAGCTACCCCGACATAGTCTTTGGCCGCGGGCCAGCTCAATACAACGCTCGTATTCGTTAACACGCTTGTATTTAATGTGCCGCCATTCCATTCTGGCGCCTTCGTATCCACTACCGTCACGCTGACATCCGTGCTGTAGGTCGAGTACGTGACGCTCGTCACCGTAGCCTTGGCCGTTCCCTGCTTCAAGCCGCTGATGAGGCCTGCTGCGCTGACGCTCGCTGCGTCATTGCCTCCCGACCAGACCACCTTCTGGTCGACCGTCTCCGGCAGCACTGTGGCATGAACCTGCACCGAATCTCCCGCTTCCAGCTGCACAGCAGGTTGATCTACTGTGATTCCGGTCGCTCCTTGCCCTGGCTTCGGATTAGGGTCCGGATCGACAGATGCTTTGGCTGTTGTCGCTGTAGCGCTTAAGCCCGCAGCACTCTCGTTGCCCGCACCGTCCCGTGCTTTTACAAGGAACGTATACGCACTATCTGCTTTCAACCCGTCTACTACGAGACTCCTTACATTTCCTTGAACACTGCTGTGCAGCTTTCCGTTCACATAAACGTTGTAGCCTGTTACTCCGACATAATCGGCTGCCGCCGGCCAGCTTAATGCTGCCGAGCTGCTGGTAATGCTTCCGATCGACAAGCTGCCGCCGTTCCATTCCGGCGCCTTCGTATCCACTACCGTTACGCTGACATCCGCGCTGTAGGTTGAGTAAGTGACGCTCGTCACCGTCGCTTTGGCCTTTCCCGGCTTCAAGCCGCTGATGAGGCCTGCCGCGCTGACGCTCGCTGCATCATTGCCACCCGACCAGACCACCTTCTGGTCGACCGTCTCCGGCAGCACTGTGGCATGAACCTGCACCGAATCTCCCGCTTCCAGCTGCACAGCAGGTTGATCTACCTTGATTCCGGTCGCTCCTTGCCCTGGCTTCGGAGGGTTCGGAATCCCTGGTATTAACCAGACAGGTTCCTTCGGATTCCAAGTGTCCGTTCCTCCAAGTGTGGACTGAACCGTAAACTGCTCCGCCTCGGCGGCCGTCAATTGCTTAGACCATGTATAACGGGCGCCTGCGTTGGCTCCCGGCCCTTTGCTTGCATACTCGGCAAACCTTGCAGTCGCCTCATTCGATGTATTTCCCCAGTTGTTCCATCCGTTAGTCTTGATGTGATCCCCCATGGTACTGTTCACATAGGTTACACTGGCATACGGACGCCACGGTCTTCCAAGCTCCACTTGTGCCGTTAATCCGGGCTCGGAAGTTAGCGTGCTGTTAAGGAACAGATAACCTGGCTTGCCTTCATTGGACGAGGCTGCCGTTACATAACCGGAAGCCCGGCTGTGAAGGGTAACATTCTCAAAAACAGCAGGAGAGCTGCCAAAAATATAATCGACACTGCCGGCGATATAGCTGTCCACAAAGTATTGTCTGCCCTTATCGGCAAACAGCGTGTCCTGATAACCGAGCAGCTTCACATTGCGGTATATCCCGCGATCCCCTTCGGAATACAGGGCTACTGCCTGGCCCGCCGTGAGCCCTGCACTGTTCTCAACCGTCATGTTCTCAAGCGTAAAATCGGTACCGCTCACTTTCAGCGTGTAACTTCCATTGGTGCCCAGCTCTGTTCCGCCAGGCCCAGGGGTTTTGGCAGAATCGCCATTAACCAGGATCGTACCCTCGCGGCTCTCTCCGATCATCGTAATCTTATTCTTGGAAGAGCCAATATTCACCTTCTCTTTATAAACTCCGTTTTTCACCCGGATAATCGTAGGTGCAGCGCTGTTATCCTGCACCTGGTTTATCGCATCCGTAATGGTTGTATAATCTCCAGGCTCTGCGCTGTTTTGCGACACTACGATGACTTTCGCAGGGATAGCTTTCACAGGTATGGACGGATAGCTCGATCCATTCTCGTTAATAGCAGACACCGCATAATAGTACGTGGTCCCAAGCGTTAAGCCCGTATCGGTAAATGTGACCCCTGTTACGCCGTCAGCTGCTACGGAGTAAGGTCCGCTCGGGCTGGTACTCCGAACCACCTGGTACGATGCAGCTCCAGTTACATGACTCCAGTTCAGAGTAACCGAGCCTTCGCCGGCCTCAGCCTTCAGACCAGCAGGTATTCCCGGCTGCCCTGCATCGGCGCCCGGCCGAATCGCAACGATGCCCGAATCCAGGCCTGCCGCGGACAACCCGGCTGCGGAAACCTTATAATAGTACGGTTTTCCATCCTCCAGATTCGTGTCTTTGAAGCTTGTTCCTGTCACATTAGGAGCAATGACAGAGTAAGCGCCGTCGGGTGAGGAGGAACGCTTCACTACATAATGGTCCGCTCCGGGAACTGCCGGCCATTGAAGGGCGATTTGACGGCTGGCCGCAACGGCTGTTACTTGCGGAGTACCGAGCGGCTCCGAGGCTGCAATGGTAATCGGTTGGGAAGCAGGACCTTCACCGGCTACGCTGGTTGCCGTTACGACATAGGAGGACAGGGAATCGTTGGTCAAGCCGCCGATCCGGTAAGCAGTCCCTTTAATATTCGTTGCTACAACCTCATAGCTGCCTGTCGGTTGGGATGCCTTTTTGACCGTGTAATAATTGGCATTTTCCAACGGGTTCCAGCTCAAATCGATCTGGGCATTTCTTGACACCGCCTTCAGGCCTTCGGGTGCCGGAGGCTTTACCGCGGTTTCCGTAGGCATGACCTGAACCTGATTGGAATTGCCCGTCTCTCCGCCAACTCCGTTAGCGGTAATAACATAGTAATACACCGTATCATTCGTAACCGTAGTATCGATGAAGGAGCTGCCGGTTACATTCGTTTGAATTACGCTGTAGGGACCTCCGTTGGTCTCGCTGCGTTTAATGTTGTAGGACTCCGCTCCTTGCGGCTCTACCCAAGTCAATTGAACAGCCCCGTTGCCCGGAACCGCCATAAGCCCTTTTGGGGTTTCAGCCGGCTCGACGTATACCCTCAAATTATCAAAGTAGAAGCTTCCGTTCCCGCCACCAGGCGTTTTGGATAAGATACGTCCGATTCCGTATTTTTTGAAATCCGTGGTCGTAAAAGCAAAGGTCTGAACAAACGCATCATCAATATAAATATCTACGCTATCCGCTGCAGCATTGGCTACCAGCTTCAAATTATGCCAAGCCTTTGTGCTTTGCGGCGGGTCCATCAATTTATAATAATTGCTGCTGCCCTTATTGTAAGTTAACGTATACGACCCTGAAGCCGCAGGTGATGTAGGCTTCCTGACTTCAATGGTAAAGGCTGTCTTCTGTCCATCAGCGCTTTGCACTTGAAGCGGTACCGACGTACCGGATTCCTCCGGGAAATAAAAATCCGTTTCAATGATGACGGTCCCGTACTGAGGCGTAAACTTCCGAATAAATTGTGTGTTCACATTGGCTCTGTCGTACAAGTAAAGTGCTTTAGCTGAGGAGTTTCCTGTTGAATCTGCCGGCACTCCTGAGGCGACAACTTTATTTTTGTCGGTTTGCGGATTCGGCGACACTTCATAAAGTGCCGGTGTTGTATTCAGCTCCACATTTTCAAAGTCTTCATCTACATAGTAAATCGGTTCCGGTTCTCCGGTGGGCTCCACACTAACCTCGGAAGAAGTAAAGCTTTCGCCCTTGCTGTTCACCGCACTGATCACGTAGTAGTATGCCTTGCCCGGTGTCAGCTTTGTATCCGTGTAATTCGCACCAATAATTCCAGTAGCGATTGCGGTATAAGGGCCTCCCGGCATATCGCCTCTTTTTACATTATAGGATTCGGCTGAAGCATCCACATTCCATGTCAGCGTTGCGGATTTATCTCCCGGGGTTCCGGTTAGGCCTGTCGGTTCCGCAGGAAAGTTTGGGTCGACCGCATGAAGTTCAACGCCGCTAAAATTCGAAGTGTTGTATTTGTTAATGTCGTTATCCGCCTTCGAGGCGTCAGCAGCCAAGCCGTAGAACACCTCGTCCGGCATGTCGATCGTAACTGTGCCGATCTTTTGCCAGTTTACCGCATCTTGGGAAATGAGCCCTGTGAAGTGATCGCCAAGGCGAACCAGCTTAACCCAATAAGGCGTGTTAATAAAAGCATCCGGCTCGATTCGTGCTGTATTTCCCCCGTCTGCATCACGGGTGATCATTACTCCTTTTTTCCCCATTTTGACATAAGGGATAGACAGGAAGGCCATTTTGGAGGAAGGGTCTAACGATTCGCGAATCATGACGCCCGCTTCCGCATTATCGTCATTGGCCGTAACATGCTCTACTCTCGCAATAATTTCCCCGTTGCCGGATTGCTTCTGATACGCATAGTGGAACGCATCCGCATTTCCGCCGACATCCCCCGGCGATTTCACAGTAACGGTCCTGGCATCAGCTCCAAGCTGCGTATGTCCTGGAATTCCAACGCTTCCAATGTCAACGGCTTGCCATGGGCCTAACGTCGTCGTCGTATTAACATGTACCGTCACGTTATCCGATTGGGTCCCTACACCGCTGTTATCAATAGCGCGGGCCACGACATAATGCGTGCCGTCTTCCACGTTAGTCCAGGTAAAGCTGTATGGTGCCGACTTGTCCTCGCCTACCTTCGTTCCATCAATGAAAAACTCGATCTTGGCAATTCCGTCCTTATCGTCCGCCGAAGCGTTGATGACGATATCGCTGCCTGCTTCAGTAATCGTATTATTGGCAGGAGACGTAATGACAGCCGTCGGGTTATCCGTATTGCTGCCGGATGCATTCCCTTGGACCACCAGATCATTCAAATAAACTTCCAGATTCGTATACCCTTCCGGAGAAAGTGTTATCGAATTGCGGTCATCCGGATTTGACGGACTCAGCCCGTGAGCCGTTTCCCACGCATCATCCATCCCGTCTCCATCCTGGTCTACGACGGAAGAGCGCACCTCCGGATATTCGGCAAAACCGCCCACTTCTTTGGGGGAGTTAATATGCTGACCGGTTCGGTTCTTCACATCATTGATAACCCGGGCATCGATGGCATCCCGTTTAGGCAAGGTAGCGCCAGCATTGGCCAATACATTAGCATAAGCATCCTGTGCGGATTCCGGCACATAACCGGCTACATCAGCCCGCGTCGATTGCTTCGACGATGCAAGGTCAACGACGGTTTGTACGCCTTTCCAGTTATCTGCGGTTACTGCAGGGTCACCATCCATGTAATTGCCGTTAAAATACATCTTGCTCTCCGGAATCACATCCAGGAATAAAATGTTGCGTACATTGCGGTACGTGTTCGGGCCATATTTGTAATAGTTGCTATCCAGATTATAGTAGCCCTCGCCGCCGCCGTAAGAGGAAGCAATACCCCAGTTATAGATGACGTTGTTGCTTGCATCCGTAATATCTAGAAGCTGCTTGATGGTCGGGAAGCGCGGATTGCGGCTCACGCTATGGGCGATCAGGTTATGGTGGAACGTCGCGTTATTTCCGCCCCATATGCCGCCGTAGCCGTGCCGCCCCTTTTGGTGGCTTGTCATCAGCATGCTTTCTTCCGATATGGACCACTGCACCGTTGTATTCGTGTTCTCATACAGACTGACGACCTCATCTACCGACCAGCTGAAGGAGCAGTGGTCAATGATAATATCTTTATGATAACGAATTCCAAAGGCATCATCCTCGCTCGCAAAACGATCCCCTAACCGAAAGCGCAAGTAGCGGATGATCACATTGTTCGCTTCAACGCTGGTCGTGTAGTCGCTGACCGTAATTCCGTCGCCAGGTGCCGTTTGACCTGCAATGGTAATATTGGAGCCCAATATTTTGAGCGACTCCTTCAAGTGGATGGTGCCACCGACGCGAAACACGATGGTTCGGTTACTCTGACTAACGGCATCCCGCAGGGAGCCTGGAATGGGCGCTTCATTCTTGCTGTAGTCCGCCAATGTATTGACAATATAGACTTCCTGACCCCGTCCGCCCGTCGTATACTTGCCGCCGCCTTCCGCACCCGGAAATGCGGGCAGCTTGACGGCTGTCGTATCCGCTGAGGCTTGACCCGGTACGAACGACGCCAGCATGGCTGCAATCAGCGCATAGCTTATTACCTTCTTCAAGTCTTTTCTCCTCCTAAAAAATCTTTGATGACCTTGGCTTGATGCATTTGATTTTGAATGCGGTTCCAATTAGCATTCAACATCCTTTTGAGCCATACACCTCCTGAAGCTTCCTGCCTAAACGTAGAATCGTTTAAAAGCGCTCAGTAAAAACATTACGAACTCGATTATGCTCTGATAACGCATTCATAGCTATACCTGCAAGATAACTTCATGTTGAAACCTGTCCAATATTTACCAAACACTGCGAATATAGCTTGTAAACAACATGCGATATGCCGGATTTAACCCAAATCCGCCAATGTAAAAAAGCACCCTGACCGTATTTGTACGAATCGGGATGCTTTTGGACTTTTCTTTAAGGGAGCCTACGGAATGTTCTTACTGCTTACGGCCTCGCTCATAAGCCGCTTTGTATTCTTGGGCCATCTTCTCTCCGCCCGCTTGCTTCCACCTTTCGATTTCGGCCTTCCAGCCGGCTTCGTCGATCTTGCCCATGATGAAATTCGTTTCCGCGTCGCTGATAAGCTGCTCCAGCATCCGCCCTTTTTCGGAGAACGTGGCAGAATCCAGCGTTAACGCAGGATTAACGACGATGTATTTCTCATTTTCTTTCGTAATCTGATTGTTTTTTAAATATAAATCGCTTTGCTTCATCGGCTTCGATATATTATAGCTTTCATTGCGCTGCGGCAGTGCATCACGGTACGGCTTCACCTCTCTTGCATCCGCCTCCGGGTTCAATGGCACGGTGAATTCTCCCTTGTCTTCCCAATGCCTGCCTTCAAGCCCTTTAACAAGAAGCGTCGCCATAGGAGGATCCATCAGCTGGTCAATAAACCTTAATATTCTTTTCAATTCGTCGACCGTTTGGACCGTATCTCTAGGAATGGCCAGGAAGCCCGCATTTCCGCTTTCCCCGGGCAGTCTTCTGCCGAAGGGTCCTTCTACGGGAGCTGCATCGATGACAGCGGTCGGTACTGCCTTGATCAGCTTGTCCTGCATGGTCTGCGCATTGCCTCCAGACATCCGGATAGCCGTGCGGCCCGACTCAAAAGCTTTATCGATCTCTGTCGCATCGACAACCGCAAAATCCTGATTAATCAGCTTCTCCTCATACAGCTTGCGAAACAGCTTCATGGTGCTGAAGAAGGGCTCCGTCATGAATTCCGGGATGAATTCTCCATTTTCTACCTTCCACTTGTTCGGACCGCCTTGAGCTACGGTGAATCTGGTTAACGTGGAGGAAGTATCCTGGTTATATTTTTTATCCAGCATAAATCCGTAGGTATCGTCCTTACCGTTATGGTCCGGATCCCCCTTCGCCATGAGCTTGATGACGCTGTACCATTCATCGAGAGTTTGGGGCAGCTGCACGCCGAATGCGTCGAACCAATCCTTGCGGTAATGAACGGCAGCCCGGCCCAGCTCCCTAAACAGAGGAACACCGTATATTTTGCCATTTACGGCAATGTTGTCATAATAGCGCCGATCCTGTGCAGACAAATTTTTATAATCCTTCAAATAAGGCCCGATTTCCCAAAACAAATCTGATTTCAATGCCCCCATGATTGTCGGCGTATAATTAAGCTTGATCAGCTTCGGCAGCTCGTTGGAGGCGATCATGACGTTCACCTTCTCATCGTAGCCGGAAGTCGGAATCCATTGTATCTGCAAATCCGTCTGCGTATAGGCTTGAATCGCTTTCTCCATCTCATTGTCTTTAGGCGGGATGTCGCCCGCTTGATTCACAACAAAGGTTAGTGGATAAGCCTCATCGGAGCTCCTTTGGGCCGAGCCTTTCCCCCCATCCTCTGACGTTCCGTCTGTACATGCCGTCAGCAGCACAGATAGCAGCAAAAGAATGCTCATCAGCGATGCTTTGCGTTGAATATCCATTGCCGCCCCCCTCATTAGGAACTAGTCTGAGTCACCTCTATCCCGGCCAAAATAAACGGAGATACCGCTTTCGGGTCGTTATGAACAATACCTTCCCCTATATAGTAGCTGTAAGAGCCGTCACGGTAAGGGTTGCCTCCCAAGCCTGCAACGCTGTTGCACTGGGTGAGATGATATTGGCCTTCTTCATCCGTAACAACCAGATGCTCAAGCAGTCCTTGATATCCACGGACGGCCTGCTCTCTGGCTTCATTCCCAAGCAGTCCCAACCGATTGCCCTTGGCCAGCGCATAGACGAACATGGAGCTTCCCGATGATTCCAGGTAATTGCCTTCCCGTCCTGCTTGATCCAGCACCTGCGGCCACAGTCCTGTCGCCGGATCCTGCACCTTGCTTAAAGCCGCAGCCAGCCGCCGCATAACCGCCTTCAGTTCACCCCGGTTCGGATGATCCGACGGAAGACATTCCAGCACATCCGCCAGCGCCATCATATACCAGCCCATAGCACGGCTCCAGACATGAGGAGAACGGCCCGTACCAGGCTCCGCCCACTGCTGCTGAAGCGAGGAATCCCAGCCGTGCCGGAGCAATCCGTTTGCCTCATCCCGCGTCTTCTTCTCTACCAGCAGGAGCTGATAAGCCGCTTCATCCAGCCATGCGCGCTCTCCGGTCAAAAGCCCGTAACGGGCGAGAAACGGCGAAGCCATATAAAGACCATCCAGCCACATTTGGGAGGTGTAGCCTTTCTTGTGCCAGAAGCCTCCTTCTTCCGTACGCGGATGAGACTTCAGCTGGGACATTAGCAGCTCGATCGCTTGACGGTACTTTTCTTCTCCCGTCGTTTTCAGTAGAAGAAACAACAGCTTTCCTTGATTGACCTGATCCAGATTGTAGTCTTCCACCTTATAATTCAGAATCGTACCGTCCTGCTGTACGAATAAACCCATCATTTCACGGATGTAATGAAGATACTGCTCATCACCGGTTATGTCATAGCAGGCCTCCATGGCTCTAAGAAAACAGCCATTTTCATAATGCCACCGCTTGGTCAAGAATCCTCCTCCGTCCGGCTTCTTATAGCGAAGCATGAACTGTCCGGCCCACTCCAGAGGATCGGCAATCCCTTGTTTATTCCATAACATAGCTTGTTCCACCTTTCTATTTTATAGGTCAAATGGTTACCGGTACTACAGGGTTCAACCTGTTATGAGGACTGCTCCCTATCGAGCATTTCCCTGTACTGTCCCGGTGTCGTTCCGTAGGTTTTCCGGAAATTGCGGATAAAGGCGCTGATATTTTTATATTGAAGCTTTTCGCCGATTTCCGATATTTTCATCGTCGTTGTTTCGAGCATGACCTTAGCCATACTCATCCGGTAATCGGATAAATAGTCGCTGAACGAAACGCCCATCTCCTTTTTGAACACGCGGCTTAAATAAACCGGATGAAAATTCAGCGTCTCGGCGCACGATTCCAACGATATTTCGGCGTCGTACAGATCGTGAATCATTTTGACGATGCGGTCGGCAATGTTCACGTACTGGGTGTCCGCCTTCTCGGAGAGCATCGTAATGATCGGGACAAACAGCTTGGTTTGGAACCAAAGAGCGATTTCCTCGCGGGTTTGCAGCTTTAGGAGCTGCTCCACAGCGCCTTCTCCCTCTAGTATTTTCCTCAGGGAGACCCCTTGGTCCTGAACAATGTGCAATATGCGCGACATGAGCTGAATGAGCAGAAGATGGTGCTCGTTCATAAAACCGTCCTTATTCAGCACGGAAGACAAATATTGGTTGAAAATGTCAATCGCCTTCTCCAGTTTCACCTCCTGCAGAGCTTGAGCCAGCTGATCCTCCATCAGCTTCAGATGAGAGTAGACCTTCGACTCCACCGCTTCGTTATGCTCGATGTCCTCATAATGGGCGATGATATCAGGGCCCAGATGAATCCGGCATTTCAGTGCGGCCATGCTCTCCCCATAGGCTTTCACCGTATCGTTCAGCTGGCTGAATGCCCTGCTGATCCCGATGCTGACCTGAAGCTGCAAATAGAGCTCCACCTTGGCTTTAATCAATTCAGCAGTCTGATAAAAATAAGCCTTCACCTGCTCCGGGTCATCGACTGCCGACGCCAATAAGGTGACCTGGGAGGTTCCGAGCAGTATCGGGCTGAACCGCGTCTCCACAGGCAGCAATTCTCCCACAATATTGTTAATGGCAAAAAGCAGCAGCTCGCGATCCTGTTCCTGATACCTCGTATCCTGCAAATGATCGATTTGCAGGGTCAGCACCCCTAATCGTTTCCAATCTTTGGGGAATCCATAAAGCCCGGAACGATACATCCGGTCGCCGTCATGGATTTGCCCTGTAAACAGCTTCAGCACAAAAAACTCCTTCAGATGCCCGGATTGGCCCTGCATCTGTTCTTCCAACCGGCTTCGGGAGACGGCAAGCGTTTCAATGCTTTCCTTGATGTACTGCAGCTCATCCCTTTTTATGCCTTCCCGGGAAGCCTCGGGTTCGATTCTTTGCGTCAGCTCCAGCAGGCTGCGAATCGGGGAATACATTCTTCGGCTTCCGAAATAACCAATGATCAATACAACGATAAAAATAAACGAACAAGCAGCGGCTGTAAGAACCGCCGTTTTCTTCGTATCCTTCGTCATTTCGGCGATCGAAGCAACGGAGACATAGGTCCATCCGTTATACCCGGAGGAACGGTATAGCACAGCAACCTCCCTGCCGTTCATCCTGGCGTTGAAGGAGCCTTCCTGCTCCCGCGCACTGCCGCTCCTCTCCTGCACGATTCGGTTGATGTCGGCATAAGCCGCCGTGGAATCGGAGGATGCCAGGAAGGCTTGCCCCGACGAATCCAAAATATAATTCGAGCTGCTTGAGGAGCCGTGATTGGGGGTCAGCATAGCCCGAATATCCGCTGCCGCTATTTGAACGACCAGAAGCCCTCTCGGCGTGTTCGTTCTGGGAAGCAGCGGTATTTTTTCCACGAGGCTGATCGTATCGGACGCAGGGCTGCGGACGGCCCCGGCAGCTTTGGAAGAAGCACCCGCCTCCAGCTGCCCGCCTGAAGGGGCGGTCCATTTCATCGTGCTCCAAAACATGCTGGCGGGATGGGCGGCATAGTTATAGATCTCACTTTTATTTTCGTACGTGCTCAGCTTCTTCATCACACCCAGGTTAACGACCCAATCCTTTTCCACATTCACAAGGTAGGCTTGCTTGATAACGGCGGTCGATTGCAGATTGGTCAGCTCAGCCGTTAGCTCTCGGACCTGCACGAAATCTTCTCCATCGAGAGACGTGTCCATAGCCGACTGAATCATAGAGGAGTTGGCCAGCTGGGTTGCAGACATTTCCAGCGATTTCAACGTTTGCTCAACCCTCATTTGGGTTTGAAGCAGCAGCTGCATGTTGGCTTCACTGACCTTTTTTTCAATATCCTGCGTCGCCAAATAATAAGATACCAAGCCGATAAACACCGTTGGAAGCGCTCCCAGCAGGAGGCTGAAGCTTAACAACCGCACTAAAAATTTGGACATGACCTTATCCCCCTTCCCGCATGTTATACCACGATACCGAGTGAAGTACCGCCCGATCAACGATATCCTAATTAGAATTAGGACGCGCCGCACTTTCCCTTGCACTTCATGCCTTGTCTTGCTATGCTAGGCGAAGAGGGGGGAACCCGCGTTGAAGACGGATTTTGAAATCCATTTTTCCAAGCAAGCCGAGAATTCGGCGATGGACATGTACCATTATCACGACTTTTATGAGATCTATTATTTGTTCGGCGGAGAACGCTACTACTATTTAGAAAATCATATATATCACGTAACCAAAGGCTCCGTTGTCTTCGTCAATAAGAACGATATCCATAAAACCCTAGAAGGCGGGGCCGGACATGACCGCGCGGTTCTTTACTTCACAGACCGTTTTTTAAGCCGGTTTCAGCCCGATCAGCTGAATCTGCTGCTGTCTCCGTTTCGTTCAAGCAGCAAGGTGATATCCTTTAATAATCAACAGCAAAGCTATATAGAAAACCTGCTTTTTCAAATGAAAAAAGAGTACATGGATACCATGCTCCCTGGCCGGGCCGAATTTTTCGAGGCGCTGCTAGTGCAGCTGCTTCTTTATACGTCACGAATATGCATGGAGTCCGATCAAATCACTCCGAAGCCGATGGACGGCAAAATGACCGAAATTATCGGGTATTGCAACGAGCATTACAGGAAACCGCTTACTCTGGAAAGCGTATCCTCCCGCTTTTTTATAAGCCCCTACTATTTCAGCCGTTTGTTCAAGCGTACTACGGGATTTCATTTTCCCGAATATATCAATACGCTGAGAATCCGCGAGGCTCAAAGAATATTAAGGGAGGATCACGGCAAAATGATCGAGGTTGCCGAGCAGGTCGGGTACTCCAGTATCACGCACTTCAACCGGACGTTTAAACAGGTAACCGGGATGGCGCCGATGACGTACAAAAAAATGATCCAGGCCTCTCCGGAAACCAAGACGCGTTCGGAGAAGTAAGAATCCGCTGTCCCTCCACAGGCGGATAGTTAAGAAGGGGACGGGACCGGCAGCCACCAGTCCCGTTAACCTTCTCTATTCGATTCGGAACCAATCGAAATCCGCATAGCCCCGTGCGTCGGCAGCCTGCCCTTGGCTCAGGCAGAACAAGCCCAGCTTAGCGCCTACCCAGTGGCCCTCTACCGCCTTGAATACATCGCCTACCGGCGTAAAGCTACTTCCGTCCAGGCTGTATTCGAACGTGCATTGTGCTTCAAGCACAACCTTCACTCTCAAGTAAACCGTCTTCGCAGTGGACGGTAACGCAAGCTTCTCCGCTGTTTCCTCGGAGGAGCCTTCTTTATTGCCTTGACCCTTCACAAAGACAAGCTGCAGCCCTTCCTCAGCCGACTCTAACGCAAGGTAGCGGTACTCGTGACCGAACACGGTCAAACCCGCACGCTCTTGTGCGCTGCCCGGTGCGAATTCCAGCTTGGCGGTCGCCGTAAATTCAGGAGCAGGGAGCTTCTGGCAAAGAATGCTTGGCAGATCGTAGAAGGTAGATGTTCCTGCCGGAAGAGGCTGAGCATGCAATCTCAGATGGCTTTCGCGCGCATCCAGCGAATACCATTCCTTCCGGTTATTCGCCTGCCACTGCCACTGAAGACCTAACGAAGGCTTCTCGAATTCATCGCTCATGTCCGGTACGGCAAACGGATATTCTCGTCCCACATTCGGCTTCTTGTGTACGAGTACAGGCTCGCCGATTCCGTCTCCGTTGGTGTCGATCCCCATAGCCGGCCAATCGTTCTCCCAGGTCATCGGCTGAAGGTGGACAATACGTCCGTAAGCGTCCCGATCCTGGAAGTGAATGAACCAGGACTCGCCGGACTCCAGCTCCACATAGCCGCCTTGGTGAGGGCCATTTACGATGGAATCCCCTTGATGAAGCACGATTTTATCCTCATACGGTCCAAAGATGTTTTTGGAACGCAGAATGGTTTGCCAGCCTACCGCTACGCCGCCGGCCGGTGCGAAGATATAATAGTATCCGTTCCGCTTGTAGAACTTGGGACCCTCAATTGTCGGATGATCTTCCGTCCCGTCAAAGATTAGAGTGCCTTCGTCAAGCAGAGACTTGCCGTCTGGGCTCATCCGGCATACCTGCAGCTTGCTCTTGATGCCGCAGCGGCTTTTGGCAAACGCATGCACCAGGTAAGCTTGGCCATCTTCATCCCACAGCGGGCAAGTATCGATATATCCTTTGACTTCCTTCACCAGGTGGAGAGGAGTCCATGGGCCTGCAGGATCCGTAGCGGTCGTCATGAAGATGCCTTCATCCGGCGCTCCGAAATAAATCCAAAACTTGCCGTCATGGTAACGAATGCTTGGCGCCCAGACGCCGTCTCCATGGCGGACGCCATCGAATTCCGGCGGCAGCTCCTGGATTGCATGGCCGATCAGCGTCCAGTTGACCAAATCCTTCGAATGCAGGATCGGCAGCCCCGGAGTGCTGTTAAAGCTGGATGCGGTCATGTAGAAATCTTCCCCGACACGAATCACATCCGGGTCCGAATAATCCGCATAAATGATCGGATTGCGGTAGGTGCCGTCACCCAAATCGGCATACCATACCGGTTTTTGTTGACTGCTTACGTTCATGTTTCCAATCTCCTTTAGTTAGATGTTACCCCGCTAAACCGGAACGGGGACCGTTGCTTACGTTACCTTCCGCATCGATAAACCGGATGCCCCGGCTGTTATGTTCCTTAAACTCCATTCCCGGCCTGGACGTTACCCGCACGTCGCGGAACAGCACGCCCTCGGCATCAATGCAAGTAATTCCTTCATTCGCAACAACGTTCACCCGATCGAACCGCAAATTTTGCAGCAGCATTTCCGGAAGCCCGCGAAGGAAGATTCCTTTATCGGCCCCTGAACAGTAAGTATCGGAAATCGAAATGTTGCGGAAGCATGGAGTTTCCTCCGTTACCGGATCCATATCGGCGTATTCCTGCTTGATTTCATAATACATATCGAATACGATGGCATCCTTGATGATGTCCTTCATCCAAATATTCGATATGGTTATGTTCTCTACAACACCGCCGCGTCCCCGCGTGCTCTTGAACCGGAGCCCGTTATCCGTTCCGATAAACGTGCAATCCGATACCTCCACATGCCGGACGCCTCCGGACATTTCGCTGCCTACTGTAAAGCCCCCATGTCCGTGGTAAACGGTGCAGTTGCGAATGGTTACATATTCCGTCGGTACCCCTGTGCGCCGGCCCTGCTCATTCTTGCCTGATTTCAGACAGATCGCGTCATCGCCGACATCAAAGGAGCTGTTATGAATATTAGCGTAACGGCAAGATTCCAGATCAAGACCGTCCCCATTCACCGAATGCCAAGGATTGCGCACGGTTACATTGCGGATCGTCACATGCTCACATAACCGCGGATGCAGACACCAGCTGCCCGAGTTCTGGAAGGTCGGTCCATCCAGCAAAACGCCTCGGCAGTTCGTCAGCCCGACCAGAACCGGCCGCAGATACACCTTGTACGGTTCATAGGCGGCAATATCCATTATGCCCTCCGCCTGTAAAGCCTCGGTTGCCTGTCTGCCTTCGCTTGCCTCCCGGGTAGGCCACCACAAATTATTGGCGTCAACGACGCCCCCCGAGGAGACGATTTGCTTCCATTGCCGTTCGGTCATTTTATGCTTCTTCACGCATCTCCAGGCATCGCCGGATCCGTCGAAAATTCCAGAGCCCGTGATGGCTATGTCGGTTAAATTCTCTCCATATAAAGGAGGCATGGCACGTACAGCCTGCAGCCCCTCGTAATTGCTCGGAATCAGAGGGTAATCATCAAAATCTCGGCTGAAAATAATCAGCGCTCCATCCTCAGCGTGCAGCCGTACCTTGCTCTTCAGCCTTATCGGTCCGGTCAGCCAAATTCCCTTGGGAATGATGACCGTACCCCCGCCTGCGGCGGCACAGGCCGTCACGGCTTCATTAAAAGCATCTGTATTCTTAACTATCCCGTCGCCTATTGCTCCGTAGTCGGTAACGGAACAGGTCCATTCAGGGAATATGGGTACACGGACATCCTCTGAACGAAAAGCCGCATCGCCCGTTTCAACGATCTGTTGCTCAGTCATTATGAAGCTCCTTTTTCCATTCCAAATAAGGCCGGATCCGACTTGCTGCATGCAATATCATTGTAATGCAATCCCCCGGCGCGTTCTACACAATACATGCTCAGAATGAAGCAACTTAACAATTCTTGCACTCTTGAAGAATCGAACCTTATGGAGAGACGGCTCCCCGATTCGGACTCCGCAAGAAACTATGATATATTGGAATAAACATCCTCTTGCCTTGTGTTCGAGAGGATCGCACACCTGTTTCACTAAAATAACTTATGAGGTGAACCGATTATGGAACCTGCATTGCAAGCTTATTTGGCTGAGCATCGAGACCGTCATTTGGAGGAGATAAAGGAATTCGTCCGCATTCCGAGCATCAGCGCCAGCACGGAGCATAAGCCGGACATGATCCGGGCCGCCGAATGGCTGGCGGAAGCGCTGCGTAAAGCCGGACTCGAACATGTAGAGGTGCTGTCTACTGCCGGTCACCCTGTCGTTTACGCGGATTGGCTTCATGCTCCGGGACAGCCAACCGCCCTTATTTATGGACATTACGATGTGCAGCCGGCCGATCCGCTGGACCAGTGGGACACGCCTCCTTTTGAGCCTGTCATTCGTGACGGCAAGCTGTACGGACGGGGAGCCACGGATGATAAGGCGCAGCTCTACACCCATGTCAAAACCGTGGAGGCTTATTTGCAAACGATCGGCAAGCTTCCGGTCAATGTGAAATTTTGCATCGAAGGGGAAGAAGAGATTGCAAGCCCCAGTCTCCCCGCCTTTCTGGAGCAGCAGGCAGAACGGCTGCAAGCCGATGCCATCGTCATCTCCGATGGACCGATGCACGATGTAGGCATCCCTTCGATCTGCTACGGTCTTCGCGGCTTGTGCGGCTTCCAGATCGACATCCAGGGGCCGAAGAACGATCTTCATTCCGGTTTGTATGGCGGGGGTGTCGCAAATCCAGCAACCGCTCTCGTTCAGCTGCTCTCCTCCATGCGCTCGGAGAATGGACATATCGCCATTGAAGGCTTTTACGACGGAGTCAATGAGTTGTCCGATACGGAACGCACCGCATTCCGGGAGCTTCATTTTGACGATGCCAAGCAGGCAAACGAGCTTGCCGTACCCGAGCTGACCGGGGAGGAAGGCTACTCGTTCCTTGAGCGGACAACCGCCAGGCCGACGCTTGAAATTAACGGCATCTATGGCGGGTATCAAGGAGAAGGGCTCAAGCCTATCGTCCCTTCGACTGCCAGTGCCAAGATCTCCTGCAGGCTTGTCGACAACCAGGAGCCCGATCAGGTGATGAAGCGGATTGAAGCTCATATCGAGAAGTATAAGCCTGCCGGAGTCACAGTGAAGGTACAGCAGACCCATCGCGGCAAACCGTTCTACATCTCACCGGAGCACCCGTATATCCAAGCGGCTGCCCGAGCGTATGAGGACGGCTTCGGCAAGACGCCGGTCTATATTCGCAGCGGCGGCTCCATCCCGATCGTCGAAGTCTTCTCCAAGGTGCTGGGAGCCCCTGTCGTTATGATGGATTTTGGCCTTCCGGGAGAAAATATGCACGGGCCTAACGAGCATTTTCATCTGGAAAACTTTGACAAAGGCGTCGCCACCTTGTGCCGTTATTGGCAGGAGCTGCATGGCATACAGAACAAGTAGCGCAAAAAGAAGCCGTCTTTGCTTAATCCGCAAGGACGGCTTTGTTGTTAGCAGGAGGATTCTTCTATACAGAGCAAGGCAGTGCTGCGCCGTCCTAGTGAATTTCTATCGACTTCACTATCCGGTTTTCCTGGATAAAGGTCAGGAAATCCTCCACCCCGTAGCCGCCCGGAAGCCGAACCAGCATGACCAGGTGAATCATTTCATCCGAATGCTCCTCCACCTGCAGGCTCAGTACTGCGATCTGTTTCTGCTTCAGCATTTGCTGAATGCCTTCCATACAGCCGGGCAGATTCGAAATTTGCATGGTCACCTGCTCCGTCTTGGGCGAAGCCAGCCAAGGAAACCGCCGGTGCAAAATAATTTGCGCCAATATTATAATGACCGTCGTGCCTATTCCCATCAGAAACATGCCGGAGCCGATGGCCATCCCGATCCCGGCTGTAGCCCAAATTCCCGCCGCTGTCGTTAATCCCTTGACCGTATGCTTATGCATAAAGATCATCCCGGCACCAAGAAACCCTACGCCACTGACGATTTGTGCGGCAATACGTGAAGGGTCCAGCCCAAGATTGGGCCACCCTATTTGATCCTGAAAGCCATACTTCGAGATGCACATCATGAGAGAGGACCCGATAGCCACAACGAAGTGAGTCCGAACTCCCGCCTCCTTCATCCGATTCATACGTTCATAGCCTATAAATGCCCCGCAAATGCCGGCGACAATGACACGCACCAAATACTCGTATTCCATCGGCTCACCTTCCTCTTCTTTTCATCTCTTAAGAATTACCCATATCTCGTCCCAATAATCTTACCGGAACGGCACCAGTGCCTTATAAGCTCCCCTTTGTCCCTTGGGCTTGCTTCGATACATCCTTAGGAGATCGTCTCCGGATAAAGCAGCTTGACTCGCGCTTTTCCAGGATGCCTGCAGCCTTTTTATTATTATTGCGGGTAGCCAGCTCTTCTTCCGCTGGAAAGAAGGCCGTCTTTCTCATGTTGGTCAAATTCCCTGAAGTATAATACATCCCAGCCGTTTTGCCGCTTAAAAAATCGGCCGGGGGCTCTGTCCCTGCGATTCCGAATTAACGTCCCTATCGAGCCGGTTTGAATGACGTTGGCCCGTCCTTTATAATGAAATCAGCTAACCAAATGCTAAAGGAAGAGGTGTCATTTATGTTAAAGGTGGAATATCACGGCCATTCCTGCGTTCAATTGTCTGACGGCGAGCATTCACTGATTATCGATCCGTTCCTTACGGACAATCCGTCGGCTATCGTCAAGCCCGAATCGATACGTGTCCAGCACGTCCTGCTGACCCATGCTCACGCAGACCATATTCAAAACGCCGTTGAAATCGCGAAAGCCAACGACGCTACGCTGATCGCTATCCATGAGCTGGCTACCTATATGAGCTGGCAGGGTGTGAAGACCCGGGATATGAATATCGGGGGCCGGCTCTCGCTTGGCTTCGCAGAGCTGCAAATGGTTCAAGCCTTCCACAGCTCAGGCATTATCGACCATAACGCCAAGCAAATTATATATGCCGGTATGCCGGCCGGCTTCATTATTCGCTGGAACGGCCGCACCATTCTGCATGCGGGAGATACAAATCTGTTCCTGGATATGAAGCTGATCGGAGAGCGCAACGACATTGATCTGGCATTCCTGCCTATCGGAGACCTGTTTACGATGGGACCGGAGGATGCCGCCGTCGCAGCCGAATGGCTGCAGGCCAAGCAGGTCGTTCCCGTGCACTACAATACGTTCGAGCTCATCCGCCAGGACGGCGCTGCATTCCTGGAGCTGCTCCAAAGCCGCGGCATTCAAGGAACCCTCATGCACCCCGGCGAGCATATTACTTTATAATTCCGGATGATCCGGCTCATGCCCAAAAGCCTGCTAATCGCATTCCTCCGAATGCGTCAGCAGGCTTTTTCCTATGCAGCCGATCCTCATTCTAACTACAGCTGACGGTTAGATCCGGTTCTCCTTTAACCAGCCGATCATTTTGCCGCACCACTCCGCGTAGCTGCGCTCGAAGCCTATTCCCATTTCGATAACCGCGACTGTTGAGAACAACGGATGGCCGCTAGATAGCTCACCTTCCCCTTCCCGGAATGAAGCGGCTCTCTTGGACAGCTCCTCCTGACGCTTTTCATGCTCTTGCCTTTTGGCTTCGAGCTGCGGAATGAGATGCTCTGACGGCACCAGCCAGGAGTTGTACTGCTTCAGCAAAAATTCATCCCAATCTCCAAGCTCGCTCGGTTCCATAACCCACGCCTTCAGACGTTCCAGGCCCGCCTCCGTAATCTTATACACCTTCCGAGCCGGCCGATAGGATTCCTTCTCATGGGCTTGCAGCTGCACGGCCCCTTCCGCTTCCAGCTTGGCTAACGTCGGGTACAGCTGATTGTTGTTCATTTTGTAAAAGTTATTAATCCTGCTGTGCATTTGCTGCTTCATATCATACCCGCTTAACGGCTCACGCGCCAATAAGCTTAAGAGTACATATTGAATGGTGCTCATTAAAATGACCTCCTCAAAAAATAAGTTATTTTTAACATAGGTTATCATTGACATATTAAAACATATGTTATAAGTTAATATTAACCTATTACGCGGTTGCGAACAACCGCCATCTCTAAGGAGCGATGTGGATATGAAGCTTATTTTTAATGACCAGACCTTTTCATTTGAACTGTTGAGAACCCTGAGCTACGCCCCCTATGGAGGAGCCGATATCGGCGAATGCCTGCTCACTGCCTACCGCATTCAAGAAGGAGATTTTGAGAGCTGGTACAAGGAGTGGAACGCCACCGCAGAACGAATTCATGCTTTGGCAGATGCCGCTCTCGCAGACGGACAGCGGGTAAGCGCCCGTGAGGCTTATCTCCGTGCTTCCAACTATTATCGTACCGCCGAATTCTTCTTGCATGGTGACCGTCAGGATCCCCGTATTTTGGCAGCATGGGGGAACAGCAGGGACACATTCCGGCAGGCCGCTCGTCTTATGGATGCTCCGGTGGAGGAAGTGCTCATTCCCTATGAAGGAACCCACCTGACCGGTTACTTCTATAAGGTAGATGGGTCCGATACGCCCCGTCCGACTCTCTTGATTCATGGCGGGTACGATTCTACCGGAGAGGAGTTGTATCTTGGAGGGGCGGCAGCGGCCATCCAGCGCGGTTATAACTGCCTTACGTTCGAAGGTCCCGGTCAAGGCTCGGCCATCCGGCTTCAGCAGCTTCCGTTTCGTCACAATTGGGAGAAGGTCGTTACGCCGGTCGTCGATTACCTGATTACCCGGCCTGATGTGAATCCGCATCAGCTTGCCCTGATGGGCATCAGCTTCGGAGGCTACCTTGCCCCGCGCGCTGCGGCGTATGAACATCGGCTTGCCGCATGCATCGCCAACGACGGCCTCTATACCTTCCGGTTCAGCGAGATGGCACGGCCATTTATGAAAGGCAGGGACGATGTATCCCCGGCCCATTACGAGGAGGTCATAACCGAAGTGATGAAGCGGCATACCGGAGTAAGGTGGGCGGTGGACAACGGCATGTTTACATTTCAGGCGGATTCCTTGCTGGAGCTGGTTGAAAAAACGGAGCCTTGCTCGCTGGAGGGCGTTGCGGAGCAGATTGTTTGTCCTACGCTGGTATGTGAAGCGGAGGCCGATCATTTCTTTGCCGGGCAGCCCGAGAGGCTCTATCATGCGCTGACCTGCCCGAAAACGTATATGAAATTTACGGCGGAGGAAGGCGCTGAAGAGCATTGCCATTTCGGGGCACTGCAGCTGTTCAACCATCGGATATTCCAATGGCTGGATGAAGTGCTTCATATCCGTTAATCCGCTCCGAACGTCGGGCTTGCCCCGGCCATACCCGGATGTACTCCGGTGATGATATATGCCAAAGAGCTCCTGCCTTCACGCAGGAGCTCTTCCTATTCCTTCGGCCGATCCTCATACAGATGCGGCCGCTATTTATTTTATGGCTGTTGATTGCCCCATTTCATTACCCACTTGTCCATTTCCTTCAGTGCCGTCTGGAAATCAATTCCCTTCTCCGTCAAAGAATACTCCACCGTGACCGGTACTGTCGGAAACACTTCACGGCGCACCACTCCGGTCTGCTCCAAATGTCGCAGTGTATCCGTCAAGGATTGGGTTTTCACTATGGCGATATCCCTTTGCAGCTGCTTAAACCGCCTTGGCCCTTTATACAGCTCGGCAATAACGAGAAAGGCCCACTTGGCGCCGAGAATCCGAAGCACCTCGCAAATGTTGGAGCCTGTCGGTTCGTTGTCATGTGCACTTTCCATCCCTGCACCTCACTTACTTAAAGTTAGTTGATCCAGATAACAGGACAATATCCAAATATTTTGCCTTCTTTCATTATTATATTGCTCTCCTTATAATGTCAATCAAGGAATCGTCATGAAATTCCGAATCATCAAGCAGACATGTGCTAGCCATGCCGCTTATGCTGCCACAGCATCCCATAAATAAGTACCGAAAGGATGGACAATATGAATCGCTTATCCTTATATCTTCTTTCCATAGGCGCCTTCGTGACAGGGACCTCCGAGTTGATCGTCGCAGGCATTTTACCGGCCATAGCCGATGACCTCGGCGTTTCCGTTGCCTTGGCCGGACAGCTTATTACGGTGTTCTCCCTTTCCTTTGCCATAGGAACACCCGTTATCGTTGCATTGACCAACCGCATCCAGCGCAAAATAGCCCTGTTAGTTTCCCTGGCCTTATTCTCTATTGGCTGCCTATGCTCCTTTATGAGTCCCGGATACGGCTTTTTGCTTGGTTCGCGGATTGTTATTGGACTTAGTGCAGGAGTTTACACTGTCATTGCTTTCGGCTCCGTCGCCAAGCTGGTTCCCCCGGAAAAGACGGGCAGCGCTATCGGCATGATCGCCCTCGGAATCAGCAGTGCAATGGTCCTGGGAGTCCCGTTAGGAGTCGTCATTGCCAAATGGTGGAGCTGGCAGGCCATTTTCGCCTGGCTCGCCGGAGTTAGCCTGCTGGTCATGCTCGGCATGCTTTGGCTTCTTCCCCGCATCGAGGGGGATGCCCCGGCATCATTCGGGCACCAATTCCGAGTGCTTAGAAACCCCGTTATTGCGAGCGGATTATTCCTGTCCCTGTTCATGACTACGAGCTGCTCACTTATGAATACTTATTTAACGCCGTTTTTACTCGATATTCTCCATCTACCATCTGCTTCTCTGGGGCTCATGTTATTCGCTTTGGGAGTATCCGGTGTTATTGGCTCCCGGGTCGGAGGAAGCAGCGTCGATCGGTGGGGCACCAAACGGATAATATCCATCTGCCTGACGGCAATCATTGTGTCACTCGCGCTGCTTCAAGCGCTCCATTCTTCATGGATGTCAGGAATCAGCCTCATCCTGATTTGGATGCTTGCATTATCCATGCTTGTACCGGCGATTCAAACGTACTTTATTCAACAAGCTCCACTATCGTCCAATCTGGTCCTTGGCTTCAATACCTCGATCCTCCACCTAGGCGTAGCGGTCGGTGCGGGTGTCGGCGGATTGGTAGTCCATACCGTCTCCACCGTGTTGTATCATCCTTGGCTTGCAAGCTGTATTGCAATCATCGCTTTAGCTATAGCCGCCCTCTCCTTTGCCTTGAGCAAAAAAAATAAACCGGCAAGTCACGAATCCGTGCTGCCTCATACAATAGAAAGGGGATGAAGCCGCCGACATCATATTGTCGGTTGGAGGGCGGGGACACCTCCCCCCCACTCAACATATTTCGACATCCAAGTCTGCATCATGTCGTTTTCATACGACGTTGTTCGCCCTTTTTCGACTGGCTGCACTGTTACTGGCATAGCTTGCGAAAAGCGGTGGGTGTCAGCCCCTCGCTCCTCTTGAATATTTTAATAAAATAGCTGGGATGGTCGAACCCGACCATTTCCGCTATGCTCTTAACCTCCAGATTCTCTGCCTGTGACAGCAGCTCCTTGGCCTTCTGAA
Source organism: Paenibacillus vulneris (assembly GCF_039543185.1). Lineage (NCBI taxonomy): Bacteria > Bacillati > Bacillota > Bacilli > Caryophanales > Paenibacillaceae > Paenibacillus > Paenibacillus vulneris. Next base: position 476,852 of record NZ_BAABJG010000003.1, on the reverse strand, counting down.
TGCGAATTCGGTTAAGATATTCAATCGGCCTTGTCCCCAACGTCTGCTGAAACAATACGCAGGTATAAGGCATCGAAACCCCCAGCTGATCCGCCAGATCCTGCAGCGTGATAGTTCTGTTATAATGCTGTTCAATGTAGCTCAATGCCGGCTGGATCATTTCATAATATTCATCTGACGATTCATGGCACTCAAATTGGGATGAATAACGGTGCAGATCGAGCAGCAGACCATATACCGCCTGGGAGCAGTCGTGGCTGGGAGGCATCCTCTTGGCGCTGAAAAGGGCATAGATCTCCTGAATCCGGCCTAATAGTTGATCCGGTTGTTTAATATCCAGCACGGTAGATTCATGAAAATGAAGCGTTCTCAAAATATCCTTGGTCAATCGGCCTTGGAATTCAACCCATTGAACCGACCATGGAGACTCTACAGGATAATAATGATGCGGCACCGATGGAAACAGCAGCATCCCCTGCCCCTTGGATACGGTTATTTCCTTGTCTGCGAGCTTAAGCACCCCTTTGCCGTCCACGCATTGAACCCACTGAAATGTTGGAAGGCCATTTTTTCTCAATACCTCCGGCTGGTTCTTCCATCCCCCGATAGACGCTATATAGAGAGGCAAATGCACGTCTACTTCCGTCGGCGTATTCCATATTTTCCGGATCAGATTCATGTTCACTTCTCCCAATAACAGTTTAATATTGTTATATTATCACAAAATAGTCTGATTGATTCCATAAAATACTAGATGTTATTATGATACATGTCAAAAGGATAATCAATTTAAATATTTAAACTACAAGAGAAATAAAATGAAAGTAACCCTACAATAATGGGATAATATGTAAATTTTATAACGCGTTATCGCTATGACTTTCCTGCTTAGATTATAGGTTTACAAGCATGATATTTTTGCAAGCGCTTTACTTTTTTCGACTTAATTCTACTTTCGCATATTCAAAAACTAATACTAAACTACTCTGTCCCTTCTATCGAAGGACCTACTGGATACCCCACACTACATGATCTCTTGCCCGATGTGAATCCAAATACCTAAGGAGCGAGAGCATGCGAGCTCATCATTGCCATCCGACATAACGGAACCAAAGCCATTTATTCCAGCAGCGATGAGATGACTCCCATTTAGCTTTTTTTCATTGTAAGCGCTAACACTATGGATGATCAAGGAAATATATGTATTTGTTCAAAAAAAAAAAAATAAGATGCATGTGACATTTCTAATGCACCGCATGCACTTTATTATAAATAGCTTCAAATGTAAAAAAACAAATAAAGAGAGAACATTTTTGTGGTACGAGTGGGTTCAATACAACAAAAACATGTTATGGAGGGGCAGCAATGAAACGTATTATTTCAACCGTCATCTCATTATCCATGGTTTTCGCGATGGTACCCGGTATCGCAGGAGCAGCAGACGCTCCCAAGGATTCTTCTTCGTTCAGCGATTTGAAAGACCTCGATGCCGCTTCGAAGGCCAAATTCGATGAGATGCTGAAAGCAGGCATATTTGATGGAGTGCAGGATGGCTTGTTCGGTCTGAAGGACAAAATGACACGCGCCCAATTTGCCAAGGTCGCTGCACAGATCTTTCAGTTAAAAACGGACATGACGTTAAAAACCTCAAGCTTCACCGATGTGTTATCAGATGATCCGTCAAACGGATATGCATTGCCCTACATAGAGGCTATTTCCAAAGCCGGTATTACCGACGGAGTCGGAGACGGGCTGTTTAACCCCGGCGGACAAGTTACCAAGGAGCAGCTGGCGGCTTTTCTGATCAAGGGCTTGAAGCTCGACGCCAAACTAAAAGAGACCAAAGGCGTTCAGGACGATACCGTATCGGATTGGGCCAAAAGCTATGTTGCTCTGGCTCTGGAGAACAAGCTGATGTCTAACGGACCCGGCGGAAAATTCGAAGGCAGCTCTCCTGCTACCCGCGATTTGCTGGTCCTCTCAGCCTATGAGGCCCGCAAGCTGAGTGCGGCCTCCAAGATTGAAACAGTGACGAAGGTTTCAATAGAGAAAGCGGAGGTTACCGGCGCCAAGACGATTACGGTTACGCTGAACGGTGCAATCGCCGATACGGCCAAGCTAAATGCGACGGTAAGCCGTGGTTCGACAGCCGTTCCCGCTGCTGTAAAATGGAGCGAGACCAAACACCAATTCGCTATTGTAACGGAAAGCACCATGAATGAAGGCACCTACACCGTGAAGCTGGAAGCGGTAAAAGACGGAGGATTAACCGTAGACAAGGGCAAGGCCGACGTCACCGTTCAGAAGGAAACCATCACTACGATTGATTTCATCTCGGCGTCCGATACGATCGCCCAAGGGAACAAAATCACCGTTTCCTTCAAGGCGGTCAACCAGTACAACGAGCAGTCCGATCAGCCTGCTTCGCGCTTCGATATTCGAACCAGCCCGGATTTGACCGTTCAATCTTCACCCAAAGATCAAACGTTCAGCATTAAAATCGACGATTCCTTCGACCGTAACGATAATATAATCTTTACGATTTCGGATCCGGACAAAGCAGTGCATGCCACTAAAAACTACCGGGTCGGGGATAGACAATCCGTCGCCAAAATCGAATTAGGCAAACTCATTTTGAAGGGTACCAAGAAAAAGCTGGAGGCCGGCGATTCCGCAACTCTCGAGTACAAAGCCTACGATCAATACGGCTTTCTGGTAACGGATCTTCCAACTTTACGCAAGGAAACCATCACCTATGTTACAGGAGCTGATGCACTTGAGTCCGGTACGATTTCGGAAGACAGTGTTCGGGTGGATAAAGGCTTCGGCTTTTTCGAGGATGAAGACAATGACGATAGACCGGATTTGAAAATTAACACGGCTCATATCGACTCCAGATCAAAATCAGCAGACCAAGAAATGACCCTGGCTGTAACAGCGAATGCATCAGGCCAGACAGCGACGACAAAAATTGTCGTAACCCCATTAAATGTTCCTTATGACATCAGCTTCGGCAAGCTTAGCGCTACTACGCTCGCATGGGGCGACGACGATGCCTACCTGCCTATTGAGGTTAAAGATAAATCAGGGAATGTGCTCAGCACGGATGATGTCCTTCAGTTTGTTAACGATATCCGGGTTTATAGCACCGGCACAGCAAGAGTCGATATAGACTCGAGAATCGCCACCGAAGGTGTAGCTAAGGGCAAGATTAGAATCGGCGGGCTTAAGGTGGCCGACGAAGATACGCGCAAAGCCGGAACCTTGAGTATTGAAGTTGTTGTCGGCAATTCGGATCAGAAAGCAAGCTTTAACACAACGGTATCGGAAAAGAGACACCCGGAGCAAGTCTACGTTTCGTCCGAGCCAAAACCAAAGATGCTTCCTTCGATGACGTCCTTTGGCGTATCCACTAACAATATGCTTGTGGAAAATAAAATGAAGCTTAAATTCAAAGACCAGTATGGAGAGGATTTTGACAAAGACTATTCTGGCTATGAAGTGGATCTTAGCTTGAAGCGCACTGGCGGGACAGTTACTAATGCAGTCTACTTCTCCAAGGGCTCCTTCACCGGTACGCCAACATGGGTGCTGGCTGCAGACGAAGCATCATCCAAATATACAAGCCAGCTTACGTTTAAGGGTGATGACACACGTGCCGAAGGCTACAGCGCTCCAAGCACAAGCATCAAAGCCATCAGAGACACCGATCTTACCTTTACACCGATTCCAGGTGACACTAACGAGGCAACCTATCAAATGACAGCCAAGCTGTATAAAGTAGATGCTAAAAATAGTACCACCCGTTCAGAAGTTTCAACCGTTACACGCACCGTTGATCTCCTTCAAGCCAAGGAAGCTGATAAATTAAAATACTCGCTTAAAGCATTTGCCAATGGGCTTGTGGCAACTGATGAGCTTGACTTTAACACGTTTGCAAGCAATCCGTCAGCAAGTCTGGCTCCATTCACACTACCTATCGTTAAAGCGCCTGCAACCGATATTGACGTTTTAAAAGGTTACTTCGCTGGAAAAATCGAATTGTCGGCTACCAATAATTCGAATGAAAATGTAGCGCTGCCTAACAACCTGATTCAGCAAATTAGTATAAGTGGAGGAGCAGCTGTCCCTATTGCAAAAATCAAAGTCGATTCATTTAATTTTGACGCTTATGGCATTATGGGGACCAAAGAAGGAACAGCAGATGTAGCAGTCACCTTCCTCCCTTCAAATGTTACAGGTACTCGCATTGCTTCCCTAACCAAAATTCCTGTCAAAAAGGAATATCCGGCGACAGCCTCTCTGACAGCCGGGGAAAACGGCAAGGCCAAAGAAGTCTGGCTATCCTTGCTAAACAATCTGTCTCTCCACTCTGGGGATTCTGCAGTGAATGGTCAAACTCAACGCAAAAAGACATTCGGCGATTTGAAGCTTAAGGACCAATACGGCTACACCGAGTACAAAAACTACGGCGTCTACCGTTCCGCCGACTTCTATGGCACAAAATTTGCAATCAGCAACGCCAAATGGTCCGATCCTGCTAACCCGGGTGTGCTCCGCATCGATGTCGACACCAAAGCAGGTACAGGAGTTTATGTCTACGAGCCAGGTCCAGGCGGAAGCCGAATCATCTCCTTCACGGCCACTGTGTTTAGCGGAAACAAATCGCAATCGGTGGATGTGTATCCGGATCCGGAGCATTAATACAGAGACTCATTTTGCAATATTTGTAAAATAAGCCAAAAAACTCATCTACTCAAACAAGGTTGGTTGTATCGCCAAATAGTGCATCAAAAAAAGCGTCCTGTTCTTTATTGACAGGACGCTTCTCATTAAATTTTACGCTGACTCAACCGTTTTACGCGATTCTGTAATCCGCTTGGTTTGAAGGACCAGCATGATAAAGTGCAGGAAAAAGACTCCCGAGATAATATAAAATACGACCGGTATCCCCATGTTGCTGGCGACGACGCCTCCGAACAGAGAACCCAGGACGTTGCCTAACGAATTGGCGCTTGCATTATAGGAAAAGACGCTTCCCTGAATCGTAGACGGAGTCAGGCTCCGCAGCAACGAGCTGATCGAAGGAATCAAGCCGCCTACGCATAGCCCGGATAAAAACCGCGCTCCCATTAAAATCCACGGATTGGATATTTGCGCCTGTGGAATATACAACACCGAAATCATGAGCAGCGAGCATAGCAATACAATAAAGTGCCCGTGCCGATCCCCGAGCCTTCCCAGAATAGGAGCGGCAATCATCGTCCCCAAAGCGCTCGAGGCAAAAATAAGCCCCGCCATGATTTCAACATGGTTCTCGATATGCATGCTCTTCACATAGAGCGTGATAATAGGACTGATACTTTGAAAGCTTGCAGCGATAAGAAAGGTCGAAATGAATAACGTTAATATCGCCGGCTTGTGCTTCATGACCTCTTTCAAGCTCGTTCTCTCTGGCTTCTTCTCACCCGATGCCTTCCATTTCAAATCGCGAAAATGGAATTTGGCATACTTTCGCGTCTCCTTGACACCGAACAAAACGAATACGGCTGCAATAAAAATGAAAAAGCCTGTGAAAAAGAACGAATTCCTCATTCCCAGCCATTCGGCCATCACACCGCCAAGCAGAGGGCCCAGCAGCTGCCCGGAAACCTGGCCGGTCTGAAGCGTGCCTAATGCTTTGCCTACTTGCTCCTTAGGAGTCTCAATAGCCATCAGAGCGACCGCACACGTCGAGAACCCTCCCATAGTGCCAAAAAGAGCTCTAAGCAGCAGCAATTGCATCGGGGTATGAACCAGCCCCATCGCTGCGATAATGATTGCGAGCCCGAAGCCCGAACGGATCATGGTTACTCTCTGGCCGTACTTATCCGAGAATTTCCCCCAAAAGGGAGATACGATGGCGATCATCAAATGATTGACCCCAAAAATCATGGCGGCCCATAGAGCGGCCTGCTTCACATCGTGAATGCCGAGCTCCTGAACATACAGCGGCAAAAATGGAATAATCATTCCGATCCCGACGGAGCTGAAAAAAGTACCGAACCATAAAATGAACAAATTGCGCTTCCATGCTTCCATCCCGGATAGACCTTCTTTACTAGTAAATTGTGCAACAACCCTCTGGAATGCACTAGCCATAAGGACTATTGTTAGATTACTCCCAAAGAACGAAAGAAACCATGGATTTCCATGCTGTGAAACATGTACTATCTTGCTTTTTCTCGGGTTACAGAAAATAGCCGGAAGCCTAATGCTTCCGATTAGATATTTCTGAAATCCACCCTTGACGAACATCCAATACAGTGGTACCATCCTAAATATAATTATTCATATGTATTTAGTCGGTTTTAAAATGGTCTACCGGTCAACTGGAGACTCCTTCCCCTATCTATGGGGCAGGAGTCTTTTTTATTCCCCTAACCGAAGGAGTGTTATTCCATGGCAAAAATAGCTGTTATCTCTGGAAGCCCGTCTGCCAGCTCCCGGCTGAACGGTGTACTTCGCAGCATTGAATCGTCTCTGCTTGCGGAAGGACTGGAGCTGGATTGGATTGAGGTTCGAAGTCTTCCGCCGGAGGATCTGATATTTACGAATTTCCAAAGCCCTGCTATTGTCAAGGCCAATGAAATTATAGCCAACGCAGCTGCTGTCATTGTCGCAACCCCCATCTACAAGGCGTCCTACACAGGTGTAACGAAGACCTTCCTGGACTTAATTCCGCAGAAGGGACTGGAGGGGAAAATCATTCTTCCCGTTGCCATAGGCGGTACGATCGCCCATCTGCTTGCGCTGGATTATGCCCTCAAACCGGTTCTTGCCGCATTGGGTGCAAAGCTCCAACTGTCTGGCGTGTATGCGCTCGATACCCAGGTAGAGCGCCGTGAAGACGGTACCTTTGGACTGGCCGATGAGCTGGAGCAGCGCCTAACGGCTTCGATCGGCGAATTCGTTCAGGAGATACGACATCGTCTATCGTTCAGTCCCCTCGCTTGATGCTTAAAACACTGGCAAATATCAACATCATCCATACCGTCCATAAGCCGATTGGATAACCAAAGGCTTCCAGCTGTCGCCCTATCGAGGTTCGACAAGTCCGGAAGTCTTTTATTATTTCATCAGACGAGGGGGAACCAATTATGACGACAACCCAAAGAGAAATGCATCTTAATTTATTCCTTGTCCCCGCCGGGCACCATGAGGGTGCCTGGAGACATCCGGATACGGACGCGAGGCAGCTGATGCAATTCGAGCATTATCAACGGCTGGCTCAAAAAGCGGAGCAGGCGAAATTCGATTCGCTATTTATGGCGGATCGTTATTCCGTCTCCAAGAAAGGCGTTGCCTATGGAGCGTTGACGGGACTTGAGCCGCTTACGCTGCTCACAGCCCTCTCCGTAGTTACCAAACGGATAGGCCTCATCGCCACCGTGTCCACCAGCTTCAACGAGCCCTTCAATGTCGCCCGCCGCTTTGCTACGATCGACCATTTAAGCTCAGGGCGTGCCGGATGGAATATCATCACTTCCGGAACCGACGAGGAAGCGAGAAACTTCAACTTCGACCGAATTCCCGGCCATGCGGAGCGATACGAACGGGCGTCAGAATTCGTCGAGGTAGCCACCCGCCTATGGGATAGCTGGGAAGACGATGCGCTCGTGCTTGATCAAGCGTCCGGTACTTACGCAGACAGCAGCAAGGTGCATGAGCTTCACCACAAAGGACGGCACTTTTCCGTTGAAGGCCCGCTCAATGTGCCTCGCTCGCCGCAAGGGCGGCCCGTCCTTGTTCAGGCAGGCTCCTCGGAGGACGGACGCCATTTTGCCTCGGCCGTCGCCGACGCCATTTTCACCGCTCAGCAGACACTCACTGATGCTCAAGCCTTTTATTCGGATGTGAAAGCCCGCGTCCGTCAACAAGGCCGCAATCCCGAGCACGTGATCATTTTACCCGGCATCTGCCCCATTATCGGGGAAACCGAGTCGGAGGCCAAGGAAAAAGAAGCGATGCTCCATGAGCTGACCAATCCGAAATACAGTCTGCTCCAGCTGTCCAACCGGGTAGGCTTCGATTTGACGGCCTATCCTCTGGACGAACCGCTGCCTGAAATTCCCGAAACCGTGCTGGCACGAGGGCATCAAAGCCGGGCGCAGCTCATTATCGAGCTTGCGCGCACCGAGAATCTGACCCTGCGCCAGCTGCTCCTGAGGCTTGCCGGAGGACGCGGTCATCGCACCATTGCCGGTACGGCCAAGCAAATTGCCGATGAGCTGGAGGTCTGGTTTACAGAAGGGGCTGCCGACGGCTTTAACATCATGCCCCAAGTTATGAAGGGCGGCCTGGACGATTTCATCGACCTGGTCGTTCCGGAGCTACAACGTCGCGGATTGTTCCGTACCGAGTACAAGGGGCGTACGCTTCGCGAGCATTACGGCTTACCTCATCCGCATCCTTCATTCACTGCTCAGCCACAACTTCAATAATCACTGATCCGGGTCTTAAGGAAGGGAGATACTTATGAGTGTAAAAGCTAGACAAATGCATTTAGGCGCCTTTTTGTTCGGTGTCGGGCACCATGTCGCCGCCTGGCGTTATCCGGATACGGAAGCACACGGTATCATGGACCCGGCATTTTATGAGCGCTTTGCTCAGACAGCAGAACGCGGCAAGTTCGATATGCTTTTCCTGGCGGATTCATTGGCATTGCTCGGCAGCTCCCCCTCCCATACCGCTTCGGTTCGCCCGGAGCCCATTACCCTTCTCTCTTATCTTGCCGGGGTCACCGAACGAATCGGGTTGGCGGCTACCGTATCGACGACCTACCATGAGCCTTATAACCTGGCCCGTGAATTCGCTACCCTCGATCATCTGAGCGGAGGGCGGGCAGCCTGGAATGTCGTTACGTCCAGCCGCAACGAAGAGGCTGCCAATTTCAGCAAGGAGAAGCATCCGGACCATGCCGTCCGCTATGAACGGGCCAGAGAATTTATCCAGGTTGCCACCTCCTTGTGGGATAGCTGGGAGGATGATGCTATCCTGTTTGACCGGCAGAACGGACAATTCGCCAACCCCGACAAAGTTCACCGGATCGACCATCTGGGAGAGCATTTCAGGGTCAGAGGTCCGCTGAATGCCCCTAGACCGCCCCAAGGGCGGCCCGTGATTATCCAGGCCAGCTCTTCGGAGACAGGCCAGCAGCTCGCAGCCGAAACCGCTGAGGTGATTTTTACTGCATGGCAAACATTAGAGGAGGCGCAGCTCTTTTATCGCAATGTCAAATCTCTTCTCGTTAAGTATGGACGCACGGCGGATGAGCTCAAGATTATGCCCGGCATCTTCCCTGTTATCGGAGCAACGGAAGCGGAAGCCCGGGAGAAGGAGCAGCTGCTGCAGCAGCTGGTGCTGCCATCCGTCGGCCTATCGATGCTCTCCGGGTCCCTGAATGTCGATCTGCGGGATTACCCGCTGGACGGCCCGCTTCCGGAACTGCCCGAGCTCGAAGCCATCAACGGCGGCAAAAGTCGATTCAAGCTCGTGTCCGATATGGCCAAACGGGACGGCCTTACCATCCGCCAGCTGATCTATCGTGTCACCGGAGCGCGCGGGCACCGGACGATCTATGGCACCCCCGTTCAAGTTGCCGATCAATTGGAGCTATGGTTCAACGAGCGCGCCTCCGACGGCTTCAATATTATGCCGCCTTATTTGCCTGGAGGCTTGGGGGAATTTGTTGAGCTGGTCATCCCCGAGCTGCAAAACCGCGGATTGTTTCGCACGGAATATACCGGAACTACGCTTCGTGATCACCTCGGCCTGAAGCGTCCCGCAAGCAAATTCAGCCGGCCTTCGGCATCCTCATCTATTTGAGCTTCTAGTACAACATTTTGGTACCTGCATGTAACGTATTTTGACCGAGGAGTGATCGACTATGGGAGAAACAAAACGCCAGCTCCACCTGGGAGCCTTCCTTTACGGTGTAGGGCATCATATTGCTGCCTGGAGATATCCGCTGACAGATTCGCTGGGACTGTTTACCTTTGAATTTTATAAACGATTTGCGCAAACGGCAGAACGAGGCAAGTTCGATATGATTTTTATCGAGGACATCCCTGCGCTGCCTGAGCAGCATGAAGCCTCCGTTCAGCATACCGTCCCCGTCCGGGCCGAGCCCCTCACGCTGCTATCCACGCTTGCTTCCGTCACTTCCCGTATCGGCTTGGCCGGAACCGTCTCCACCACCTACAGCGAGCCTTACCACGTTGCCAGAAAATTCGCTTCCCTTGACCATTTGAGCCGCGGGCGTGCGGCCTGGAATGCCGTGACGACGAGTATGGAAATTACAAGCCAGAACTTCGGCCAGGACCACCACCTGGACCATTCCATCCGCTACGAACGCGCACAAGAATTCGTCGAGGTCGTCACGTCGTTGTGGGACAGCTGGGAGGAAGGCGCGCTTCTTATCGATAAGTCATCCGGAGTCTTTGCCGATCCTGACAAAATCCATGCGATCCGCCATCAAGGGAAATTTTTCTCGGTACGGGGCCCTCTTTCGATTCCTCGTACTCCCCAAGGAAGACCCGTGCTCGTTCAAGCCGGTTCCTCCGAGACGGGCCAGGATTTTGCGGCAAAAACGGCTGAGGTCGTATTCACGGCATGGCAGACGCTGGAGGAGGCGCAGTCCTTCTACAGCAGTCTGAAGGGAAGGCTTAAACAGTATGGCCGCTCCCGAGATCAATTGAAAATATTACCCGGTATCCTGCCCGTTATCGGAGCTACCGAACAAGAAGCAAAGGAAAAGGAAGCCCATCTGCAGGAGCTAGTGCTTCCCGAAGTCGGCTTGGCCATGGTTTCCCGAACGCTTCGGGTGGATCTGTCCGCCTACCCTCTCGACGGGCCTGTGCCCGACCTGCCCGATGCGGTGAACATTAACGGAGGCAAAAGCCGCTATCAGCTGCTGGTCGATATGGCCCGCCGCGATAAGCTGACCATCCGGCAGCTCGTGGCCAGAGTTACCGGGGCGCGCGGTCACAAAACCATCCATGGGACGCCGGAGCAGATTGCCGACTTTCTGGAAAACTGGTTTATCCACGGCGGCTGCGACGGGTTTAATATTATGCCTCCTTATTTGCCCGGAGGGCTGGACGAATTCGTGGATCAGGTCATTCCGATCCTGCAGCAGCGCGGTTTGTATCGGACGGAATACAGCGGAACGACACTTCGCGATCATTTAGGGCTGGCCGTGCCAGGCAACCGGTATCAATTAAGGCCGCAGCAGCAAGCCAATTAATGGCAGACCGTTAAATTACAAGGGGGTTTTCATTATGGCAGCGAGGAAAAAGAAGACGATATTATCCATCCTGACAAGTATCATTGTATTTTCCGTGGTGTTAGCCGGCTGCGGCAAGACATCCTCTACGGATACCGCCTCCGCTGCCCAAGCAGGTTCTGCGGAGAAATCCAAGGAAAAGATCGTCGTCAATATCGGAGTCCAGGGAAAGACGGGCATTCTTCCCTATGCGAGGGATAAGGGTGCCTTTGAGAAAGCTTTTGCCGCCGTTGGGGCCGAGGTCAAATGGAATGAATTTGCAAGCGGTCCCCCGCACTTCGAAGCGCTGGCCGCCGGCCGGCTCGATTTCGGCTCCGTCGGAGGGACCCCCGTAGTCTCCGGACAAGTCGGAGGCATCGACTTCAAGGCTATCGCCGTAACCAGCGACGGCAAGAAAGGCAATATGATTGTTGTTCCCAAGAACAGTCCGATCAAAGAGCTGAAGGATCTGAAAGGCAAAAAAATCGGTGTGGCTAAAGGCAGCAGCGCCTATAACTTCCTTTATCTGGCCATCGATAAAATTGGTCTTAAGGGCGACGACGTCAAGGTGATTCAGCTGCAGCCCGATGAAGCAAGACCCGCTCTGGACTCCGGCGCGATCGATGCCTGGTCGATCTGGGAGCCATATGCTACGACGGCCGTATTTCAGACCGGGGCCAGAATACTGGTGACCGGCCAGGATTTGAATATTAACGCCCCCGGCTTCCTGATTGCCCGAACCAAATTTACCAAGGATCACCCGGACCTCACCGTTCTTTTCCTTAAAACCTATGAGGAGGTCCGCAAATATTATGTGGAGCATAACGAGGAAGTGACTGAGGAGCTGTCCAAATCCCAGAAGCTGGACAAGGAAATCATCAGCACTGTATTAAAAAACACCGAACCGCTTCTTTCCCCCATCACCCCAGAATTCGCCAAAGCGCATCAGGAGCAGGCCGACTTCCTCTATTCGGCAGGAGCCATCAATAAAAAGCTCGAAACGAGCCAAGTGCTGGAGAGCAAATTCGTGGAGCAGGCTTTGAAGGAGCTGAAGGATAAAAAATAGGCAACCTCCTTCTTGAAAAAAGGGCCAATCGTTGGCTCTTTTTCTTTTTCCCCGATACTTGGGTTATAATCAAAAATTACACTGACCTTTAGACCGCTTTATTGTACTATCATTCCTAACTACATTTAATAGAATGGATGAATAGGACATGAACTACATTATTTTTGATTTAGAGGCCACCTGCTGGGAAAACGACCGAAGCAAACCGAATGAAATTATTGAGATTGGAGCGGTCAAGCTCAATCAGCAGCTTCAACGGATAGATGAATTCCAAACCTTCATCAAGCCTGTGTTGAACCCCTGGTTATCTGATTTCTGCAAGACACTAACCTCTATTACCCAAGAGGATGTTCAAGCAGCTCCTTATTTTCCCCAAGGTGTCCGCGCGTTCCAGGATTGGATTGGTCCGGGGCCCTTTTACCTCTGCTCCTGGGGTCTCTATGATAAGAATCAGCTAATTAAAGACTGTAAGCTGCACAGTCTAAGCACGGATTGGCTGAAGCACCACATCAGCATCAAGCATCAGCATGGTAAAATGATCGGCCGTGATCGGGGCGTCGGTATGGAGAGGGCACTTCAAATGCTGCATTTGCCTATGGAGGGCCAACATCACCGGGGGATCGATGACGCCAGAAATATTGCGAAGATTTTTGTCCGGTTATTTGATAAGCTGGAGTTTAGCTGAGTCTATCGGAAACAGGAGGATGAGCATCTTTGTGGTACCATGTATTTGAACTGGAGCATGTCAAAAGACCGCCAGCTGACGAGAATGAGCTTGACCGTTTTGTTACAGCCTGGAATGCGGCGTTATCCGAGCAAGAGATGGCTGAGATTGCGGGCAGACAACGAAATCCGTTTCCTGCAGGACATGAGCTGTACGATCAGTACAAACCGTTCGACCCCGCTTCATGGAAGCTGCCGCAGAAGGCGTTTCCTGCCAACTATCTTGATTTCTTGCGCTATTCCAATGGCGGGGAATTTCAGAACGGCGACAGGTTCTTTCAGTTTTTTGGCACAGATCAGCTCCGGGAATACAATCTGGCTTACGAGCTGCCCGAATACATGAAGCATGCCGTTTCTTTTGGCATGGATGGCTGCGGGAATCACTATCTATTTGATATGCGGGAAGAAAGGAACAATAACGAGTATCCGATCCTTGTCGCGCATTCCGGGTATCTCGATTATGACGGATGTGTTCTTGTCGCCGAATCCTTTCTTGAGCTGTGCACGGGAAGAACCTCGATGGATGAAGAGATGGATCGGCGTTGGGTGTAGAGCCCCAAACGAAATAACCCCACAAAGTGGGGCGAGTCTGTTGGAAAACCTGAAAATCTGAAAAATTGCTTCGGTCCCCCAGTGGGGTATCCCCTTCCGGTCGCTGTTGTTCTCGGGAAACTTTGATTAAATTTGCTCTATAGCGGGAATTTCCCGAGAACAAAGGCGAACGCTATCGCTCCTATAGGAGATACCCCACTTACCACCTTTCGCATTTTTCCGTATGATAGGGTTTTTCAACAACCTGACCCCAGCAGTTGGGGCTTTAACCTCGAAATGGATTAATAATTCAAGAGGGAAAGCACCTCCGCTTCCCCAGCTCTATGTTATTGAATTAACCATTATAACTGTCGCGCCACTTGAGCAGCTTCTTCTCCATTAGCCGGACCAAGGAATCGGTCAATTTGCCCACGATAGCGAAAATGATGATTCCGACAAACACGATCTGTGTCTGGGAAAATTGACGGGCATCCATAATCAGGTACCCGATCCCTTCACTTGACCCCATCAGCTCGGCAACGACCAGCCCTAACCAGGCAACGCCGAGAGATAGCCTTAAGCCAAGCAGCAGATTCGGCATCGCAGCCGGAATCACGAGGCGCGTGATTTGATTCCACCGGCTGAATTCGAGGATGCGGGCTACATCGAACAGCTTTGAATCAGCGCTGCGGATTCCGAGAAACGTATTTACATATAAAGGGAAAAAGGCGCCTTTGGCAATCAGCAACACTTTGGACAGCTCCCCAAAGCCGAACCAGAGGATGAACAGCGGAGTAATGGCCAAGTGCGGAATCATGCGAAGCATCTGAACCGTAGGGTCCAGCGTTTCTTCCGCTCTCCGGAACAGGCCGCTCACTAACCCGAGCAGCAGCCCCAAACCGCCACCCAGCAAAAAGCCTACCGCAGCGCGGTACACGCTGATTTGTAAATGCTTGAACAGCTCTCCGGAGGAGATCAGATCGATAAAAGCCTGGAGTATGGCTAACGGAGTCGGAAGCAGCGTCTTGGAGATCAGCTCCAGGCTGCCCGCGATTTGCCATACGATTAATACGGAAACCGGCAAAATCAACCCTCGAATGACGATCGCCCATTTGTCGTTTCGCTTTCGCCTTGCCGCCGCATCCTTTCCCTTTACTTGCTCCGGCTGGCCTCCAATCGCCTCGGCGCCGGCTGAGCCGGTTATCGTCCCTGTCGAATGCATCATTGCACTCACCCCTTCTACGAATGTTTGTTAAATGCCCGAGCTGTCTACCAGCTCCAGCTCATCCACGCGCTCAAACTCATTCAGTACCTTATGACGCATTTCCTGGAAGGACGATGTCGTCTTCTTTCTTGGAAAAGGAAGATCCACAGGAATAATCTTGCGAATGGTGCCGGGCCGGGCATTCATGATAACGACCCGGTTAGCGAGAAAGACCGCTTCGTCGATATCATGCGTGACGAGAATCATCGTCGTCTTGTTCTGCTGCCAAATATCAAGCAGGACCTCCTGCAAGTGGCTTCTCGTAAATGCGTCCAGCGCACCAAAGGGCTCATCGAGCAGCAGCACCTTAGGCTTGCGCAGCAGCGCTCTCGCGATGGCTACCCGCTGGGACATCCCTCCCGACAGCTCCCGCGGATAAGCCTTCTCGAACCCTCGGAGGCGGACAATCTCGATCAGCTCATCCACCTGCCGCCGGACCTCCGGATCGCTAAGCCGCAGATCGGCCGCAATATTTTTCTCGACGGTTAGCCAAGGGAACAAGCGGTGCTCTTGAAAAATAAAGCCTTTATCGATGCTCGGGCGGTCCACAGGACGGTTCTCCAGCAGCACCGTCCCCGTATAGGCCGTATCCAGACCCGCTATAATTTTTAATAAAGTGCTTTTGCCGCAGCCGCTGGGGCCGATGACTGTGATGAATTCGCCTTGCTTCACATGAAGCTCAATCTGATTCAGCGCTTGGACGGGGCCTTGCGGAGCGGCGAATTGTTTAGATAGTCCGTGAATTTCGAGCGTATGGGTCATTCATAATCTCCTCCCGGGACTTGACTTATACAAAAAAGAGACTCCCCGCCATAGCCGCCCGGGTCCGCGAACGGACCTGCGACAGCTTCAGGAAGTCTCCGGTGTTCCGGTTGACTGCTGCTTAACCATGAGCCAGCCTTTTGACACAAGCTGAAGGTCGGCCTCTTGGTACAGCTATTTCTGTTCAGCCTTATACTGCTCTAACGCTTTAGTAATATATTGGTTGTCTACGACCTTGGACGTATCGATTTTCTTCTTAATGGCCCCCTGCTCATAGATGGAGTTGGCCGTTTCCTGCTGAATTTTGATGATTTCATCTGTAATCGGCATATTGGTAGGCTCCGTATTCTCAATGACCTGCCGAATAATTTCACGGTCGACCTTCTTCAGCTGGGCGTAGACGTCTATCGCCTCTTCCAGATGCTGCTTTTGCCATTGCTGCGTCTTTTCCTCCACCTTCAGATACAGTGTCACCAGATCAGGGTGTTCCTCGGCAAACTTGGTGCGTACAATCTGAAAGCCTGCGCCTTTGGCATCCAAAGCCGTTCCGTCCACCAATACCCGTGCTCCATTCAGCACCTTCTGGGTGGACATGAACGGTTCCCAGATGGCCCAGGCATCGACGGAGCCGGTTTCAAAGGCAGGCTGGGCTTCATCCGGCTGAAGCGAAATGATTTGTACGTCGGCCGGCTTCAGATTAGCCTTCTCCAGCGCTTTATAGACAACCGTCTGGGCCGAACTGGCCTTGGCAAACGCGATTTTCTTCCCTTTCAAGTCCTGAATCGTTTTGATCGGACTATCCTTTTTCACCAGAATGGCATTTCCTTTGGAGCCGAAGCTGGCCGCAGCGATTTCCTTGAACGGTACATCGGCCGCTTGGCCGGAAATCACCGGCAGGTCGCCAACCCTCCCGAAATCCAGCCGATTGGAGGCAATCGCTTCAAAATAGGAAGGACCGCTTTGGAATTCCACCCAATTGACCTTGGCGCCGGCCTTAGCGAATTCTTCCTCGAACCAGCCCTTCTGCTTGGCAAGCAGGATCGGCCATATGCTTTGCTGAATGCCGATATTGACGACCAAGGGCTCCTTGGAGCTTGCTCCGGCAGGCCCTGCGCTGTTGCCGGTCTTGCCGTTTTGTTCCGCGCCCTGTGAGCTGCCGCAGCCTGCAAGCAGCATCATTCCCCATATAACTGCCATAACAAAAGACACCCATTTTACTCTTCTCATAAGTACTCCTCTTTCCGATCCATCTCATGATTAACGCAAAAAAACCTTACTGCTCCTTTGTGAATTAACAATAAGGCCTTCGGTTTTCCGATCGGCAAAAAGGATATGAAGATTTACGTCAGTGATCTTCCTATATCATAATGCCACTAATTCCAATGTGTCAACTAGGAATTTAAAATAAAAACAAAACCTGCAAGAGAGCCGCTGTTCCGCAACAGCCCTCTCGCAGGTCACCCTTATTAATTAAACCGGACGGATTTCTTTCTCCATAATGTAATCGTCCATCACAAACCCGTTTCCGATATCCGCAACCTGGGTGCGCAGCTTTTTAAAGCCCTTCTTCTCGTACACCGCAATCGTCGCATCATTATAGCGGTTGACGGTGAGCCATATCGCGCTTAAGCCCCTTTTGCGGCACAGCTCGACCAAAAATTCCATGGCCCGGCTTGCAAACCCTGTGCCGCGATGCTCCTTCAGGATATACAATTTACTTAGGAACAGCTTGCCCTCTTCTTGCTTTACTCCCATATAGCCAATGTTGGAGCCGTTCAGCTTCATAAAGTAATATTCGTAGCCTTGATGCTTCAATTGATCGGTCAGGGCAGGGTAGGATTGAAATTTTTGCACCATATAATCGATTTGTTCCCGGGATATGATGGTTATAAAATATTCATTCCAAATTTCCGCTGCCAGCCGAGCCAAGTCCGTAACTTCTTCCTCCGTTTTTACTTGGGTAAAAACAGGTTCCATAAGATCACCTCTTTGTATCCTGCCACAGAGCTCGTAAGAAGCCTGTCCCGCTTCCCGCCCCGAGTTCTCTCCATGGCTTTACAGCTGCTGCTGATATACCTTGAACAAGGCCTGGGTACCGCTATCCTCTTCGCCCATCTGAGCAAGCTGTTCGTACAACGCGCGGGCCTGCGCCAATCCCGGAAGCTCCAGCTTCATCTCCTTCGCGGAGTCCAACGCAATCTGCATGTCCTTGATAAAATGCTTCACATAAAAGCCGGGGGCATAGTCCCCGTTAAGCATTCTCGGAGCGAGATTGCTCAGGGAGAAGCTTCCCGCCGCTCCCGATTGGATGCTTTTCAACACGGTAGAAGGATCGAGTCCCGCTTTTTGTGCATAGATCAGGGCTTCACATACGCCCATCATATTGGAGGCAATGGCGATTTGATTGCACATTTTCGTAAACTGCCCGGAACCGGCAGGTCCTTGGTGAACGATCTGCGTCCCCATTGCTTCCAGCACAGGCAGCGCCTGATCGAAGGCCTCCTTGCTTCCGCCAACCATAATGGAGAGCCGCGCTTCTCTTGCCCCGACATCTCCTCCCGAGACAGGAGCGTCTAGTGCAAGAATCCCCCGCTTCAGCGCTTCCGCCTCAATGCGCTTTGCCAAAGAAGGACTGGAGGTGGTCATATCTATAACAATAGTTCCCGGCTTGGCATGAGGAATAACTCCCTGCTCACCGAGGCTGACCTCTTCGACGTCATGAGGATAACCGACCATCGTAATGATCACGTCGCATAAAGGTGCCAGCGAGGAAGGCGTCTGATGCCACTCGGCCCCTTGGGCGACCAAGGATTCAGCCTTTTCCTTCGTCCGGCTGTATACATGGAGCTTATAGCCCTTGTTCATCAGATGGCCCGCCATGCTTTTACCCATCACTCCTGTGCCAATAAAACCGACAACCGTATTTTGCGCTGTTCTTTCCAAGCTAAGGTCCCCTTTTCCATTCGAGATTCAGATCATATAGAGAAAAGACATCCCTCTCCCACTGCAGAAAGAAACAATGTCTCCATCGGTACGGTCGACAAAACCAATCATGAAATGCTTGAAGAATGCCTGTTTCCAACCTAACATTGCTGCAAAGCGTTGTCAACTTAAGGAGCTATGACCTAATCAATAACCATGCCGGACTGATCAATGGATGCGCGAAATAAAAAGCAGGGCACTCCCGCAAGATAAGCCAGTAAGTCCCTGGTCATCATCGGTGGTGCTCCTGCTATCACGTTACTTGGTCTCGGATTCAATCTTCTTGTTAACCTGCTCCTGACCGTTTCGAAGTACGGTATTCACATCGGTTTTGCCTAACAAGAGATCGGTAATTTGACCCCGAATGGCATCCTCTACAAACGTATCGTATCGGGTTTTGGCCGCCGCCGGCGCGAAGGTGTTGCTGAATACGGCATTCTTGATATTCTTATCCTTCATGGTCGTGTCCTGGCCGAACACCTGCTTGATCGCATCGTTCTTCAGAATCGTAATGCCGCCTGACTTGGAAAATTGCGTCTGGTACTCATCGCTGATAAACAGCTTCACGACCTCCATCGCCTCATCCTTATGCTCGCTGGTCGAAGTGATAAACATATAAGTCGGATAGGATTGACTGCCGACTTTCGGAGCATCCTTGAAGGTAGGCAGTGCCGTCACATCCCAATTCATCTCGCGGGTCCAGTCGTAATCCCCGTACATGAAGCTGAACATAGCGACATTCCGGGCCTTGGAGAACTCGTCAATGTACGGAATCTTGTACCATTGCTTCTTCAAATCCTCAAGCACTGGGCCGTAGCCTTCGGATTGCATCGGCTTCATCAAGGTTTCCTGAAGCAGCTTTTTCCATGCATCCGTTTCCAGCGTCGCTTTTTTGGAGGAGGCATCGACATTGGCAAGAGACAGCGGGTTCAGTCTTAAAAAGTGATTGATCGATGTCGTATAACCGACGTAATTGACGCCGTTATCGCTTCGAGTCAGCTTTTGCGATAAAGCCGCCAAATCATCCCAAGTCATTCCGTCTTTAGGGTATTCCACCCCGAATTTATCAAAAATATCCTTATTGTACATCAACACCAGCGTACTATTGCTGATCGGCAGGCCATATAGACCGCCCATGACCTTGATAGCATCGATCGTCGACGGTTCAAACCGGCTTAGATCTACATTATGCTTTTTCACCAGATCGGATAAATCCTGGTTCAGCCCTATATCCAGAAGCGAGCCCTTCAACCCGATTTGTCCTATGGAATCGATGAAGATATCCACCTTCGTCGTCCCGCTCGTAATCATCTCCGCCAAGCTGACCGTCTTGTCTTTGGGCACGAATTTCACCGTAACATTCGGCAGCTTTTGCTTTATGTAATCTCCATATTGTTTTTGAAACTGCTCTTCGGAAAGATTCCCGTTATGATAAAAATATAAGTCCACCGGCTTCATATTCGCCGCAGCCTCTGCATCACCGGTTGACGACGCCGGCTCCTGCTTGGTACCGGAGCATCCGGACAAAATCGACCCGAGCAGAAGCGTTCCTGCCACTGCCATTGTAACCTTTTTCATGATATGACCCTCCCTTTTTACGATCCAATAAACCGCTTTCATATTGATGAAGCTTCAATGAATAGATATGATGGGTACCCGCCTGCACTAAGAGGTTAATGCAATAAAGCTATAAGTACTGAAATCGATTTCATGATGTATTATACTCAGCAGCTGGAAATATTGTCAAACAAAAAATGATAAAGCACGATTTTTATTGAATTTTAGCCGGTTTATAAAAATAAACTCTAATGGAGTCTCTGTTTAAATGAACTGAAATCGATTTTATTAATCCGCATTTGACTGAGCACTATTTTCGAATAAATTTCCAACTATATCCGGTTTGTTCAGCTTAATCCAACAATCGACTCCTTCCTATTCTATGAAATGATGAGTATTGCAATCGATTTCTTTATAGGTTATAGTCTTCTCAGAATAAAAATCTGTACTAAGGTAGATGAGAATGGACATAAAAATCGTCGATGTGGCCGCCAAAGCCGGCGTCTCCCCCGCTACGGTATCCCGGGTTCTAAATAATAACAACAATGTCACCTCCAAGACGAAGGACAGGGTCATGAAGGTGATTCATGAGCTCGGTTACCAACCGAATGCCGCCGCCAAAAATCTTCGTTCCCAGAAAACGATGGCTATCGGCGTTATCGTTCCGGAAATTAATAACTCCTATTATGCAGAAGTGATCAAGGGCATCGAAAATCAGGCTTATGCCATGAAATATAAGGTTATTATCTGCGATACGTCGAACAACAAGGAAAAAGAGCTGGAATTTATCAATCTGCTCATGAATAAAACCGTTGACTGCATGATCCTGGTAACCCCGATGATGTCGGATGAGGAGATTTGCCATTGGGCCGATATGGATTATTCCATAGGCATCGTCGGCAGATATATTCATCACGATAAGGTTCCGTGCGTTCATACGGACAATGTGAAATTTTCGAAGGAAGTCGTGAACCATTTGGTAGAGCAAGGGCATCGGGAAATCGCGTTTCTTAGCGGCTATGCGGATGCCATCGACAGCTATGAGAGACTGGAGGGCTATTTGAAGGGCCTGCGCGAGCATCATATTCCGTTCCGTCCCGAATGGATCGAGAACGGGAACTTTAACAAGCAGGGCGGATACGAGGCGTTAAAGAGATTAATAGAGAAAAAGGTCAGCTTCACCGCTATCTATGCCGCGAACGACGAAATGGCGCTTGGTGTGTATCAGGCATGTGGTGAACTTGGAATCAAGATTCCGGAACAGCTCGCCGTCATCGGCGTGGACAACAATCGCATCAGCCGGTACATCACTCCTCAGCTCAGCACAGTGAACCAGCCGAAGATGAAGATGGGCGGCGCTATCGTCGAGAGATTGATTCATCAGCTCGAGAACGGTGAAGTGACGGACAACCGGGTTATCATTCTGGAGTCCCAGCTTATTGTCCGCGATTCTTCGCGGAGCCTGCCGCAGACGTAAGCGAACAACCGGGTGTATATCAGCCGGGCTTGCATGGTAAGACACAGCATCTTCTACACGGTCAGCCCGCACCCTCGCCCTGGCCGTTAGGCTGCCTGCGGAGCGGAGACTTGCTTTTGGCTTTAGCCGCCTGCGCTTCCTTGGGCTTTCGCCTCAGGTTGCATATGCGGAACACAGTGTAACCTATCATTCCTCCTGTTACATTCAGGATCATATCATCGACATCGAAGGTGCCTATCGATAGCAGCAGCTGTATCATCTCAAAGCTTCCGCTCCATAACAAGGAGGTCATCAGCATCCCTGCCCACGAACGGCAGCAGCGGCGGAAATACAGCGGGGCCATTAGGCCAAACGGAATAAAGACTTCGATATTACCGATCAAATTATCCGGCGGAAACTGCAGGAAATCGATAGGCTGTTTCAAATCCTGTGTAATCTCTTTGAAGGGAATGATGTTCCCGGACGCTTCATAACGCTTAATAATATCCCGCGGATTCTCCCAATTATGCTTGAACCGGTCGATCAGATAATCGAGCTCCAGCGGGCCGAGCTTGAATAAAATAGCCTTGGTCAACAAATACAAATAAACGGCAAATACGGCCGGCAGTACAATATTTTTGCCTGGATGGAACGATCTCATCTATGCCCCTCGCTTCCTGCTTACAAATATAAAGTGAGTATCACGCCGTCCGAATTATTGCCCGTAATTTCGTATCTCCGGTTAGCCGGGATCGTAATCTTCATATTTTTGGAGTACGGATAATAACGGATTTCATAGGTGTTGCCTTCCGTATGGGCCGTAATAGTCATCTGCTCCTTCAAGTAATCCAAGTACTCCTCCAGGGTCATATTGTTCTCCTTCATGATGGCGCTGTGGGGCATGCCTACATAACGAAAATGCCACGGCTCATACTGAATGCCTGTAATGGCAGTCTTGTCCTTCGGATAGCGGAGGATAAATCCGTACTTCCATGCCTCCTTGAGCAGCCACTTGCCCTCCGGCGCCTGATTCATCTCCTTCTGGGTCGATCCAATATCCAGCGATAACCCGAGATTATGCTCGCTGTAGCCTGCCGGTAAAGCATAGTCAGGGCCCATCTCCCGGAACAGCTTGTCCTGCTCCTTCTCCTCCCGATAGCCGCTGCTGATCATAAAATGATTCACGCCGTCTTTATTGGCGGCCTCCATCATTTCGCCGAACTCTTTCGCCACTTCCCGGGACAGTCGAATCGTATTATCTAATAGAGCGAAGCCGCGGATCAGCTCTTTATGCTCGTATAACCGAACTATATCCGTCTGCTCTCCTTCCGAACGTACGGCATTCTTTTTATTCACGAGAACCAGCTTTCCTTTATATACTTGATCCTTGGCTACGGATATCGTTACTTGCTTGGATGAATCTGCCTGCTTGCCCTCACTCCTCTGCCTCGAAGCATCTCCAGATACTTGGACCGGAATTTCCGCATTCCCCGGGCTTCCATTAGCATTCTCCCTGGTATGCTGCAAAGCCTCGTAACCTAGCAGCGCCACAATGACAAACAGAAACACCCACTTCTTCATCTCCATATTCCCCCTTCGTTGATATCCATTTAGGATAGAGGAAAACGTTTAAAAAGAATTAGGCTTTATCTAAAATTTTTCTTAAATATGATGCGGCGCACCACTAATTGCCACGAATACAAGAACCCGGCTTGGCTCACTCTATGCATGAAAACGGCTGGAATCACGGATGGGGGGAACTTTGTTGAGCAGCGAGAAGAAATTGTCCATTTTCGCCCTTGGAGGCGTGAATGAAATCGGTAAGAATATGTATGTAATACAGTATGAGGACGACATGGTCGTCATTGACTGCGGCTCCAAATTCCCTGACGAGAGCCTGCTGGGGATTGATCTGATTATCCCCGACATCAGTTATCTGATCGAACATAAAGACAAAGTACGTGCTTTGATTGTTACCCATGGTCATGAGGATCATATCGGCGGAATCCCCTATATATTGAAGCAATGCAATATGCCTATCTATGCCACGCGGCTGACGATAGGGCTCATTCAAATCAAGCTGAAAGAAGCCGGTCTGCTGGCCGACACGGAATTAATAGAAATTACCTCGAACTCGGAAGTAGAGCTTGGGTCCATCCGCGCGACGTTCTTCAAAACCAACCACAGCATACCCGACTGCCTGGGTATCGCCTTCCAGACACCGGAGGGGACGGTTGTACATACGGGTGATTTCAAGTTCGACCTGACCCCCGTCAATGAGCAATACCCGGATATTCACAAGATGGCGGAGATCGGCAAGAACGGCGTCCTTGTTTTATTATCCGAAAGCACGAATTCCGAACGCCCGGGATTCACTCCGTCCGAACGTAAAGTAGGAGAATCGATAGAGGAGGCCTTCACCAAAGCGCGGCAAAAGGTAGTCATCTCTACCTTTGCTTCGAACGTTCACCGGCTCCAGCAAATTGTCGATGCGGCCGCGATGACCAACCGCAAGCTGACGGTCCTCGGACGGAGCATGGTGAACGTGGTCAAAATCGCTTCGGAGCTTGGGTACCTAAAGATTCCCGAAGGCATGCTCGTAGAAGCAGGAGAGGTGGCAGGGCTGGAAGCCGAACGGGTCGCCATCCTTTGTACGGGAAGTCAAGGAGAGCCTATGGCCGCACTGGCCCGGCTGGCCTCCTCTACCCATCGGCAAATCAAAATATTGCCGGGGGATACCGTCATCTTATCGGCGACTCCGATTCCGGGGAATGAGAGGAATGTGGCGCAAATCGTCGACAATTTATTTCGTCTCGGCGCCAATGTCATTTACGGCTCCGGCTCCGTCACGGGCATGCACGTTTCGGGACATGCCAGCCAGGAAGAGCTTAAGCTGATGCTTACCTTGATGAAGCCGACTTATTTCATTCCGATCCATGGGGAATACCGCATGTTGTACCAGCATCGGCTGCTAGCCGAAGCGGTCGGGGTCAAGAAGGAAAATATCTTCATCCTCCATAACGGAGATGTTGTGGATATTCAAGATCAAGCCGCGTCCCAAACAAGAAAAGTATCGGCAGGCAACACGTTCGTAGACGGATGGGGGATTGGCGATGTCGGCAACATCGTGCTGCGCGACCGCAAGCATCTCTCGGAGGACGGCATTCTTGTCGTCGTCATCACGCTAAGCAAAGCCGAGGGCCATATTTTATCCGGGCCGGATATCATCTCCCGCGGCTTCGTCTATGTTCGCCAATCAGAGGCTCTGCTCGATCAAGCCAACCGCATTGTAACCGAAACGATCAATAAATTGCAGGCCGAGAACATTTACCAATGGAGCTCGCTGAAAATCAGCGTCAAGGATGCTTTGGGACGCTATTTATACGAGAACACAGGCCGAAGACCGATGATTTTGCCGATCATTATGGAAATTTAAGTAAATCCCGCTTCGGGATGGTAGTTCTTACTCCAAGAAAGCGCAGCGTACGGCTTGCCCCTAAGCAGGCCGTACGCTGCGCTTCTGTGTAAAAATAAAGTACTGTGGATTTAAGGATTGAAGGTATAGCCAACGCCCCATACTGTTTTGATCAGTTTATGTTTATTGGTGTCGTCCCCGATCTTTTTCCGCAGTGTTCGAATATGAACCATGACCGTGTTATTGCCGCTCTCATAATAGGCTTCTCCCCATACCTGCTGAAAAATATGATCCGCGCTGAACACTTTTTTGGGGTGGCTGGCAAGCAAATGCAAAATATCAAACTCTTTAGGCGTCAGCTCGATAACCTCCCCGTACAGCACCACCTTCCGTTGATCCGGGTAGATGCTCAAGCCGCCGGACTCGAGTACGGCTTCGTTATCGGTGGAATGGCGGTTCAGCTGCATATACCGGCGAAGCTGGGCATTCACACGCGCAACCAGCTCCATGGGATTGAAGGGCTTGATCATATAATCGTCGGCCCCCATCACAAGCCCGGTTATTTTATCCATATCCGACGTCTTTGCACTCAAAAATATGATGGGCATATGATATTGCTCCCGTATGAGACGGGTAACCTCATATCCGTCCATTTTGGGCATCATAATGTCCAGAATGGCCAAGTCGATCGGCTGGGTTTGAATGACGCGCAGGGCTTCTTTCCCATCCGGAACCTTAATGATCTGGTATCCCTCTTTCTCCAGATGCAGCGCAATCAAATCCGCAATCTCGGCCTCGTCATCCGCCACCAGTATCGTAATTCGTTTCATCTAATCTACTCCCGTAAGAAATCATCTATCTAGCTATCATTGTTCCCCATTGGGTTACAAAATCATTTCCCAAGCAGCAGGCTGACCCGCTTCTTCCATATGTCAATGAAAGGCTCGTCTACAGCCCATTGTATCATGACAATGGTCTCATCCGCATCCAGATTGACGGATAACAGCGGCGCCGGAATCAGCTGTTCCTTAAAGGGATACATGATAATATGTTTCGCGGTGACAATACCCACCAATTCCCCGTTAGGCGAAGAAAAGGCGTCTAAGGCATCGGATACGGTACGGCGTATATCGCTCCAGCTTGCAGACAGCTTGTCGTAGGAAACGACGGAATCGGGCAGCTTCAACTCAACCTCCTTAAGCTGCGGCTTGACCGGGTTGAGCCCAAGTGGTGATGCCTGATAGGAGGCAACCTGCGGTACCCACTGCCCCTCCTTCCGTGCAATCGCCCAGCTATCGCCCTGCTCACCCTGCAAATCCGGGGCCAGTGCGGAGCCGTACAGCTTGCTCAAGGAAACATGGGGTTCATTCTCCGGTAATGATTGAGCCGGCAGCTTCGTTTTGGTCAGATCCTCCACATCCTTGACCCAAACGAAATCACGCGGCGCGTCCTTCCCCTTGTCCTGCTGCACCGTTTGGGAGACGGAAACGTACCGATTCCCGGCGAAAAGCAGCTTCTCCGACAGCCTCACCTGCTGCTGGGCAGGATTGGCTTCTAACACCGAAGCGACGTTTTTCTCCGTTGCAACGGCAACGGACAGCTTCTGGTAGACTGAGCCGGCGCTCTCCAAGCGCTGCGGAACGATTCTCAAAAACTCCGTTTTGTAAGGCATCAGAATGCCGCTGCCCTCTGCCGATTTCCGAAGCTCTCCCTGCTCCTCAGCCAGCAGCAGCGTACGGTACGTGCTGTATTCCGGACTCCCCCCGGAAGCCGGGTGATCCTTTCTTAAGCCGATCAAGACGGCGGAACGGACCGGGTCCGCCTTGATCGTCGTATTCCATAACGGTATGGCGGGCTTGGATGCCGGCGATTCGTTCCATGCGGTTTCGGGTGTATGCTCCTTAAACGGGCTGTACCAATGGAAAGAAAGAAATACGGCTATGGCAGCAAGAGCCGTGCATAAGCCGGCGCTCCAAGGCATCCACTGCTTCTTCTTTTTGCGGTCCTGCTCGTCGATGCGCTCCCCAATCCGTTTCTTTAACGCCTCCGAAAAACCGTGCCGGATGAGTGGCCCTTCAGCCATCCCCTGCTTCAACTCGTCGTCAATCGGCTCCATTGCTTTGATTCTCCTTTTGTTTGGCCATTTTTTTGCGGGCGTGGAATAATCGCGACTTGACCGTTCCTTCTGTCACTCCCAGGATTTGTGCAATCTCCTTCATCGACAGCTGGTAGTGTGCGTAAAGCAGCAGCACCTCGCGGTACTTGACCGGCAGCTTCAGCACCATCCTCCACATATCGTTAACCGCGATTTGCTCAATAACCGTTTGCTCGGTGGCCGGCTGCGTGCTCGAAGGAGCTATGTAATCCATCAAGGTGACTTTGCGGTAAAAGGCTGACCGCCGGTAATCCACTGTCATATTGCGGGTAATGGTCAAAATCCATGTTTTCACAGATGACTCTTGACGAAATGTATATAAATTGCGGTATACCTTGATAAATACTTCCTGTGTGATGTCGTCGGCTTGATCCCACTTGCGCGTCATGCTGAAGGCATAGTTCCAAACATCCTTGCCGTAGGCGACCATCAGCTCTTCCAATATCGCCTTCTTGTCGGAGCTTGCCGATAAATATCTCAAATATTCCAAATTCGCTTCCGATTCCAATACTGCCACCTCAATTATGGACGAGCCACCCTCTTAATAAGTTCAAAATCCTTAATGAATGCTTTCTGAATCTCTTATGTACAATTTCCGTATTGCTGCCGCTAGCAGCAATTACCTGCAATATGAATAAGACGATGGAAGAGCATGAAAAGTTACCATTTCTGCCTATTAAATTCCTGTTAAGCTGTGGGGGCCATGGCTTCAAAGCATATATCACAAAAAAGCCCTGCTTGCAGGAAGCAGGACCTCGAGGTAAATCCATTACATCATATGGTTTCATATAGGTTTCATTCGGGATAGGCTTCATGCGGCTCAAGCTTCTTCCGGATAAAACGGTACCTCCAGGGAGTCGCCTGCCCATCTCTGCCATTCGGTCAGCTCTCGATGCAGCTCGATGATTTTCCCCCGATTTGCCGGATCTCCGGATACATCGTCGGTTTCCCACGGATCCTTGTTCAAGTCGAACAGCTGTACCCGAACCTTGCGATCAGAATCCGGCGAAATGTAATAAATCAGCTTCCACCGCTCATCCTTCACCATCCTTTGAAGGTCCTTATACGCTGTGAACACGGTGGGACGGATCGGCTGCGAGGAAGCCTTCTCATGCATAGCGGGCAGCAAGGACAAGCCTTCCACTGTTGCCGGAACCTCCGTTCCGGTCAGCTCGCAAAGCGTCCGGTAAAAATCCATCTGGAGATGCACGTCCGGGACGATGCGACTTTGCGGGATTCCTGGCCCCTGCATGATCAGCGGAATGCGAATGCTGTGATCATACATATTTTGCTTGCCCATTAGACCGTGCTGCCCTATAGCAAGACCGTGATCGGCCGTATAAACCACGATCGTGTTCTCCATTAGGCCCCGTTCCTCTAGCTTGCGCAGCACCTTCCCGATTCCGTCATCCATATGGGTGATCATCGCATAGTAATCGCCTAGATGTCTGCGAACCGCTTCGGGGGTTCTGGGCCAAGCCTCCAGCTTTTCATCCCTTACCGACATCTCCCCGTTATCGAACGGGTGCTCCGGAAGCACATTCGGAGGCAATGGGAGGTCCTCGTCATGATATAACGAGCGAAATTCCGGCGGAGCCGTCCGGGGATCATGAGGAGCCGTATAGGCCAAATACAACGCAAAAGGCTCGCTGCGATCGTATTCCTCCAAAAATTGAACCGCCGCTTCCGTAAAAATATCCGTGGAATGCTCGTTCAAGGTGTATGCTTCGCCTGGAGTGTCTTTTTCCCCAGGATGGTATTCTTTCAGCGGTACTGCATAATGACTGTTCATCCCGCCGAAAAAGATGCGGCTCCCCCCGGCAAAGCAGCGGTAGAACGCCTCGGCGCCGTTATGCCATTTGCCGATGGCATAACTGTAATAACCGGCTTGACGCAGCGCTTCGGGCCACAACACATACCCCGGATCCAGCGCATTCTCCTTGACGCAGCGGAAGACGCTCGCCCCGGCAAGGAGGCTGGCTCTGGAGGGCATGCATACCGCTGCACTCTTTCCGCCCATCGTATGCGTCTGCTCAAAACGGGTGCCCTTGGATGCAAGGGCATCCAAATTCGGCGTGCGTACGGACTTGTCCCCGGCACAATGAAGCGACTGATGACGGTGATCGTCCGAAATGATAAACACAATATTCGGCTTGGACATCGTATTCCCCCTAAACTTTTCCTTTACTAGGAATAGGGTACAGGAATATCGTCCAAAGTCCCATGTCAGATTCGCTGAACCGGCATGTCAAATTCGCCTACCCGAATATTTTCCCTTCTTCATTGACGGCCCGCATTCCCAGCCTCTATGATGGTTGTATCATCAGAATGACGGAGGTCCATCATGTCAAATAGGCATACTCCTTCTACGGCCATCCAGGGGCTCGAGCGGCTGCTCGGCGATTTGCTTGCCTCCCCTTATATCTTTCGCATTTTGGCCAGCTACAACGTAAGCGTGAAGACCGATTGGATGATTCGCGAACGGGTGCTGAACGAATTTCATATGCTGTACGTCGTTTCCGGATCCGGAACCTATATCGTCGAGGATACGGCGGTCGATTTATCCCACAACCATGTGCTTTTCATTTCGAACCAGGTACGGCATCGGGCGTTCCGGAATCAAGACATCCCTTTTCGGATCATCCCCACCCGCTTCCAGTTATACTCCCCGGCAGAGGAGCAGCTAATTGCGTATAACGCCGAGCCCTTCTATCTGCATTTTTCTCCGGGCAACGCTTTTGCCATGCAGCAGCTTTTTGAAAAGGTGCATACGTACAACCAGCTTCCAGCCTCCGTCATCAAGGACACCCTGTGCCATTCGGCCGTTGCCGAAACGCTGGCAGGCATGCTGCAGGAACTGAAGGCGCCGAACCAGCCCCTATCGCTGCATCCCGGCTTGCTTCGGTTGAAGCAAGTCATGGATGAGCAGCCGGCGGAACGCCTTAGTCTTAGTCAAATGGCCGAGATTGCCTCCCTGTCTCCCAAATATGTATCCGCCTTGTTCCGGCAGGCCTTCGGTATGTCTGTAAAGGAGTATCAAATTCGAACAAGAATGGATTATGCGGAATACCTGCTGAAGCATTCCGACCAGACTGTCAAGCAGCTGTCAGTCCTGCTTGATTACCCCGACCCCTATGCTTTCTCCAAGCAGTTCAAGCAATATCGGGGCTATTCTCCGTCTTCAGTTAGAACAACCCGTCTTCAAGAAAACCGGTAGATAGCTTGGATAGCGGAATTCCCGCTGCCAAGCATCTGCTTTTTTATTTGCGGAAAGGCAAAATGGTTTCTTCCGATTTTTATTAGTCCCTTTTGGGGAAGCCTAATATTCGGAACCTTTTCCGAAATCAGCCGATTAGGAGCCGGATGTTCCGGTATGCCTTCCATCACTTTTCCTATGCCGGCAATCGGATACTGCTTATGACAGCATGAATACATAACAGGGATTGGATGAGAGAAATGTCACATACCAGCATAGTCATACGCGTGGAGCTGATCCACGAGACCACCACCTTCGGCGATGTCGCTTCGGCCATCAGCAAAGCGTCGGGAGACATTAGCTCCATCGACGTCATTCGGGCAGGTAGAGAGTCTTCGATACGCGATATTACGGTCGATGTAGCCGAGTCCAACGAAGCCCGCGTGATCGAAGCGTTATCGAAGCTTGAAGGCATCAAGCTGATCAACGTCTCGGACCGGACGTTCCTGGTTCATCTGGGAGGCAAAATCACGACCCAGCCTACGCTGCCCATCAAAAACCGCGAGGACCTGTCGCGTGTCTACACCCCGGGTGTAGCCAAGGTGTGCACCGCCATTCATGAAAATCCGAAAAAGGCGTTCTCGCTCACGATTAAGCGGAATACGGTAGCCGTTATCACGGACGGTACGGCCGTGCTGGGTCTGGGGGATATCGGGCCTCACGCTGCGGCTCCCGTCATGGAGGGCAAGGCGATGCTGTTCAAGCAGCTCGCTAACGTGGATGCGTTCCCGATTTGTCTCGATACGAAGGATACGGAGGAAATTATCCGGACCATTAAAGCGATCAGCCCGATCTTCGGCGGCATTAATCTGGAGGATATCAGCTCGCCGCGCTGCTTTGAAATCGAAAGAAGATTGGGAGAAGAGCTCGACATCCCCGTCTTCCACGACGATCAGCATGGAACCGCAGTAGTGGTCGTTGCCGGTCTATTGAATGCTCTTAAGGTCGTCGGCAAACGTATGGATCAAATACGCGTCGTCGTTAACGGGATCGGGGCCGCCGGCGTGTCTATTTGCAAAATGCTGCTCGGATCCGGTGTAACCCGTCTTGTTCCCGTCGATCGGGAGGGAGCCATTGTTCGGGGAGGAGCTTACGATCACCCCATGTGGCAGTGGCTAGCCGAGCAGCCGCAGGTTGAAGCCAAGGATGGAACGCTCAAGGACGTGCTCAAGGGGGCGGATGTGTTCATCGGGGTATCCAGAGGCGGAATTCTCGGCGCACAAGATATTCAGACTATGGCTTCGGACAGCATCGTATTCGCCATGGCGAACCCTAAGCCGGAGATTGATCCGGAGGAAGCGCTGCCTCATGCAGCCGTATTTGCTACAGGGCGAAGCGATTATCCCAACCAGATCAACAATGTGCTGGTATTTCCCGGTATTTTCCGCGGTGCGCTGGACTGCCGGGCCAAAACCATCAACGAGCCGATGAAGCTCGCGGCGGCGCGCGCCATCGCTTCCGTCGTGACGGAAGCGGAGCTGAACAAGCATTACATTATCCCAAGTATCTTCAACGAGCGTGTTGTCACCAACGTCCGCAAAGGCATTATCGAGGCCGCTATCCTGACCGGGGTGGCCCGCAGAATTCCGCCGGATTTCAGGTAAATTGAATGCGCAAAGAGCCCCTTCGTTGAATGCGTAGGGGCATCGTTGTAGCTATTTTTTCTTATTCACATTGGGCTGAATCTAATCTTCGCTATTCAGCTTTTTATACAGGTTGGCCAGCTGGCTCCGCTCCTGCTCGGTTAGCTTTTTAAACAAATCGGTACGCAGTCTTTGCCCCTCCAGGGTGGCTCTGTTAAGAACCTCCGTCCCTTTGTCGGTAATGCCCAAATAAACAATTCGGCGATCAGACTCATCCGTTATTCGGACAGCTAATTTCTTAGCGACAAGCTTCTCGGATAAATAGCTGAGCGTTGGAGGGGTAAAGCCTAATAGTTTTGCAATATCCGAAGGCCGGCTCTTGCCATGCTTCTTTAAATGGCTGAGCACCAGAACATGAGAAATGCCAAGGTCCTCACTGAAAGTTTTGTTCCATTGGACAATCAACTGGTTGGTAAACTGATCCATGTTGTGTATAAGCTCGAAAAGGGTCTGCTCTTCCATACCATCCTCCTGGGAAAAATAAACGACGACAGCCCCCATTAAAAAATGAAGAGCTTCCATTATCTTACACGTTATTGAGCCGAGTATCCACCATCAATGACTATTTCTGAGCCTGTAATATACGAAGATTCATCTGAAGCAAGGAACAATGCGGCTTGGGCAATATCGATAGCTTGTCCTAACCGCTGCAAAGGTGTTGCCTGGATTAATCGGCTCAGCAGATCCTTTGAGGTGCTTAAAGCTTGCGTCATTGGCGTTTCAATGATCCCGGGGAATAGAGCATTCACCCGAATGCCTTGACGGCCAAAGGTTGTAGCGGCAGCTTTGGATAATGCGCGAACTGCGCCCTTCGATGCCGAATAGTGATTAAAGCCTTGACCTATCAAGGCGGTGTAAGAAGAAATATTGATGATAGAACCTTTCTTTTGGGCCGCCATGTAAGGAGCAACATGCTTTATCCCTGCGAACGGGCCAAAGCCATTTATCGAGAGCATTTTCTGCCAATCCTCAGCATTGATTTCCTCAAATGGCTTCTCAGATGAGATGCCTGCATTGTTGACAAGAATATCAATTTTGCCAAAGCGATCGTAGACCTCCTTGGCCAGCGCCTGCCAATCCTCATCCGAAGCAACATTCAATTTCATTCCGTAAATATTGTGTTTCTGACTTGCTTTCTCAAGTGCTGCCTCATTAATATCTGCGGCAATAACAATGGCACCTTCTTGCGCAAACAGCTCACCCATGCTTTCTCCGATACCCGAAGCGCCGCCTGTGATGATCGCTACTTTATTATCTAATCTTCCCATATTTCATTCTCCTAACGTATTTGGATTGCTAACGGTATTTAAACAACTAATTATTAGATGTCTAATTATTTATATCTTGATAGTATCAGAATAATGACCTCAGCGCAACGGAGGAACTTGGCAGTTCCTATTCAGTTGTTACTTCAAAGCACCGTTCCCCACCTTTTCCCACACATCCAAGCTTTACAACACAAAGGACTCGTGTAGAATAAGTACTATTATCGTCTACGGAAAGGAAGCCAGGATGTGAACATTTTAATCATCGAAGATGACTCCAGCATCCAAATGCTGCTGAAGCTGAGCCTTGAGGTCGAAGGCTTCCGCCCTATCGTTGCGGGTACGGTCAGCGAAGGGCTTCGCGAGCTGTCCTCAAGCTCTATCGACCTGATTTTGCTGGATTTGATGCTGCCCGACCAATCCGGATTCGAGCTGCTGAAGCAGCTGCGTCTTGCTTACAAGGATATTCCGGTAATCGTGCTTACGGCCAAGAACGAAATGAATGATAAAATATTAGGCTTCCAGCTGGGAGCCGACGACTATTTGACGAAGCCCTTTGAAACGAGGGAGCTGGTGCTTCGCATTCGCGCCGTCATGCGCCGAATGAAAGCGGATACAAATCCATCTTCTGATTTGCTGCAGATTGGCGTATTGGAGATCGACCGTGCCGAGCGCACCCTTAAGGTAGCCGGCAAGCTTGTGAAGACGACGAGCAAGGAATTCGAGCTTATGTGGCTGCTGTGTAAAAATCCGAAGAAGGTGTTCTCCCGGGAGCATCTGCTCGATCAAGTCTGGGGATATGATTACTACGGTCAGACGCGCGCCGTGGATATGCTCGTGAACCGCCTCAGGGAGAAGCTGAAGCCTCATGAGCATATCCTCGCCACGGTTCACGGGACGGGCTACAAGCTGGAGGCCTAGACTATGAGACTGCGGAATAAATTTTTCATTCAGCATATGATTACGATTATCATGCTGCTCGCCGCCATGTATGTCGTCATCAATTACACCTTGAGCAAAAGCATGATCGAGAGGGATACGCAGACCTTGAGCCAGTACTACTCCCTTCACCGTATCGAGGCGCTCAAAATCGTAAACGACAAAAAAATCAGCATTGAGCAGCTGTTTTCAGGCGCCTACGCTCCTTTGATCGCATCGCATCTGGCAGCCAACAGCAACTTTCAGGTGCAGCTGTTCGATTCCGAAGGTACGATCGTCGGGGACAGCGGGAACCGGGAGGATCTGATCAAGCGGAGCGATATCGATGCCGCGCTGGAAGGACAGACCGCATCGGTCATTACGGAGGTGGAGGGGATGAAGCTGTTAATTTATGCATCCCCTTTTAGTTACGGAGGCAATATCGTCGGCGGCTTCCGTTACCTGCTTGATCTGAAGCAGCACGATCAAACCTTGACGGAAATGCGCAGCTGGTTCATTGGAGTAGCTCTGGGCTGCCTGCTTATCGCTCTGCTGGCCAGTTATTCCTTCTCGCTCTTCATCATGAAGCCTCTCCATGCGCTGCAGCAGGCGCTAAAACGGGTTGCCGTCGGGGATTTCAGCCGCAAGATCGTCGTTCGCAGCCATGATGAGGTGAGAGAGCTTGCCAACGACTTCAATCAGATGTCGCAGGCGCTTCAGGAGCATATCGAGCTGCTGCATTACGAGCAGGGCAAGCAAAAAACGTTTTACGACAATGTGACGCACGAATTGAAGACGCCCCTGACCTCGATTATCGGTTTTTCCGATTTGATAGACAAGCTCGATCGGGTCGACGATATCCGCAACTGCAACGTGTACATTCGCAAAGAAAGCACCCGTCTGCTGCAGATGGTCGAAGATCTGCTCCAATCCTCCCTTAAAGGGGACGAGGCTTGGAGAATACAGCTTGAGCATGCCGATCTGGCCGTAGTCCTTACAGACAGTCTGCGTATCGTGGAGCCTACCCTGCAAAAATCAATGATCGGAACGACTCTTGCGTCTGAAGCCTGTCCGGCGTATTTCGATCCCAAGCGCACCCAACAGGTGCTCTTCAATCTGATCGACAACGCCATCAAGCACAGCGAATGTACGCAGCTGTCCATAGAGCTCGAACCAGACACCGCAGCCGGCAGCTGCATCATCCGTATCGCAGACAATGGACGAGGGATGACCGAGCAGGAGGTACAGGCTCTGTTTCTTCCTGCCGAGCAAAAGGAGCCGCGGCCGGTCACAAGGCATTCCCACGGGCTTGGCTTGCTCCTGTGCAAGCAGCTGATGGAGCTGCAGGGCGGAAGCATCGATGTCCGCAGCCGTCTTGGAGAAGGCACCATCGTACAGCTGCATTTTCAGACACGCCTATTGCCCGCCCCTGTTTTGTTACAAAATTGATACAAACCTACGATTTTTTTGAGATAAAAGGAGAGTATTCTACATGCAAGAGGAGAAGAAAAGGCTTTCATGGATGCGTCTCATCTTGTTGCAAATCGTTATCGGCTGTACGCTCATTGGCATCTTCGCTTATGTATTCCGCATTGGCATGGATGAAGTAAGAATCATCCCGAGGGAGCTGAACGGCCGCGATATGTTCGACGGCGTCCCGATGAGGATGAACATTACTTACCCGGGGATAGGCACGATTTCCATAGAAGACCCCAAAGAGCTGATCACGTGGAAGGAATCCTTTGCCCGCTTGCTTAGCTCCGGCCGGCAGGAAAATCGCGCAAACGCTTCCCGTATGCTGCTGACGGGCTCTGTCGCCTATCTCGACCAGGAGGATATGTCGTTCCAGATCGGAACGAGCGGGTTTCTCTTCGGCTCCGACTCGGTTAACTCGCTCGATGTCAGCGCGGAGATCCGCAAGCTTCAGAATATGCTGATCGACAAAACGCTCACTGCAGATACGGTTGGAGGAGCGATCGAGAATACGGGGCATGAGGTTTTCCGGCTGGAGAACGGCTCCCTGACTCCGCTACCCCAAGAGGAACGGGCTGTTCTGACAAAGCAAATGCGAACCGCCGTGCGGCTTATCGACTTCAGCCATTTTGATTTCTCCGATAAACCGCCGGGCTCCCACTTTGTCGTGCAGCTTGCCGAAGAGGAGAAGAACCGCAAGCATTGGCTGCATATCGACCGGTATGATAACGCTTACTTCGTTGTCTTTGATCTGCTCGACGAGACGAACCATAAAGCCTATTTCAAGCTAAAAGAAGCCTCCTAATGAACAGAGGGGATGGTTGGTAGAAATGGCTAGAAAGAAAAGCAATAGTTCCGTGATATTCGCTTCGGTGGCTGTCATTGTCCTGATAGCCGGATTTTTCCTGTACAAATCGGGCATGTTCGGCGATAAGGCCAAGGGCAAAATTACAGTGTACTCGATTTTCCAGGAAGAAGAAGCACGTAAGATTCTGGATAAGTTCAAGGCGGAAACCGGCATTGATTACGAAGTGCTCCGGCTGCCGAGCGGCGAAGCGGTAACGCGCGTGCAGAATGAAATGGGCAAGCCGCAGGCGGACTTCCTGATGGGCGGACCTGCCGATTCGCACGAGGTGCTTAAGAAAGCCGGCGCGCTGGAGAGCTACATCTCCCCGAACGCGAAGGACATACCTGATAACATGAAGGATAAAGACGGGTTCTGGACCGGATTTTATTTGAACCCGGTTGCCATCGGCATCAACGAGCAGCGCTGGAAAGAGAAATACGGTACAGCCCCTTATCCGCAAACGTTCAAGGATTTGCTGGACCCTAAGTTTAAAGGCGAGATCGGCATGTCCGACCCTGCGACCTCCGGAACGGCGTACACAGCAGTAGCTTCTCTGGCCCAGGTATGGGGTAAGGATGAAATGCTGAAATATGTGGCGCAGCTACTCCCTAATTTGAAGGAAAGACCGAAATCCGGCATCGAGCCGATCCAAAAAGCCGCCAAAGGCGAATACACCATCGGGGTCACCTTCCTGGGCGATCAGCTGAAAATCAAAAACCAAGGCAATCCGATCGTCAGTATCGTTCCTGAAGCAGCAGGCTATGAAGTAGGCGGCCTGGCCATCGTCAAAGGCGGACCGAACACAGCCAACGCCAAAAAATTGATGGACTACATGCTGACCAATGAGCCTGGCACGCTCTACAGCGAATCTGCAATGGCGGTATCCGTGAAGCCGGGCGTTCCCGTTCCGAAGAACGGCATTGATATCAAAACGACGAAGTACAATACATCCTACAGCTTATGGAAGGCTGCCGAACAGCGCAAAGAGCTGCAGGACGCTTTGAAAGACTTGAAGTAACGATAGAGGTATTTTTCGGGACACACAGGGGAGTCTTTCGCCACAGCTTGTTCACGGCAGACTCCCCGTTTTTAACCTACAACGTATTCGGAAGGTGGTCGTAGCCCCTATGATAACAGAAAAAACGGGCATGAGCGCATCCGTCGGCCGGCTGGCCCGAGATCCTTCTTCCCTGATCCTCGTTCTGATCAGCTTTGCCGTGCTGTGCCTCTTTGTCGTGTACCCGCTCCTCTATGTCGTTGCGCTGCCAGGCGCTGACAGCTGGGGAACCTTTTTCAGCAAGAGCCGGTACGGTACAGCCCTGTTTAACACGGTCGTCAGCTCTACCTTGTCTGCTCTGACTGCAACGGTGTGTGGATTTATATATGCTTATTCGATTCATTACAGCAACATCCGGGGGAAAAAGTTTTTCCGGTTCATTGCCTTTCTCCCCATTCTTGCTCCATCGGTCATGACCGGGCTTGCTTTCCTGCTCCTGTTCGGACGGGGCGGCATGGTATCTCAATGGATGAAATCATGGTTCGGCGTGGAGCTTGACCTCTACGGTCTTCCGGGACTCTGGATCGTGCAGACGATCTCCTACTTCCCGCTTGCTTACATGACCATTACCGGCGTACTCCGGGCGATCTCACCGAATCTGGAAATCGCCGCTCAAAATCTGGGCGCCCGCGGCTTCTACCTGTTTCGTACCATTACGATGAAGCTGGCGCTGCCGGGAATCATCAACGCGTTCCTTCTCGTTGCGATCAACTGCTTTGCAGATTTCGGGAATCCGAAGCTGATCGGGGGCAATTATTCGCTCCTGGCTGTTGAAATCTACGGAGAAATTATTAATAACGAACCGAGACTTGCCTCGGTCATGGGGATCATTCTGGTTATCCCTGCCCTGCTCGTGTTCGCCATTCAGAACAAGCTGCTGGCCAAAGGCTCTTATTCTACCATTACGGGCAAGCCTGTCTCGGGTCTTAACCGGGTTACGACTTCCCGTAAAACCGACATCGCCTTGTTTACCTTCAACAGCATCATGTCGGTCTTCATCCTGTCGATGTTCGCCATTACGATTTTGTTCGCTTTCACCAACAACTTCGGGCGGGATAACACCTTTACGCTCGACCATATTATGAAAATCGTATTCAATCCGTCCTCACCTGCCGTTATGAACAGCCTTGTGCTGTCGCTGGTCAGCTCGTTTCTGGCCGTCGCCTTCGCCCTGGTGCTGGCTTATGTTATCGTACGCAAGCCGTTTCCGGGTAAAAGAGCGCTCGATTTCGTCGCGGTTCTGCCGATTGCCCTTCCGGGGACCTTCGTCGGCTTGGCTCTGATCGTTGCGTTCAGCTCGGGACCTATCGTGCTTCAAGGCTCCGCCGTGCTGATTATTGTCGCCATGCTGCTGAAGCAAATGCCGGTCGGCTATCGCGGGTTAACTGCCGCATTCAAGCAGGTGGACAAATCGATTGAGGAAGCCGCTACGAATCTGGGAGCGGACAGCAGACGGACACTGACGACGATTGTCTTCCCGATGCTGCAGAAGACGGTGGTCGCCAACTTTGTCTACGCTTTTATGAAAAATATGAATACCTTGAGCACCATCGTGTTCCTGATTACCCCCAAATGGGTCGTCGCCGCCGTCTCCATCTTCAATTATGCGGAGACCGGAACCTACTATTGGGCGGCCGCCGTGGCTGTCGGCCTAATGGGAGCGACACTGTTAACACTCGGTATCATGAAGCTTATTTTCCGTTCGAAGGTCAAAATATTCGATTTCTAACCCGTCAGGAGTGAGGCGCATGAGCTCGCAAGTATTACTGGATTTAAGAAATGTCAATAAAGTGTTTGGCGATAATCACGTCCTCAAGCAGATTGATCTGAAGATTGAGCGCGGCAAATTCATCACGTTCCTTGGACCGAGCGGCTGCGGCAAAACTACGCTGCTCCGTTCCATCGCAGGATTTTATACGATTGATGAGGGAGAGATCCTTATCGACGGCAAGCTTGTCAACGATCTTCCGCCGTATAAGCGAGGCACGCCGATGGTATTTCAGGAATACGCTCTCTTCCCTCATATGACCGTATTCGATAATGTCGCTTACGGTCTGGATATTCAGAAGCGTCCCGAGGCGGAAGTAGAAGAGCGCGTCAAGGAAGCGCTCGCCAAAGTCAAGCTGACCGGCCTTGAGGAGCGCTACCCGCACCAAATGTCCGGGGGCCAGCAGCAGCGCGTCGCGATGGCGCGGGCATTGGTCATGAACTCCCCGATCATTCTGCTCGACGAGCCGCTCTCCAACCTGGACGCCAAGCTTCGCGAGGAGGTTCGCGTGGAGCTGCGCACGATCCAGCAGGAGCTTGGATTGACGGTCATCTACGTGACTCACGATCAGCTGGAAGCCTTGTCGATGTCGGATTATATCGTCGTCTTCAACAAAGGAGCCATCGACCAATACGGCACCCCTCACGAAATTTACTATAAGCCGCGCACTCCTTATGTCGCCGATTTCATAGGGACAACCAATTTTGCGGATGCGGTAGTGCGCCATACAGCCGGAGGGCAAGCTACGGTGGAGTATACGATAAAAGAGAAGGCGAGGACCTGCACGGCGAACAGCGAGGAACAAGTGCAGCCGGGGGAGCAGGTATTGCTCAGCATTCGCCCTGAATCGATGCGCATCAATGCCGCCGTCAGCGATACGGATTTTATCGTCAGCGGCTTCGTGAAGTCCTCGATGTTTCTTGGTGAGAAGGAGCGTTATTTTATTCTTGACGATACGAGGAAGGAATGGATCGTGGACGTCTACGATATTGGGCAGACCCGATTTGAAGGCAACGTCACGATCAGCGCCGCCGCCGATAAAATACATTTGATCAAAACCGGTTCATAATATAGGGTGAACTGAAAAAACATAACCGGGGCCTCGGCTTCGAAGCTGATTCAGGTATTTTGCAGGGAGCCTTGAAAGTTAATAAATGATGAAAAAAAGGAAACCTTCGTTTCCTTTTTTGGCTGTTCGGATGAGGGGAGAGACACAACATGAGAACAAAGGAATGGCTTATTTTGCTTGCGGCGGCGGTATTGACCTTTGCCGGGTTCATGCTCTTCAGCGAAAAAAAGAGCAACCAGCCTCTTAAGGTGTACGTCGTCTTCCAGGAGGACGAGGGGCGTATCCTGCTCGAGAAGTTTAAGAAGAAAACGGATCAGCCCTATGAGCTCATCCGCATGTCCAGCGGTGAGGCAAGCTATCGTCTCATTGCTATGGGGAAGACGGGAATCGACGTCGTCCTCGGAGGCCCTGCCGACCTGCATGAGCAGCTTAAGAACAAGAACAAATCCTTACACTACCTCTCTCCAGCCATAGGCAGCATTCCGTCTAAATATAAGGATAGCGACGGTTATTGGACAGGCATGTACATGGGGGCTCTTGCCATCGGCGTCAACCAGACGGTCTGGCAGCACGATCCCAAGCTTGCCTCCCTTCCTCTGCCGGAACAGTACGAAGATCTCCTTCGTCCGGAGCTCGAAGGCAAGATCCAAATTCCCGACCCGGAGACCTCCGGGACCGGCTATACGCTTCTCGCCTCGCTTGCTCAGCAGCGCGGTGAACGTGAAGCGATCGAGCTGATGCAGAAGCTGAAAAAACAAAGCAATTCCACCACCTTCGCCGGGATTACCAGCGCCCAGCGGCTCGCTGAAGGCGAGGTTGCGGCTGTCGTCAGCTTCCTGGGCGACCAGCTGCGGTTCAAAAACTCGGGATATGACATCCTCTCCTCCATCCCGCCACAGGCCGGCTGGGAGATCGGAGGCATCTCCATCCTGAAGGGAGGTAATAACCTTGCCGCCGCAAAGCAGCTGGTCGATTTCATGCTGTCCCGGGAGGTGCAGGCAGACTATATGAATACGGCCTTCTCGTTCCCTGTAACGCCCGATATTCCTGCTAACCCTTTGCTCGCGTCTGTAAAGCTGGAAAACTTATACCCCGCCTACCGATTCGATATAGCCGCCAATGTCCGTGAACGTCTGATCGGCCAATGGCGTGCGGCATTGCAGGAGTAGCCAGAAAATATCCCCACAAAGTGAGGCCTTGGCTTCGAAGCTGATTCAGGTACTTTGCGGGGAGCCCCGAAATTATAATCTATAATAATAAAAAAAACACATAGTGGGGCCAGGCAACGGGGTACTGAAGCAATTTTTCACAATTTCAGGTTTCTCAACAGACTGACCCCGCATAGCGGGGCTTTCTTCGAAGCTGATTCAGGTACTCTGTGCGGTACCCCGATACTCTGGAGCGTAGTTACTCCAACAGACCGAGCTCCTCATACACTTTTCCCGAAACGACTCCATGCTGAATCAAATGGCGGTCTTTCTGAAACTTTTTCAGAGCGGCTGTCGTATCTGAACGAAACTTGCCATTGCAGACTCCGTTAAAATATCCGGCGCTCTTCAAGCGCGACTGGATTAACTGCACATCTCCTCCGACATCGCCTTCCGCAAGTTCCCTCGGATTATGTCCCGGATCCCCTAACACATGTCCGTATATCGTAACCTTGGTTCCGAGAGGAATCAGATCGTACAATTCAATAACACTTCTGTTGCCCATTCGGATGCAGCCGTGACTCAAGTGCTGACCAATGGAATAGGGCTTGTTGGTGCCATGAATACCGTAATTACCCCAGGGCACATTTAACCCGAGCCACCGCGGACCGAACGAAGGGCCCCAGTCCTTCCCTTTGTACACCACCTTGTATTCACCTACGGGTGTCGGTGTCGACGGATTTCCGACCGCAACCGGATAGGTCTTGATGATTATCCCATGCTTACGTACAACAAGACGGTGCTCCCGGGGAAAAACTTCAATCGAATAGACCCCCTCATCCGCTACAATAGGCAGCGACGGATCGGCATGAACGGACCGGAAACAGGCTCCATTGCTAAAGATCAAAATAAATATTGCGAGTACAATGGTCTTAGCCGAAATAGCAGGTAGGCAGCTCTTCATATCTCCGTTGTCACCACTTGTCCCATTTTCATTTTGTCAGTTTAAGTTTGCAACGGATACAATATTTTATTCTCGTTTCTTGGAATACCCAGGCATATAAAAAACTATTCAAGTGCTTTGCGAAGAGAACTATCAACAGGATTTAAAAAAAGAACGCAGCTGTATCAGCGGCGTTCTTTATTGATTAGAAAAACAGCAACCGTAAGGAGCAGCTCCATCCATTATTTCGCAGCAGGCATCGGCTTCTGATCCTTATACTGCAGCTCGTATAAGCGGTAATAATAACCGCGCTGCGCCAGCAGCTGATAATGGTTGCCGATCTCGCGCACTTTGCCTTTGTGCATGACGACGATTTGGTCGGCATGCTGGATGGTGGACAAACGATGGGCGACGATCAACGTAGTTCTGCCGGCAGAAATGTTATGCAGCGCGTCCTGCACGACGATTTCCGTCTCCGTATCGATGTTGGATGTCGCTTCATCAAGTATAAGAATTTCCGGGCGGAAAGCAATGGCGCGGGCGAAGGACAGCAGCTGCCTTTGACCCAGCGAGAGATTGACTCCGCGCTCTCCAAGGGGAGTCTTGTAGCCTTGCGGCAGCTCACGGATATATTCATCCA
This sequence comes from Paenibacillus vulneris, assembly GCF_039543185.1. Taxonomy (NCBI): domain Bacteria; kingdom Bacillati; phylum Bacillota; class Bacilli; order Caryophanales; family Paenibacillaceae; genus Paenibacillus; species Paenibacillus vulneris. Next base: position 433,609 of record NZ_BAABJG010000003.1, on the reverse strand, counting down.
TGTGCACCATTTGGGCAGCCTCCCTGATCTGCTCGTCCGTAATGTCCTTGTTGTTCAATCGGATATTCGAAGCAATGTCACCGGTGAACAGGAAGACATCCTGCTGCACGATACTGATGCTGCGGCGCAGCTCATCGAGCGGTATATCTCGAATATCGATCCCATCCAAACGGATGCTTCCTTTTTGAATGTCATAGAAACGGTTAATCAGCTGAATAATCGAGCTTTTGCCGGCACCTGTGGCACCGACGAAGGCGATCGTCTGACCGGGCTGGATGGTAAAGCTTACGTCCTTGAGAACCCAATCCTCTCCATTGTAGGCAAACCATACGTGATCGAACGTAATTTCGCCGCGGATTGGCTTCGGCAAGCTTTGAGTAACTGGCGCATCCACGATAGAAGGCTTCTCGTCCAGCATATCGAAGATTCTCTCCGCCCCTACCATCGCCGTCTGGATCTGATTATATTTCTCCGCGAGGCTCATGAGCGGCTGGAAAAACTGCCGTACATAATGCGTGAAGGCATAGACGATACCGAAGGTAATTCCGCCTTCAATAACACTTGCGCCGCCGTACCATAGCAGAAGGGCAATAGCCACGTTCCCCAGAAATCCGATAGCCGGCTGGAAAATCGAGTTGATGATCGTCCCCCGCATCCCGGCGCGGTAATACCCTGTATTATGATGATCGAACTGCTCCCATTGCCGCTCCTCGCGGGTAAATAACTGCGTGATGCGAATTCCTGATAAATTTTCGGCCAGGAACGAGTTCAGGCGCGACAAGATGACTCTAGCGGTTCGCTGCGCTTCCCGAATGACGGAACGGTACCAGAACGTCAGCACCGCCAGGAAAGGAATGACGGCAAACGACAGCAGAGCGAGCTTCATGCTCATCTGCATCATAATGACGATCGTTCCGAGCAAAAAGATGACATCCTTCACCAGGTTGACGACGACCTGAGAGTACAGCTGATTCAAGGATTCCGTATCCTGAGTGACCCTGACGACAAGCCGTCCTACCGGATTCCGGTCAAAATAGGACATCGACATCCGGCTCAAATGATTGAACAGCTGCTGCCGGATATTAAAAATAATCGTCTGCCCTGTGTACTGAAGCAGATTGCTCTGCAGGTAATTCAGGATGGAGCCGGTGACCACCGTAAGAAGAAATAATATCCCCAGGGTTGTAAAGCCGCTGTAGTCCTGCTTTTTAAATAGATCCAGAACCTTATCTTCAAGCGGGACCGCTTCATAAACCTGACCGCCTGCAGCAAGACGCGCCGGGCTGCCCTCCTGCTCCAGCTTCACTTCCGTCTGCTGGGCCGGTAGCCATCCGGAGATCATATACTCACGGTCTTCCAAGCTTACGATCTGCTTCTTCTCCGCTCCATCCGGGATAGCGGCCTTGGCAGCCGCATCCGGGTCAAGCCGGACATACACCCGGTTATCCCAAGCCGCCTGAGCGCCGCCCAGCGGTTCAAGCTTATCGGCCTGGCTCTTCTCCACTGCAAGCATCGGCTTGTGCAAGCCGTTAATATGACCGTCGATGGCTATCTTCATTAAATAAGGTCTGGCCAGATCGGCAACCACTATCAGAAACGAGAGTACAATGCACAGCAGAATCATTTTCCAATATGGCAGAGCATAGGACATCAGCCGGGTCAGCAGCTGGCTGTCTTTGAAGTTCTTGACGTCTTTCTCCTTATGAATATTCATGCCCCTGCCCCCCTCTGGTAAAGCCCGCTGCCATGAATCCCTTCGTTCTCCTGTCCCTCTTGCCGTTCGGCTTCTTGATCCAGAAGCTGTTTATGATACATATCCGCATAAATGCCGTTGATGCGAAGCAGCTTCTCATGGGTTCCGGACTCTACGATTTCACCTTCGTCCATCACCACGATCTGATCCGCTGCCTGTACGGAAGAAATCCGGTGGCCGATAATGATCGTCGTCCGCTTGGTCATCACGGACTTCAGCCCCTCAAGAATGAGATCCTCCGTGATCGTATCCACCGCGGACAAGCTATCATCGAATATAAGGATAGAAGGCTTTTTGATAATTGCCCGGGCAATGCTCACACGCTGCCGCTGGCCCCCTGACAGGGAGATCCCGCGTTCGCCAAGAGCCGTATCGAACTGCTCCGGGAATTCCACGATATTATCGTATACCTGCGCCACCTTGGACGCTTCGATGACCTGCTCATCCGTATACGGCTTCGGGTCGAACCCGATATTGTCGCGAATTGTGGATGAGAACAAGAATTGATCCTGCGGAACGATGCCGATTTGGCTGCGGAGCGTTTGCAGCGGAATTTCATGAATATCATTCCCGTCAATAAACACCGTTCCTTTGGGCGGGTTGTACAGCCGGACCAATAGATGGACGAGCGTGCTTTTACCGCTGCCGACTCGTCCGACGATCGCAAGGCTGCTTCCCTTCTTCACCTTCAAGGATATATTCTTGAGCGTAGGCTGCCCCGCCTCCGGGTATGAAAACGTGAGATTACGGATCTCGATGTCTCCGTCGATGTCCTTAATTCCCTGATTAGCCGACATATCGTCGACGACTTCCGGCTGTGTATTAAATATTTCAAGCAGACGCAGCTCCGATGCTTTCCCGCGCTGCATTAAGTTGACGACCTTGCCCAGATTTTCAATCGGCCCCATCAAAAGCGATAAGTACGTATTGAAAGCGACGAATTCCCCTAGCGTAATGATGTTTTTAAGCACCATAACACCGCCCAGCACGACCGATACAAGAAAGCTGAAGCCTACAATGCCCGAGCTTAGCGCCCCGAACAGCGAGTTGGATTTGACAAACCGGCGGTTCATATCTACCGCATGCTGATTATCCTGTGTGAACAGTTTGCTTTCTTCCCGCTCCTGTACAAACGCTTTCACAACTCGAATACCCGCTGTGAATTCCTGCACCCGGCTCGTTAAATCCGATATGGCTCTCTGCATGTCCACCGATTGCTGCTGGATCCGCTTGTTAAACTTATAAGCCAGCAGACTTAACAACGGCAGCGGCAGCATGGTAAGCAGTGTCAGCAGCGGATTAACGGACGTGACCATGGCAATGATCGAGATAAGAATCAGCATCATGGATTCCATAATGTTGAAGTAGCCCTGCATCGTAACCTCGCGGACCACCCCCACGTCGCTGATCGCATGCGACATTAGGTCTCCGATTCTCTGGTTGTTGAAATATTGGGCCGAAAGCTTCTCCCAATGCTTGAATAGCTCCCCTCTCACCCGCATTTCCAGCATACGGGACAAACGAAACAAGTAAATCCGGCTTGTCGAACGAAAGAAAGCGATTCCCAGACCGACGGCAATCATCCACAAAGCGAACTTGATCGCCTCGCTGTAGCTTAATGTCGAACTTTGCAGCTTGTCGGTAAATTGCCCCAGCAGTTGAGGTATCAGCAGCTGCAGCAAGCTCGATATGGACAATAATGCAAACCCCATTAGGTAAGGCCATCGGTTCCTCTTCACATGATCCCAAAAAATATTACGCCTCTCCATCCGTTTTCCCCCCGCGGTATCCCCCATTATGCCTATCTCTTGTAGTCAAAATCGAGTCTTATTCCTAAGCTAATGTTAAGATTACCGCGATTGCTCACAAGTTACCATGGATTTACTTGCTTCAAAGTATGGACTATTTTACTTTTTCAAAATGCCAAATATGGACCTTCTCAATACCTCCCTTAACCCACTCCCCGAGCCGGGACCAGTTGGTACTGTCAAAAGGATTGCGATCGGAGGCTGTCGCCTCCCGCTCTTCTGCCTGCCCTTGTCTGACCTGCTTCAGCAGCTGGTATTGCTCCTTCGACATGTCGTTCCATAATTCGACGAACAAGCCCGGTTGATCACTTCCTTCAAAGAACTCCACATTTTCGTGAAATGCCCGAACTTCCGTCACCCACTCTGAATAATTTGACCTGTAAGCGGGTAAGATTTGATATTCCACAAATACTTTAGACATTTTTTCACCTCGTTGCTTTATTTTGATCAATAAAATGATACACTAATAATATGCCTGCGCGCCCGTGCAGCTCAAGTTTAATCACAAAACGGGTGAAGCGGCCTTAATAGTAACGGGCATCCAACAAGAAGCCCAAGCCTATAAGAATCAGGATTTCTTCGAAAAGCTCAGTGTATGCTTACGATGCAGGCTTTCCTTCGGAAAGCCCTTAGGAGGAGACAAACATCATGGACAGCGGAACACACCTAGTGATAGGATTCGGACTAGCCGGATTGGCTTACGTCGACCCTATCGTTGCAGCGGACCCTACCGTTTCCACTGCCGTACTAATTGGAACCGTACTTGGATCCCAAGCGCCGGATGCAGATACGCTGCTTCGTCTCAAAGGCAATGCCGTTTATATCAAAAATCACCGCGGGCGTTCTCACTCACTCCCCGCGCTGCTGATTTGGACGGCGCTCATAACCTTGGGGCTTATGCTCGGATTCAGGGATCTGCCTGTATGGCACGTCGCTATGTGGGTATTCATCGCCGTAGCTTTCCACGTATTCACCGACTTGTTCAATACGTACGGCACCCAGGCCATAAGGCCCTTTTCGGAAAAATGGATTTCATGGAACATCATTCATATTTTTGATCCGGTTATTTTCATTTCCCACCTTATCGCCATCTTCATGTGGTCGGTCCATTTGGCCCGTCCGGATGTGATTTTTCCAATTTTATACGCTGCTTTGGCTGTGTATTATATTTGGCGATCGTGGTATCATCATTACTTGGAGTCTCACTTGTACGAGAAGGATTCCCGTTACGAGAAAGGGGACCGCTATTACCTGATCCCGACCTTTCATTTGTACGTATGGCAAATCGTCAAGAAAAAAGTTAACGGTCACTTCGTTCTGGGAGAATACAAGCATAATCAGATTAAATGGATAGACACGACATCATGCGCGGCGCATCCCGCCGTCGAAGCTTCCAAAAAGCATAAGGATATCGCATCCTTCCTGTACTTTTCCTCCTTCGCTTGCGCAGAATTAAGGCATCATGACTGGGGATATGAAGTGAGATGGATCGACGTGCGGTACCGGCACCGGAGACAATATCCTTTCGTTGCCGTAGTTACCATGGACAAGGAATTTCAATTTCTCGATTCCTATGTGGGCTGGCTGAGCGATTCCAGACTGGAGAAAAAATTGCGGGTCAATACGTAAGCGGCACAAGAAAGAAGCTGGGGCGTACTTGCTTCTCTCGACCTGCCAGATTCGTTAACGTTCGACAGGGCTGCTGCGACAGCCCTTTTTCTTTTCTCCCACTGAGCTTAGTCAGGCTGCATTCGGCAATTGTTCCACAAGCAACAAAATTCATCGACAAAAAAGCCCAAGGATTTCTCCTTGAGCTTCTATGATGATACGTTGTTTCGAAGCAAACCATTCTCGATTAACGGAATTGACCTGCCAGCGATTGCTCGGCGATTTGTACCAGACGACGAGTGATGTGACCACCGATCGCGCCTGTGTCACGAGTTGCCATGTAACCATAGTACCCGTCTTGTGGGATTTGAATACCCAACTCTTGCGCTACTTCGAACTTCAGTTGGTCTAAAGCTTGGTTCGCTTGAGGTACGACTAGTTGGTTGCTGCTGCGGGATTGTCCTTGTGCCATGATGATCAGCACTCCTTTCAATCTGAATGATATCTTTGATGTATTTGCAAGCTTGCAAAGTTATTATGTGACGTACACCAAAAACTATTCACTCATTTTGAAAAATGTTTTTGATTTTCAAATACTCTTGAGAAAGGCGGTGCTTTCCGCATGAACAAAGGACTAGCTCTCTTCTTCGCCATCGTAGGAGCCTTGCTTCTGGCCTGCATCAGTCTTGGACTGAGTCTCGGGAACATATGGCTCGTTCTCCTCTTCACGGTCCTGTCCGTAGGCTTTATCGGCTTCGGCTTTGTCGTCAAAGCGAGAATGAGAAGACGCAACGGCAACGAAGGCTAGAGGATGAAGCCCATTTTTTCTTTTACGGTATTCAAGATTTTCTCCGCTTCCACCGAGGCGCGTTCTGCCCCTTGGCGTAAAATTTGACGAATCTCGCCGGATTTGCGGATATCGTAATATTTTTGCTGAATCGGCTCCAGATGGGCGACAACCTGCTCGGCCAGTTCTTTTTTGAACGGTCCGTAGCCTTGTCCTTCGTACTGGGCTTCGATCTCGGCAATAGACTTGTTGGAGCATTGAGCATAGATACTCATCAAGTTACTAACCTCAGGCTTGTTCTGAGGATCGAATTTCACTTCTCGGCCCGAGTCGGTTACGGCTCGGCTTATTTTTTTGCGGATGACATCCGGCGCATCGAGCATAGCGATAAAGCTGCCTTGGTTCGCGCTGCTCTTGCTCATTTTCTTCGATGCATCGTCCAGGGACATGATCCGTGCTCCAACCTTCGGAATGTAAGGCTCCGGAATGGTGAACGTATCTCCGTAGCGTTGATTGAAGCGGTGAGCCAGGTCACGGGTCAGCTCCAGATGCTGCTTCTGGTCATCGCCTACAGGCACCAGGTCGGCGTTGTACAGCAAAATGTCTGCTGCCATCAGGGAAGGATAAGTGAACAAGCCCGCTCCTACGGAATCTTTGCCAGCCGCTTTATCCTTAAACTGCGTCATTCTCTCCAGCTCGCCCATATACGTGAGCGTCGTCATCAGCCATCCGAGCTCCGCGTGCTGATGTACCTGCGATTGCAAGAATACAGTTGCTTTGGCCGGATCTATGCCCGCTGCGATGTACAGGGCGGCAACGGCTTCCGATTGCTCGCGAAGCGCCGCGGGATCCTGCGGAACCGTTATCGCATGCAAATCCACAACCATAAAGTAACAGTCGTGTGTATGCTGAAGCTCCACGTAATTTTTCATCGCTCCGATATAGTTGCCCAAGGTGGGCAAACCGCTCGGCTGCATGCCGGATAATACTCTTTTCATCTTCATTTCCTCCTTGTGATTCTTGGTTACCCATGTTTGCCACGCAAAAAAGGCCCTTCCGCCGCAAGGGACGAAGGACCGTGGTGCCACCCTAATTTGCCTGATGATAGACATGTTATGCTTCTATTTCATCAAGCCTTAATCTCTTGTAACGGAGAGTACCCGGACCAGCCTAGGACCCGGAGCGCCAAGCTATCCTACGCTTGTTCTCTGCTTCCGAGTCGTTCAACCGTCAGCTCAAGGACCCATTCAACGCCAGCTATCTACCGGTTCACAGCGGCCACCGGCTCTCTGAAAGACTCGTTGTCGTCTACTTGCTCCTGTCATTGCTTGTACCTGTTATGTTGAACAGTTTGCTTCTTGTTATCATAAACAAACGTTCCTTCCGTGTCAATCCTCCGGCGTCTGCACGTTATTTTCATGACAATTTTTCCGTTTCGCCTGTCCTATATACCACTCGTCCCGCATATTATATAATAATAATTATTACGAATTAGAAAGGGAGAAATGTCCATTGCAAACGACGCTCATGCGCTGGGGCACCAATATCCTTGCCCTGCTATGCATTATCATGCTTCTGCTAATTTATACCCAGAAGCAGCCGCCGGATCTCAGCTTTTTTCACAGCGCCGAAATGCAAAGCTTCAAAACGCTGTTCTTGAGCATCATTCTGGAGGCGTTCCCTTTCGTTCTGCTTGGCGTGCTGGTCTCGGCCCTCCTGCAAATGTTCGTCTCCGAGCAGACCATACGGCGCCTAGTGCCCAAAAACCCGGTCCTCGGCATCCTGTTTGCGTGCGTGGTGGGCATCATTTTTCCCTTATGCGAATGCGGAATGATCCCCGTGATCCGGCGTCTGATGAAAAAAGGAATGCCCGTCTATGTAGCTGTTGTCTTTATTCTGGTGGGGCCGATCATTAATCCCGTCGTCTACGCCTCCACCTACATGGCGTTCCGCAGCCGTCCGGAAATCGCTTATTCCCGCATGGGGCTTGCCTTTATCGTCGCTCTCGCACTCGGGCTGATCGTGTACAGGTTTATTAAAAGCGATCCGCTTCGCGGCAGTCTGTCCGTAGCCGCGGGAGGACATCATCATGGGCCGCATACACACGGACATGACGTCCACCATCATCACGAGCATAACGTACATAACCATGATCATGCTGCCCATAACCACGATCACCAGCACGATCATGAACCTAACGGACATCGTCATACTCACTCGCACTCACATGCCCATTCCCATACCGGCATCACGGGCCGATTGTTCGGCGTGCTCGGCCACGCGTCGGATGAATTTTTCGATATGGGCAAATATTTGATCCTCGGCGCCATGATCACGGCCGCGATACAGACGGTCGTTTCGCGTGAAAGTCTCATGTCCATAGGTCAGGGAGACTTTCAATCCCATTTATTTATGATGGGTCTGGCCTTCGTCCTGTCCTTGTGCTCGACCTCGGACGCTTTTGTAGCTTCCTCCTTTGCGACGACCTTCTCTGCGGGCTCGCTCTTGACCTTCCTTGTGTTCGGTCCAATGCTGGACATTAAGAGCATGCTGATGCTGCTGTCCGCTTTTAAAACGAAATTCGTGCTGAAGCTATCCGCCCTTATCATTGTTGTTGTGCTTGTATGCTCTTTGGTATTCGAACGAATATTTTTGACCTAAAAGGAGCGTGACCCTGTGAGTCCGCGATTGTTAAGTCTGCATCACCTTATTAAATCCGCGATCCTGTTCGGGTTCGCCATGTACATCGTCTATCTGGTCAAAACGGATAACATTCTGTACTACATAGCCCCCCGGATGATTGATTATGTCAAATGGTCTGCCTTAGGCTTATACGCCATTGCCATTTATCAAGTGTACCTCGGCATCAGTTCTTTATGGAGGAGGAACGCCGCCGAGTGCGACTGCGGCCATGACCATACTCCCTCTTCGTCCTTTCTCAAAAACACGGCCATTTACGGCCTGTTCGCCGTCCCGTTGTTGTTCGGCTTCCTGCTGCCGGATACGTCAATGGGAAGCAGTCTTGCCGCCAAAAAAGGGATGAACCTCAGCAGCTCCAGCAGCGTCAAGAAGGACGCCGTCAGCTCGGCTCCCGTTCCTTCGGCTTCCCCATCGGGTTCGGGCTCATCCGAAGCGGCATCTCCCGCAGCGCCGGCAAGCCCCAAATCGGAAGCCGCGGCGCCTGCGAATTTGGACGATCTGTTCCCGTCGGATAAATTTACGGCGCAATATGCCAAATTCGCCAAGCAAATTTACAAGTCCGATCTCATTCGGGTTAAGGAAGAGCTGTACCTGGAGACCTTGACTACGGTCGATTTGTATATGGATCGTTTTATCGGCAAAAAGATGGAGCTCACCGGCTTTGTCTACCGGCAGGAGGAAATGAAATCGAACCAGTTCGTCGTCGGCCGCTTCTCCGTCTCCTGCTGCTCCGCCGACGCTGCACCGTTCGGTGTCCTCGTCGAATACGATCGGGCGGCCTCGTTCGCCGATGATTCCTGGGTTACGGTCACTGGGACCATTCAAAAAACAAAATATAACGATATGGACATTATGATGCTCAAGGTTGAAAAAATCGCCAAAGCCGAGCCGTCCAAATCGCAGTATGTTTATCCGAATTCTGAATTTGGAACATGATGGGAAGCAAAAAACCGGGCTTTGTGAGCTCGGCTCAGTCTGTTGAGACTGGAGCTTGAAGAAATTGAAAAATAGTATCGGTCCACCGGTGGGGTATCCCCCTCCAGCCGCTGTTGTTCTCGGAAAATTTGATTAAACTCGCTCTACAGCGGGTATTTTCCGAGAACAAAGGCGGACGCTACCGCTCCTCCGAGGGATACCCCACCTATTACCTTTCGTATTTTTCTATATGAACAGCTTCTCAACAACTGATCCGAGCTTATTGGCTCGGTTTTTGCTTGTGTAGGGAGCTAGTAGTAACGCGATGTCGTCCGCGTTATAGCTCCTATGTTAGCGCGGCACCTGACGTTGGTCAGCCACATGCGTCGCATGTGCTAAGAGCACAGCCCCTCGCTTCTCTGGGTCGAAGCATTGCATCATGACAGACCGGACCTGCTTTGATACAATAAAGCATAAGCAAAGCTTAGCGATACATACCGCCTTTCATTCTTAAACCAAAAAGGAGTTATCCCCATGATCAAGCAAATAGACTGGCAAGGAACACCGGCCTACACCCTGGAGAACGACAAGCTGATCGTCTCGATCTGCCCTGCGCTCGGCAACAACGTATACAGCATCTGGGACAAAACTCTCGACCGCGAAATACTTCGCGTCCCGGCTTCGCCTGCGGAATTGGAGCAGCAGCCGGTCCAATTCGGGACGCCGATCCTGATGCCGCCGAACCGCATTCGGGAAGGGCGCTTTCAATTTCAAGGACAATCGTATCAATTCGATGTGAATCATGTGACCGGCAATCATATTCACGGCATGCTCCGCAGCCAGTCTTGGACGGTATCCGATTCCGGGAGCAAAGATGGAAGCCTGTTCATCACCTCTACGATCCGCCTTGCCGATGACGCCAACGTTCAACGGCAATATCCGCATCCTTTGGAGCTGGAGGTTACCTATGTACTGGAAGGCAGCCGGCTGAACCAGGTTTTGAAGGTTCGCAACACCGGCTCGACGCCTGCCCCGTTCGGCTATGGGCTTCATACGTGGTTCCTGCTGGACGGAGAACCGGACAAGTGGAAGCTGACCTTGCCTGTCAGCGGCATCTGGCAGCTTGATGAAGCGAATCTCCCTACCGGTGAAATTACCCCGCTGGGACAATATGAGACGCTGCGTGAAGGTGCAGCACTACAAGGCCATAACCTGGATACGGTCTTCCAGATCGGCGACAATCCTTGTCTGGCCGTCCTGTCCAAGGAAAATGTAGAGATTCGCTACAGCGGCTCCGAGCTGTTCAAGCAATGGGTCATTTATACCAAAGGGGAAGCTCATGATTTCATCTGTCTGGAGCCTTACACATGGGTTACGAATGCGCCGAATATCGACCTCCCTGCCGACATCACCGGCTTGCGCGGGATCGAGCCTGGCGCAGCCCTGGAGCTAGAAGTGACTCTCGAAGTCATTTACAAATAGACGCCTCCACAAATCGACCCTCGCAGTGAACCGCAATTTATAAATGCTGATGTTAAAGATAAAGAGACAGTGACCTGGAAGCAGAATCCTGCTTAAGGCACCGTCTTTTTTTTCAACACAACGTCACTGCTTCCCTACCTCGATAATGTATTTATCCCCTTTTTCCCCCGCCTCTCTCAAGACGGTATTGATGTCCTTGTTCTCAGTCACCATGGACTTGGCGGCTTCCTTCAGGAAGGAATACATTTTGGTATCATATTGGGTAGCTTCCGGAAGAGGAGCAGGCTTCGCGGCGAAAATACCGGCCAAATTTTTCCCCTCATACAGCTTGGTGTCGCTCGAGAACTGCTTTTTCAAATTAGCATCCTTTAGAATCGTAAGTCGAATCCCTTTATTCATCGACTTTTGCACGTCTTCGTTGATCAAAGTTTGAATGGCCGCAAAGGCAGCGTCTTTATTTTTGCTGGTTGGAGTGATCATCGCCATATGGAAATCAATTTCCCGTCCAAGTCCGGGCTTATCGTCAAAGGAAGGGAACGATACGATATCCCAGTTGAAATCCTTACTCGCCTCCTTCAGCTGCGGCAGCCGGGTCGTTAAGTTGGCGATCCAATACGGGTACATAGCCAGCTTCTGATCCTTCAGGAAATAATCGATGCCGTACGTATACTTTTTATTGCCGTCAACGATTCCCGGAATTTGATACAGCTGGTCGTATAAGCCGAACACTTTTTTATAAGGATCACCGGTAAGTACCGTCTTCTCCTGCTTCTCATCGACGACCGGAAGCGAATAGGCGCGGCTCAGCACCTGCGGATCTCCCATATCCAGACCGACATACTGAGTCCCCTGCTCGAATCGGGTTACTTTGCGCGCAAGCTCAATCACTTCGTTCCAAGTCATGTTATCCTTAGGATAAGGAACCGCAAATTTATCGAAAATATCTTTGTTGTAAGCCATAACCCCATAATTCATGGCGTAAGGTATGCCATAGATCTCGCCTTTAGGACCGAACTTTTTGAGCAAATTGACCGCTTCCGGCTCCAGCACGTTGAAATCGACATTTTGCTGCTTGATTCGGTCGTTCAGATCAATACCCAGATTTTGCTTCAGCAAATCATGTAAATAATAATTGCTCGTTAAAATGACATCAGGCAGCTGGTCCGCCGTAATGAGCTTATCTAAAGAGCTGCCTGATACCAGTTGCACGTCGATGTTCGGGTATTTCGCCTTAACCGGCTTCGTCACGAGCGATTCCAAATCGGCGTCGCTTAATATCCCAGCATTATGATTATAAAAGGTTAAGGTAACCGGCTCATTATTATACACATTTTGGCTATTACCTGAATTTTTCGACTCATTGCCTCCGCATCCGGAAAGCAGCAAAACCATGACCAAACCTAACCCTGCACATCCTCGAACTTTGTTCCTCATTCTTATTCAGGGCCCCCCATTTTGTCCATTTTTCAAGGAATCAACACCATATATTGCCTGGATGAAATTATCGGCTGACCTCCTCATGCTAACCTACATTGCCAACCATTGGAATGATCAATATAATTAAAACATGAACTATCGTGTCATTTCGTTGTATGGGGGAGCCAATGGAAAAAACAGTCCTTTTATGCGGGTATTCTTATCATCTTCAGAGGGTGAAACGAGGGGATAAGCGATTCGGTTTGGACAGCTATCTGCTTCGCCTTCAGACGGAGGGAACAAGCAGGGCGGAGATTGAGGGGGAAGATGTCAAGATGGAACCGGGGGACCTCATTCTGCTGAAGCCCGGGTCTTCTTATCAGCTTGAGGTTGATACAACGAACGGCAGCGGGGATTACTACCTGTTCTGTCAGGGGGAGTGGATGGATGAATGGTGGAGCCGTTACCCCAAGCCGATAAAGTCCCGAATCAAAATCGGCGAAGCCGTCCTTCACCCATGGAGGCAGATTATTAAGGAAACGCGTCGTTTGAACGAAGAGAACCAGGAATTAACCGACTATTTGCTTCGGGTACTCTGCCTATCCATTGACCGAGCCGTCACAGATACCAGTGCATCCTACAGCAGAGCCGTAACCGCCTTAAAAATGAAGCAATACATCGAGGAGCATGCCCACCAAGCCTTCAAAGTGGAGGATGTCGCCCGGCATGCCTGCTTAAGTGTTTCGCGGGCCTCTCATTTTTTTAAGGAATGCTATGGCAAAACTATGGTGGAATACGCTTTGGAATATCGTCTGGCTACAGCTTTGGAGCGCATGAGACATACCGGGATGTCGATGGAAAGCATCGCGGAGAGCTGCGGATTTGGAAGCTATACGTACTTTCATCGGGTATTCAAAAGCAAATTCGGGCTGTCCCCGTCCCATTTCCGCAAGCTTGAAAAGTCCTTCCGGTAAATAGGCGGCTGCGCTGCCATCCTTGCAAACCTTCACGATGAAGCCAGCCGCTTGCCGCTCCATCGTGATCTTCCGGCGAGGTTACCCCCTTCCCATTCTCATCAGCCAGCCTTTGGGTACCTTCGCTTCCCATTCCTGCGGCTGTTCGAGCCCCATGGCCCTGCATACGACGGCAGCCGTATCCATAAGCCCCAGCTCTGGAGGTACCTTGGAGCCGGCTTCAATCCCCGGTCCCGAGCAAGTCCAGAATACCGTTTTATCCAACGGATCATCGCTGCCATGGCCCTTGGGATTGACTCCGCCGCCTCCGTGATCCGTCGTGATCACAACGAGGCTATCCTCCCCCCAGCCTGCCCCTTCCACCGCATCGAGCAAAATACCGGTGAACCGGTCCGTCTCCGTTATAGCCTCCAAATAATCCGGTGTACCATAGCCGAACTTGTGTCCTGCGTAATCGGGATAATCGAACTGTATGAATAATAAATATAAATCCGGGTTGCTTCTTATATAATCAGCTGCAGCCTCTGCCAGCTCCTTGTCCGGCAAAGACACTTTATGTACTCCGATGCCCTCCTCGATAATTCCGTCCATAATCGGCTGCCAGCAGGTAAAGGCCGCCAGCTTGCAATCGGGATAAGCCTCGTGTGCCATCCTGAAGAACGAAGGATAGGGCGAATCGGAGGGATATCTAGAGGCGGCCGCCGTTTCGTTAGTCAGTCCGTGCTTGACCGGGGTAACCCCGTGCAGCAGCGAGCCCCAGCACTGTGCGCTGATCGTCGGTGATACGGTCTGAGCTGTAAAGGTGGAAGCCCCCCTCGCCATCCATCGGTCCAATACGGGCGTTGACGTTTGCTGGACAAAGCTTCCTGCACCGTCCCACCCGATCACAATAATTCTATTGATTGATTTCATGTGTTGATCATCCAATGTTCCTCACCCCTTACGTGTGAAAGTGGGTATTGCTCCAATATATGAATACCTGCACCTCCATTGTATAAGGTTTTCACTAATAGTCAACACCAAATGCAATTAAACACAACAAATCACACAAAATAACTCACTCATGTATTGGGAAGTTCTTTTTTTCGGTACCATGTTCTGATTCGCTGAATGTCCAAAGAAAATATAGTTTTTGACTGGATTTGTTGAACCTGCGCAGAAGTCTGAATTACAACACCGTTAGGCTCCGAAAAATAAGCATTAGACTGACTTCCATATAAAACCAGCCGCAGCCCTGGACCGGAAATATAAAGTCCTAGACTGCGGCTGGTTTATTGCTGTCGTTCTCCGTTTAGTTTAACGACCGTTTGTACTGCATGGTAAGTTTTCCTCTCAAATTACTTAGTTAGCGTAATCTCATATCCATCCAGAGTCTGCATACTTCAAATATTTGTTCAAGACAACGTTCTTGCTCATTACTTAACTTCTCGAATCCCCCTGTAGACAGATTCGCACAGCTCTGTTGTAAACCTGCCTGACATTCCTTCAAGCGCCGTATTGGTGAACGCTACAACACTAAGCTCCTCACTCGGATCAACAAACCAGGAGTGACCATAGGTGCCGCCCATCCGCCACGTTCCCGGTGATTCAGGTGTATTGGCAGCTACTGGGTCTTTAAGCAAAGTGAAACCAAGTCCAAAGCCTCTCCCCGGCCAATAGGGCATCACAAGGTTACCAATTTGATTGGTTGTCATTTCTGTGACAAGAGCCTTCGGCAGAATCGGATCTCCTCCCTGCCGCAAAGCTTCCAGCAGTTTAAGAAAGTCTCCTGCGCTGCCAATCATACCGGCTCCCCCGGAAGGATAAGCTGTCTTATCGGTAAACCTGTTGGGTGAAAGGAGGAATCCTGCCGTCCCCTCCACGAAAGGAATGGTATCCGAATCTTGTAAGCGCCGAGGCTCTCCAGCGCTGTCTGCGTAAGCCGTGGTCAATCTGTCCGTGTCCACGGCCTTGAAATCCGTGTCCGTCATGGAAAGCGGCTGAGTTACAAGCATCCGTACGGCTTCACTTAGTGGCATTCCAGTAACCTTTTCGATGACCGCTCCGAGCACGTCTGTTGCTATGGAATACCTCCACATTTTCCCCGGCTCATATAAAAGCGGGACAGAAGCGAGTCTTTGCAGATTCTCTTCAAGTGTAATTCCCACCAAATCCATGCCGTCCGATACCCCGGCAAGCTCATAAGTTCCCTTTTCTTCCTGGAAGAAACGGTAGGTTAAGCCTGCGGTATGCGTCATCAGATGGCGAACGGTCATGGAGGCATCCTGTCCGTTTGGCAGTTTGGGACGAAAGGCGGGCAACCATTTTTCCACCAGATCGTTTAACTGCAATCTCCCTTGCGAAATTAATACTAAAGCCGCCGTTGACACGATCGGCTTGGTTACCGAAGCATATCTAAACAATGCATTTTCCTGCATCGGCCGTTTCTGCTCGCGGTCGGCCCAACCAGCAGGCCTGCTGTAAACGAGGTTTCCGCCTAATGCAATTTGGACGACGGTACCTACGATCCTTTTTTCCTCAAGTGTGCGGTCAATTACCTCATTGACGCTTTTATGCATGAATTCCAGGTCTGTCTTTATCATGCTTCTCATCCTCTCCTGCTGTAATTCACTTGATTATTTATAGCAAGTGTGTTTATTATATAAATAATTTCCGCCGCCTTACATAAAACAAACAAGTTAAATAAAGAAGTTTTCGATGATTATAAAGGTATTTAAAAGAAATAACTTTAAAATTAAAGGGGACGATTTTCTTGGACGAAATCGATAAAAACATCCTGCTCCAATTGCAGAACCAGGCGAGATTATCCATGACAGATTTAGGAAAGCTGGTGGGACTGTCTCAGCCAGCCGTAACTGAACGTGTGAAACGCATGGAAGAAAAGGGGGTTATCGAGGAATACCGAACCGTCATTTCTTCACAAAAAGTGGGTAAGCAATGCACAGCCTATATGCTTGTTCGGACCCGGAATTGCTATCCTTTCCTTGATTTTTGTCGTTCATCACCGGAGGTCACGGAATGTTATCGGATAAGCGGAGAGCATAATTATTTATTGAAGGTCCTCACGGAAACAACCCAGGAGCTGGAGGAGTTTGAAAACCGGTGCGACCAATACGGAACCTACACGACTCTGATCGTAATGTCTTCACCGATCGCTTATAAAAATCTCATTGGAGAAACGAATTTGCTCGCATAAGATGTAATTCTAAAATCTCAAAAAAAGAATCCGCCTTTGCAGCGGATTGAGTTTGTCGAGAAACCCTGTTTTGCGTGAACTATGCTACATATGGAGGTGGGGTATGCCTCGGAGGAGTTTACGTCCGCCTTTGAAACCCGTGAAAATACCACTAAATATAATCTAATTCACGGGTTTCAACAGCGGCTGGAGGGGGATACCCCATCGGAGTATATTGGCAATAGTTCAAGCTCTATTAGGTTTCTCGACAGCCTAAATCCGCCTTTGCAGCGGATTCTTTTTTTGCTTATGTTACACATACTCGTGACTCCTTTAGGAAGGAAAGCCATGCTTTTTAGCTAGCCAAGCTGCAAGCAAGGAGGGAAGCAGCAGGATGATTAATGAGCTCCAAGCAGTTCGAGAAGAAACCCGCCGATTATCCCTCCTCCGCCGATTGCCACATTCCACGCGGTGACCAGCATCGATTGGGCTATATCTGCGCTATTTCCCCCAGCTTGTGCTATTGCTGTTTGCAGTAAAGTGGCTGCCCCGCCAAACGTAAGCCCCCACGCCGTAACGCCAAGAATGATGATGGCAGGCTGATGCATTCCGATTCCCAAAGCTGCAGAGGCCAAAGCAAATCCCGTGATACTGATTAAAACCAGTATTCTTAGAAAACGGTCAATCAGCATGCCTATCACCCAAATGCCGACAACCGAGGTAATTCCGAAAATAAGAAGAACCAAATCCACTCGCTGAGCAAACGCGGTTTCCGCAAGATACGGTGCAATATAAGTGTACAAAATATTATGAGCTAGTACCCATGCCAAAACGACGAACAGAATCGGCCGTACACCGGGAATCAAGAAAACCTTGTGCAAAGGGAGCTGATCATCGGCAGGCTCTCCGGCATAATCCGGCACCTTCCAGAGCACCCAGCCAATAAGGGCTGCAGTCAGTAATGATACAGCTCCGAAAATGAAACGCCACCCTGTATATGTGCCGAAAAAAGTGCCAAGCGGAACGCCCAGCGCCAATGCCAGCGGGGTGCCAACCATAGCTACGGCCATCGCTCTTCCTTTCAACGAATCAGGCACCATTCGCCGCGCATAACCGGCCGTCATCCCCCACAGTACACCCGCCGAGACACCTGCGAAGAAACGTGCAACAAGCGTCAGTACATAAACGGAAGATAACGCGGTGATGGTGTTAAAAATAAGAAAGCCGATGATGCACAGCAGCAGAAGCGGCCGGCGTCTCCACTCGCGGGTAGCTGTTGTTAAAGGAATGGCGGCCAGAAGAGATCCAACCGCATAGAGAGTGACCAATTGTCCAGCAAGAGCTTCTGTGACCCCAAGATCCAGTGCAATTTGCGGCAGTAATCCAGCAGGCAGGCCTTCCGTAAGAATGCAGATGAATCCCGCCATGGCTAAGGCCAGCAGACCGACCCACGGAAGACGTTTGGAAGACGACACATTTGCTCCGCCTTTTCTTATAAGAGAAGTGTTTGAGTTCACGAAAAAATCTCCTTTATTTATTTTTTGCCGCTTAAAAAAGCGTTGGCTTTCGTATAAGCATATATAAATAAAACATTTTTTTACATGGATGATTAAAGGAGCATGAAGCGAATGAAAAGGAAAATACTTTTATTTTTATAAAAATTCCATGATTTTAAAGGCAAAAAGGCAGCATCGTCAGATGCCGCCTAATGTTAAATCGTAATCGACGAGCTTGAGACGTGTGGTGGAGATCCTGCTGCCGCTCTAGCGCTCTAGAAATAAAGGAGTCGTGAAGTTGAACGAATGTAAAAATACGGAACCAGCTATTCTCCCGGTAGCTTAATGACGTTCCTAGTCTAATGGTTTATATTCTTTTTACACTAAAAAAAGCGCAAACTCGGCAGAAACGCCAAATTCGCACTTTTTACAGAATGTTATGGTGTGTACATATTCGGCTGTGCCGGGGTACTCATCCCGTTGCCAAGGAAGTAGCTGGTATGGGGAGGCTGATTGTAGCCTACGTTTTGCCATGCAATGCCGAGCCGGTATACCGGATCATGCATCAACGTATACAACCGGGTGCTGGTCACATCCGTTGTCGTATAAATTCTCAGCGCCGTGCTGTCCGTCGTTCTCCACACGACTTCCTCGCGCCAATCGCCCAGCAGATCCGCCTGCAGAGTCGGTGTCGCTTTGGTGCTGTTGTTGGAGGCCGTTCCCGTTGCAGTCAATAAATTCGTCGTCGTAGAACTGCTGTAGTTCCACTTGTCAATCCGGATATCATCCAGCAGCTCCCGCTGTAAATCTCCATCCCACCATATACCGAAGTTTGTGGAGGAAGGCAGCGTCGTGCCGATTTTGGTCCCCGTGCTGGTATACAGACCGCCGTTAGCCCACACTTCTTCACCGGGGTAGCGTGGATCAATGTCGGCAGACATGCCTCGGCCTACGTCTTTGCCCGCATAGACACCCCAGATGGTCTGCCCTGTTTTGGCATCGCGGTATTCCAATCCGTATGCGGCGGAGGTACTCTCATGAACCTGGAACACCTCCAGGCCCGGACGGTTGGGGTCCAGATCGCCCAGATGCATGGCGTCGCCATGGCCTAATCCAGTCGAGTACAGCCTGCCTCCATTGTCGTCCACAGCCATGGCGCCGTAGATGATCTCATCCTTGCCGTCCCCATCCACATCAGCGACGCTCAGGTTATGATTGCCTTGACCGGCATAAGCGGAATTGCCTGACGCGTTCGAATCGAAGGTCCACAGCTTGGTAAGCTGACCGCCCCTCCAGTTATAGGCTACCAGTACCGAGCGTGTGTAATAGCCCCGTGCCATGACCAGGCTGGGCTTCTGTCCGTCCAAATAAGCAATGCAGGCGAGGAAACGGTCGACACGGTTACCGTAGTTGTCACCCCAATCGCTTACTGTACCGCGTGGAGGATCATAATTGGCCGTGACGAGCGCCTTGCCGTTCGTGCCCTGGAAAATAGTTAAATACTCGGGGCCAGACAAGATCCGTCCCGCCGAATTGCGGTAATCCGCAGTGGCGCTGCCAATGACTACCCCGGTTCCATCCGTCGTGCCATCCGCCGTTTTCATGGCCACCTCGGCCTTGCCGTCACCATCCAGATCATAAGCCATGATCTGCGTATAATGGGCTCCGGCACGAATATTTTTGCCCATGCCGATTCTCCAGAGACGGGTTCCGTTCAATTTGTATGCATCGACGAACACTTCGCCGGTATACCCGTCCTGTGAGTTATCCTTGGAATTGGAGGGGTCCCACTTCAAAATGATTTCATACTGCCCGTCCCCATCCAGGTCGGCCGCCGTAGCATCGTTGGCGCTGTATGTGTACGCTACACCGTCAGGGGTTGTCCCTCCGGCAGGCTTCTGCAGAGGCACAGTCAAGTAATTGGTCCCCCACACGCTGACGGTCGGCGATGCCGTCTGTTCTACTCCTCCCACCACAGCCCGGACATAGTAAGTGGAGCTTGCCGTTCCTCCAGTGTCCTGGTAATTCGTGCTAGATGTGATGGGAGAGCTGTTGAGCTTCGTTCCGTTGCGGTATAAGTTGAAGGAAGTGCTGCTTGCTTCCGTACCGAGCAGCCGCCAGCTTACGAACACCCCCGTGCCCGTCTTGACGGCGACCAGCCCTCTATCCAGCTTCTCCATTTGTCTGGCAACCCCCGCGGCTGAAGCTTGCCCGGGACTGACGAAGGATTGCAGAGGGAGCAGGAAAGAGCTTGCCAGCATGCAGCTCAGCAGCACCATGCCGGATTTTTTGAGCCTGCGTTTTACTGTTTTTAGCATTGTATACCCTCCTAAAAGTTTTCTGAAGGAAAAATTGACTTCGCAAGCTTTCAGGACGTATCTTTGATCGGGCTCATCATCTCACCCCCCAGTGAAATAGTGCGGCAGGGCTGCCGCGAATTTGGGTTCTTCGCCTCCCCATTTTCAGTTCGTTTATCGTCCCCCTTTTCCGCCTTCGATAAGGCTGTATTCATATCACCGTTAAGCACATTGGAAACAGATTGGCTATCTTTTTTCGAGGAGATAGATTTATCGTGATACTCGGTCATCCCAGAAATGATAGCGTTTCCAAAATGTTCACTAGCGATATTCGCCAAATCGTTGCCGGTTATTACTACAACAAGCTCTACAGGCTCATCCAATTATGGGTTTCACGCCACCCGGACCACGGTTTGTTCTCCCTTTTTCCCTACAGTGCAAGCTTAATGAGAAGCGGCGAAGCAGCTGCAGCAGGCAGTCCGCTCACTCAATTTACTGTCTAACGTCTTCCTTGTAAACGGATTCACTTTTTTGATCCGATTTTTTTTGAATCTATTGATTCGCCTTTGTGTTCATTATAATATACACGTAAAAGGGGGGAACATGATGGATTTGGCTAGTTTTTTGCACGATACTGCTAATGAGAATTTAACGACCATTCCCGGTATCTTGATTGCGGACCGCTATGAGCGCTCTTATGGCTACAAAGTAAAACGTTCCAAAGGGACGAATGATTTTTACTTAACGTATACGTGCTCGGGGAAAGGAATCTTTTATAATGGAAAAGAGTCATGCGAGTGTGCGGAAGGGGAAGTCAGCATCATCATACCGGGAACGCCCCATTACTATGCAACCGCGGAAAATGAGATTTGGCAGTTCTTCTGGTGCCACTTTATTCCCTGCGAACCGTGGATGCCTCTATTGCAGCTGCCCGAACCCATCAAAGGGATCAAACGCATCCGAATTGACTCTGAACTCATGAACGTGCGCCTTTCTTCAGCCTTCTCCAACCTGGTTCAATACACGCTGGAAACCGGACCGTTGTCTGAACGCCTTGCCATCAACGCATTGGAGCAAGTGCTCCTGCTCATTGCAAGCAGCCGCGCCGACAAGCTGCAGCATATCGACCCCCGCATTCAGGAAGCTCTCGACCTGCTGTCCAATCATTATTACAAGCCTTATACCGTTGCTTCATTAGCCTCTCACGTAAATTTATCCCCATCCCGTTTTGCCCATTTGTTCAAGAATCAGACCGGCGAGTCCGTCATGGAAATGCTCATTAAAATCCGTTTGCAGCATGCCAAAAAAAGGCTGGAGCATACTCCTCTATCTATAGCGGAAATCGCCGCAGAGGTAGGATTCAACAACCCGTTTTATTTTACACGCCAATTCACTTCATTTTACGGCTGTCCGCCGGCTGCCTTCAGGAAGAAAGTAAAATCGCTTTAACTCCTTCCGCCACGATGAGGAGTCTCAGGGTGACCGCATTCATCTCGCTGGGCCAGCTCTCGACAAGACGAATGCCGCCTTTTTACTGCTTTTGTTCAAGCTCCGCCAACAGCCGCTTCACTACCTCGACCGTATCGGCAAACAATGGACGATAGTCCAAGCCTTCTATGAAGGTCAAATAAGCCTTCGCTATAGACACAACCTGCTCTTCGTACTGAGACGCTTGCACGGTGTATGTTCCAAGCTCCCTGGACGGCCCCTGTTCTTTCTCCTCCAGCTCTGTCAATTCCAGCAAGCCTCCGTCCAGATGTCTCACCCTGTAAGAATACGCCCTGCATTCCGGATCGCCGCATCCGCAGCAAAAGAATGGAATCCGCTGCCAAAGGTCGGGCGCCGACCAACGATAAGGCTCCACATCAGACCGTGTGCTCAGCAGCATGGCGGGCAGTCCGACATCCACGCACAAAGGCTCGTCAATAAGCAGCTCCCCGTCGATTTCCAGCTTGACGTCCGCTTGGATGATTTGTAGTTCGGAGTCCCATGACCATCCCGAATAACGCAATTGAAACATAAGCTTCTCTCCTCTCGCTGCCAATCCATAATGCCCTTGCTTATTCTCTTCATTATAAAAAAACACAGCAAGCTTGTATAGAAGTCGACAAAGCTTGTTGAAGCCGTGTTAATAATTTCCAATTATTTCATGCGTATAATTTCACTTTTGGTACATACTACCTAGTGAACGGAGGTGATTACAATGGCACAAGGACAATCCCGCAGCAGTAACCAACTAGTTGTACCTCAAGCGAACCAAGCTTTAGACCAATTGAAGTACGAAGTGGCACAAGAATTGGGAATTCAAATTCCTCAAGACGGTTATTTTGGTTTCATGGCAACCCGTGATACGGGTGCAATCGGGGGCCACATCACTCGTCGTCTTGTTCAAATCGCTGAGCAGCAATTGGCAGGCAAGTTTACAAGATAATGATTCACTTCCATACTTACGCCAGGGGCGACTCCTACGAGCTGCCCCTTTTCTTGTACCAAATGAAAAACCCCGCCGACCTGTCGGCAGGGAAACCATTTTAAGCAAAGCTCAATCCTGCAATAAATAATTAAGAAAATAATAAGAATGAAAAAAGAAATAAGTGCTGATTCAAGCCATCAACGGTTTTTTTGTAATATAGATCATACATTCTGGTATTGCAGCTTCCGTTTTTTCTCCGCATCGGCAAAAATGCTTGCCATATTGTAATTCGATTCAAAGGCAATGCTCGTGCACAGCGTGTTCTTCTTCATGGCAAATTCGAATAAAATCTCCCCGTGGGTCCATCGTTTCAACTTCAATGATTCCAGCGCCGTTTGGCGAAACGATTGCACATGAACCTCCGATAAGCCTGAGTCCATGACTTCCAGCTGGTTCCCTCTGCTCTCTGCAGGGAAAGCCCTTACCCCGAATTTACCGATAACATTGTTACGGATTTGTACGAATACCGTCCCCGAAGTCAGATGTGCCAGTTCATCCCTAATCTCGCGGAATACAAAGTCCAGCTGTCTGGCTAAAGGCACATTTTCTAAAATCATCAACATCCTCCTATCTAGTTCGTTTGTAGTACACTTACAAAATCTTCATGTTTTTCTAGGGCTGTAGCCCTATTATATGTAAAAATTATACGTTTATCAACAATAAATAACAATTTTCAGAAAACTTCCCATCGTTCAACAAAATCCTACAAAAACAGACAACCGCCAGTCTGCGATTGTCTGCCCATTTCGTCTATTCTATCCCTCTTGGCGTTGAATTTTTGGTTCGTTTGGTTAAGCCTCATCGCAAATTTCTGCATTGATTTCAATGATATTTCTATCGGGATCGAGCACATAAATCTGAGGGAAGCCCGCTTTGGGATAAGGCCTCGCTTCATGCGGTATGCCATTCTGATTCAGCCATTGGATGGCCTCTTTATAGCTGCGCACTCGAATAGCAAAATGACCGTCCCGCGTATGAATTTCCCCTTCTCTTAAGGTTTCGCCGTTATGAACAATAAGATGCAGCTGCTGCCCGCCAGACCCAAGTGAGTACCATGCACCGGGAAAATCAAACGGAGGGCGCTCGATCTCCTGAAGCCCGATAATGTTCTTATAGAAAGCCTTTGACCTCTCCAAATCCCGTACGCATACGCTGACGTGGTGTATTCCTTCAATAGTCATCATGTTTCATTCCTCCAACCTGTAACTGTATAGGGCTTCCTCTATTGTAGTACTTTTATGACTTTTGGCATATTCCCGAAATTATCAAATACAGCCTGTTCCTATGCGCTCCATTCGTCCTACATTCTCCGTTATTGCTAGGACAAAGGGTATAGACCATGGTACTATTGGGTGATATAATTCTTCATAGTAAGATTTTAACATTTCATTCCTGAAGGGGACATGCTGATGAACTGGATTCAAGGCCTATCATTTAAAAAGAAACTGCAGTTCGGCTGCTACACGCTAGTCGCCATCTACTCCATCGCCTTGCTGATCGTCATTATTCAAAACTCGGAGCATCTGATCGCGGGCATTTCATTTCTCGTTCTTATGATTGCGTTAACCTTTCCTTTTATAAGCTGGTTTGAGAGAACGCTTACAGAGCCAATAACTACGATTTCACGTGTTGCTATCAACGTCTCCAAAGGGGACTTCTCCCAAAAAATCCAGATTCAAAGCAATGACGCTTTGGGCGAGCTCGGCACTTCCTTCAACAAGATGATGGACAAACTCCGCGAAATTCTGCAGAATACAGGCGATATGTCGAAGCATGTCTTCGATTCGAGCCGCGACATTTTCCTTAAAAACGAAAATTTACGCTCTGTTCTTGAGCAAGTCGCTCTTTCTTCCAACGAGCTTGCCTCCGGCGCCAATCAAATCTCGGAAGAAATATCGGATATCTCTGTAGCGACCAAGGATATTGAGCAAAAGGTAACCACCTATACCGCATCCACCAAAGAGATGGATTCCCGCTCCGGACAGATGCTATCCCTCGTCGAAAAAGGTATGAAGGCCGTCGAAACACAGAGCGAGGGCATGAAACGCAACGTAAACGCTACATCCAACGTATCGCAAACCATTGATCAGCTGGCGCAATTGGCCAACGGGATTTCACAAATGACCCGGACGATCTCCGATATCGCCGAGCAGACGAATCTGCTCTCGTTAAACGCCTCTATTGAAGCGGCGCGTGCCGGCGAGCATGGAAAGGGCTTTGCCGTTGTGGCCCAGGAGGTCCGCAAGCTTGCAGAGGAATCAACCGTCTCTACCAAGGAAGTATTCCAGCTGGTTAAGGGCATTGAGGAAGGAATCCGACAAGCGCTGGTCCATATGGCGGAAAACGAGCAAATCGTCCACCAGCAGACTCAACTGATCACTGAAACTGAAACCGTTTTCGCAGACATTGTACACAGTGTCAAATTCATCTCGGAGCAAATCGCCTCCTTCGCCCGAGAAAGCGATCAGATGCTCGGCAGCGCACAACGCATCTCCGCCACGATGGAGAGCATTTCGGCCATCACCCAGCAATCCGCCGCAGGCACCGAGCAGGTATCCGCCTCGATGAACGAGCAAATCAACGAAGTGCAGGTTATGGTTGCCCAATCCGAGCAAATGACGAAGCTGGCAACCCAATTGCAGCAAACGATGCAAATCTTTAAGCTATAGGCCGCCGCATACGTTTATTGACTAACGGTGGTAACAGGAAAGCCGGGGTGCGCAGCACCCCGGTATTGGTGTTGAGAAGCCTATGTAGCTTGAACCACTGCCCGCTTACTCCGTCAGGCTCATGAATGCTTTGACATCCTCAACCGATAAATCCATCGCCCGCTGCCAGAAATCCGGCTGACGGAGGTCGACACCCAGATGCTTCTGCGCCAGCTCCTCCACCGTCATACTGCCGGTGTCGCGCAGCATCGCAATATATTTATCTTCGAAGGACTCTCCTTGGCGCAGCGCTTCGGCGTAAATCCCGGAGCTGAACATGTAGCCGAACGTATACGGGAAGTTATAGAACGGTACCTCCGTAATATAGAAATGAAGCTTGGAAGCCCAGAAATGCGGATGATATTCCTCCAGAGCATGGCTGTACCCTTCCTTCTGAGCTTCGATCATAAGCTCATTAAGGCGCTCTACGCTGACAATGCCCTTGGCCCGTTCTTCATAGAACCGGGTTTCAAACAGAAAGCGCGCATGAATATTCATATAGAACGCTACTGAGCGCTGGATCTTGTCTTCGAGCAGCGTAAGACGTTCTTCCTCCGTCGCCGCACCTTTGACGGCTGCATCGGCTACAACCATTTCAGCGAAGGTCGATGCGGTTTCCGCCACGTTCATGGCATATTCCTGCGCCAATGCCGGAAGGTCATTCATTACATGCTGATGATAGCCATGACCCAGCTCGTGGGCAAGAGTCGCTACATTGGACGCTGTTCCTGAATAGGTCATAAAAATTCGCGTTTCCTCCGCTATCGGGAACGAGGTGCAGAACCCGCCGGGTCTTTTGCCGGGACGGTCCTCTGCTTCAATCCAGCCCTTCTCAAAGGCCATAACGGAAAAATCGGCCATCTTGGGACTGAAACGGCGGAACTGATCGACAATCAATTGGGCTCCCTCATCATAGGTGAAATGCTTGCTTCCTTCGCCGACAGGAGCCTCTACATCATACCAGCTCAGCTTCTCGACTCCGAGCAGCTTCGCCTTGCGTTCCAAGTATTGAACGAAGATGCCTTTGCTCCGTTCAATGACTCCCCACATCGCATCAAGAGTTTCCTTCGACATCCGGTTGATCGATAAAGGCTCCTTATGTATCGTATCCCAGCCGCGGCGCTCGTAAAGCTTTAACCGGAATCCGGCCAGGTGATTCAGAGCATCTGCACAGTAATCGGCGTGCTCCCCCCATTGCTGCTCCCACAGCTGGAACAAGCGCTTCCGAACGGACCGGTCCGCACTGTGCATACGGTTAGCCGCTTGCCCTGCCGACAGCTCGATCGTCTCTCCGTTCTCCTCCCAAGGGATTCGGAATTTGCTGACGGTCGTATTATAGGCTTCACCCCATCCGTGGTAGCCGTCAATCGCCAGATCGTTCACCAGTGCTTCCAGCTCGGGAGGCAGCTTGTCAGCCGCTTGCGAGCGGCGCTCGGTCAAAGGAAAAGCGATGCTCTGAAGCTCTGGAGCTGCCACCAGCTTCGCCCAGACATCATCTTTGATCTCCGTCAATAATTGATCAAATCGGGTCAGCTCCGTTGCATAGGATGCCGATAACGTCTTGATCTTGCCTGCCAGTATGATGGCCTTTTTATCCGCTTGATTCTCAGCGGCCAAGCAGCCGACGAAGGAATCCGCTTCCCTGATTTTTTTTAATATGGATTGCAGTAAATCGATAACCGGTATGAACACGGCGGCATCGGCGGTTTGCGGTGCCTTGAACCCATCGAGGATAACCGATAATGACTTCAAATCCTTCTCAAGTGCTTCCAAAAAAGCATGAAACGCCGAGGAGCCGCTTCCGCCAGGGAAAAAACGCTCCAAATTCCATGTCTGCTGCAATGGTGTTTTCATGCAAACATCGCACCTTTCCTAAAAATTAGATACAATACATATTAAACCATAAAAAATGCGGAACCCAAAATAGCAAATCCACCATATTTTGGTTGAATTGTTATCGCGGGTGTGTTTAAATGGTGACTATAGATCTATTGACAGGAGTGAACGGCAACATGAAACCATTACAGATCTCGCCCGAAACAGCGCAAAAACTGGCAAAACAGCTTAACGTTCCTTTGGAGCATCTTATGCATATGCCCCAGCATATTTTAATGCAGAAGCTTGCAGAGCTTGCTAAAAGCGCTTCCAGCAAGGAAGAAACCGATGGCGGCAATACGAAACAGGAGCCTTAAGCAATGATTCCATTTCATAACACATGGCCCTACGAGCAGATCCGGCAGGATATTTACGTCCATGAGTGCCCTTTTTGCAATGAGTCTAACGTACTACTTCCCTTCAAGAAAAAAGATTTACAGGAGATTATGGATGGAGCCAAGAAGCTCCTGGTATTCCGATGCTGTCATAACAAGATCACGATTATAGGTGCCGATCAAGATTATTTGCTAGCCAATCAGCCTTTACGAAACTTGCGCTGACGGAAGGTTCGTGCAGCGTACGCTGACTCTGATCAGGAGTGGAATAAGAAGCATGTACTACATTTCCTTTACGCACGCCTGCACCTTGATTGCTCTCAACTATGTGGCTTTAAAATTGAAGAACCGGATCCTTATCGAACGCTACACAACGTTCATCGCCTCTCTATTGACGGGGATAGCCTCGATTATTACAATGCTGCAGCCGCTGCCTAATGACAGCCTGTTAACCGATTTACGGTTTGCTCCTATCGTTATGGCCGGCTTGCGGTTCGGACCGGTGGTATCGCTGCTGTCCGCCATCCTTCCTTCGTTATACATCTTTCATATGGATGAACCGCTTGCTGTCGTCAGAACCATGCAGGATTTAATTCTGCCCGCCGTCATCAGCTCGCTGTTCTATAAGAAGGATCAAGATAGCGGCTACGCCATGATTTCATTTCAAGACGGCCTGAAGATCTGCTTCCTGCTCGCTGCAATCCGGCTGGGTCTCGAATATTATTTACGGCACGAGCTGAGCGCCGGTCTCCTGCTGTCGCATGCAATTATGCTGGTGCTGTCCATTCTGGCGATTCAAGTTCTGATCGTGATGTATAACGATGACAACCGGTCCCAGATCTTGCAGCGCCGCTTCGAGCTTCTAGCCAATCAGGACGGCCTGACCGGACTGCCTAATTTGCGGAGCTTCATGAGCATTGCCCGGAATACCTTCGAGCAGAGACCGCTTTCCATCATGATGGTCGATATTGATAATTTCAAGCGCTACAACGATACGTTCGGTCATTTACAGGGAGACCAGCTGCTGCGCGAAGTCGGGCAGCTTCTCAGCTCCCTGATCGATGAACGCGATTATGTAGCTAGGTACGGCGGAGAAGAATTCATTATCATGAGCCACTCCGTAGATATTTCGCGGTTGGAGCACTATGCGCACAGGCTGTGTAAAGCGGTTGCAGAGCATTCCTACCAAGCCAAGAGCGCCCTTCCGGTCACCATCTCCGTTGGCATTTCCGTTTCCGACAGCGCTAACAAGGATCTGCTGCGCATCATATCCGAAGCGGATGAAGCTCTCTACCAATCCAAGAACAGAGGAAAAAACCGCTATACGTTCTATGCACCCGAACCTTCCCTGGCAACAAATAACGCATAATGCTTCATTCGATCCCTGAATGAGCACTATGCGTTATTTATTTTCCGTATGTAAGCTGCCTTGCTTTTACTCCATCATTTCCTGAGGGAGCTCCAGCCTCTCCGCCAGCATCTCCTCACGGGTAGCCGCCCACTGTTCGCGGGAGGCTCTGATCATAGCGGCATCCATGATGCGTTTATCGTTGATGACCCGGCCGAACCATTTGACCGCTTCATTATAGTTTTTGAGCCTGCGGTTCAAATCCCCCATCAAATACATGAGACGGGCGTTATTAAGCTCCGCACCTTCTGTTTCATACACGCTTGTGTAAGCGTCCAGCGCGAACTGAAGGAACCGCTGCTCCTGCTCCGTGTCATGCTTGTAACGGTACAGCCAGGCGATATGGTGCAGCAGGCCCGCGATGACGCGCCCCTTTTCGTTCTTAATCTGGGCGCAAAGCAGGGCCAGCTTATAAGTATACAGCGCGTCTTCCCAGCTTCGCTCCTGCCCGTAATCCTTCATTGACCACTGCTCCGCCACCTTGGTCTTGAACAGCTCTCTCTGAGCCGGCAGAAAGTGAGGGGATGTATTCTCCGTGCTGGCGTAGCCGCAGGATGGACATACCCTGACGACATAGTAATCGGGGTTGATGTCTTTATAATGAATACAAAAATCCGTATCCGTCTGCTTCGCTTTCTTGAAGCTCGGCCTTACTCTTGACGTCTCGAAGGTTGCTTCGCAGTACGCGCATTCGACCTTCACCTGAAATAAAGGCTCGACCACAAGTCCACTTCCTTTGTCATGTAGTTTATCCATTGGCGCAATAAGCGGATGGCTGCCAAACCATCCGCAAGTCATGACTTTAATCGAACCCGAAACAAAACGACCCGATCAGCTGTTCACGAAATGATAAGCAGGCCCCTTCAGCCTTTCGAGCACAAACTCCTGAAGCTCAGGAGCAAGCCCTACTTTGGTGAGCGCCTGCTTCATGCAGCCAAGCCATGCATCCGCATGCCGGGTTGTAATTTCGAACGGCATATGACGCGCACGCATCATCGGGTGTCCATGTACATCTGAATAGAGGGATGGACCTCCAAAAAACTGCGTCAAAAACATATATTGCTTTTCCATTACCGGATCTATATTTTCCGGAAATAAGGGACCGATTAACGGATGAGCTTGTACCAGAGGATAAAATTCCTCTACGATACGGCGAAACGTCGCTGCCCCTCCCAATGCCTCATAAGGCGTGATGTTCTGCGAATCCTGCTGACCGGACATCTCGTCTTCTCACCTGCTCTTTTTTATAAAATGGATCTATCCCTTGTTCCTTCTATATAACAAAAAAAGATGCTAATGCTCCACGCGATTAGCATCCAGACTTAGAAGAAACCGCAATATCCGAAGGGCATCAGCTTTCCAAATCCTCTTCACCGGAGGTCATTAAGGTTTCCCTAATGACATATACGAACGCACATACGAGAATTCCAGCAATCACACCTGTCATTTGACCAACTCCTCATTCTCATATTGGTACTATTGTACCATAAATCAACGTTAAATCCAGCCATTCTACAGTAAAATATCATATTTTTCTGACAGTTTGTCCCCGCTTCCCGGAGGCATGTCTCCCCAAGATCATTCATATAAGTAAATGATGGTTGTACAATTTCGGAGTCGATTTGCTGGCGCAAAAACTCTTAGCTTATGCTTCCGTCGCCAGTTTTTGCTGGCGCAAAAACTCTTAGGAGGATCTACCCATGAAAAAATATGGCTCGATAACGCTCATTTCGCTGATGATGCTGTCTCTGATGTGCCTGATGCTCCTGTTCCCGTCCGAGGTGTTTCGAGCGTCTATCAAAGGGGTAGCCATCTGGTGGGACGTTCTGTTCCCGGCCTTATTTCCCTTTTTTGTCATAGCCGAAATGATGCTCGGGGTAGGCATCGTTCATTTCTTCGGCACGCTGCTGGACCCGTTAATGCGGCCTGTCTTTAGAATTCCCGGCATCGGGGGCTTTGTCGTGGCAATGGGATTCGCGGCAGGCTACCCGATAGGCGCAAGGCTTACCTCGCAGCTGTGGGACCAGAAGCTGGTCAACCGCGAGGAAGGCGAGCGGCTGGTTTCCTTCACCACCTCCTCGGACCCTATCTTCTTGATCGGAGCCGTATCCATCGGCTTCTTTCACGATGCGGGACTAGCCGGCATTCTCGCCACGGCACACTATGGAACGGCGATGCTGCTTGGCATTATGATGCGTTATCACGGCAGGAAATCGCCTATTCCCGCCTTACAGCCTGGCCCTCAAACGGACAGTACCTCGTCACAGCCTATATGGCTCCGCGCGTTCAATGCGATGCACACCGCCAGGATGAAGGATGGCCGGCCTTTAGGAGAGATGCTGAAGCAGGCTGTCACCTCTTCCCTCTCGCTTATTTTCGTCGTCGGCGGACTGGTTGTCTTCTTCTCCGCTGTTATGGAAGTGCTGGCTTCCGCGCATATCATGAACATTTTCTACATAGGGATTAATGCGGTGCTTCAACAGTTTGACGTTCCGCTTGCGCTCTCCCAGGCGGTTGCAAACGGATTTTTCGAGGTTACGCTAGGCGCCAAAGCGGCCGGAGGAGCCGGTGCGCAAATTCCGCTCGTTTATAAGGTCGCGATCGCAGCCTTCGTTCTATCCTGGGCCGGGTTGTCCGTGCATGCCCAAGTGGTCAGCCTGCTTCAGCGGACAGATTTAAGATATCTTCCCTTTTGCTTGTCCCGACTGGCTCATGGCCTTATGGCTTTCACCGCCGTATTCCTGCTATGGGAGCCGATGCAATCGACCCGCAGCACCTTGGCCGCTATGGTTCCCGACATGGACGTCACTTCCCCTTTGACTACTTTATGGCAGTTTACGCTGCCGTGGGGACTCTTGACTTTTGTCAGCGTCATGCTTGCGCTTGCCGTGTTATTGTGCCTGTACTATGTGGTTAAGCAATGTATGAAGAGATTGATATAACAAGATAATAAGACCGTCTAAAGACGTACGAACGTAAAGGATGGTGGTTCTCATGAATACGAAATTTCCTTATGCGGATTTGAAGCTGCCCAAAGCCATAGAGCGATTGCCGGAAATAGCCTACAACCTGTGGTTTAGCTGGAATTCCGAGGCGCTTGAGCTGTTTGCCCGAATAGACCGGAATCGTTGGGACCAATTCGTGCATAATCCCGTTCGTTTGCTCATGGAAACCGAGCCGGAGGTATGGGAAGCGTTGATTCATGATGAGGACTTTATCCATCATTATGATCGGGTTATTCAGCAATGGGATGACTATTGCCACGAGCAGACCTGGTTCCAGAAGACGTATCCTGATTTCGTTTCCTATAAAATTGCGTACTTATCCGCCGAATTCGGCTTCCATGAATCGCTTCCTATCTACTCGGGCGGCCTCGGTGTATTGGCCGGAGACCACTGCAAATCCGCAAGTGATCTGGGAATTCCTCTTGTGGGTATCGGACTGCTGTACAAGAAAGGGTATTTTAATCAAAAAATCGATGCGGAAGGCAGACAACAATCGGATGCGCTATCCTACGATTTCTCCAAACTCCCTATTCTCCCGGTGCTGAACGACCATGGAGAGACGCTGATGATTGAGGTCCCTCTCGCGGATCGAATAGTCAAGCTGCAGGTATGGCAGGTG
Organism: Paenibacillus vulneris; assembly: GCF_039543185.1. Classification (NCBI taxonomy): domain Bacteria; kingdom Bacillati; phylum Bacillota; class Bacilli; order Caryophanales; family Paenibacillaceae; genus Paenibacillus; species Paenibacillus vulneris. The sequence goes on along the minus strand of NZ_BAABJG010000003.1, from coordinate 400,775 downwards.
CTTGTCGGCCGGAATATAAACTATTTGCTCGATGCGGATATCGAAGGCAACAGTCCATGGGACCGGGATCTGACCGGTCAGCTGTACGGAGGCAATCAGGATGTCCGCATCGCGCAGGAGATCTTGCTCGGAATGGGCGGCGTAAAGGTACTGAGGGCGCTCAAGGTGCCTACCGCGGTGTATCACATTAATGAAGGGCATGCCGCTTTCCAGGCTATAGAACGGATTCAGGAGCAGCTCGAGGCCGGAATTCCTTTTCATGTGGCGGTTGAAGTCATTCGCGCGAGCTCCGTCTTTACTACGCATACACCGGTTCCTGCCGGGCATGATGCATTTCCTCTGCCTATGGTGGATTATTATTTCAGCTTTTTATTTTCCCGCTGGAAGGAGCATAAACATGCTTGGATGAAGCTTGGGCTGGAGAGTTCTAAGCCCCTGTTCAACATGACGCATTTGGCCTTGAATACGGCGGCTCTCCGCAACGGAGTCAGCAAGCTCCATGGTCAGGTGTCCAGGAATATGTTCCGCTCTTTTCACGGCAATATCGGCGAGAAGGAAGTGCCTATCGGGCACATCACGAACGGTGTGCATTTGAGCACCTGGCTGGCGCCTGAGCTTAAGGAGCTGTACAGCCGCTTCATGCCGGGAACCTGGCTTCGAAACCAGACGAACACCGATTTATGGCGATCCCTTGATTTGATTCCGTCAGAATCCTTATGGGAAGTTCATATGCACCTGAAGGAGAAGCTGATCCGCCTGGCCAGGGCCAACCTTCGGGAGCAGCGGAGACGCAACGACCTGCCTGCTGATAAGGTTGAGGAAGTGCGCGGCCTCCTGAACCCGCAGGTGCTGACCATTGGATTTGCCCGCAGGTTCGCTACCTACAAAAGAGCGAATCTGATCTTTAATGACTTGGACCGCTTGGATCGCTTGATCAATGATCCGGATCGTCCCGTTCAGCTTTTGTTCGCAGGCAAAGCCCATCCTGCCGATCACCCCGGTCAGGAAATGATCAAAGAAATTTATCGCGTATCTCAAATGGACCGGTTCCGTGGAAAAATCGTCCTTTTGGAAAATTACGATATGAACTTGGCCCGTTATTTGGTTCAAGGCGTTGACGTGTGGCTGAACAACCCTCGCAGACCTTATGAAGCGAGCGGGACCAGCGGGCAGAAAGCTGCCCTGAACGGCGTTATTAACTTCAGCGTGCTGGACGGCTGGTGGGAAGAAGGCTACGACGGCAGCAACGGCTGGAGCATCGAAGCCAATAATGATGCCGATTGGCAAACCCAGGAACGGGAAAATACGGAATCGATCTACCGGAAGCTGGAGCAGGAAATCGTCCCCCTCTATTACAATCAGGGAAAGCTCCCTCATCAGTGGGTAGCCCGGATGAAGCGCTCCATCCAAACTCTGGCTCCTGTCTACAATACGGACCGGATGGTGATGGATTATACGAATCATACGTACATCCCTTCGTTAAAAAGGACACTGGCCTTCTTAGCCGAGGATTATGATATGGCGACCAAAGTTGCGGATTTCAAGCAGTTTATTTTTGCCAACTGGCATTATGTTCGCATCCTGGAAGTGAACGATAACGTGAATAAGACAGCGGAAGCCAAGTCCCCGTTAACTGATTCCCGCCAACAGTTGAAGGAAGTTACCGCTACCGTAAGGTTTGGTCCAGTGTGGTATAAGGATACCCGTGTGGAGCTCGTATACTACGAGGAACGTCCGGACGGATGGCACCAGGTCGTAGTGGCTATGGAGCCGACCAAAGAACTAGAGGAACGAACCGTTCAATACAGGGCCGTTATCCCCTCTCATCTGCGCCATAGAGCTCATTTCTCCGTTCGGGTTCACCCGGTAAGCCCTAATTTCGCTACCTCCTTCGAAGTACCTTTGGTGACAACTTTGTGAACGAATCGCTCCCTATTAAAGACCATTTAGGTCTTTAGTTGGGGGCGATTTGCCTTTTCCGGTTCATCCGGCATTGTGTTATCTGTCAATATTGATTATTATGGAAGTAATGTTTACTACTATTACATAATGGTGATCCTATGAATTGGAACCAAGCTTTATCTTTCGAAATGATTGTACCGCGTATGAGCTGCAATCTTATCATTGTCGGTGAGACCAAAGAAGGCATGCCGTTCTGCTATGAAGACAGCTTCGTTCTGCAAAAGGTCGATGAACAGCAGCTGGTTGCCACGATGGAATTTCACTCGATGAATCCATTGGAAAAATTGCACCACGTGTGCTTTATCGAATTCTCGTTCCGTGAACGGGGTATTCTTTATTACGCCTTTGTAGACCTGCTTCACGTCGAAACCAAACGTAACGTTTGTTCCTTAACGCTATCAGCACCTCAGGATTTAAGCACGTTTCAAAATCGCCGGTTCCAACGTATCCATCTCCCGGTAAGGACGCCCCTTACTTGCCGTATTATTGGAGTCCGCAAAGCTTCGACCCATCAAGGGATCGCTTTTTCCGGACAAATTCAGGATATTTCTGCGGGCGGGCTTTCGTTTATTACGAATACGAGAATTTTTTATCCGTTGTTCCTGGAGCTTAGCTTCGTACTGCCTGATCATCCGAACAAATTTGTCATTAACGGTGAAATTGTCCGTGTGACGAATTTCAGCAATGATTCATACCGTATTGCCGTTGAATTCCGCGATGTCCCTGAGAGCTTGACCCATCAGATTGATGAATACTGCTCGCGATCCGAGGACTAACATGGTATGCTAATGAGGGCGGTTTTCCTTCGGAAAACCCAAGTCTATGCTTTCGAAGTTAGGTTTTCTTATAGAAAACCCAAGCCCATGCTTTCGAAGTTAGGTTTTCCTTCGGAAAACCCTTAGGAGGATATTCATTTGAAATATAACGTAGTACATCGCGGCGATGAAGTGTCCTTCCAATTAATGCAAACCTTCCACAGGCTCGTAGAACCGCATGGATTGATCCATGACGAGGAGACGCCTGATGTCGTGCTGTCTATCGGCGGAGACGGAACGATGCTCCATGCGTTCCATCAATACAAGGACCAACTGGAAACCATCGCGTTCGTCGGTATCCATACAGGCCGGCTCGGTTTTTTTGCCGATTGGAAGCCCGATGAAGTGGAGCTGCTTGCCGATATGATGATCGAGAGCTCCAGACTCAACGACCTTCGTGTCGTCAAATACCCGCTCGTGGAGATTCAAATTACAACCGCTCAAGGGATTGAAACGCAATTAGCCCTTAACGAATTTACGTTAAAGGGTGTAGATGTGACCCTGATGGCCGAGCTTCATATTAACGACGAGCCGTTCGAGACGTTCCGAGGAGACGGTATTTGTATTTCGACGCCGCCCGGCAGCACGGCTTATAACAAAAGCTTGGGCGGAGCCATCGTACATCCGTCGCTGGATGCCATCCAGATAGCCGAGATCGCATCTATTAACAACAGGGTTTTCCGGACGCTGGGATCTCCGATCCTGCTGCCCAAGCATCATCACTGCGACATTTATCCGCGGAGCCATCAAACGATCCTGCTCTCGCTTGATCACGTCATTATGCAGAGAAACGATATTATCTCGATTCGCAGTATGGTCGCCGCCGGAAAAAAAGTGAAATTTGCGCGTTTCCGTCCGTTTCCCTTCTGGAGCCGTGTACGTGAAGCGTTTATCGGATACGAGCCGATCCAGGAAAGAAAGCCTTGACCTATTGGTCAGGGCTTTTTTCTCTTGCTGCATACAAAAAGAGCCAATCCTGACGGACTGGCTCTTTAATTTCATTTTACTGCTGCTTTACATGCTGCTGGCCTTGCTTGGATGGATTACCTTGCTTGTTATGATGGTTACGCGGTCTTGAATGATGATTATGGTTTGCATCTTTGCTCTGTTGGTTCGGATGCTGGTTCCGTCGAGACTGCGGATGATGATTCTGGGGTTGTTGAGGCTGTTGAACCTCCTTTTGCGGCTCCCGGTTCGATGCAGGCTCTTTAGGCTCGGTATTATGAGGCTGTTCAGAGGCCGTACTCTCTTGCAAATCCGGCTCCGACTGCTCCGCGGACTCCTGAGGCTGGTTCGCTTGGTGCTTATTCGGGATTTTCTCGATAATAAAATAAGCACAGCCAAAATTGCAGTACTCATTCAGATAATCCTGCAAGGTTGCTATAGAGGTCTCTTTGGTTGCCTTCGGATGCGTATCCTTAAAGAAACCGCGCAGACGCAGCTGGTTGTAGCCCCAGTCACCGACAATAAAATCATATCGCTCCAGCACCTCGCTGTAACGATCGCGGAATGCATCCGGCTTCCAGCCGTTTTTATGGTCAACTACCACTTCGTACGTTTTATTGGCTATATGGATCACTAAATTGGGTCCCTCCTAAGAGTCCGGTGAAAAACTGCAAGCTGTTCAGGCAGATGATCATTCCCTTCGCCGTTGTCCCCGGATAGATAAAGTAATAATGATGACCGGGTTCGTCCGGGGCAGCCGTACGGTTTACGCCTGCCGAGCGGATTTCACTTGCTCATGCGCATGGTAAGAGCTGCGCACCATCGGACCCGACTCGACATGGCTGAAGCCCCTCTTCATTCCCTCTTCCTTCAATTCTGCGAATTGCTCCGGAGGATAATATTTGGTAACCGGCAAATGATTCAGCGACGGCTGCAAATATTGACCAATCGTCATAATATCGCATTGAACCTCTCTAAGATCGTCCATCGTCTGCAAAATTTCATCCCATTCCTCGCCGACACCCAGCATAATGCTCGATTTGGTAGGAATTTGCGGCGCCATATGCTTGGACCGCTGAAGCAGCTCCAATGACCGGCGGTATTTTGCCCGTGCACGAACTTTATCGGAAAGCCTCTCCACCGTCTCGATATTATGATTCAAAATATCCGGCTTGGCTTCCAGAACCGTACGAAGAGAGGATTCGCTGCCCAAAAAGTCGGGAATGAGCACCTCTACGCTGCACAGAGGAGAGCGCTTGCGAATGGCCGCAATCGTAGCCGCAAATATTGAAGCTCCGCCGTCCGCCAAATCATCCCTTGCAACGGAAGTGACGACGGCATGCTGAAGACCCATCTGCTCAACCGCTTCGGCAACCCGTTCCGGTTCCTGAAGATCCAGCTCGGTCGGAAGACCTGTCTTCACCGCACAAAACCGGCATGCCCGTGTACAGATGTCTCCCAGAATCATAAAGGTCGCCGTACGGTTAGCCCAGCATTCATGAATATTCGGGCACTTCGCTTCTTCACACACCGTGTGCAGCGTTTTGCCGCGCATCATATTTTTTAGTTCTTTAAAATTATCTCCGGTCGTCAGCTTAATTTTAAGCCAGTCCGGTTTACGCTCTATTTGACGAGTAGACATGGTTCTGTCCCTGCTTTCTAGTTCATTGTCCAATCTCTTTGAAGCTATTATATCAACGAACGTCAGAACAATCCACTTTCCATTTTATTTGTGATACACTAAGAGAGACATTATGCCAGCTATTTCAGTTCAAATCATATTCGGGGGAATGCGTTTTTTATGATAAATGTTGAATCGATACTCAAGCTTGTACGTTCCGGTGATCTTGATGTCTCTGAAGCACAACGGCATCTGGATGAAATCATGAATCAGTCCTCTCCAAACGGTCGTGTCGACGATCTGGGCTTTGCTACGCTGGATCTGGACCGCGAGAGACGAACAGGCTTTCCGGAGGTTATTTACGGTGAAGGCAAGACGGCGGAGCAAGTTGCTGTTATTTTTGAACGCTTGATGCAGCAGTCGGATCGCGTGCTTGCCACAAGAATCAGCCAGGATAAGGCGGATTATGTTCAAAGCAAGCTTAACGGCGTAACCTACAACCCGACAGCCCGCGTATTGACCTGGTACGGCTCGGAAGCGGCCCGCAAGCCTGAAGGCAAGGGCTACATTGCTGTCGTCTGTGCGGGAACATCCGATCTTCCGGTCGCCGAAGAAGCGGCATTGACTGCAGAGATTATGGGATGCCGCGTAGAGCGCATATTCGATGTGGGAGTAGCCGGAATTCACCGTCTGTTCCGCAGGCTGGATGTCATCCGCGACGCAACCGCCATCGTCGTTGCCGCGGGTATGGAAGGTGCCTTGACCAGCGTGGTTGGAGGTCTGGTCTCCAAGCCGGTCATTGCAGTGCCGACAAGCGTCGGGTACGGCGCCAGCTTTCAGGGACTGGCCGCACTGCTGGCCATGCTGAACTCCTGCTCCTCCGGTGTTTCGGTCGTCAACATCGATAACGGCTTCGGGGCCGGGTATAACGCAGCTCTGATACATAAAATTAGTATAAAGAGGGATTAAACGATGAAAATTGCCTATTTGGATTGTTTCTCCGGTATCAGCGGCGACATGACCTTGGCAGCCTTGGTGGATGCCGGAGCAGACCGCGATTATATCGAGGACGAGCTGCGTAAGCTGGATATCGAGCCGTTTACTTTGGAGTGGAAGCGTGTCAATAAAAAAGGCATCTCCGCCCTTAAGATGGATGTCGTCCTGGATCCTGAAACAGCTCCGTCCCATCACCGCCATTATTCCGAGATTGTAAGGCATATCCTTAACGCCGGATTTAATGAGCGGGTTGTTAAGCTGAGCTTGGCCATATTTGAAAAAATCGGCGTCGCCGAAGCGAAAATTCATGATATTCCTGTTGAACGAGTACACTTCCATGAGGTAGGTGCTATGGACTCCATCGTGGATGTTATCGGAGTTGCCCTGGCTATGGACTCCCTGGATGTGGAGAAAATTTACTCGTCCCCTGTCCCGTTGGGATCAGGTACGGTGCGCTGCGATCACGGAATTTATCCGGTTCCCGCCCCGGCTACTCTCGAAATGATGCGGGGGCTTCCAATCGCCCCGACCTCCTATTCTGTAGAAATGACTACGCCGACAGGCGCCGGAATCATTTCGGGGCTGGTGGATGAATTCGCGAAGGGCTATCCCCCAATGATCGTCGAGTCTATCGGTTATGGCGCAGGAACCCGCGATTTACCGAACCAGCCGAATGTACTCCGGGTTGTTATCGGGAAGGCCGATCCGTTCGTGCATAAATTCCAGATCGAGAGTATTCAGCCTGTCGCCGAGCATCAACACGAGCATGATCATCACCATCATCATCATGACCACGACCACGGGCATTCTCACGATCATCATCACCACGATCACGACCATGGGCATTCCCACGATCATCATCACCATGATCACGACCATAAGCATTCTCACGATCACCATCACCATGATCATGACCATGGACATTCACACGATCATGACCATGGCCACTCCGATGATCATCACCACGATCACGGGCTGTTACCCGAGCATGAGCATTCAACGCAAGGGGACTGCGGAGTTAACTCCTCCTGCGTGAAACAATAATTGTAAAATCCAAACCGCCCGATTGGGCGGTTTATTTTTTCCCTATTTTTCCTGATTCAAAAATTGACGCCTGACCTCATCATACACTTGCTTTAGCGGTACGCTATGCGTCCTTGCCGCGAGCTCGCACTCCTTAAACTCCGGCGCGAACTGAACCATTTGTCCTTTATGATAGCCGACTTTTACATGAATCGGCCCCCATGGCGTTGTCACTTGCCTGAATTCTCTGCCTAAACGATGGCAGGACGCCCTCATATACCGCAGCCCAATGGTTGTCGTCTCGCGAAAAATAACCTCTTCCAGCCGATCCAGCTGCTTCTCATCCGTCAAGACGTTAAGCATCACGCCAGGACGGCCTTTTTTCATGATAATCGGTATCCAATATACATCATTAGCACCCGCTTCAAAAAGCAGCTCACCGATATAGGAGCACAGCTCGGGATTCATGTCGTCGATATTGGCCTGAAGCAGCAGCATTCCGTCATCTATATGTTCATCCCTGTGTTGAAACCCCACGCTCATCCCTCCAAAACTATGTAGATGCTTATAAATTCCATCATTATAACAAAAATTGTGTCCGCTGAAAATAAATTGTTCCCCGCCAGCTTCAACCTTCTCTTGGATAAAATGCTTAGAATCGTCACATCCTATGACTAACTGATGAATGGACTGTAAAGTCATACGACCAATTGTGGAGGTTAAACGCTTATGGCAGCGAGATGGATGAATCCTATCCTCATAGTAGCTTTGTGCAGCAGTTTGTTCCTTGGAACGGCTCCATCAGCGGCAGCCCCGGCAGCCAAAGCTCCCAAACCGGGAAAGGACAGCAATAATATGAAGGCGGTTTTTGCCGACCGCAAAGATTTATTTGACAAAATGAGTGCTGTGACCGGAATTCCATGGTACTACCTGGCGGCTATCGATCAATATGAACGTACGATCAATTTAGCCCGCAAACGGCCCCATAGTAGCAGCGGACTCATAGGAATTCATTTTACTGAGCTTCAATGGTGCGGCATGATGAACCCGGATCACGAGGATACGAATGAAGGGACCATCGCTCTGTTTAACGGAATTGGCAGGGACGGCTCCGGAGACGGGAAAGCAGATCGAAAAAACGACCAGGACCTCCTCTATTCCATGGCAAGTCTTCTGCTGAAGCATGGCTCGGTTGAAGAAGATCTTCGTATCGGACTGTGGGAATATTATCAAAATACACGGAGCGTAGATCGAATCCAGGAGTTTGCTAAAATTTACAGCAAGTATGACACGCTGGATCTGCATGAACATGCGTTTGTTCTCCCTCCCAATGCGGACTATTCCTATCGCAGTACGTGGGGGGCCAGCCGCGGCTGGGGCGGATACCGGATCCACGAAGGAACCGACTTGTTTGCAGGATACGGCGTTCCTGTCCGCAGCGCGGCTTACGGGTTCATTGAGGAAATGGGCTGGAACCCCTATGGAGGATGGCGGGTAGGAATCCGGGATCTAAATAATGTCTACCATTACTACGCGCATTTGTCCGGTTTTAACAAGGAAGTCAAAAAAGGAGATATCGTCGCCCCCGGTCAAGTTATCGGATGGGTTGGCAGCTCCGGATACGGCAAACCCGGTACGTCCGGCAAGTTTCCGCCGCATTTGCATTACGGCATGTACCGCGATAACGGCTTGACCGAATGGTCTTTTGACCCGTATCCGCATTTACGGAAGTGGGAGCGCGAGGAACGCATGCGGAAAAAGAAATGAGCTTACAAGACCCTCTTTCTTGCAGAAGTGCAGAATGGCGGTCTTTTTTTCCACAGATAGCCGAAAAAAACCGACCCCGCAAAATAACAGGTCGGTTTGATTATTATTTGGGCAGGCCTTCGGCAGAGGAGCTCCCATGAGCCCCGGATTCCGCACCGTTCTTCGATTGCTGAGCGTTGATCCGCGGTAATGACAGATTAGGCGGAGGCGTGTTGGCACCGGTTGAGTTGCCTTTTCCATCAAAATAATACGTCGGTACATCACCCACAATCAGCGCATACGAGACCGGCACCTCCGTCTCAACGACCTCCGGCTCCGAATCAAAAGGTATTATGACGCTGACTTCCGCGGTAATATGAATATAAACCTCCACGAGGATCATATTAATACCGGCATTCTGGTATCTTGTATTCAAATCCACCTTTACATTGCCTGCAGGGACGAGTCTTACCGGGATGTTGGGACCGAAGGAAGCGATAATCGAGCTGTTCATCGCCTGCCCGAGCGGGATATGCTCCGGAATCGCCTGAAGCTGGGAAAGCTGGCCTTGCACGGTCTCAATCGTCTCCGCCGTAATCCGCATATGCTCTGCGTAATTCAGCATGAAGCCGGTGGTCTTGCCGTTCTTGTCCGTGCGCCAGTCAATAAGCTGTTCAAAGTTTGTTCCTCGCGCAATCCGGTCCGAAATGGCTTTATTAATCGCCTGCGTAGCCATTTGCTTGATTCTGACCTTTGCCAGGTTGACCAAGGGCGGCCTCAAGTTTTTCTCGATATATACGAACGATTGCACCGTCAATAACACGATAACGAGAAGAAGCAGCAGCATATTGCGTTTAAGCTTTTTTGTCCCCGTAGGACTGCTTCTCCACCTTCGTCTAAGCACCAGCATCCGGCATCCCCCTAACGTACGCAGAGCTTGTCGCCATGAATCAGACATCCAGGGCATGTACGTTAAAGCTTATGCATTACGGCGGAAAAAAAGAAGAGTTCTGTAATCACTTCGGATTCCCGCAGTTATGTATGTTGATCTTCAACGTCAATTCATGCTCCAGCTTGGGGAACCATTCCTTTCCTTGGCTTCGAAGCTGATTTAGGTACTTTGTGGAGCATATTAGCGATGACCTCGGAGGATCTTACTAATTCTGATGAAAAAAGGCCCGGCCGTTAACATAACGGCAAGACCTTGGTTCAAGCTCTAAAATTACTTATAAAATAGTAAAATGACAGCAGCTAAAGCCCCAGACTCGATTCCAGCCAATCATAAGATCGTGCTCCGGATATTTCATGCTTCCCTTCAAAAATCTCATACCCGAAATGGGCCGCAGCGCCTGCATCGTCGTATATCTTCTGCAGTGCTTCTATAGCTTCATGCGAGCCCTTGATAGGAAATACAGTGTCTCCGGTCCCCGATTCAATAAAAAGCGGCCTTGGGGCAATCAAACCGATCCACTCCGGCATCTCTCCGTATTCCAGCATGCCCGGGACATAGTTGTCCAGACAGTGATTGCGGTCCATAATGCTGGTCCTGAACCTATTCGCATAGCCGCTGATGACGGTAGCTCCGATCCTTTCATCGATGGCCGACGCCAATGCCGTCACCATTCCACCCCCCGACATTCCCATGCATCCGATATGCTCGGGATCGATGTCTTCTCTAGATTGGGCGTAATCCAGCGTTCGAAGCAGCTCATAGACCCGGACACCCGCTAACGATTGGCCCATCATCATGAGCGACGAAGCCAGTCTGAAGCAGGAGTTGGCGCCAGGCTCCAGAGCAGCGTCCTGCTCCATTCGGCGGTCGCCAAAGCCGAGCAGCTCCGGGGCAATGACGACAAAGCCCCTTTGCACAAGGGAGATTGCAAAATGCTTGTACAGATTCGGATTCCCCGTGTTATCCCTGCCATCCGGCGTCAGCCCGACCACTTCCTTGCTGCCGAAGCCATGTCCGTGAACAGCCAGCACGGCGGGGCGCTTGCCCCCGCCATTGACGGTCTCTCCCTTGGGCACCAGAACATAGGCAAGCATCGTTAAATCGTCGTACGTCGAGAACGCTACCCGTTCCCGGATATACTCTCCGCAATCCGCCGTTTCCAGCACGACGGGCTGAAGCTCCGCGGACTGTCCTGGCAATGGGCCAAGCAGTTCCTTCAGCTTCTCCCTCATGAACGGTCTTCGATGCTCACGTGCTGCTCCCGTTCCGAAAAAGGACACATGGCGGCCTGTATTCTCTGCATACAACCGATTCAAGAAGGCATTCGGCCTCGAGGTTGCCGGAGCGGCTTTGTCCATCGTCATGGATGCTTATACCCCCGCCCGGTGACGAAGCACATAGTCACGGGAGAAATCCATGCTATCCATATCTACGCCTTCCAGCGTCATATGTACCAGCGGTTTATGCTGACGAACCAGATCCATGAACATGCCGTAATCCAGCATCCCTCTGCCTGCAGCTACGGTCTCTAGCTTCCCGGAAGCATTCAGCCTCATATCCTTGGCATGAACGCTGACGACACGATTGCCCAAAAGCCGGAATGCTTCCTGCATGACCTCATGCTGACGCTCGAAGTTCTCTTGGGTCATCAGGTTTACCGGATCGATAACGACTCCGATATTGGACGACGGCATCTCGTCGATCAGCTCGGCCAATTGTGGAGCAGAGCCGATCAAGTGGCGATTTGCGGCCTCCAGGCCGATGAAGGCGCCCCACTTCTCCGCTTCCTCCACAAGCTCCTCCACGGCGGACCGAAGCCGTTTGGCGTAACGGTCGTATTGATCCGTATCAGGGACGCCGGTTTCCGTAGCCACGATCGCCGTACCGAAATGCTTGGCCATGCGCAGATGCTCCTTGAACCGGTCCACATTATGTCTGAATGCGGTATCATCCAGCTCGATCAAGCTGACATAGCAGCCCAGCACCGGAATCTTCACTCCGTTTCGATCGAAGGCCTCAGCGATGCTGTTGGCCAATCCGGGACTCAGCTTGCCCAAGCTGCAATCCACGTCCGAAATGGCTTTGGATAAGGCAAGCTGTACATATTTATATTGATACGAGGCGACCTTGGCCGCCAGTTCCGCGTAAGGAAACGTTCCTACATTGTGTGCTAAAATGCCTACTGACATTTTCCAGTCATCTCCTTTTTCTATGTATCCTCTTATCATGATACCAGTTTCAGGCGCTGCTTTAAAGTACAAAAGAAAAGGCACGCCGCCGGGTCCTTCCTTTATTGCACAGCCCGGTTCTTCACTCTGGCATACAAGAAGGTATTATCCGTCATATGTCCCTGCCCGTCATAGGCTGCGGCAAAGAAGGGTCTGCCTCCGCAATACACCGGCATTCGGCCGCGCACTCCCTGAAGCTCGGCCGCAAGATGAAGAAGTGCCAACGGCTCCAATGCGTCCAGCTTGGCATACTCATGATCTGCACTTGCCATGAACAAGCCTCTGTGACTGCGGTGCAGCAGCAGGCGGTCGCCGATTCTTTGCGCAAGCTGTAAAAATTTACGCTGATGTGTCGTCTTGAACAGCTCCAGCATGACGAAGATTCCATGAGGATGGGTACAAGCCGTCTCCATATTCAGGAAAGGCAACGCTCGTGCGGATTCTCCGATATCGCCAAAGCCGAGGCCCTTTGCCATGCTTCTCGCAACGGTCCACAGCTCTTCACGGCCGGACAGGCGATAACCAGTAACATAAGACCAGAGCAGCAGATAATCGGCCTTGTGAGCCTGGAGCTGCTGTCCTTCCTGCCCGTAGTATCCGGACTTCTCCATCACCAATCCCGTCAATCTCGTGCCGTTGGTCAGCATGGGGTGAACAGTATTGTCCGAAGGGTCATAGGCGTGTTGGCCATAGGCCGCCAAATCTTGAACAGCCCAGTCCAGAAAATCCCGGCCTGCATCCCCTAGAGCCTCCGCCAAGGACATCCGGCACAAGGCCGCCTCTCCAATGATGGTGTGCGCTTGATTAGCTGTAGTTAACGTAGCCTCGATCGGGGCATGCTCCTTCAGCTGTTCCCCGAATTGGTCGATCGCGCGGTCTCCCCGCACACCGGGCAGTACCGAAATGCTGAACTGGTAGCCGCCGAGACCCGTCTGGGGGTTCCTGGTTTCTACATACCGATAGGCTAGCCGTTTAGCCCAAGCCAGCGGCCTTTCATCACCGCTAAAGCGATGCAGCAAGGCAGCAGCATAATATAGATCGCTTCCCGCATTAATGAACGTTAAACCTTTGCTCGTAAAAAATACCGGGGAATTGTTGTCATATTCATGCTCCCAGACAGAAGAAGCCTCCCGCGTATGCCCGTTCTTCTCTACAGGTTGACCATGCCGGCTGAATTCAAGATTGCTCCAGTCGGCAACATGCCCTTCCCACAAGGCCTCGATATACGATGCCGTCTCTTCCGGGTCTACACGGTTCATCAGCTCATAGTAGGGATAATGGCATTTCAATTCGTGCTGCGGTCCCTTGTCCGCTGCAAATACCTGCCGTTTGCTCTGCAGATCAAACGCCATGTGGCCTCCCCAGCACATCAGACGGCCATAACGGAGATGGTCGAACGCATAACGGACAGCGCTTTCAGCTGCATTCCGGTAACGCGAATCTCCTGTCAATTCACTGAGTCCGTCCAACGTCCTAAGCCAGTTTTGCTGATTGGCCAGATTGGATACTATCCATGTCTCGCCTCCCGACAGCCATTGCACCGGCTCATAGGTTTCCGAGTGAATTCCATCGGCAAAGAGCGGAGTTGCTTCGGCACCATACCGGTCACGAGCTTTATCCATCATGATGTCGGCATATTGCTGTACGGCTCGGACATATCTTAACGCCGTCTGTTTTGCATGCTCTTTCATTTTAATATCCGCCTCCTCATTGCTGATTTACCTGATCACCATGCATACATACCCTTAACTAATACGTTGGCAGGACGAAAATATGCGCAGCAGCCAAGAGTCTTTGCTCTATGACTGCTGCGCCTTCGCTTCCTGTCGTTCAATTGTACTTGGAAACGCTCTTTTTTTCTAGCTATATCCCCAACGGAGGAATAATCATTAGATCACTTTTTTCGACGCGGCCCTGTGTTTAGCCACACTCTCAATGGAGAAAAAAAGGTCTATTCGGATCTCTAGCTCCATACCTTTACAACAAATCTTATTCTATATATGCATAAGGAATTATATTTATTATGCATTTCCATTATAAACAATTCCTGTGTTACAATGGACTCGATCATATAGCGGTTCCATTCCAAACCTGGGAAGGTGTTTCTTATGAATCCAGATATTGCTGTATTGATGTTTCTTGCATTGCTGTCTGCCGTATTGTATTTACCCGGCTATTTCCGCTCCAGTAGCAAACGCCGTAACCCCAAAGTAACGTACATTGAAGAGTACCGTGATTTACGCAAAGATAGAATCAATCATTCTGACAAACTGTGTAATAAAAAGAGCGGGACCTCATAGAAGCGATTCTTACCATCGATTAGAACCATCGCATACTTCGCACCTTTACTGCTTCATCCAATAATCCAATCAGACTCTCTTCCATTGTATCATTTACCTTTCCATAGATAAAAATTATGCGGTTGACTGTGTATTATTGAATCAGTTCCTCCTTTCATTCTATGAATACAATATAGAAAAGAAAGGAGTTGATAGATTATGCAAACCATTATAAGCATATTGGGAAGCGCCGGGGGTGTGGCCAAATCCATTCTGTCCATATTAGACAAGGCGTACGTAACAAGTGATGATCCTATCCATTCCATGATCCGCAGCAGCAAATTACATTTCATAGATAAGAAGCAGCGGGACCTGAATTACTACAAGCAATGGATCCCTCATTTATATCCTTCCGTCACTTTGCATCAGCTTGATCTTCAACGGGGTGACTTGCTGCGGCAGCATTTGATTGATACACAAACGACCGTTGTCATTGACGTCTCCTGGGCCGATACGGTTGATATGCTGGAATGCTGCAATGAATTGGGGATCAGCTACATTAATACCGCATTAGAGAATACCTCGGTTGACGAGAATGAGAAGCTTGAAGGGTTTACCCTGCTGGAACGCTACTTGTATTTCGAAAAGCATAGGAACCGATTTACCAATACCAAGGCCATTGTGTGCTCCGGCATGAACCCCGGCGTCGTACAATGGATGGCGCTGCAGCTGATGGAGCAAGCTCCCGGGGAGCATCCGCTGGCCTGTTACATCGTCGAGCAGGATAATTCCATGTACCTCGATCCTTCCTTGATTACCCCTCATACCATTTATTCGACATGGTCTCCCGAGTGCTTTCTGGACGAAGCAATTTTGAACTATCCGATGTTCGTAAGGGACGGCATGCCTCTATTTATATATGACGATGTATATGCTCTTGAGTTCGAGGTCACTCTCGGATCCAAAAAGTTCCATGGCTGCTTGATGCCCCACGAAGAGGTGCTTACTTTGGGCCAAGCGTTCGATATGGAGACCGGCTTTATCTATCGTGTCAATGATTTGACCACGAATGCTATTCGTACTCATCTTGATCAGGTTGACGATATTTGGAATTGGAATCATAAAGTATTGGACCCTGCGGTCGGCGCGCTGGAAGGCGAGGATTTGGTCGGCGTGCTGCTTGTCTATAAAGATAAGGAACGCTATATGTATAATGTGATGGACAACAAGACCATTTATGCGAGCTATAAAACAAATGCCACCTATTTTCAGGTCGCGTGCGGGATATACGGAGCACTAGCCACCATGCTGCTTGACGACATACCCAATGGCGTTCATTATGTCGACAAGCTCCTGCTTCAGACGGATACAGGCTATGGCCGATACCTTTCACGCTACATGAATCACTTTGTTACCGGCGAAAACAAGGGGACTGATGGCCTACTGCTGAAAAGATTGATAAAGATGAATCCATAAGGTGGTGCTTACTCCGTCATGGCGAACAAAAAACGTTCATTAACCGGTTATCAGAAGGAGGAAAATGACGAGCTGTGGCTTTGGGATGATATTCCGGAGCTGGGTATGGAGGTAGGATATAAGATTGATCGGCTCCTGCACTACGAGCAGTCCTCCTATCAAGAAATAAGCATTGCAGACACCCGTTCTTTTGGCAGGATGCTGATCCTCGACGGCACACCGCAAATTACATCGAAAGACGGTTTCATCTATAATGAGATGATTTCCCATATCGCGCTGGCCACCTGTCCGATGCCTGAAAATGTAGCTATGATCGGAGGCGGAGACTGCGGTCCTGCTCGCGAAGCTATGCGTTATGAAAGTGTGAAACGTATCGACGTGGTAGAAATTGACCAAAGGGTTGTCGATGCTTGCAAAATCTGGATGACACAAGATTCTAAAGACAATGCAGACGGGCGAGTACATCTTATATACCGAGACGGATATAAATGGATTCAGGAACAAACCAATGTCTACGATATCCTTCTGATAGACCGGTCAGATCCGTATGGCCCCGCAACAAGTCTGTATAAGCCTCCCTTTTATCAATACGTGCACGACAGCCTGACGAAAGAAGGCATAGCCGTCTTTCAAGCCGGGTCCCCTTACTACTCCTCCCATATCCTTAAAGGGACTGTAAAAAACTTGCAAAGACTGTTCCCTATTGTCCTTCCCTATACTTGTACTGTCCCTACCTTTCCGGGCGGAATCTGGTGTTTCGTGCTTGCATCCAAGAAATGGAGCCCGCTTCAAGCTGATTTGAGCAGGCTTCAGTGGACTCATTCGAAATATATAAATCCCGACCTGTTCCGGGCTTCGTTCATTTTGCCCAATTATATAAAGAGACTTTTGAACGAGTAACGCGAAAACCTGGTCGGCTTCCTGCAGAGAGCCGTAACGGATAAATGTCCGGGCGGCTCTTTTCTTTGAGAAGCGATTTAAGTCATCGAACCATTACGGCCGCATTGAAAGGGGGGCAAGCTTACTTCTTAGCAGCGTTGGCATACGCGGATTCATACTCCCTGATGATTTGTTCCCCGCCGGCTTGAAGCCATTTATCGACTTCTGCCTTCCATCCAGCATCATCGATTTTGCCCATAATGTATCGGGTCTGCGCATCCCAAATCATTTGGTCCAGCTCCTTGCCGCGTTCCGATACCGTTGCGGAGGTCAGCGTTAACGCAGGATTCGGAATCGCATATCGGATGTTCTCGCGAGTCATTCGGGTTCCTTTTTCACCCAGCGGCGTATCCTTCTGTTCTGCCACATGATACCCCTCGATATTGACGAGATTGTCCCGGTACGGCTTCACTTCTCTTTGATACGCGCTCAAATTGGTAAACACGGTTTTCCCGTCTTCCACTATCTTGTAATGTCTGCCTTCCAGTCCTCGCAGCTGCAATGTCGACAGTTCCGGGTCCATCAGCTTGTCCAGAAAAGCGAGCACCTTCTTCAGCTCCTCCTCGGTTTTCACTGAAGATTTAGGTACAGCCAGAAAGCCGAAGTTACCCGGTTCTCCCGCCAGACGTATGCCTCCAGGACCTGTAAAAGGAGCCACATCATACTCTCCTGCCGGAACGGTCTTCGTCAACTTATCCTGATAGCTTTTCCCGTTGTTATACACCCCGTTCAGCTTCATGCCGACTTTACCGGAATCCATCAGCTTGATCGCTTCCGAATCGTCAAACACCGCAAAGTCCTGGTTTATTAATTTTTCCTCATAGAGCTTGCGGAACATTTTCATTACGTCGTAATATTCCTTGGTCATAAATTCGGGGGTGAACTTCCCATTCTCCACTCCCCACCGGTTGGGAGCGCCTTGAGTTACCGCAATACGGGTCAGTACAGGCTGAGTGCCTTCGTTATATTTTTTGAACAGCACGGTTCCATAAGTATCCTGCTTGCCGTTCTGGTCTGGGTCGTTCAGCGTCAGCGCCTTCAGCACGTTATACCATTCGTCGATGGTCGTCGGAAGCTTTAGCCCCAGCGTATCGAACCAGTCCTTGCGGTATACGATCCCTGCCCGCCCGATATCGCGAAAGTTGGGAATCCCGTAAATCCTGCCTTCTACAGAGATATTTTCGTAATACTGCGGATTTTGTGCCGATAAATTGCCGTAGTCTTTGAGAAAAGGGCCGATCTCCCAGAACAAGCCGGATTGAATGGCGCTGATGGTCGTCGGAACATAATTGAGCTTCATGATTTTGGGCATTTCATTAGCCGCGATCATGACGTTTACCTTATCATCGAAGGCGGATTGCGGAATCCATTGAATATCCAGCTTCGTATTCGTATACTTTTCAATAGCCTGCTCGATCTCATTGCCCTTGTCAGGAAGATCCCCGACCTGCATTAACGCCATGGAAATGTTGAATGGAAGCGCAGCGGATTTGTTGCTCCCGCGGCTGGTGCCGCTATCTCCGCATCCGGATAAAATCCCGGTCGTTAACACCACTGCGCTGAATACAGCTGCCCTTCGTTTCAGTTTCAATCGCGCCCCTCCCGCCGGCCTCATTCATTATGACTTGCCCTTCGCTGCAGCATAGGCCTCTTCATACTCCTTGATCATTAGATCTCCGCCCGCCTTGCGCCATTTATCGATTTCCGCCTGAAACCCCGCATCATCTATCTTGCCCATGATATACTTGGTTTCCGCATCCATCATCAGCAGCTCAAGCTCTTTCCCTTTCTCGTTATAGGTCGCTGAGTCCAGGCTTAGAGCAGGGTTAGGAACAGCCCACTTCAAATTGTCCTTGGAGATTTTGGCTCCCTTCTCCCCAAGCTCGGTGTCCTTCAGAGGAAGCACGTTATAGCCTTCATAATTAAACAGGATGTCGCGGTAAGGCTTCACTTCCTTCTGGAAAGCCGTAAAATCCTTCATCTCCGTCTTGCCGTCGCCGGTTTTGACGAAATGCTTGTTCTCCACCCCGCGCAGCTGCAAGGTGGACATCGGTTCATCCAGCAGCTTATCGGCAAAAGCCAGAATGCGCTTCAAATCGGCTTCCGTTTTGACCGCTGACTTCGGAATGACGTAGAGCCCGTTGTTGCCTACTTCTCCCGCTACCCGAACCCCTGAAGGACCTGTCGGCGGCATAACGTCAAACTGCCCATTGGGATTGTTCTTTACGAGGCGATCCTGCATGCTCTTGGCGTTGGAGGAGACGGCAACCCGAATCGCGCCTTTCCCTGTGTCATAACCTTTTTCCACCTCGGCATCGTCGAGTATAGCAAAATCCTGATTAATGAGCTTTTCACTGTAAGCTCTTCTGAACAGCCGCAGCATGTCCATAAACTCCTTGGTCATAAACTCCGGAGTAAATTTGCCGTTCGCGTCGACACCCCATTTATTCGGAGCGCCGAAGCTAGTTGCGATGCGGGTTGTGACGGCCGCCGAACCGTCGTTGTATTTTTTGGGCAGGATCATGCCGTACGTATCCGCCTTGCCGTCCTTGTCCGGGTCTCCTGTGGCTACCGCTTTGAAAACGTTGTACCATTCCTCCGGCGTCGTCGGAGGCTTCAATCCCAGCGTATCCAGCCAATCCTTGCGGTAAATGACGGCACTTCGTGCGATATCCCGATAAATAGGAAGGCCGTACAATTTCCCGTCTACCGTGATATTTTCATAAAATTGGGCATCCAGCGCAGACAAATTTTTATAATCCTTCAAGTAAGGACCGATCTCCCAGAACAGACCGGACCTCATGGCACTGATCGCTGTAGGGATATATTTGACCCTGAGCATCATCGGCATTTCATTGGATGCCATCATGATATTGACTTTATCATCATAAGCGGCTGTCGGTATCCATTGAATATCCAATTTGGTATTCGTATATTGCTCCAGAGCCAGCTTCACTTCATTATCTTTGTCGGGGACATCTCCAACCTGCGCCGTCGCCATTGTGATCGTAAAGGGAGCATTGCTGTCGGTCTCTTTCTTCGGCAAATCCGTTGCTCCCGTATTGCCGCCGCTGCATCCTGCCGTCAATCCAATGACCATTAGCAGAGCCAACCAAGATACCGTCCGATTCCTGCTCTTCATTACCATGGACCTCCATTTAACATTCGTACAGTGGTTAAAATAACCCCTAATGTGGGGGTGAGTTTGTCGAGAAATCTGTAGTGCTTGAACTATTGCCAATATACTACGGTGGGGTATGCCCCTCCAGCCGCTATTGAAACCCGCGAATTGGATTGATTTAGCGGTATGTAGGGCCTTCGTCTAGAAGCTGCTTCAGGTAATTTTGGGCAGCCCCCAAGCCTATTGTGGGAAAAAGGCTGTCCCTTGTCATCATCGATGCACTGCAGGGCCAGCCCTCTCCATTGATTCTACCCATCAAGAATTGTCTTTATTGTACTGCTCGCGGTATTGTCCCGGCGTCATGCCGACGATTTTGCGAAACGTCCGGATGAAGGCGGTCGTATTCGTATAATTCAGCTTTTCCGCAATCTCCGAGATCTTCAAGCTTGTATTTTCCAGCCACGTCTTGGCCATGTTCATCCGATAGTCCGCCAAATATTCGCTGAAGTTGATGCCCATCTCCTTCTTGAACACCCTGCTTAAATAAACCGGATGGAAATTCAAGATCGAAGCGCACGCTTCAAGGGAAATATCCTGGTCGAACCGTTCATGGACCAGCTTCACCATTTGGTTGGCAATGTTCACATATTGCGATTCGGCTTGATGGTTCAGGAACCCGACGATCGGCTCAAACAGCTCCGTCTTGAACCATTTCATAATATCCTCCAACGTATTGAGCTTGAGGAAATGGTCCATGGTCGCTTTGCTGCCGAGCACCTTTTTCACGGCGCCTCCCTGCTCCTGCACCAGCTGGTATGCCTTGGAGATGAGCTGCATCATTAACGCGGGATATTCGTTGAAATGAATGTCCTTCTCTACGATGGCCGCAATATATTTCTCGAACACCATATCGACCCGGTCCAGCTCACCCAGCTTCAGCGAGTTGATCATCTGATCCTCCAGAAGCTTCAATTGGGTATAGACCGTGATCTCCAGCTCTTTCCGGCCGGCGTCAATATCTTCGTAATGGACAATGATTTCCTGCCCCAGGCTGATTCTGCATTTTAACGCCTCCAGACATTCCCCATAAGCGAGGACCGATTCCGTCACCTTGTCAAACGGGCGGCTTATTCCAATGCTGACAGGCAGCTGCAAAAACTCATGGATTTTTTGTTTGATCATCTCAGCCGTTTGGAAAAAATACGCCTTGCGTTCGGCCTCATTGTCGGACCGGCACACAAGCAAGGTCACTTGGGATTGATCCAGCAGCACCGGGCTGAATCTATCCTGCTGTGGAATGAGCTCTCCGACCATATTGTTGATCGCAAACAGCAATAGCTCCTTATCATGATCCCGGTATCGGCTCTCCTGCAGCGTATCGATCTGCACCGTCAGAACGCCGAGACAGCTCCATTCCGTAGGAAAACCGAATTTTTGCGACCGGTAGGCAAAGTCGCTGTCCGAGATTTGCCCCGTGAACAGCTTCAGTACAAGAAACTCCTTTAATTGGCTGAACTGGCCCCTCACCTGCTGCTGCAGCTGCTTCTCCGTGCTGAATAGCGTTCGGAACCGTTCCTCGATCCGGCTGAATTCGTCCTTTGGCCCGCTTTCCTCTACCTCGACCTGCTTGGTGAACTCAAACAACCTTTTGATAGGAGAGTACATGCGTCTGCTTCCATAAAAAGCAAGAATGCCGACCAGGACAAAAATAACCGTGCATGCGATAAAGGTAACCCATGCAATTTTCTTCGACTGCTTCGTTATATCCTGAATGGAAACAGCTGATATATAAGTCCATCCGTTATAAGGAGAGGAACGGTACGTAATGCCGAGCTCCTGGTCGTTAACATAAGCGTTAAAAAAGCCGGAATCCTCCTGGGTTTCGCGGATTCTGTCGGCAACCAGCGTCTGAATCCCCTGGCTGTTATCGACCTCGTTATCCTCCAGCAGGAAATTATGACCCTCCCGGTCCAGCACATAGACATCGCCCAGCTTCTTGTTATTCATCAAAAGGTTCTTGAACTGGCTGTTCAAAATTTCTACGACAAGAAGTCCTTTGGGCTGGGTCGTCATCGGAATGACCGGAATTTTATATACCATCCGGATCACCGGCGGTGAAGACGCTTCCTGAGTATTTCCTTCCTCGTCAACAGGCTTGTCCTGCGATTTCGGACTTTGGGTAATCCAGAACAGGCTGTTCGGGTATTTGGCGTAGGAGGTCATCACATCCCGGTCAGGATAAGTGCTGAAGCGGCGGAAGGTGGAGAAGCTGACCATCCAATCCATATTGAAATTAATCAAATAAGCCTCTTTGACGCTTGTAAACGTCTGCAGGTTGTATAATCCTTTGGATAAATCCCGGAGCTTGGCGAAGTCATCATAGCTCAAGCTTTCATTGACAGACGAAGCGACTAACGGCGAATTGACAAATTGAAGGGAAGTAAGCTCCAGCGTTTTTAATACTTGCTCGACCCTCATCTGTGTTTGCAGCAATACCTGCATGTTCCCGTCCTTGACTTTATCTTCTATATCGCCCGAAGCTATGAAATAAGAAATAAGGCCAATGGAAATCACAGGAATCGCCGCGACTATGAAAGTAAAACTGATCAAACGCACCAAATATTTCGGCATTTGACGATTCCCTCCTGTTAAGCAATCTGGCGGCTCCAGCTGCTATTCCTTGATGAAACCGCTTTATCTTTAAAAGAACGATGGAATGCAATACAAGGGCATGACTCCCGTATTACAACTCCAGAACTAGGAAATATTCGATGTTCATGAGACTAAAGCCACTTTTTTTCATCATTGTTTTCTATATTAAACTGCTTGAGAATTCTCGGTTCATTATACAGCAATGCATAGGGCACTGCAATCGACAAAAGCGTCTCCTCTTCTATCATACAACGAATCTATCAGGATAAAAATCTTTTATGCATTTCTCTTTCTATCTTGGGATACCACCCCATTACAATCCATAGTCCGAATTTAACTTTATAACCAAACGGCAAAAAAGCGCCCGGAAATATCGTTCCGAAACGCTTCTATATGTCATGGCAACGAGCTTATTTTTTCTTCTCCGCCTCAATCGCTTTATTGGCCGTTTCTTCCGCCTTGCGCAGGGCTGAGTTCAAATCGGCAGCATCGGTAGCGACCTCGGCGATGGCTGCTTCCAGGGGCTTTTGGGCCAGCGGCTCCAGCGGACTGCGCGGTGAGCTTGCGGCCGGTGTCAGGAAATAAGTCGATTGGAAGTGAATGTTTTTCCCCTTCAAATCCTCCCCCATAGCCTTGCGAATTTGTTCGTTTTTCAACGAGGTCATTTCGCCGCGCTTGGATACAATCATTTGGAATTCATCCGATGTCAAATATTTGAGACCTCCATAGCTGCGTCCTGCTGCTTGGAAATAGAGGCGATATTCCAGAAGGTCGGGTACGATTGCGGTCCCGTTCGCGGGGCATCCTTGAACACCGGGGAGGATACCATCCCCCAGTTCATTTGATCGAGCTCGTTCGTATTGGCTGAATACAGGTCGGATAAGTAGACGAACATCGCCAGGTTCTTTTCTTTATAGAATTCGTTCTTATAAGGCATTTTGTTCGAGTTGGAGGCAACGTATTTTTTATAGTCCGGCATATCGCCTTCGGCCTTATAAATCCCCTGATAGATTCGTTTCCAACGCTCGTCTTGAGCCAGAGACTTCTCGGTCTTCGGATCTACCGCACCGACAGAAAGCTGGTTAAGGCGGATATAATGCAGCGGGGATACGACTAAGCCCAAATACGTCTTACCGTTATCCGTCCTTGTTAATCTCTTGGCTATTTCCAGCGTTTCTTCCCAGGTCATCCCGTCCTTCGGGTAAGCTTCCCCGAAACGATCGAATATGTCCTTATTATAATAGGTCACCATCGTCATATCGTTGACAGGCAGTCCATAGATTCCGCCTTTGGCCAGCTGGCGCATAACATCGATGGGGCCCTGATCAAACCGGCTCAAGTCGATATTGTGCTGTTTGATTTTATCCGTAATGTCCATGGCCAGCCCGGGATTGATCAGTCCGTCAAAGATGTTGCCGGAGCTTTCGTAAATGATATCGATAGGCGTTCCCGCCGTGATCAGGTCTGTTATCAGGCTGCCGGTGCCCTTCTTGATATATTTGAACGTGTAGTTAGGGAATTTCGCTTTCAAATACTTCCCGTAGTTCGCTTCAAAGGACTCTTCGCTCAGCGCACCGCTGGACGTAATCGTCAAATCGGCTTTCTCCGGCGCCAGCGATGGGGTCTTCGCCTCCTTATTGCCGCCGTCCGTGCCGCCGTTTCCTGTCGGACTTCCGGTTGTCCCGCCTCCTCCGCAGGCAGAAACCATCAAGGATAGCATCGCCAGCCATAGAATAGATAAGGTCGTTCTTCTTCTCGCTCTATCCTTCCCCGCGTTCATATGAACCCCTCCTGATCTTGTTCTTGAAGCTCCATCAGAACCTTCAACATCAGAATAAGAGAGAGGAGGATTACGGTCTATCAGCTTATCTATACTTGATGGTGCAAGCTGATCTGGTGATTATTTCATGAGGCCTATGATCATGCGAGGAGTTCAGCCTGACTATTCGAACACAGGCTCACTGGTTCGTTCCGCAAGATAGCCCATCTCTTCGAACAGCGGCTTTCTCCCGTATTTCATTCGGAATTCGCCTGGTGTCATCCCTTGCCCTTTGCGGAAGGAACGAATGAAATTCTGAGAGTTTTTATACTGCAGCTTATACGCGATTTCCTTGACCGGCAGACCGGTTTCAATCAGCCATTTCCGGGCCATCTCATGCCGCTGTTTAGCCAAATATTCGCTGAACGTAATGTTCATTTCTTTATTAAACAAGCCGCTTAAATAATTGGGATTGTAATGCAGCCTGGCAGCTACGGTTTCAAGCGACAGATCGGTATCGTATTCCTCGCGAATCATGGTTACGATCTGATCGAGCAGATTTTTTTTGTAGGATTTCATGTTTCCCTCTAGTGTAGTCAGACATGGGTCCATCAGGACTTGCTTAAACCAACATTCTATCTCCGCTTCGGATTGAAGCTTTATGACTTGCTGAATCAAGGATGTCCGGCTGTTCTGCCAGACGTCATACAAAATCCCCCATTGCCGCATATGCTCCATAAAAGCAAACAGCAAACGGACCATCGACAGCTCCAGCATTTGCGGGCTGCCTGCATTGCGAACCATTTCCTTAACAACCTGATGAAGCAGGTTATCCGCTCTTTCGATCTCGCAATGCTTAACGGCTTCCAGCCACTCTTGCTCCAATTCATGTGGGAGCGGGTAACCGCCCGCGGATTCCGCCAAAGTATGCTCATAGTAATAAACCGGTTGGGAATGTGTCCATATCCGGTATTTAAATGCTTCCAGACTTTCTTGGTAAGCTGCCGGGATATACATCCGGTCGACAAAGACCGAGCTGACCCCGACGCTGATAGTAAGTGATAAATACTCGGATACCGCCGTCCGGACCCTGTCGACCCAGGTGTCTAACATGGCCCTGAATGCCGCATGATCCTGATCCCGGCCCGCGGCCAAGAGCACGATCTTCTCTTCGATGGAGACCGGCGTCAGACGAGAGGATGAAGGAATCAGCTCCTCTATCACATTACGGATAGCGAATAAGAGCAGCTCCCTATCATTCTCTGAAAAACGGGTATGCTCCAGCGACTCGATACGATACGTCATTACAGCCAGCGGATTCTGCCGGTCAGGAGCACCGCCGATGGCGGCAAGACGGGTTTGCAGCTCCGGCTGCGTGTAGCCCCCAAGAAACAGCTGCTTCAAAAAATACCGGTTCAGCTGCGCTGCCTGGTCGTCCAATTGCTGCTCCAGCCGTTGTTTCATGTCCGTCAAATACCGCAGCTGCTCCGCCATTACGGTATCGGGTTTGCCTTCCTCTTGCTTCCGTGCGCAGGGCACCTTCTCATTCATGCGCTTCTGCATAAAAAGAAGTCCCATCATCATCGATGCCAAGCAGCCTGAGATCAATATGCTTGATCTCCAGAATGAATCTTTCCCTGTCAACAATTCCGCGATAGCCAATGTTGTGCTGCAAATAAAACAAAGACTAAGGCATTTGTAAAAGAGCCTGCTTGCATGAAGCAAAGAATCAACCTCCTCGGGAAACAGCTGCTTTCTTCATACCGTTTAGCTTCATTCTAGCCCAATTCGGATGTCATACCATCAGCCGGATTTAACTTATTCTCGCCATACCTGCAATTCATCAAAGCGGCATATCGCATGTAACGGAAGAAATGACGGAATAACCCCTGCTAAACCTCTGATTTTCAAGAAAGTGCAAACAAATCAATAATGTGTAAGGAAATTGGGAGCGGTTATCAAGAATCTGCAATTGAAGGGCCGCCCGTATTCTTATAAGATGAATAAAATCGTGTAATGCGAGTTATTTATTGAGGGCTGGAGAGATGAAAAAAAATGGAAAAACGATTGTACCATGGAGCCGCTTTTTATCCGGAATTGTGGAGTTCCGACGTAATCGCCCAGGATATTCTACTTATGAAGGAAGCAGGTATTAATGTAGCACGGATCGGGGAGTTCGCCTGGTCCCGAATGGAGCCTGAGGAGGATAACATCGATATCAGCTTCTTCGTCGATGTAATCAATCAGCTGCACGCCAACGGCATTCAAACTGTCATGTGCACCCCGACTCCGACGCCGCCGATTTGGTTCACCCACGGGCATCCGGAGCGGATGTATGTCGATGAGAACGGCACGGTGATGGGCCATGGCTCCAGACAGCATGCTTGCACCAACAACGCTTATTTCAGAAAAAGAGCGGCCATCATCACGGAGCATATCGCCAAAGCGATTGGCCCGCTACCGGGAGTCATCGGCTGGCAGATCGATAACGAGTTCAAGGCTCATGTAGCCGAATGTATGTGTGAAACCTGCAAAGACTTGTGGCATCAATGGCTCCAGGACCGTTATGGCACGGTCGAGAGGCTGAATGAGGCTTGGGGTACGGACATTTGGAGCGAATATTATCACCGCTTCGATCAGGTGCCGCAGCCCGGAGCCGCGCCTTTTCTGCACAATTCTTCCTTAAGAACGATGTATCAGCTGTTCTCCTACGAAAAAATCGCTGAGTTTTCGGACGAGCAGGCGGCCATTATCCGCAACTATTCGAAAGCGCCTATCACTCATAACAGCAGTGTAGCCTTTCATGTAGATAACGAGCGTCTGTTTAAAAATCTGGATTTTGCCTCGTTCGATACGTATGCAAATTTCGATAATATGCCCGGGTATTTGATCAACTGCGATCTGTTCCGCAACTTCAAGCAGGGCAAAGATTTCTGGATTATGGAAACGAGCACCTCGTTCAGCGCTTCTCTGGAAAGCTATGCCAAGCCCCATCCGAACGGCTACTTGCGTTCTGAAGCGGTGGCCGCTTATGCGCTTGGCGCGGAGGCCTTCTGCTACTGGCTGTGGCGCCAGCAGCGGGCAGGCTGCGAGCAGCCTCACGGCTCGGTCATTAGCGCCTGGGGCAAGCCGACGGTAGGCTACCAGAGCGTATTGGAGGTGGAGCAGGCCCGCAAGCGGATTGAGCCTGTCATAGTTGCATCGCGCCCTACCCAAGCCGAGGTTGCAATCACGTATTCAGACCGTTCCAAAGCGTTCCTCAAGACGGAGCCTCACCGCAAGCTGAACCATCGCGGTTTGGTGACTTCGTTCTACGAGCGTTTCGTTGACATGGGAATCCACCGTGATCTGACCCCGGAAGGAGCCGACCTCGACGGCTACAAGCTGCTCTTCACTCCGTTCCTCCATTATGTCTCGTCGGACTACAGGGAACGTGCCAAGGCGCTTGTGGAGCGCGGCGGCATCTGGGTTATCGGACCGCTGACAGGAGGTAGAACCGAAAACCACACGGTACATACCGATGCTGCGCTGAGCCTGGAGCTGGAGCAATTGGCAGGAGTGGAGACACTGTTTACGTATCCGATGGAAGGCACCACGACGCTCGGCAGCGCCTTCGGCGTGTCCGCACCGCTGAGCATGTGGAGCTCGGTATTCGAACCGAAGGGCGCTAGCGCCGTAGGCCTTCTGGAGCAAGGGCTGACACCGGGCAAAGCCTTTATTACCGAGCACCGCTGCGGCAAAGGCAGAATCGTTATGCTCGGCTCCATGCCGACAGGGGAGGAAGGCGACCTTCTGCTGCGCAAGCTTATCGATCACTATGCGGCAGAAGCCGGCGTCACGCTGAGAACCGATGTGACCCCTGGCACCATTGTGGCTCCGAGACATACGGACACTCACGATCTGTGGGTCGTTGTCAATATGAATGGTGATGGAGGAACGGTTACTATTCCTGTACAAGCTACAGATGCGTTGACACAGGAAATCATCCAGCCGGGTACGCTGGAACTGGGAGCTTTCGAATATCGGATTGTACAATTTTCCCGGCAATAATTTTACATGACATGCAAAAGCTGGTTCACACCTAGGGTGAGCCAGCTTTATTTGTTCCCAATAATAGAACTTAACTCTAGTGATACAGTAGATACCGTACCGGGTATTGCCGATTTCAGGATGCTAGACTCTGCGGGGATTTGGTATACTTATCCAATAACCTACCCTTCGCGACCGGAAAGGAGCACTCCTCATGAAACCTAATATAGGCGACATCTATTGCGTCTATGTCGATAAGCTTCAGCAATATGCCGCATGTCAGGTCACCGGGCTTCAAGAAAGCTCATCCAGCCGTTCCCATGGGCTTATATCCATAGTAGAGCTTGATTGGACCGGGGAAAGCCTGCCGAGCGAAACCGAGCTTCAAGCGATGCGGCCGCTTCGCTGCAATTATTTGTTTTGGGACAACCGTCTGGATCATAGCTATGTAGATGCCAACGTACCGAAAAATTACCTTTTCGCAGGAACTATTCCTCCATTGATTACGGAAGAAACGAACAGCTACAGCGGTTGGTCTACGGGTGGAAGCGTTTATCGGCAGCGCCAATGGGAGCAAATCCCGGAACTGCTTCGAGAGCAATTTAAAGCTGCGTCCCGGGATGATACCATAGTGGAGTTGGAAGGTCATCAAGTCCGGCGTTCCACCAGCAGAATCCATGAATCCATTCTTGATAACTTGACGGACATGAGCGAGCTTAGCAAGCTCCCTTGTCTGACCCAAATTCAAGCCAGCCGCCTTTATGATGGGCTGCTCCCTTATTTAAGACATCATCCTTTTGTTATAGAGCTCCAATTGGGAGAACATGGCTGTACCTCTCTCGATTTGCGTGATACGCACCTGCAGCGGCTATCCGTCTACGCAGGAGGACTCGAAAGATTGGTTCTAAACCCGGAGCTGTCCACACTATCTCTATGGGGACCGATATCGCCCAAACTGCAGATCATAGCCGAGGACCAAGGAAGATGGATTCATGCTTCATTCACTTCTAAGCCTCCGCTTCATTGCGGACTGGATCGATTGAAGGGGTTGCATCTTACGGGTATTACCGAATTGGACCTGCTTCCTGTCATTCAAAGCTATCCCATGCTTCAGGAGCTCCGTCTATGGGGCAAGCCAGGGGTCATAGCCAATATAGGCAGCATAGCCGCTCTGCCCAAGCTGAAAACCTTCAGCACCTCCGACCTGTTCGGATTTACGCCGGAGGAGTTTCCTCATCCGGAGCAGCTTCCTCAATTGACATGGCTCTGGATGTCGAGCTTACCTGCAGATGCAGCCAAGTCCATAAAAGCCCGCTTCAAAAAAGAGGTCGCTAACGGATTGGATCTCTCCATTACGAAGCCGCGCAAACCGGAGTGGCTGGCTGAGAATTTGGATAACCCGTTTCGGGATTGGGACGGCCGCGAACATATCACATCGGCGATTGCCAAAAAAGCAGCCGCTTTGTACAAAAAGACATCGGCCGAGATTCATGCTTTGATCCGCCGGGCTCTTGATGAATCCGAGGCTTCGGAAGTACAAGCCCAATTGAATGCCATCGTCCGACAATATGCGGAGGCCTTTAATCGAATGGACCGCCGTCAGGGCTTTATCGAAACCGTAGAAAGGGAAGAAATATACGCAGTATTATCAGAGCTGTTGAATTCGGCAGCCGGCAGGCTGGCAATGGCCGGGGTGAGTGTTGATATGGAGGAGCTTTATGCCGCCTTCGACGCGGTTAGAGATTATTAGACCTGGCGGCGATAACGGGATGTGATGGTTCGCATTGCTAGTATAGTATCCCATAGGTCTCGGTCCCAATAGACGCACCAAAAAATACGGGAGCAAGCCGTTTGGCAAGCTCCCGTTGTTTGCTTTTTCATAGATTTAATTGAACCCGCCGTTTGAACGAATCGTCTGTCCTGTAATCCAGCGAGCCTTGTCGCTGACAAGCAGTTCGACCGCGTTGGCAATGTCCTCGGGCTCTCCAAGCCGTCCGAACGCATTCATTCGGCGGTACGAATCAACCAGCTCCGGCGATTTGCCGTTCAAGAACAACTCGGTTGCTACTTGCCCGGGCGCAATGCAATTGATGACGATATCTTTGGGGCCGAATTCCTTGGCCAATTGACGGGTCAACTGTTCAACCGCACCTTTCGTTGCAGCGTAGACGCTGTACTCTGGAAGCATAGCGCCAGCTACAGAGGTCGAGAAGTTGATGATCGTGCCGCCCTTTGCCATATGCTTCATGGCTTGCTGGCAAGCAAAATAAGTGCCTTTTACGTTGACCGCAAAATTTTGATCAAACATTTCCTCCGTCACATCGGAGATAGGCATACGTTCCATGATGCCGGCATTATTGACCAATATGTCCAATCGTCCAAATCGCTCGATCGTTTCCAAGAAGAGGCTTTCCACTTCTTTCACTTTACTTACATCGGCACGGATCGCGGCCGCTTCACCGCCGGATTGCTCAATCGTCTTTACAACCTCATTCGCTTTTTCTTGATTCGAGGTATAATTGACAACCACCTTCGCTCCGGATCGTGCCAATTGGATGGCGACCTGACGCCCGATACCCCGTGATGCCCCAGTGACGATAGCTACTTTTCCATTCAAATTCATTTTCATTCTCTCCTTTATTTTTTCATTGCGGCCGTTCGGTTTTACGCCGTGTTCGACCTTGTAAGCTTATTATAGGGAATATTTGTTTTCCCCCGTTAGAACATCCCTATTCAATCCTTGCCTATTTCTCTTTTATCCCGTTATGATGTAAATAAACATAAATCCCTTTTGGAAAGGAACTTACAACCATGGATGAATCCCTGCGCAAGGAGCTGGCCTTGCAGCAATTGGCGCTCTTGATCCGCCGTCATGCTCCGTCTAGCGGCATACATCGGACGTCTGTGCCTTCTTTGTCGCTGATGCATGCCACACAGTTGTCAGAACCGCTGGAATCCATATATAAGCCATCCATATGCGTCGTGGCGCAAGGGGCGAAGACAGCCTCATTAGCCGATGAGACTTACCGGTATGATCCATCGACATATCTGGTCACTTCCGTCGAGCTGCCGATTATCGGGAGAATTATCGAAGCTTCGCCCGAGGTCCCGTATCTGAGCTTGAAGCTGAGCTTCGACGCCGACGTCATTCTGGATATCGTGAAAGAGACGAACCAACCCGCCAACGTCCCTGCTGAAGCCTCGCGCGGCATCACCGTGAATCAAACATCAACTGCATTACTCGATGCCATCTTGCGGCTCATGCAGCTGCTAAACGATCCCGAGGACGTCCCGATTCTGGCGCCGCTCATCATCCGGGAAATTGTGTACCGGGTGCTTCAAGGCGAACAAGGCGACCTTCTCCGCCAATTCGCGATTATCGGCAGCCATTCTCACAGTATTGCTCAAGCGATTCAGTTGATTAACCGGGAATACGATCGCCCGCTCTTGGTCGAGCAGCTTGCAAAATCCGTAAATATGAGCACGTCGGCGTTTCATAAGCATTTCAAGCTCGTCACGGCGATGAGTCCGCTGCAATACCAGAAAACGGTCCGTTTGCAGGAAGCCCGGCGCCTCATGCTGACGGAAACCTTGCAGGCTTCCGATGCAGCCTTCCGCGTAGGCTACGAGAGCCCGTCCCAGTTCAGCCGGGAGTATGCTCGTATGTACGGACGTCCGCCGATGCTGGATGTTCAGGAGCTTCGCGGTTCCATTACAAGGTCTAATATGTTGGGCTGAAAAATTTGAGTGGCGGGAAGTCAAGGGTGGTAATAACAATCCTGACGATTCCCAACAAAAAGAGGTAGGTACTAAATTAGAGGTGGGATATTACAGTCTTACGTTCTTGATGAAAACTACTACTGGTGAGTCAGCTTCCTTAATGCCCTCGAGCATTAAGGAAGTGTCATTTTATATTTGTGGCTTTCTTGCTGATATTGCCGGGCAGCTTAATTGCTTATCCGGTTTTTATATAAATCCCAATGATTCCAACTCCCGATAAACTTCCTCTGCAGCACATTCAGGGTTCAGCCTTTGTATCATCTCGACAGTAACGGGGATACCCTCATAAATTTGTTCAACAACCTCTATGGGCAGCTCCAGTTCAAAATAATCTTCCGCAAATTGTACGAAATCTTCCGGTGTCTGGTAAATCGTTCCTAACAAAAATGAAGAGCCATCATCTGCTCCATTCGGCAGCTTAACATTCCCTTTCTGCCAGGTTGGATCACTATTTTTACGCCATATACAAAAAGTCACATCTTCTTTTTCAATTCCTTCATGCTCTAATAGAGAGAGTAATTCGTTCGGAACGTTATCATAGATGCCCGGCCATACCTTATGTTCATCTTGCGCATAGGGACTTAGCTGGGATTCATGGTCAAACCCCTTTATGATACAGCCATCGGAGGAAAACAGCATGATAAGGTGGTCCCCTGCCCCATTACGTATTTTGGCCATAGAAACTCCTTCATCCCATTCCTGAACAAAGCTATGATAACGAAGCCATTCCGTCTCACAAAGAATCGTATTTAAAGCTGCTTGAACGGCCATTAGCTTTTTTAAGCTTGCCGGTTCTGGTAATTGTTCTAACTCATTCAACATCTTTATCCCGCCTTTGACTATAGTAGCGCGACATGACCGTTGATGTTATGCCGGCAGCCGCGTCGCATGTTAAATAGGAGTAATAACCCTTACTTCAATATAAAACTTTGTAAACTAACAAAAAAGATAAATAAAGATACAATGATGGTTGTATAACCCCAAGTTCTTTTTCCGTTGCTTATAACTTCGGATAATCCCGAAGCCAATAACGACAACGCTAGAAATAACATTAAATAGGGTATCAGTTCAAGCTTTTTGTCATCAAAATATAGGAGGAAATACCAATTATAATGAACTGAAAAATATTATTTATTATTTTCAGCAACACTTTGTACCTCCTAAAACCATATAGAACAATATAGATAATACCATATGCTGGTATTTTCTCGCTAATCCTCGTTTAGCTTAAGGATCAGGGTTGTATCCACATCTCACCGCTCCAACTGTGAATTCGGTACCACCGATTGCCTTGCGGATCGTCCCATTGCTCGAAAGCCTTTACCTTTTGCGGGCTAATAAGTCCAAAGGCGGGAAATGGCATGGTTGGAAACAGATGCTGTTCCGTATTTTTTGTCAGCTCTAAGGTTTCATCTATTTTCTTTACACCTACGGGCTGTGCAAATTGCGGGTTTACCCAAAAGATGCTGCCGTTTTGGCCGCGCACATGGTATACTCCGTTGTCGGTCTTTTCCATGGCAAATACTTTTTGCGCTGGAATAAATCTGGCATCGGATGGCCGCTGCAGCCGGTTCCCCGTATCATACTCATCCATATATAAGGTTTCGGTAGGCAGATCAAGCTCCGAATTCAGCACTTCGACACGGAGATAATGAGGATTAGCTACAATCCACTGGTCTCCTAGCCAAGAAGTTTCGATGCGGTAGGATGAAGAATACATAGCGAATGGGGATTCAAATACCGCATTCGCATGCACGGTTTGCGGAGATAATACAGCCTCGGTCATTGCGGATCTGGTCGGCTCGGAGTAGAGCCGCGCATCCCATAACAAAGCGAGATAGGTATCCACAGGCTTCAATATACCAACCTTTTCCTTGTCAAGATGGATCCATAGATCGCCCAGCCATGTGGTCTTGATCTTAATCCACACCTTCCCTTGCGGATCCGCCTCAAGATAAGAAGGGTCTATGTCCTCTTCAACTGTGCTCACATCTTGTGGAGTAAGCGCCGCCCAAGGCTCAACCGATTCATCCGGCTCCGGATACAGATACGTATTTTCCAACAATGAAATCACCGGCGGCAATACCGATCGACCCTGCTTTTGATAAGCCAAGGAATTAGGGGGTGCTGCACCCTCAAGCTCGGCAGTGCAGCTGAATAGCAGCCCAAACGATACTATAACCGCCATAATCCCTTTCCCAGAACTTACTCTACCCATGCATATAAAGCCTCCCTTGGTTTAAAGCTGCTACAAGTTAGACGCTACAATTGAAACTAGGTTTTTACGCATTTTAAAATTTACCAAAAATTAATCAAATCGTTCCGACAGCATAAAAAGAAAACGAGGCGCTGGTCAACAGCGAGCCTCGTCCTTGTTTAGTTCAAATTTTTCGTTGGGAAATTCATCAAGATAATAAGGCCGCCGATGTCCGGCAGCCCCGTATTGGTATTATTAGGTACAGATCTCTTAGGCCGAACCTGCGGATTGAGCCATCCCCAACCCGATCAGCTGCCTGGCCCGCTCCACCTCCCTCTCGGTCGGTTCCGCTACCCCTTCGAGCGGGTATGGCTTATTCAACTGCTGCCATTTATATACCCCCATCCGGTGATAAGGCAGCAGCTCCAGCTTCTCGACGTTGGTCAGTTCTCCGATGAAAGCGCCGAGCTTCATCAGATCGTCTCCGCCATCCGTTATGCCAGGTACGAGTACATGGCGTATCCAGACTGGCTTGCCCTGCTCGGATAACAGCCTGGCAAAGCGCAGCATCCGTTCGTTGGGTTGGCTCGTCAGCGTCGTGTGCTTCACCGGGTCAATGTGCTTTAAATCGAGCAGCACCAAATCGGTCACATCCAGCAGCTCCCGGACATGATCAGGCTCACAGAAGCCGGAGGAATCGAGGGCTGTATGCAGGCCCCATCGCCGTTTGATTTCGGTGAACAAGGCGGTAACGAACGGAGCTTGCAAGGTCGGCTCCCCTCCGGTGACCGTGATTCCCCCTCCAGAGCGCCGATAGTATTCCAGATAGGTCTCGAGCTCGCTCAGGATATCGTCTACCTGGACGTTGCGCCCTTTGCCGGAGTCCCATGTATCCGGGTTATGGCAGTATTGGCACTGCAGCGCGCAGCCCTGCATGAACAGCACGAAGCGTATGCCCGGGCCGTCGACGGTTCCGAACGTTTCAATGGAATGAATGCGTCCGGTATGCACGTGGACGGTTCCGGTAGGATCAAGATGGGTGTGAAGGCTGCCGTTCATACGATAAGCTCCTTTCCTTGAACGCTTTAGAATCGTGGTGAATTACGATGACTCCACATGCGGAAACGTCTTCTGTGGTCGCTGCTACCCCAGATTTCCAGACAGTAATCCATGAATAAGCTGAAATACGGGGACGAGAGCGAACGAACACCCACGCTTCAGCAGTCTGTATCCGTTTGCTTCGTCCTCCTGTTCACCGGTCTTAAATCGATCCGTGAAACGTCCGGTGGATGACGTCGAGCTGCTGCTCCCGTGTCAGTTTGACGAAGTTGACTGCGTAACCGGAGACGCGGATGGTCAGCTGCGGATAATTCTCCGGATGCTCCATGGCATCAAGCAGATGCTCCCGGTCGAATACATTGACGTTCAGGTGATGTCCGCCGGTTGCAGAGTAACCGTCCAGCATGCTGACCAGGTTGTTCACCCTCGCCTCCTGCTCTTTGCCGAGCGCCTTCGGTATGATCGAGAACGTATTCGAGATGCCGTCGAGGCAGCTCTCATAAGGAATCTTGGCTACCGAAGCAAGCGACGCCAGAGCGCCTTTGCGGTCACGGCCGTGCATCGGATTGGCTCCCGGAGCGAACGGTTCGCCCGCTTTGCGGCCATCCGGCGTGCTGCCGGTTTTCTTCCCGTAGACGACGTTCGAGGTGATGGTCAACACGGACATCGTCGTCATCGCATTGCGGTAGGTCTTATGCTTGCGCAGCTTCGCAAGGAATGCTTCCGTCAGCTCTACGGCGATGCGGTCGACCCGTTCGTCGTTGTTGCCGTACTGCGGATAGTCGCCTTCGATTTCGAAATCGACCGCTATGCCCTGCTCGTTGCGAATCGGCCGGACTGTCGCGTATTTCAGCGCGCTCAAGCTGTCGGCTACGACAGACAGACCGGCGATACCGCATGCCATGGTACGCAAAATGTCTCTATCGTGAAGCGCCATCTCCAGCCGCTCGTAGCAGTACTTATCATGCATGTAGTGAATCACATTTAGCGTGTTGATATAGAGCTTGGCCAGCCATTCCAGCACCATATCGTACTTCGGCATAACCTCATCGTACGTGAGCGTTTCGCTCCGAATCGGCGCAATAGCCGGACCTACCTGGATGCCCAGCTTCTCGTCCACTCCGCCATTGATCGCATAGAGCAGCGCTTTGGCAAGGTTGGCTCGCGCGCCGAAGAACTGCATCTGCTTGCCGATTCGCATCGCCGATACGCAGCAGGCAATGCCGTAATCGTCGCCGAACTGCGGCAGCATGAGATCGTCGTTCTCATATTGAATCGAGCTTGTCTCTATGGACACCTTGGCGCAGTAGGCCTTGAACGCCTCCGGCAGTCGGGTCGACCACAGCACCGTCAAGTTTGGCTCCGGCGCAGGCCCGAGGTTATACAGCGTATGCAGGATGCGGAACGAGCTGCGGGTGACACGTGTCGTTCCGTCCAGCGCCATGCCGCCGACAGACTCTGTCACCCAGGTCGGATCGCCGCTGAACAGCTCGTTATAGTCCGGTGTACGCAGGAACTTCACGATTCGAAGCTTCATGACAAAGTGGTCCATCAGCTCCTGCGCCGCTTCTTCCGTCAGCCTGCCTTCCCTCAGGTCACGCTCGATATAGATGTCAAGGAAGCTGGATACGCGGCCGAGACTCATCGCGGCCCCGTTCTGCTCCTTGATCGCTCCAAGGTAAGCGAAG
The DNA here is from genome assembly GCF_039543185.1 of Paenibacillus vulneris. Taxonomy (NCBI): domain Bacteria; kingdom Bacillati; phylum Bacillota; class Bacilli; order Caryophanales; family Paenibacillaceae; genus Paenibacillus; species Paenibacillus vulneris. The sequence continues at coordinate 363,508 of NZ_BAABJG010000003.1, read as the reverse complement.
TACAGCCACTGCACCGCTTCTTTGGCCGTTACGGCCGGGCGGGAAATGTCGCAGCCGTAGGAGGCGGCCATCCGCTTCAGCTCGCCCAGCGCCGCGATTTGCTCGGATAGCTCCTCCCGGACACGGATGACCTCTTCGGTCATTGCGTCGACCTCGAGCTGCCGCAGCTCCTCTTGCTTCGCTTCAATCAGCCGATCGACGCCATACAATGCGACTCGGCGGTAATCTCCGATGATTCGGCCGCGTCCATAGGCATCCGGAAGGCCGGTAATGATGCCCGCCTTCCGCGCCGTGCGCATCTCGGTCGTATAAGCGTCAAATACGCCCTGGTTATGCGTCTTGCGGATTTCGGTGAACAGCCGGACGATATCTGGTGGCAGCTGAAATCCGTAGGCTTCGCAGGCATCAACCACCATCCGGATGCCGCCGAACGGCTGCACGGAGCGCTTGAATGGCGCGTCCGTCTGCAGTCCGACGATCTGTTCCTTCTCTTTATCAATATACCCCGGCGCATGGGACGTAATGGTCGATACCGTGTTAACGTCCACATCCAATACGCCTCCGCCCGCTATTTCCTGCTTCATCAGCTCGCGGATCCGCTGCCATAGCGAGACGGTCGCCTCAGTCGGACCAGCAAGAAAGGATTCGTCTCCGCTATAAGGAGTCAGATTCCGGTCGATAAAATCCTTCACATCGATATGCGTCCGCCATTTGCCGGGACGAAACCCTTCATAATACGCTTCCCATGATTGCTGCTTCTGCTGCTGCAAATCCGTTTCTTTCATTACCATGACAGGCACCTCCAAAGTAGGGTCAACTTATAGATCGAATGGAATAAGGACGGGCTTCTTATTCAAATTTCCCGTAAAACGCCTTGCGGTACAGCTCCGCCAGCTCGGTGACGAGCGGCATCCGCGGGTTCGCGGTCGTGCATTGATCCTCGAAGGCGCGATCGGCCAGCTCGTCGGCCTTGGCCTCAAATACTTGCGGATCGATGCCGAGCTCCGAGAAGGAGGCCGGGATGCCGAGCGCCTTATTGAGCTTGCGGATCGCCTCGATCAAGCTGTTCACACCCTCTTCCGTCGTACGGGCAGGCAAACCCAGGATGCGGGCAATTTCGGCGTAGCGCTGATCGGCTACAAAGTGACCGTATTTGGGAAACGATGCGTATTTCGTCGGCTTCTGCGCGTTATAACGGATAACATGAGGCATTAGAATCGCATTCGTCCTCCCGTGCGCCGTGTGGAACTCTCCGCCCCATTTGTGGGCCAGACTGTGGTTAATGCCCAGGAAGGCATTGGCAAAGGCCATCCCCGCAATCGTCGAAGCATTGTGCATCTTTTCCCTGGCCAGCGGGTCTGCCGTAGCGAACGAAGGCTCCAGGTATTGGAACACGAGCTGGATCGCTTTGATAGCAAGGCCGTCGGTATAATCGTTAGCCATGACGGACACGTAAGCTTCAATCGCATGGGTGAGCACATCCATGCCTGTATCGGCTACCGCTGTTTTCGGCAGGCTGTATACATAGTCCGGGTCGATAATCGCTACATCCGGCGTCAGCTCATAATCGGCCAGCGGGTATTTGGTATGGCCTGCCCGCTTGTCGGTAATGACCGCGAAGGAGGTCACCTCCGAGCCCGTACCCGAGGTCGTCGGAATAGCGACGAACTTCGCTTTGCGGCCGAGACGCGGATATTTGTATACCCGCTTGCGGATATCCAGGAACTTCTGCTTCAGCGACTCGAAGCTCGTATCCGGATATTCATAGAACAGCCACATTGCCTTCGCCGCATCCATCGGGGAACCGCCGCCAAGGGCAATGACGCAATCCGGCTGGAACGATTCCATCAGCCTTGTGCCGCGTTCAACCGTATCGACGGACGGGTCGGGCTCCACATTGGCAAAAATCTCAATGGAGACGGGTGATTTCCGCTTGCGCAAATAATATTCGACACGCTCGACGTATCCGAGCTTCACCATCATGGGGTCAGTCACAATCAGGATGCGCGAGATATCCGGCATTTTCTCCAAGTACTGCGTTGCGCCCTTCTCGAAATAAACCTTCGGCGGGATTTTGAACCACTGCATATTGACCGTACGGTGCACCACCCGCTTGATGTTGAGCAGATTGACCGCTGTGACGTTCGCCGTCGTCGAATTGCGGCCGTAGGAGCCGCAGCCGAGCGTAAGGGACGGCAGGTTCGTGTTGTAAATATCTCCAATCGCGCCGTGCGTCGAAGGCGCATTGACAATGATGCGTCCGGTTTGCAGCGCTGCGGAGAATTCCGCAATCACCGACTCGTCGTTGGAATGAATGACGGAGGAGTGCCCCATACCGCCGTAGGCGATCACTTCAGCGGCCCGGGCGATGCCCTGAGCGGCGTTCTTCACCTTGTAGCATGCCAGAACCGGGCTCAGCTTCTCGGCGGATAGCGGGTAGGCCTCGCCGACGCCTGCGAGCTCCGCAACAAGCACCTTCGTATCCGCCGGTACCGTGATGCCTGCCATACCGGCGATTTTCACAGCGGACTGGCCGACGATGACGGCATTGACCGCGCATTTCTCCGGGTTGATAACCAGCTTCGAAACCGCCTCTGTCTCTTCTTTGTTCAAGAAATAGCTGCCCATATCGCTCATTAACTGCTTCGTCTGAGAATAGATAGCTTCTTCGATGATGACGGCTTGTTCGGACGCGCAGATCATACCGTTGTCGAACGTTTTAGACAAAATCAAGTCGGTCACGGCCTGCTTCAAATTGGCCGTCTTCTCGATAAAGCACGGCACGTTGCCCGGTCCGACGCCAAGCGCCGGTTTGCCCGTGCTGTATGCCGCCTTGACCATCGAAGCTCCGCCTGTAGCCAGCACCAGCGCTACATCGGGATGGTTCATCAAGAGATTCGTCGCCTCCACAGACGGATGCTCTATCCACTGGATGCAGCCTTCGGGTGCGCCTGCTTTAACAGCCGCTTCCATCACGGTCCGCGCTGCGGCCTCGCTGCTGCGCTGAGCTGACGGGTGGAAGGCGAAGATGATCGGATTGCGGGTCTTCATGGCAATCAGCGCCTTAAACATGGTGGTTGACGTCGGATTCGTTACAGGCGTGACACCGGCGATGATCCCTACCGGCTCGGCCACCTTCTGGTATTGTTCATAAGGATTGTCTTCGATGACGCCAACGGTCTTGTCGTATTTGATGCTGTGGTAAATGTACTCGGTAGCGAACAGGTTTTTCGTAATTTTATCCTCATAGACGCCTCGGCCCGTTTCTTCAACCGCTTGCTTGGCGAGTGACATATGCTTATCCAGACCGGCCAGCGCCATCTGCTGCACCACCGCGTCCACCTGCTCCTGGTTCAGCTGAAGCATGGCCTGCAATGCCTTCCTGGCTTTTTGGACTAGTCCGTTTACTTCCTCTTGTGCAGATACCGCGCTTTCGGGTGCTGCCTGCTTTTCTCTGATTGCCATAGTTCCGCCTCCATTCCCGTATTTAAGAAAACAAATAATCCATATCCGTCAAAATTTGTTCCGTCATCGGGAACACAATCTGCTCCTCCTGACGCAGATGCTCTTGAAGCATGCGGCAAGCATGAATCAAATAAGCAGTCGCTTGGCTGGGCAGCATAGCCTCAGGGTTGTTCTCGATCACATGAACGGCTTTCAAGAAGGCATTCAGATTGTCGGATGCCAGTTCATGGTCCTTCTCCAGCATCCACAGCGAAGGCACGATAGAGGGTACATGCTTGCGGTGAAAGTAGTCGTTCAGGAACGGATACAGCTCATGCTCTTCCCACTCCGAATGACGCTTCAGTTCTTCCGAGAAGGCTTGCACTCTAAGCCGCAGCTGAAGCAGGAGGGGAAGCGGCCGTTCATGGTCAGCCTCCCGTTCAACCTGCCTTGCCTGAGCATAGAGCTCATTCAATCCGTGCAATAAATCGTCATGCTCCCGCTTCAATCGGTCCAGCGCCTCGGACAGTTCCGTTTCATGTGCGGTGCCCAAATCGGCTTGCGTCTCATTAGACATTTTCATGTTCATGATCATGACCTCCCAGAATTGCTTCCTGTTGTGATTTAGATTAAACATGCAGCGCCTTAGGCTTGCCGCCGGTGGTGGTAGGACCTTTATATCCCCCATGCTTCAGCTTTTGAGTCGCTTTGCGGATCAGAGGCAGCAGATAGTAGTCGACTCCGAATCTGCCGGCATTGGTTTCAGCAATAAACACCAGGCCGCCGAGCAGGATCAGCCAAGGGTTCGTGCTTACGGTACCCGCGAACAAGAACATGAAGTTCATCAGCATACCGAAGAATGCAGCCGCTGTCGTCAGCGCACCGAGAATTAAACCGAGACCTACCAAGAATTCACCGATTGGTATGATGATGTTAAACCATGCAGCGTGCGGCAGTGCAAAATGCTCCAAAAACGCTGTAAAGGTCGGATAAACCAGCTCATTGGTCGCCTTATCGACGATCGGCTTCGTGACAGCCCCCTTCATAAACCCGGTAGCGTCAAACCCGCCGGTCAACTTGTGCCAACCCGCCGTCATCCACTGCCATCCGAGATACACCCTAAGAATAAGGAAGATACCGGCCGCATAAACGTTTTCCCTTACCCATTTCAACATGATAATCCTCTCCTATGTTTTAATATGAAAATAGTTGAAGAACTGGATAGTGATTATTTTCACAAACTTATTTAAAAAAATCCTTTCCCACTGGAGATCGATGGAATCCGATGGAGGTTCTCTTCATAGCGGTTCTCTCCCTTTCTACTTTGTTTTTTCATCCAGGAAAGATGTGAAGCCTAATGCTTTGACGCTTCTATGGTTGCGGGCTTCTTTGTCCTCCCCATGGCTATAATTTACCAAATCGTTGGTGGTTTGTATGTGAAAAAAATCACATCTATTACTTTTTTTATCTGCAGAATCACACGTGTTAATTACGTTCTTCCGAATGAAGCGATTTGCCTTGCAGGTGCCGGTCAAGGAACGAGCAAGTCAGGTATCGGCTGGCTACCCTTCTCCTTTTTCTTGCAGCTTCCGCTTATATGCCACATGATAAATTCCTGCCACAAACAAGCAGCCTCCTACCGCATTCCCAATAAAAACAGGAACAAAATTAGCCGCAAACTCCCGCCAGGTCGCCTCCCCCGCAAAGATGGCCGCAGGAATGAGAAACATATTAGCGACCACATGCTGGAAGCCAAGCGCTACAAACGCCATGACCGGAAACCAGACGCCAGCAACCAAGCCTGCACCGTCATCCGAGCCGTAAGCGATCCAGACAGCCAGGGAGACAAGCCAATTGCAGCCGATCCCCGAGATCATCGCGGTCAGGAAGGGTTCCTCCAGCTTCGCATGCGTTAATCCAGTCATGTAGGCCAAATACGGCCCATGCTCCATCATCCCGGCGAGGTGGCCAAACACATAGGCAACGAAGATCGCGCCAGCGAAGTTACTCAGCGTAATGACCAGCCAGTTGGCAGCCACTCGCCGGAAAGAAGCTTTTCCCGCCATGCAGGCGAAGGGCAGGGCCATCATGTTGCCTGTCAGCAGCTCCCCGCCGGCTACCAGACACAATATCAGACCTAACGGAAAAACGGCGGCCCCGAGAAAGCTCCGGAAGCCCTCCCATTCTGGAGGAAGGCCCGCGCTTACGCGGATCGCAAGAAGAAAACCAAGTGAGATGAATGCGCCGGCGGCGAACCCGAGCGGAAGCTGGGCAGACAGAGGAAGATTCGCTTTCTTCACGCCGGCCTGCACAGTGCGCAGCGCGATTTGATCCGGTTGGGCGAAGCCCATAGAAATCCCTCCCTGCCGCCTAATAGCCGAACCTGTTCGAACGGTCTTCCAGCGCCTCGATGATCTCCTCTTCCTTGCGAAAATGATGCTTTAATATCGAGCTGGCCTGCAGCAAATAAGCCGCTATATCCTGTGCCTCCGGGCGGCGCACGGCATGATGGACTCTGTCAACGGCTTTGAAGAAGGCTCTGATGCATTGCTCGGCCAGCTCATGCTCCTGTTCCATCAGCGGAAATTGATCCAGCTCCTCTCCGAAATACCAGGCAATCATCGGAAACATCTTCTTCTCCTCCCATTGGCTGTGGGCCTCCAGCTCTTGCTGAAACGCTTCAGCCTTTGCCCTCAATTCACGGAGCGTGCCGGTCCAATCGGCGACTTGTTCCTCCCCGCCTATCTTCTTGGCTGCAGCGCAGAGTTCGCTTAAGCCTTCCTCGAGCATGGCGTGCTCTTCTCTCAAGCGCTGAACCGCTTCGTTAAATTCGTACAGCGGATGCCCGATCGTCGTAAAGCTCTTGCTCATATTGTCCTGCTGTCTCATAGGTACCCCTCCGTTTGGCTTAAGCCTTATAATGTCTTATGTAGCTCCAAGTTTAACGGAATGTAAGTGAATTGTATGTGAAAACAATCACAATACAAGGCAGTTTCTTATATTGCTTCGTGAAAAGGTTTATTTTCGTGTTCCTGATTCTGACTTATTTTCTAGGTAAACAGATAGATGTAAGCATTTTTATAGAATAGGAAAAAAAGACCTTCGAGGTCCCGTACATGATCGTACCGGTTCGAAGGTCGTTACTCATTAGTTTGCGGGCATTTCGTTAAAGAAGGTAATCTCCTCAATCGGCAAGCGTGTCGTCGGATGGCCTGGTTTTGCGGCTTTGCCGAGCGCTATCAGCATGATCGGAAGGTACCGGTCACTGATGTTGAAGGCTTCCTTAAGTTTGGCCGCGTCGTAGCCGCCCATTGGAACCGTATCGTAGCCATGAGCGCGTGCAACCAGCATCAGCTGCTGGGAAACAATACCGCCGTCAGTGTAAATGATTTTATTCAAAATCTCTTTCGGAAGCGCGCCGTACATGCTCACGGTTCTTTCCGCGAAGGATTTGGCCGTATCTTCCGGCATAAAGCCGCGTTTTACTGCTTCACCGTAAATTTCGTCGGCTTTTTTATAGCCTTCCGTATCCCCCAATACAGCGATTACCGCTGCCGCTTCAGTAACCTGAGACTGGTTAAAAGCGATCGGAAGCAGCTTCTCCTTCAGCTCTTCCGTTTCGATAACGAGGAAACGCCAAGGCTGAACATTGGAGGAGGAAGGTGCAAGCGTTGCTTCCTTCAGCAGCTCCTTAATTTGCTCGTGGGACAAACGGACCGATTTGTCATAGTGACGTACAGAACGGCGTTCGCGAATAACATCTGTGAATAGCGGGGAATTGGTCCCGGTTTGAGTTGAAGTTGACATATGAAATCCTCCTTAAATTAACTGCTGTTTATGATGTAGCACAGCTTCAAACGCTAGCTAATGCTTATCAGCGATTGACAGCTGCAGCAAAAAAACAATGACCTGAGCAGCTGGAAGAATGAGTGCATAAATTCATATCAGGAAACTGTGTGGAATAAAGCACAGTATATCCCAAAAAAATATGCATCATGCTTCAGCATTAAACTGTTGATTATATTGCACAGTATAGACTCTGTGCTGGCCGTTGTCAACTGTCTTATTGCCTAGGCTCATGTTAAGTTTTTGTTTCCAATTGATTGGCAATATCCGCTATCGTGTACTTGCTCAAAACTCCGCGCATGCTTTCATCCATTTCATTAGTGATTTCCTCAAGCACGGATTTCATGCTGCAGCCAAAAGGATGCGTGCCCGCTGTTTCAGTAATACCAAAGCATAGCTTGCTGCCTGTACGAAATACATCATAGATATCTACCAAACGAATGGACTCCGGTGGTTTCTGTAAGTGATAACCGCCGGCGCGACCTTCCCTGGTTCCGATAAACCCTTCCTTGGCAAGAACGGCAAGAATACGGCGCAGCAAAGAAGGCTCAGATTGAAGGTATTTGGCAAGCTCGATGCTCGGACAAGCTGTATTAACGTTCTCCTTAGACATAATGATAAGTGCTTGAACAGCGAGGCCGAACCATTTCGGGTGCTGCGACGTAGTACAATATTCCGGCTTCACCTTAGGCTCCCCCCTCATATCTCATATTATTTATAGCTATGAATCATTGTACCGAATTCCCGGACATCCCGCAATTACCAATCCTTAAACCTGCGTCATCTAAGCAATCCCTTAAAGAGAAGCTTGGCAAAAATAGCATGGGATCGTTACCAAATGGCTGACCAACGTTTGGCTGCCGGTTGGCGCCGGCAGCCGCGTCGTAGGTTGAACCCGTTTCTTGCTGCTTCCAATCTTACAGCGGATCCGCTTGTGCCCCATGAACAGAGTGTACAGGAAATTCCATCAATACGGTTAAACCTCTTTGGTCCGCTTCACTTTCAAGAATAAGACGGCCTGAATGTGCTTGCACAATCCTTGCCGCCATGGGAAGTCCCAGACCATGGCCTTGTTGAACAGATCTCTTTCTTTTTAACGAATAGGGCAACTCCGTAATAACCGCCAACTGCTCCTGGGGAATTCCCGCTCCATTATCCTTTACGATAAAGCGATACTTGGAGCCGTCCCTGGACAAAGAGGTTTCCAGCTTGATCCGGCAGCCCTGCGGATTATGCCGCACACTATTATGGACAAGATTGCTGATGGCCCGCAGCAGTAATCTTTCATCCCCATGGACTTGAACCGCTTCGTCCGCCAGCAGTAATTCAATTTCATATCGTTCTTCCAAGCCATTATTCAAAAAATCTGCGACAACTTGTCTTGCCAGCACAGATAAGCGGATGTTTTTTAAATGCAAAGGCTGCATTTCATACTCAAGCATAGAGACCAGGTTCAGGTCGCTTACAAGCGAGCGCAGCTTCTCCCCCTGACGCCGGATGATCCCGGCATGATGCCTCTGCTCCTCCGGCAAATCCCGATTATCCTCCATTTCACTTGCATAGCCTAGAACCATCGAGAGCGGGGTCCGGATATCATGGGAAATACCGGCGATCCAGTTGGAGCGCGCCTCATCCCGTGCCTTCAACGCCGCTGTTTTTTTCTGAACAATATCTGACGCGGAATTCATACTGCGGGCCAGATCACCAAATATCCCTTTGGTATCCAAGCGGACCTCTTGTTCCTCAGCAAGACGATGAACCCCTGCAACAAGGGGGCGAATCCTTCTTATTAGAAGTGTTCCCATAACGATAGATACAAGCAAAGCCACCGCTGCATTAAGAAGGAGCAGCCACACAATCCGAATAGGCAGTGACCTTACCCAGTCGGAAACAAAATTCAATTGATACTTTCCATAGCTGCTCTTAGGATAACCGACCACAACAAGACCATCCTTATGCTCCCAAAGGTAAACGGGATAATCCATAAGATAATACCGTGAGAACTTGGCTACATCGACCAGGTTGTAGGCTTGCGGTACATCATCGGGCAAATAAGCATTCCATTTCATTCGGCCATCATTACCGAGCAGCATGGCCCACGCCTTATGGCGCTGAAGAATATCGGCAGCATGCTCACCCAAGGTATAGCTGCCATCCTGCAGCTCCAAGCTTTCGGCCACTTCTTTAACTACGTCCTCTGGAGCCGGCCGCTGGCTAATTTCCCTGAAGATCAACACGCTTAGCAATATGAAATTGAAGATGAGGAGGAATATCGAGAGGATGATGGTCGAAGCGACATAGCGGCGCAGCACGCGTATAATACTGTCCACTTAGGTGTTCTCCTTCGCCAACAGCTTATATCCCAGTCCTCTGACAGTAAGCAGATAGATGGGATTGGATGGATCCTTCTCGATTTTTTCGCGTAACCGCCTGATATGAACCATCAATGTATTTTCGTAGCCGTAGCTGTCATCTCCCCAGACGGCTTGACATAAGGCATCACTCGTGACGATTCGGTTCCGGCTCTCATACAGCTTCAGAAGAATGGCATGCTCCTTGGCTGTCAATGGCAGTTCTTCCTGATCTATCTGCACGATCGCACTATCCATATGAATGACCCTTTCTCCTAATCGAAAGCTGCAAAGATACTCCGTCACAGGGGAGGAATAAACCCGCTTCAAAATCGCCATCAAACGCAGCACCAGCTCGCGCGGCAGGAACGGTTTCACCATGTAGTCATCCGCCCCTAAACCTAGTCCAAGCAAACGATCCTCATCCTCCCCCCGCGCGGAAAGAAAAAGGACGGGCATTTCCGAGAACTGTCTAATGGAGGACAAAAGGGAAAATCCATCTCCATCCGGCAGCATGACATCAAGAATCGCTATATCCGGCTTGTCCGTTTGGCAGCTCGCCAGAGCCGATGCGCTGTCAGCGGCCAGATAAATGCGAAAAAAGCCCTCTTTTCTTAAAAACCGTTCCATCATCATTCTGATTTCCGGTTCATCGTCAACGATTAAAATTTTCTTGTCTTTGACATTCTCCATTCTCCGTCACCCGACTTTCATTATACCTGAACCGAAGGGTGATCTGTTTGTTTTCTGAATCGATTTAAGGTGGACGTAAGGTTCTCTTTAGATTGCAGAAAGGCGGACCGATTACAGTGAATACCAAGAAAAGTACACCAAAGACGGAAATGGAGCTGAGCTTTCATATGAGTGATTCGGCCATTGTGCAAACGCACAGCTTGACCAAAACCTATGGGCGGATGAACCGCGTAAATAAGGTTGATCTTCATGTTGAGGATGGGGAAATCTACGGGTTTCTTGGACCCAACGGCGCCGGAAAGACAACTACACTAAAGATGCTTCTCGGACTTATCAAGCCATCGGAGGGGAACATCCACATTTTCGGAAAAAGCCTGAACAGGCACCGTCCCTACATTCTCGAGCGTACCGGCTCGCTGATCGAGTCGCCCTCTTACTATGGACATCTGACAGGTCTTGAAAATATGAGGATCATGCAGCGTCTGCGGAACGTATCGGATCGAAACGTAGATGAGGCGCTTCGTATCGTACGGTTGGACAATCACAAGGACAAGAAAGCGGAGCAATATTCGCTCGGAATGAAACAGCGGCTTGGAATCGCAATGGCCCTGCTCGCCTTCCCCAAGCTGCTAATCCTGGATGAGCCGACGAACGGTCTTGACCCTGCTGGCATCGGTGAAATCCGGGAGCTCATCAAATCACTGCCCGCACGCTATGGGATGACGATCTTGCTCTCCAGCCACCTGCTCTCGGAAATCGAACAGATCGCAACCTCCGTAGGCATTATCAGTGAAGGAAATCTGTTATTTCAGGGCAAAATGGCAAGTCTGCAGGAACAAGGCAGGCCCGCCATCCTGCTAAAAACCGGGAACAACAGCAAAACCGAAAGGCTCCTTCTCGCCCAAGGTCATAGCCCGCTCCACAGCGGCAGTCAGCTCGAGCTCGGTTATCTTGGGGACACAGACGTGGCGGATATCAACAGATTGCTTGTTTCACACGACATTCCGGTCATCCGAATCGAGGAACGAAAAAAAAGTCTGGAGGATATTTTCCTTGACCTGACGGGAAAGGAGCGCAGCTTGTGATCAAAGCAGTAGGACTGGAATACTTCAAAATCCGCCGCAAAAAGATTGGGGTCATGATTATACTTTTTCTTGCCGCAGAGCTGCTGTGGGTCCTTATGGCTACCAGCGTGTCTATAGCCCGTAATCAGGAGCATGCTGTATGGGAATCTGTCTTTTTTAGCATCTCGTCCATGAATGGGCTTTTTATGCCGATAATCTCAGCTATTGTTGCCTCCCGGATTTGTGATATGGAGCATAAAGGAGGCACTTGGACAATGCTTGCAGCCGCCAATGTGAGCCGCGGACATCTCTATGCAGCGAAGTATGTATGCGCCAATAGTTTGCTCCTTTATGGCATTCTTGCACAGACCGTATTCATACTTGTGTTCGGTTTGACTAAGGGTTTTCCCGGCGGCTTTCCTATCGACCTGCTAATCCGGTTCGTGGGGGGGACTATGCTGGCCACTCTTGCTGTTACGGCTCTTCAACAGTGGATTTCTTGGGTTGTGAGAAACCAGACCTTTGCGCTTTGCCTTGGAATGCTAGGAGGCTTTATCGGAATGACCGCCGGGCTCTTCCCTGCCGCTGCCAGACATTGGTTTATCTGGTCTTATTATTTGGATCTGAGCCCGGTTACTTACCGGTACGCCGAAGCTTCGGGCACCTATATGGAACAGCCTTTGGTTTCCGGGCTCGCGTTGGCGGCACTGCTCATGGCCATTCTGTTCTATATCGCCGGAAGTGCTCATGCTAACCGGCAGGAATACTGAGGAGGAACACAAATGATACGAAGCCTTTCCGCCGAGTGGCTCAAGCTGCGGCATTCCAGGATGAGTCTTATACTCGCTCTTCTCCCTATCCTAAGCCTGCTGATTGGATGTGCAAATTACTATTTGAACCGGGATGTCCTGAACAATGGGTGGTACAGCCTGTGGACTCAAGTCAGCCTGTTTTACGCAGAATTTTTCCTGCCCGTCCTGATTGCTATCTGCTGTTCTTATGTATGCAGACTGGAGCATCTGAACCGGAATTGGAATCTGGTACTGACCTCTCCGGTATCCGTCGCAAGTGTGTATCTTGCCAAATGGATTACCGTTAGCCTATTTATCTTATTCGCGCAAGCGTTGTTCTTAGGTCTGTACTGGCTCGCAGGTACTCTGCTTTCCTTGTCCGGGTCACTGCCTGTAGAGACTATAGGGTGGACGTTGCGCGGTTGGTATGCTTCCCTCTCCATCATCGCGTTGCAATTGGGTCTTTCACTGCAGATCCGCAGCTTCGCTACGCCTATCGGAATAAGTCTGTGCGCGGCATTAATCGGTCTTGGCCTGTATGTTGCGAAGCTGGGCATAGGTTACCCGTTCTCCCTGCTTACCATCGGCATGAGCGTGTTGAGCCAAGATAAGCTGACCGGCATACAAAACACCCTGTTTTGGTTAATGACCTTGGCCTACATTCTTGTTTTTGCGTCATGGTCTATTCGCCGGATGAAGAACAAAGATATGGTTACATCCTGATTAAGGAGGAATAGTAGAATGAAAAAACTATTACTGACGCTGGGAATTATGCTCTTGATTGTCGTATCTTTATGGATGTTCTTCTTTACTCCCGACAAATTGACACCCGAAAACCCAGCTGGCAAAACCATCTACTATACGATGGTATCGGGTCCCGGCGTACAAAATATGAACGGACGTTATGAGTATAAGCTGACAGTATACACAGAGAAGGGAAAAGGAAAGGAGATGGAGTTTTCGGCTGGAAAGCAGCTGAGAAACGAAGCTTATGTTCGGTTATATCACACTTTATTACGGGGCGTCACATACTGGGAAGAGGTGACCTTTGAGGAGCTGCCGGAGGCGGTTCAACAGAAGTATCGAAATATTCAAGCTGCCCACTAACCAAAAGCGGATGCCAGTGTATATGGCATCCGCTTCCTTGTACTCTACTGTAGCTGCGCTCGATATGGAGGGCAACTGCTGCAGCTTGTTAAACCTTAATTTAATACGTATTATAAATATTTTCGCATTCTTCCCCAGTAGGTTCAAAAAAGCAGTGCGGCCTATATCTTCCTACAAGCGGCTGATTATACCATGTATCCGGACATGGCTCGGGAGCTTCCGCTGTTCCCGGACGAAAATACCAGAGGGAGAATTTAGCCGGCCAAAACCGCTCCCCATTCACAGCCCGCCGCGCGAGACGGCGCTCCTGCTCTCTTGCGCTTTGATAATACATTCCATGAAGCAGCGCCTCAAACGCATGCGGCTGGTTGATCATCTGAGGAATAGTCCGGATTCCTTTAAAATCGGAGCAATTCGCCCTTATTCGGTTAATGCCAACATTTCCGACAAGAAGCATGCCCATTTCACCTTCGCCCACAGCTTCGGCTCGAAGTAACCTTGCCAACATATCAATATCTCTTTGCCTGGCTTTTACGACTGCCATCGGCTCACCTCTTCAGATTGTTCTAGACTCATCATATTGTAGGTGACACGAATGTATGACCGTTTTGCTGTCTTTTTGTTAAGGCTTGTCGGAATCCGTCATACCCCTTAGCTTAATGATCTAAGATTTTGTCTCATTAGAGAGGAAATTTGCTGCTCGTCTGTATTCGGTATCTTCTCTAGCTGTTGAATAACCAATTCCTGCCGTTGAATGGAATGATTTTGGCTTAACTTCGCTTTCCCTTCTATTCTGTCTATTTTCATTTTAAAGCCTTGAACCCCTTTATTCATACCGCTTAGAAAGCCGGGGTCTATATCCTGCAGCCTGTAGGAGCTGTCAGGGGCTTCGTATTTCAATACCATCTCATGCAAGGACTCCATTAACTCATTTTCGTCCTCAATAAATTCGACCTTCCCGTACACATGAACGGTCACATAGTTCCATGTCGGAACGGCCTTATTCGTCTCATACCAAGAGGGAGAGATATAACAATGGGGACCTTGAAATACCGCTAACACATCTTGATTCCTAATGTCTCTCCATTGAGGGTTTGGACGGGCAAAATGACCGTATAGGTACTTATGATCCTTATCGAGAATCAGCGGCAAATGAGTGGCGTAGGGTGTTCCTTCATGTTGAGAAAATAAAGTTGCAAAACTATTTTCCCTCATAATCTTGTAGGCAATGGAATGATCCGTGATTTTGAATTGCTCCGGTATATACATATGGTTTTCTCCTCCCATACTAAATTCATAAATCCTTTTAAAAGGATAAACCAACAATAAGCAAAATAGTGGACTAGCTGAAGATCCATTATTAATATTTTTCACTGCACCAATTCGTCAATGCTCTTTATCATATCAGCGTCATGGTCAATATAAAATCAATCTGTTCTTCATCGCCCATATAAAATGAGTGTGCTCCAGTTTGAACAAAACCCATCTTTTTATAAAAGTCAATGGCATTCTCGTTCTTTTCCCAGACTCCCAGCCAAATGCTCTTTTTGTTGTGTCCTCTGGCTATTTCCATTGCTTGGTTTATTAAATATTTTCCAAGCCCTTTTCTTTGAAATGGTTGTCTTATATAAATCCTTTCCACTTCGAGCGACTCATCACCCATTGGCTCGGATTGGGCATCATTCATATTCACTTTTAAGTACCCAGCAAGCTCTTCATCGAAAAAGACAAAATAAAATTCCGAAGAGATATTGGACAATTCCTTTTCCAACTGGGTAGTGTTAAATGCTTTTTCCAAATAGGCGTTCATATTTTCAGGCGAATTCTGATCTTTAAATGTGTCGTTGAAGGTTTCGATACTTACTTCTTGGAGTGTTTGTAGATCTTCACGGCCGCATTTTTTTATGGTTACAGTCATTTTCATAGACAGCTCCTTTTTACAGAATCAATAATTTCTCTTGTTTCCCTTTTTCACGAATTCCCAATCTATTTCTATATTTTTTCTAACTCTTTGAAGAAGATGATAAATGGTTTCTGCTTCTTTCTCGGAAAATCCAGCTAATGCGACGCTATTCGAATGATCATGCTCTCTTTTGATAAAAGGATACACCTCGTTCCCTTTATCTGTTGGGAAGAGCTTTTTTATTTTTTTGTTATGTTCATCCTCTTTCTTTTCGATAAAGCCATTCAGTTCAAGCTTTTGTATGGCACGTGCCGCGGTTGTCCGGTCAACTTTGATCATCTCCGCTAATTTTTCTTGAATGATTCCCGGGTTTTCACATATTCGGACAAGGTACAAATACTGGCCTTTTGTAAGGTCAAATTCTTTAAATTCTATATTGCTGATTGAATCTAATGCCCTTGCAATCATTCCTATTTCACGCAGGATTTCCTTCATAATGATCTCCTTAGCACAATTTTTGTTGCAAATGAAATAAAAACGATATATAGTAAATTTAACTTAAATTTGTTGTATTTGCAACATAAATAAACCTAAAAGAGGTCGAGGAAAGTGAAATATGTTTTTTATGTCGTAGGAATATTAATATTGACCCTTGGTATTTCTTTCACTATACAATCAGAGCTTGGAACTTCACCTTTTGATGCGCTTTTGGTGGGATTATCCATAAATGTGGGGCTTACGGTGGGGAGCTGGGAAATCATAACTGCTTTGATACTGATAGGCTGTAATTCGCTGTTAAAAAGACAAAGACCGGAAGTTTTGGGGATGCTGACAGCATTGATAACGGGGGTTGGCATTGATATGTGGCTTTTTTTATTGCACGATGTAATAACTCCTGAACAATGGTACAGCAAAATCCTTTGCTTCGGCATCGGTTTAGTTATTATAGGCTTAGGAACCTCCACCTATTTACACACTAATTTTGCCCCGATTCCCATTGACCGATTAACATTAATTATTAAAGAACTAACTAAATCCAATTTATTTTTTTCTAGAACCTTCATTTACGTCGTATTCTTGATCATGGCAATGATTTTCCATGGACCGATTGGTATTGGTACTTTACTAACCGTTTGCTTAGGGGGACTACTGCTTAATTACTTTATGCCATTGACTAAAAAAATTTTAGACCGCATAGTAATACACTCTAGTACGCTGCCCGATTATGATAAGGCTCGCAACCGTTCAACGGATTGATCAACGTCCTATACATCCTATTGCTTTATGGGGAATGCCGCGTTGATTCAGGGCACCCCCAACAAAACGATCAAATATCTCGTTCCTCACACTCGAAGGGTTCTTCATACGAATACATCTCATGGAAAAATCCTAGATACGGGACATCATCTTCCAGGCATTTTATGCAATAGGACAGCTCCTCATCACACGTCAGCTCTTCACCGTTGTTCCGCATACCCTCTAATGCATCTACAATATGTTCCATGATGGTCACCTGGATAAATAAGGGCAATTGATCCAACATTGAGTCTTCGATCTGGGTCTCGGATCTGTACCCCTTGAGCGCTGTTTTAAAGTAATCATCCATAAACTTTTGGCGTTTACCGGCGTCAGGTTCAGATCGTATCCAGCCCATGCCGCTTCTCCATAGATCTGCCAGATCATACATATACCAACCGTAGCAAGCATTATCGAAATCGTATACAGTGATTTGCCCTGTAGCAAAATCTATCGTATAATTCCCATCATTGTAATCAAAATGGATCATACCGAAAGATTCCGGGTTCCTGTCCAGCCCTTCCAAGGTTTTAAGGAGCTCTGCCAGCTTCTCCTTAAGCAGAGATAAGGAGCCGGGGATTAGTTTATCGATATACTCTGCATTGTATTTATCAAAAAAGCTATACCGACGATGGACAGGAGTGTACTCTTTCGACAATTGGTGCAGCTTCCCCAGAACTTTACCACAGTTATAATAGTATTCGGTAATAGGGACTCCTTCCCGGTACCGATAATGATTTTCTACAAGCCTTTTTCCCTTAGCCTTTTCAAACAGGCAGACAAAAAAGGTGTGATTATTATGAGTTATCTCTTCCAGCAGATTCCCTTTCCGGGAGCTGACTACATTCGAGACACTACCGCCATGCTCGAATAAATATCGGATATATTCCATTTCGCCCAGCAATTCTTCCCGGCTCCTGTCATTCAAGTAGGCGATTCTAATAATTTTGCCATCAGCGCCCTCTTTCTCGCAGCGATAAACGAGATTCCGTCCTCCGGCATGTGCCTTCACAGGCCTGATTTCATAGCCCTCCAACCCGTACAGCTCCGATATGAATGGAAGTAAATATGCATCGCATATTTTAACAGCCTCGTTATGAGTCATCCTATCTCCTTTCGGTGCTATCTGTAGTTAGTTTTTCACTTTCTATTTTACCGAGGGGTTCCCATTCATTTCCAAGGAAACTTTCTATATAACCAAAGTCGCAGCAGCAAAAATAAAAAATCAATCCTGCTCATTGTACTTGGCGAAGGATTGATTCCAACTTTATCCCGAAAGAAGGGAGCTGATGATTATAAGGTTTGCAAAATTTTCACGACCTGATCTTCAAAATTAGAATCGTCAATCGCATCCAAATGTTCTGGCCGGATCATTTGATATTTTTTCATTTGATAGAATTCCATAACGGCTTGTTTCAATGTGAGATCATACCACTGAATACTAAATGTCGGTTCCATGATACGCCGCAGCGTAGCGTCATCTTGGACCAAAGACAGCACTGCATTCATTCTGTTGAAAATGTGCTGATCCATCCCGGATTGAAAAAAACTTTCTAGATTTTTATTTCGATTTTGCTGAGCAATGACAAGTTCTTCAAAAAGTCGCGGATAAAACTCCTTGAGGTCCTGCAGGAACAAATCGGATATATAAATCACACAGATCAACGATTGCAGAAATGTTTGTTGGAAGCGCCTGATATAACATACGGATTCGTCGCTCACAACGGCATCAGCCTGTTGCAAATAGTTGATTTCATACTCTACAACCTGCTGAATAATGTCATCTTTTGATGAAAAATGCTTATACAGAGTCACCTTGCTGATATCCATAAACTTAGCAATATCATCGATTTTAAGTTGGCTAAATTTGTTCTTTCTTATAACAGGCTTTATTTTCTCTATATAGTGATGGGCACTTACGGGTTTTCTCACAAAACGAGCCTCCTTTGTACTTATACATCATATTATATCGAATTTGCCAAAACCACAAACTATTTTTACAAAATATAATTAATTAACTAATTTCATTAATTTAGTTTACTTTATTCACTTAGTGAGCTATAATCGGTCTTGCAAGATAAGCAATCATTCTAACGAAGGGAGAAAATGAAAGATGAATACTACGACAAAAGGTAAGTACGAGGGCAAGCGAGTCGTGATTACGGGAGGCAGTAGCGGATTCGGCCTGGAGACGGCAAAGTTGCTGGTGGATGAAGGGGCTTACGTTATGATCACCGGCCGCAATCAAGCTAGTCTCGATTCGGCAAAGAAACAACTGGGGAGCAACGCTATTGCTGTTGTTAGTGATGCCTCAAAGTTGAATGATATCAACGCTCTGGCCGACCGGGTAAAGTCCGAGTTTGGCAAGATCGACGCCCTGTTCGTAAACGCTGGTGTGACTAGCTTTGTTCCTTTTGAGTCCGTTACCGAGGAAGCTTACGATGAGATTCTCGCCATCAACACCAAGGGCCCGTATTTTACCGTGCAAAAACTCGTCCCGTTGCTTAACGAGGGAAGCGGCGTGGTGCTCACCACTTCGGTTGCAAACGTGCTGGGAATTCCATTAATCAGCACATACGCTGCCAGCAAAGCGGCGCTTCGCTCCATCACGCGCAGTCTTGCCCGCGAACTGCTACCACGGAAGATTCGCGTGAACGCGGTCAGCCCCGGCCCAATCGACACAGGCATTCTGGAAAAATCGATCCCGGCCGAAGCTGCGGAACAGACTAAGGCTCAGATGAGTCATGAGAATCCGATGCTGCGTCTCGGTGAGCCCCGTGAGGTTGCCAATGCTGTCCTATTTCTTGCATTCGATGCCACCTATACCACTGGGGCTGAATTCCCTGTTGACGGTGGCGGCTCTCAGATCTAAGTAGTCCTGGACTCGCAGTTTCAACAAGTCAAATATGGAAAGAAGGAAAATTATGCGTGTTTTTGTAACAGGAGCAACGGGCTTCGTAGGCTCTGCTGTAGTTCGTGAACTTATTGCTGCGGGGCATCAGGTTGTTGGGCTCGCCCGCTCGGATAAGTCTGCCGCGGCGCTGCAGGCAGCTGGGGCCGAAGTACAACGCGGTTCCCTTGAAGACATCAATAGCCTCCAGGAAGGCGTATCTGCAGCAGACGGCGTCATACACCTCGCCTTTAATCACGATTTCTCGAACTTTGCGGCAGCTGCTGAGGCGGACGGCCGTGCGATCGAGGCGATCGGAGCAGCACTGGAGGGTACCAAGAAGCCGCTAGTGGTTACCTCAGGAACATTGGCGCTCCCTCTGGGACGCATCGGGACGGAAGAAGATGCATCGGTCCAGTCTACGCCGCGGCGCTCCGAAGAGGCGGCGATCGTGCTGGCTGGTCGCGGGGTGAAATCATCGGTCGTCCGTTTGTCACCGTCCGTTCATGGCCCGGGCGAGCAAGGTTTTGTTCCGGTCATAATCGATATCGCGCGTGAAAAAGGATTTGTGGCGTACGTGGAAGAAGGACTTAACCGCTGGCCGGCAGTTCATCAACTTGATGCAGCACGCCTTTTCAGATTAGCGCTGGAAAAGGGGGGCACTGGAGCTGTGTATCACGGGGTTGACGATGAAGGCGTGCCATTCCGAGAGATCGCTGAGGTCATCGGTCGTAACCTGAACCTGCCGGTACGCAGCATTTCCCGCGAAGATGCAGATGCTTACTTCGGTTGGCTCTCCTTCGCCTCGTCAGCTGACAATCCAACATCGAGCGCACTAACCCGGGAATGCTTGGGATGGCGGCCAACACACCCTAGTCTTATCGCGGATTTGGAACAGGGTCACTATTTTACCAAGTAAAGCAATCACATGATACACCTCACTCCGTTTTGCAGATTCTGGACACTCGACATCTCGTTCGTCTTAGAGTCTATACTTCAGGTTTGCAAATTTGTCGAAGATCATTAGCGAACTTTTTCCCTTCAAGTATCAATGAAGTTCTAGGGATTCCTGCCCAAAGCTATAATCTTTTCTGAACCCCCGTTCGAACCGGGGGTTTTCTTATACAACAAAGAAGCCACATAAAATGCGGCTTCCATGTCATTATGTTCTTGTCGTCGGACAGTATGGGTTGCATTATCCACATAGATCAACTTACACGGCCGCAGCCCTCGACTACTCCGGCACTTTTTTTGCCCATTGCGAGGATACACTCTGACCGGATGCCTTCCATATAAGTTTATTAAGATATCATGACCGCTTGCATAAAGCCAATCCACGTCGTCAGACTATTGAATTGTAGCTCACCTTAAGCCTTAACATGCTCACTAATCAAATTGTTTCCGTAATTCCTTTATCTTTAAATCATTAAAACTCTTAGCAGCAATCACTCCATTTTCGGAGTCTTCAATTACCATACATTCCGTTGGGTCTACTTCAATAACTGAAAGACAGCTGATATTCTGGCTGCCTTACGTTAGTACTAAACTAACGTACCCGTCGTATTATGCCTGATTTAGTTCTAAGAACAGGAGGTTTATCGTAAGGGTCACCAACTAATCCAAATACTTGGGCAAAAGCTGGTTCCGTCTTGTATTTAACGATAACTCCACGTAGTTTAAAGTAATGTTTTCAAAAGCATCGATTTCAACTCCGTATCTCCCTATTCGAATTGTACTTCATTATCAACACTTGCAATTCGCTCAGTCTTACCGCAAATGGAGATGCAATTAATTCCTGTACGATTTGTAGAGTTGCGTAGTTCTGTAGAAACCATCAAAATACTCAGGACCAATTTTTGTATAATTCGCTTTATCGCTATTGATTGTCCTACTCAAGGTTTCCCGGCTAATAAGAAACATGACTAACCCTTCATTCTTCTTTTAGCTAGCTCCACACCTTATTGTATGCCGACAGAACGACCGGCTGCCGCAAACGTTTTTTTCGGCATTTTCATGACAATCAGCGGATGGTTATTCAACAAGATCAGGGCTACCCAGTGCCTTTTGTGCTTTGCTTCTACACAAGCTAAACCAAGCCAGGCTCACCAACAATCCTTGACGATTCAGCTCCGCTTACAATTCTCTCTAAAAAAACCAAAAGAAGTCATACCCACTTTCATGGTTATGACTTCTAGCTTCGCTGCTTCTTATACATCCTTATTCCCTTGCTCTTCGACCTCACTGATCAGTCGGTAACTTCCCTTCCGCATAACTAGAATCAAACAAGAAGAAGGCAGCCGATTCCTTAACGCAACCGGCCGCCATACCATTTCTCTATTCTAAGCTAAAGCCCGATCCCTGGCAGCAAGTCCCAGTGCCAAAGCGCCGCATAGTCCAGCTTGCTGACCCAGTCCGGGCGGCACGATATAATCATCGATGTGCTCCAGGATGGCGCTTGAATTTATATAACCATTCAGATTCGCTTGCACAGCCTTACGAATAAGTGGGAACAATTGGGATTGCTGCATCACACCTCCGCCAAGAATGATTCGCTGAGGAGAGTTAAATAAGATCGCACTTGTGATACTCTGCGCAATATAGAATGCCTCAATCTCCCATGCGATATGATCTGCAGGCAGCTCGTGCCCTTTTACCCCCCACCTTGCTTCAATCGCAGGACCTGCTGCCATGCCTTCCAGGCAATCCCCATGATAGGGACATCCGCCTGCAAAAGGATCGTCAGGATGGCGTCTCATCAGAATATGCCCTCCTTCCGGATGAACAAGGCCATGAATCAGGCGGCCTTCTGCATAGACTCCGACGCCAACACCGGTTCCGATGGTGTAATATATGCAGCTGGACAGCCCTTGGGCAGCGCCCCACGTCACCTCGCCGAGTGCCGCTGCGTTGACGTCTGTGTCCCAACCGAACGGAACCCGGAAGGCTTCTCTAAGCGTGCCCAGCATATCGAAGTTGCTCCACCCCGGCTTAGGCGTTGTGGTCACGTAACCATACGTTGTGCTATCTGGGCGTAAATCGATCGGCCCGAACGACCCGATGCCGATGGCTTCAACCTTCGTGTCTTGAAAATATTGAATTACTTTCGGCAGCGTCAGTTCCGGACGTTCGGTCGGGAAGCTAATCTGATCTTCGATTTCCCCCTGCGAATTCCCAATCCCGCATACGAACTTCGTTCCTCCGGCTTCAATTGCACCTATCCGCATATCATGACTCCTCTCGATGGCTATTTCTTGGCCTGCTCCGCAAAAGGCTTAACCTCATAGATATCCAGGGACATCCGCAAGTTTTGATCTTCTTCTGAGAACACGGCAAGTCCGGTACATTCCGGTCCAGGGAAGATCAGATCCGTAATGACGGCCTGGCCGCCTTGACCGAACACTTCTACGGAAGAACGGTCCACGTAAATGCGGAGTTCATAGAGCCCGTTTTGCACGTTCAGCTTGGCTGTATGATGTCCTAAGAAATGCTCATGGAATTCGTGCAGACCCGACGCCGTTCGATCAACATAAAGCTCCTCGGTTTCACCGTTCACTCCAATCACGGTTTCTGTATCCACACCTACTCTTACCTTAAATCCAGCAGACTTCCCGCGCGGGAACGCCGCCACCAGCTCATACGATTCCAAGCGAATCTCCGAAAGGCGCGTATTGATTTCATGAACCGTTTCCTCATTCATCGAAAGAACCTGTACGTGGGCGGATTCCAATTCCCTCGCAGGCTTCTGTACAAGAACGATGTCCCCGTGTCTTAATTCGAGAGAAAGCTCTCGTACGATCGTCATCGCACCGCGAAAGCCTTCAGTTGGCGTCTGGTTTGCGTACATCCAGTTGCTCATCCAACCGATAAATAGCCGTCTTCCATCTTCTGCAGGCACATCGGACCAGGATACGCCCGCATAATTATCTCTGCCAAAATCCAACCAGCGAACTCGCCTAGAAGCTTCATCCGGCGTGAACACTTCCCCATCGAAGTCACCCGTAAAATACTGCGTTCTTGAGCCTTCCACAAAAGCGGGATCCGCGCCGATGCTCACCAGCATGACCCATTTCGTGTTCGCAGGATCCCCATCGATCGCGAGCGGGAACAGGTCCGGGCACTCCCATACCCCGTCATGCGATCCGATCCCTTCGCCGAATTCGCTGGCAAAGGTCCAATGGATCAAGTCAGGAGAATGATACAGACATACCGTCTGCCCACAAGCGATAATCATCACCCACCTGTTCGTTGCTTGATGCCAGAACACTTTAGGGTCGCGGAAATCGACATAGGCAGCATGCTCAAGCACCGGATTCCCCTCGTATTTCGTCCAGGTTCTGCCGCGATCCGTACTGTAGGCCAGACTTTGACGCTGAATGGCTGGCTTTCCGTCCGGCATTTCCTTGTGGTGCGTAAAAATCGCGACAAGGCCTGGCTGACCTTCGAAGAACCCCGTCGTATTGTTCCAATCGACCACAGCGCTGCCCGAAAAAATCATGCCATGTTCATCAGGTGCTAGCGCAATCGGCAGCTCCTCCCAGGTCACAAGATCCTTGCTCACCGCATGGCCCCAGTGCATCGGTCCCCAGGTCATTCCGCTCGGATGGTGCTGGTAGAACAAATGATATTCTCCTTCGAAATACACCATCCCGTTCGGATCGTTCATCCAATTTTCCTTCGGTGAAAAATGATATACGCCTCGATAATTTTGCTTAGTCATCGTAGTCATGGTTGTTTTCTCCTCTACTCTTTATGAGGTCTTGAATTTGAACTCAAGGTCCTTCTCTCTGTATGGATCGATCATTATTTGGTTACTCTGTCATAACCGCCCTGCTTGATTTTCAGCCATTCCTGCAAGCCCAAGCGGTCCAGTTCTTTCAAATAGGCATCCCATTGTTCATCGATCTTGCCGTTCTGGTACCATTCCGTACGCATGCGAAGCACGTAGGCAAACAGATCGGTTTCAATGGTCGTCAAGCGATCGAGCTCATCTATGGAATTGAATACGCTTGGCATAACGTTCTCGGCCTTCATCTTCGGAGCCATAATGTTCTTGATAATATCCATTCTGCCTTTGGCGTCATCCGGCATGGTCGTGTATTTCCCATAATACGAATCCAGGATCGCGAGCGGTCCGCCAATACTTGTCTTCTCGCGCAGTTCTACAGGAGCCGCACCATTCAGCGGCAAATGTTTCAGCATCCCCTTCGCTTCATCGAATTCGAAGATGTTCTGCTGCTTGTCGTCTCCATATGTTCCCCAGTTGTTCTGAACCGATTGAATCGGATCATACAGCTGGTCCACCCACTTCGCTGTCGTTTCTACATTTTTATTGGCGCTCGTAATCACCATCTTGCCTCTCGCAAGGCCAAGCGCATTCGTTCTTGTTACATTCACTTCGCCATTAGGTCCTGCAAGCGGCGGCATTACTTCGTAATGATCATTCGCACCGCTGATGTTCGCCTTATCCCAGGAGAAGTAAAGTCCGTATTTCTGATCCTTTCCTTTGGCAAGGTAGGTACTCCAGTCCTGCGTATAGGCTTCCACGTCAATGAGTCCTTCTTGATACAGCTCGTGAATAAAAGATACCGCTTCTTTGTAATCTTTTTGTGCCGGCGTGAAGATCACTTTCCCCTCATTGCTAACGACTGCGTGGTCAGGGTTCTCGTTCAGTCCGAACGAGCCGAAGAGGAACGCCAAATCTTCCGCGCCCGGCTTATTAATGAAGGACAACGGAATTTCGTCCGCCTTCCCGTTGCCATTCGGATCTTTGGTCTTGAATGCAATTAATACTTCCTTTAATTCCTTCGTTGTTGTAGGCATCTTAAGTCCCAGCTTCTTAAGCCATTCCACATTGATCCAAGGCATGCTGTCTACGGCCTGGATTCTTTCTTTGCCGTTACCGAGCTCCTCAATCCACGGGAAGGCATAAATATTGCCGTCTGGCGCCGTAATCATGCTCTTGTATTCTGGCGCTTCTTCCAACACTTTTTTGAAATTCGGCATGTGCTTCTCGATAAGATCATTCAGTGGAATGATCGCTCCGTCCTTCGCCAGTTTGAGCAATTCATAATCACTGTAATCCGCATTGAAAATGGCATCGGGAAGATCGCCGCTAGCTACAGCCAGGTTTCTTTTCTCTACAAATACGTCCTTTGTGAAATTTTTCCACTGAATATGCACATTCGTCTTTTCTTCAAGCCGTTTATTAATCAGCTTGTCATTCGGATCCGCTGGAGCGAGCGGAGAGCTCTGTGTAATGAAGTTCAGCGTTACTTTGCCGTTCGGATCCTGCTCTTTACTCGCCGCAGTCTCTCCTCCACTGCCATTGCAAGCCGTAAGGATCATCAATGAAGCAAGGACAGAAGTAGAAGCCGCTTTCGTCGAAAGTTTTAATTTCTTTAGTCTTTTCATCTCAGATGACCTCCAAATTAGAGTTGAATGATAGCCACTTCATCTATGGGCAGCCTGTTCCCTATTTCAGGGAACCAACCATAACCCCTTTTTCAAAGTACTTCTGGAAGAACGGATACATAATGATGAGCGGTAAACTAGAGACGACGATCGCCGCATACTTGATAATTTCCGACAATCGCTTCAACTCCGCCATCGCGAGCTGATCGCTGATCATCCCCGGGTCCACTTGATTCTGAATGAGGATGGAGCGCAGGACGAGCTGTAGCGGATGAAGATTGGGATTGTCTAGATAAATCATCGCATCAAAGTAGGAATTCCACTGCCCGACAAAGGCATAAAGCGCGAGTACAAAAATAATCGGTTTGGAGAGCGGCAAGACGACACGGAAGAAGATTCGCATCTCCGAAGCGCCATCGACATTCGCAGCTTCCTTGAGTTCATTCGGCACGCCTTTGAAAAACGTTCTCGAGAGAATGATGTTCCATACATTCACAGCGCCCGGAATGATGATCGCCCATACCGTATTCAGCAGTCCAAGATTTTTCACAAGCAAATATGTAGGGATAAGTCCGCCGCTAAAAAACATGGTGATAATAAACAGCGTCATGAAAAATCCTTTTCCCCGGAGTCTGTCATCGGACAACGCATACCCCGCAAAGATCGAGATGAGGACGGTACATGCCGCAAATGAAACGGAATATAAAACGGCATTGCCAAAACCTCGAATCATAGCCGGATTCGATAGAATCTTCTTATAGCCTTCCAAGGACCAGTCAGATAGATGGAATGATATCCCTTGACTAAGGAGCACGGATGGATCCATAAAGGATGCGGTCAAGACATATATCAAAGGAATGACAACGATCAGTACCGCGAGCGATAGGAAGATCATGTTCAACGTGAGCAGGAATCGGTCGAATCCGGAATGTTTAATGGGCATGACTTGATGCTCCTTTCTTAGTAAAGGCCTTCGCCCTCATTCAGCTTCTTCACGATGAAGTTAACGGTGACGAGCAGGACGACATTAATGACTGAATTAAATAATCCTACGGCAGCTGAATAAGCATAGTCACCTTTCTGCAACCCGATTTTGTACACATACGTCGGAATAATTTCCGATGTTGGCAAGTTCATGGCCGTCTGCATCAGATAAGCTTTCTCGAATCCAATGGACATAATGCCGCCGGCTGCAAGAATAAATACGATGGCCATAATAGGACGAATTGCGGGTAGATCGATATGTCGTATTCTTTGAAGCAGATTCGCACCATCGAGGTTGGCAGCATGATGCAGCTCAGGATCGACGTTAGCAAGCGCTGCGACATAAATAATGGATGCCCAGCCGGCCCCAGTCCAAATATCGGATAAAATGTAGATCCAGCGGAAGTACTCCGGTCGAGACATGAACATGATCGGCTCTCCTGTAACCCAAGCGAAGAACTGATTCATCGGTCCCGTTGGGGACAAGAAAATAAACAGCATCCCGACCACCACGACAACAGATATAAAATTCGGCGCATACAAGAACAACTGAATGTTCTTTTTGACTCTCGCACGGCGAATCTGATTTAGCATCAAGGCGAGTAAAATAGGCACTGGGAAGCTCAGAATCAATCCGAAGAAACTCAATTTAAGCGTATTCATAAAAATGACTTCGAAATTGGGAGAGGACAAGAACTTCTCGAAGTTGTGCAGACCTGCCCACTTGCTTCCCAGAATCCCTTTGATTGGGCTGAAATCTTTAAAGGCGATGACCGCACCATACATCGGACCGTATTTAAAAATAAGGGTCAAAATCACAGCCGGCGAAAGCAGCAGATATAGAAAGTAGTGCTTCTTTACGTCCGTAAGCAAGGAACTCTTGCGTTTCTTCATTACTCTGCTGCGGTCGATTTCTATCGCGTTATGCAATGCCTTTACCTCCGTTCCTATACAAAGTTTACATTTTGATGCAGTAAGGGCATAGTTATAGGGTAAAATTGAAAGGTTTTCATTTCTGCGTATGTCCTGCTGCATTTACAATTTATCAGAGCAGCCATCTTCCGTCAATACATTTTGTAAAATTATTATTGTGCATTTGTAATAATAATTTGTTCATAAATCAGATTAAAGTTTTACATAATTACAATTTCAGACATTTTATATGAGGAGCGTTGTATTAAACATGCACTATTCACTACTTCATTAAGCTTTCATTGACTTTTTTACATAAAAATCGACCGCACCATGTTTATTTTGCACACTTTACATTTGCTAAAATTGCATTCAAATTGTGCATTTGTAAAAACGATATTGCTATTTCAAGCAAACTATTATACATTATAGGGAGTTGGACAAATGACAAATCTTGCACAATTCGTGTTAACTCTTATGAACATGATGACTGAGGTGAAATGACATACATGGCTAAGGAAAAGGTAACGATTCAGGACATCGCAGATGCTTTGGGGATTTCCAGGAATACAGCTTCCAAAGCCTTGAATGGATCGAACAATATACCCGATGAAACCCGAAACAAAGTGATAAAAAAAGCGATCGAGTTAAAATATAAGCAATTTGCTTTTATGGAGACAGACAACCTCCTATCAAGGAACTCCGGGAACATTGCATTATTAACCGAGAACCTGCCTGACACGTTCCACTTTGGATCGACATTGATCAGCGGCCTGGAGAAACACATCAGCGCGGAGGGCTACAATTTATCCATCCACATTATTAGAGACAATGAAAAGGAGTCCTTGTCCCTTCCGAACAATTTCGATACTTCCAACGTGGACGGCATCATTTGTATCGAATTATTCAACTTGGAATATAGTAAGCTGATTACAAGTCTTGATATCCCCACCATTTTTATTGATTGTTCTGCACATGTCTGTTACCCGGAATTTCAAGCCGATGTATTGCTTATGGAGAACGAACACAGCACCTATCAACTCACGAAAAAGTTAATTGATGCCGGTTATACTACGCTAGGGTTTATCGGGGATTATAATCACTGTAAAAGTTTTAATGAGCGCTGGGCTGGCTTTAACCGCGCCCTGACGGAATATGGCATTCAGCTTGATCGCTCGAAGTGCATTCTCGATGACGACCGGCAATTCTTCTCTAGCCCGGCGTGGGCCGACGATAAACTGTCGAATATGAACGAGCTGCCTTCAGCTTTCGTATGTGCCAACGATTATATCGCTGTTTCCTTCATGAAGGCGCTCAAGAACAAACGGTCCATTCCGAACGACATCGTCATTTGCGGTTTCGATAACGCGCCGGAATCCAGCATCGTTGAACCCCATCTCACGACGGTACATATTTATAGCAACGAGATGGGCATCAAGGCGGCCGAAATGCTCCTATCTCGCATTCATAACCCGAAGCAGCCTTATCAAGTCACCCACATCTATACCAAACCGATTATCAGAGAATCTACACCTCATATCAGTTAATAAACCTTTCAGATGTGATCAGCATAGCGTTAACTGAAGTACCCGACGGATACTGTTATGGTCCCGCAGCAACCATCTATGCTTCTTCAGAGGCAACAACAGCAGCAGCCTTGGATTTTAAGTCCTGGGCTGCTGCTTTATTTATTGAGCTAGAGTACCGTCGTATTATGAGATCAGCCAGTTTTTACCGGTTAGATCCCGCAAAAGTTGTCTGTATATTAGATTTGGTTTACAATAACTGGTAGAAGTTTAGCTGCCCAGATAGCAAGAAGGTGTGATTCATTGTTGGCCAAAAAATGGATATTTTTTTGTGTATGTTTCATCGCAGTAATTTCTTTCCTATTAATTTCTTATAAAAAGGAGCTGTTAGAATTTATTTCTCTGATTAAATCAACTTCTAGCGAAATAGCAATCACTCGAAAAGAGAATGACATATTAAAGAGAAACGCTCTTGTTTTCCAAGCCTTAGTCAAGACCGAGCTAAATAACGCTGAATATCAAAATATTGTACTGAATGAAGCATTAGCTTTCAAAAAAAGGTTCGAGGAAGAAACAGATTTTATATTGCAATATGCGTCATGTTCCACCGTTTCACATGATGGAATAATCGCAACCTCACTTAATATTGATCTTGGCGCAAATGATGGAATAAAAAAAGATATGGCTGTCATTACTCAGTCCGGATTAATTGGTTTAATAAGCGATGTACAAGAGCATAGTTCCGTTGTAGCTCTCATAACAAATTTAGGGAATGAACAAACTTCAAAAGCCATATCTGTTAAGCTAAAAGAAAATAATGAAACAACGGGTATCATTACAGAATTCATTAATGAAAAATTAGATACTGGTAACGATGAACAATACTTTGTCATGAAAAAGATAGAAGAGAACAGCAAGATCGAGGCTGGCAACACTGTAATTACTAGTGGACTTGGAGGAGTGTTCCCTGAAGGGATTAGAGTAGGAACAATAGACTCAATAAGTAATTCCTCAACATTAACTAGGGAAGCTAGAATAAAACTTGAATTTAACCCAAGTCAAATCTCCTATGTATTTATCGTAGAAAGGCGTAGTTAATATCAGGGATCAACCTCTGAAGAGTTGTGCATTAAGTCACAGTAATGACAGGAATAGCCGAACCATACAATTTTGTTCTAGTATCTTGACTTAGAGTCGACTCCAGCTTATAGAATGTGTGCTATCAGGTGAAATACCTCGTTAACTGGAGGAGGCATACAATGAACAAGAACCAACGTGAAAATATCGCATTGATTACGGGTGCAAGCTCCGGGATCGGATTAGAATTAACCAAGAAATTGCTGTCGGAGGATTGGCAGGTGGTTGCTTTGAACCGTTCCGACTTTCCGGCTGACGATATGAGTATTCAAAAAGCCATCCATGGCGGATGGCTTCGAATTTATAAAACAGCTGATCTTACCGATTACGCCAGCTTGAGAAGAACTTTTGAAGAGATCAAAAACAATGAACAGAGGATCGATATTTTG
Organism: Paenibacillus vulneris; assembly: GCF_039543185.1. Lineage (NCBI taxonomy): Bacteria > Bacillati > Bacillota > Bacilli > Caryophanales > Paenibacillaceae > Paenibacillus > Paenibacillus vulneris. Next base: position 332,764 of record NZ_BAABJG010000003.1, on the reverse strand, counting down.
TTCAACAACGCCGGCGGGACCTTTCCCGAGCTGAGCTATTCGAAACAAGGGCGTGAAAAGCATTACGAACTGCAGACGGTCGTTCCATATATCATTCTGATGGAATTGAAGGAACTCATTACAAACGGTCGCTTAAAAACGATAATCAACACCTCATCTTCAGCGTTAAAATTCACGAAGCAATTTAATATCGAAATTCTAGAGCACCCCAAAATCTTCCGCAAGCTAATTGGTCCTTACGCCACCTCGAAGCTAGCCCTTTCGCTGTGGACTCAAGCTATCGCGCCGAAGCTTGCCGAGGACGACATTAAAATCCGCAGTGTTGACCCAGGTAGCAACAATACGCTGAGAAAAGGGAAAAACTCTGGCCTGCCCCTATTGGTTAAGCCGTTGATGAAGCTGTTTTTCTCCCCGCCGACCCACGGCGCCAACAAGCTGTATGAAGGTGCTCTCGGGGAACACCGCAATGAGACCGGGGTGTTTTTGCTGAAAGGTCAGGTAACTGAATTAAAATTTAAAGATCAAGCGCAAAACGTTTTGGAAAGGATTCATGCGATTTACAAACACGAATTTTTACAACGTAATTTTTAACCTTACGGTTGTATTGATCTTCCCGTGAGCGTAACGCGCCTGCCGATTGATACCGGCCGGCGCGTTTTAGTTGTTTATTAAGCTATCACGCCCCGCTAGCTTAATCTTCCGTCAGTCTACCAGTTGGTAACTTATCCGTTTTCGCATATGCGGAAAAATAACTCATCTCCATGACGGAAATGGGCTTTATCTTTTCTTTCTTCTTGTGTTCTTCTAAAGCTTCGTCTTGGCTTTGATCTGAGCATTCCTTACGGGGTCTCCCTTCTTTCAGCTTTATGTCAATAAAATCAACGATCTGCTGAAGTGAGGAAATTTGATTAACGATAGTTTCACGGTGACTTCTTAATTGATCCACCAGTTCGGGGTATTCCGCGGAAACGATGTCGACCGAAGCCGCCAAAAATGGCCGCATAGCCTCAAGCGGCATTCCCGTCTTTTTAAGACAGGATATCAGCTTGATCCTGTTGATATCCTCTTTTCGATAGACGCGATGCCCGTTTTCCTTTCGTTCAGCCTGAGGAAGCAGCACGATTTTTTCGTAAAAACGGATCGTGTCCTCGGAAATTCCAGTTTGCTCAGCGGCTTGCTTGATCGTAAACGTTTGTTCTGCCATTTGCGTCCCCTCCCGAATTGCATTCTTGAGTATTATACATCTTGGAGCCGACTCCAAGTCAAATTTGCTCTCCCAACTCTTATCCTTGGGCAACTCCTTTGTTATCTCCCCTTGACTTGGATTCGACACCAACTTTTATTATGGTCTGGCATAGAGAAAATCCCGACCATATAAAGGAGGAGATGTACATAATTCAAATGAGTGAACCCAATGCAATAATTCCAATAAATTCTACTAAAGGAGCGGGCATCTATGAACCCTAAATATCGACCTTTAATGGAGTCGTTTCATTTCAAGAATGGTATCGAAGTAAAGAACCGCATTGTTCATGCGCCAATGACGATATCTTATTCTCAGCAAGACGGTACGATATCTGATGAGTTACTCTCCTATTACGAAAGACGTTCGAACGGTGTTGGAATGGTTATAACGGGGAGTGCAATAGTCACATCAAATAGCAGGGTATTTGGCGGCGAATTGGCGGCTGATCATGATGATAAGATCCCGAGTTTACAACGCTTGGCAACAACAATAAAGAAACGTGGGGCAAAAGCCATTCTGCAAATCTTTCATAGCGGCCGCGAGAGTTCGCCGGAATTGACACCGGACGGTGATATTGTAAGTGCGAGTGCAGTTGCTAAAGAAGGGTCGAGCGTAATCCCTCGGGCACTTGAAGAAAAGGAAATTGGAGAGATCATTCGTGCGTTTGGCGCTAGCACTCGGAGGGCAATCGAGGCTGGTTTCGACGGGGTAGAGATTCACGGGGCAAATCGATTTCTTATTCAACAATTTTTCTCACCGTACACAAACCAACGCAATGATCGTTGGGGAGGAAATATGGACAACCGTATGGCATTTCCGCTCGCTGTTGTAGATGAAGTCCAAAAAGTGGTGGGGGAGTATGCCAAACAACCGTTTCTTGTGGGATATCGGTTATCGCCAGAAGAAGAATGGACACCCGGTATTACAATGGACGATACACTTAAATTGTTGGATGTCCTCGCAAATAAAAATTTGGATTATTTGCATATCTCTTTAATGGACTTTTGGTCTAAGCCTAGACGTGGAGTAGAGGAGCATCGCTCTAGAATGGAACTAATTTACGAGCTCGTCGGGCAAAGAGTCCCCGTTATCGGTGTAGGCTCGATCCGTACGCCTGACGAGGCACTAAGAGCGTTACAATCGGGAGTTCCATTTATTGCGCTTGGACGAGAACTGATTATCGACCCAGATTGGGTAGAAAAAATAACGCTAGGTGAGGAAAACGAAATTCGTACTGAGTTAACTTTAGATGATCAAGAAAAATTGGGGATTGCTGATCCATTGTGGATGAAAATCATCAATACTCCCGGATGGTTCCCTATCGCAGATAAAATAAAAAATAAATTGTAACGATCCATAATATTTGGTTTAGCGTGCCTAAGGCGCGCTTTTCTAATCTCTCTATTAAAACAAATTTCCGTTAGCATAAAGTTCAAGCTGTGATTCAAGCTCCCACTATCGTACCCGTTACTTCAATAAGGAATAGGGTACGAAAATTCTTCATTACTTTTCCTTATTAATTGCTTTGTATAGATACCAGCCACTCCAGCCTCCAACAAATACTATTAGTAGTTTAAAAATGTTGCGTTCAGGGTTTCCGTCTTGCAGCCAGTCTATATTAAAAATATAAGCTATACCTAGGACAATTCCGATAGCTAACAGCCCGAAAATCAACCTAATAAAATATTCTTTCATATGGAACCCTTTCTTTGCTTTAAATGTAATCATCATTTCTACGTCCTAAGAGCTGCAATAATAGGTGCTAATGCTACTAACTCCCCTCCATTTACTTTTTCAATGGAGGTGTACCAGCTATTGTTTAATGTTTCGGGAAACATGGCAGCAGCTATTCCGGCCCCCATTGAAGCCACGGAGTCGGTATCCCCGCCTAAGTTAGAAGCCAATAAAATTGTTTTATCCGCAGACTTTGTAAGCACAGCAAAGTTTATTGCCAGGGCTACAATATATGGGGTTTTCCAAGGCATGTATTTTTCTTTGATCCGATCTAGGGAGGTGTCTTTCTCGCTAGCAAGATCATCGAATATCTGCAAAATTAAATCAGCAATACATATAGGATCCTCTGAGCCTTCAGGCCGATACTTCTCCGAATTTCTCGCAGCTAAAACGGAATGTTGAAGAACTTCTTCCGGGGATTTATTATCAATTGCTGCGGAAACTGCAGCTGCTACTGCACTTGCGCCACTTATCGCTATTCTCCCGCCGTGGGTTGGGATGGACGCTTCAAACACAGAAGAAAGGAGATCTTGTATTTTAGCTGATGAATATAAAGCCCCTATAGGTGCGACACGCATAGCTGCCCCACAACCATTACCTTCAAAAGTTACGCGGCTTGGATCCCCCTGCTCCTGAAATCTTCCAAGTGCCAATGTAAGGCGATTAGACTTTTTACATAGCATAAGTTGCTTACCGACAGCGGTATGAGTAATCGGCAGTCCTTCTACAATCACTTTGGCAATCGCGAGAGTTTGCTCCGTATCGTCAGTTGTTTCTCCAAATCTATAGTCATAGTGCTTTCCTTTATATCTCGGCATGACCATTCCAACTTCGCCTTCAAATCCATTAATGCCATTGGGGAACCATTCACGAATCTCTTCATATTGTAAGGATTCAGTTTGTTTTCCAATCGCATCGCCCGTTGCGATCCCTTTAAAACATGCGGTAATCCTTTGTAGTGCAGTATAATTCGGTGCCATTGTTTTCACCCGTTTCGTTTGTAATTTGAATTTAGTTGCATGTTCAATTTAGATTCGCTTCTGCTGCCTGAAGTAGAGTATAGTAGGAGTAGTAGTTGAAAATATATTCCAGGAGGCTACAGCCATGTCACAGGAGATTTGGATTAACCTGCCGGTCAAAGATGTTGAGAGGTCGACTGCCTTTTTCAATGAGATTGGATTCCATGCGGTGAGCTTTGGTAACGAAAGAGCCAAGCTTGCCATAGGCCAAACAACGATTCTGCTCTTCCCGGATGCGGCGTTTGAGGAATTTACAGGTGCAAAAACCGCAGATACCTCCCATAGCGCAGAGGTCATTTTTTCCATTGGCGCTGAAAGCAGAGAAGAAGTAGATGCCTTTATTCAAAAAGTAGAGGTTGCCGGAGGAAGCATTTTTAGCAAGCCGAGTGAAACGGACGGCTGGATGTACGGCGCAGGATTCGCCGACCTGGACGGACACCGCTGGAACCTGCTGTACATGGATCAGAGCAAAATGCCGAAACGCTGATATGGAAACGCCGGTAACCTTAAGCAGGGGACCGGTGTTTTTTTGCACCCCGCTTTATTTTGACTGGAATTCAGATGTGATCTCTTCAATAACGGCAATAGCCTTAATTTTTGATAAGTTTATGTACTCGATAATGTCATCAAAATGATATACTTCCAGTCTGCAGTCTTTATTTTCTTCTATAATTTCAAAATCCCCGTACATCACTTCAATAAATTTCTGTATGTCGGTTTGAGTTATATCGTCTATATCTCTCGGGAGAGAATCCATTTCCAGCCAATCTTTAAGGTATCCCATATTATAATGACAAAGCAGCTTTGTATTCATTTTGCTAAAATCTGAATACCATCTTTGTAAAAAGGCCGGGTCTGAATCTTGCTTCTGTTTCAATTCATATGGATAATAAATATGTTCCATCCACATGTTATCGGAAATTAAATGTGTCAAGTATCCTAATGAATAGTCATCCTTTGTATCTGTTAAGTAGGTATCCATGTATCTTTGATAATTGACCTGCCTTGTTCTCTTGTCCACATCTCCTTCGAAATAATGAGTAATAACCTTCCTCTCAAACGAGAAAGCAGCATCAGGTGCAATTGAACCAATTAAAAAATCCTTCTTGTTTTTTATAACATCAAGGCTACAAGCGACTTTCTCACCAATTATTAAATGCATCAACCGCGACCCCATAAAACTCCTCCTTGCAGCACATTTTACCTAATGCGTTATAAAAACTTAAGAATATCATTTGCCACTGTTTTTGTTATCAACTCACGGTTTTCTTCATTCAAATGATAAAGTTTTATCCCGGGCAGTTTCTTTATCTTATCAATGCTTGGATGACTATCTGCACAAATGGTTCCTATAATAATATGCTGCGAACTCGAAATAACTTCATGGATCATTTTTTCAAAAGGGGCGGACAGCATTTGCATGAACCCGAGCTCGTCAATAACTGTAATCCTCTTTGTTTCTAACGATAGCTTCACTGCCTTTAAGGCGACATTCTCGAAAGCTTCTACGTCAACGCCATATCTCCCTATTCTTATCGAACTTTCGCTATCAACATTTGCAATACATGCATTCTCGCCGTTAAGCGTCACGCAATTAAATCCGGTACGATTTGTAAGGTTATGTATTTCTTCAGTATAAAAACCACCAAAATATTCCGGACCCACTTTTTGAATGATTCGTTTTATAGCTGTTGATTTTCCCGTACGAGGTTTCCCGGTTAATAACAAACAAGTTTCCAAATCATCACCCCCTGAAATATCCAGATATGAAACTATTCGTGGAAAATGTTAAGTTATCCTGTTCTTCCCTCAAATTTGACGTGGACAACCATCATCTCTGGGGCGGTCCAACACGTTCGCCGAAAGCTAGAGGCAAATGAAAAAGCCGCGGAGTAATTTCCCCGAGGCTTCCGTCTCACCGATGTATCGACTTACAGTTGACTAGCCAGGTAATTGGCCAGTTGCTCAAATGTGCCTTCGAACCCTTGTGAAACCATCTGTGCCATAGCGTCAAATGCTTCCTGTTCCTCAGCAGAGGCATTGATCGGACCGCCCTGCAGCGTTAAAACCGTCTTTCCCTCGTATTCTTCCAGCGTTAAAATATTCAGAATCTCAAGCGGCCAGTTCGGATTAAACGGAGCGCGAACCGTGTTACCTTCTTCGTCGGAAAAGGATTGGACCCATACCAGTTTCACCGGCTCCTGCACTTCCTGGTAAACGAACTTGCCCCACATTGCGTGCTGCCCATCTGGAGACTTCTGGCAGCCAAGAAACATACCGCCTGGACGAACATCCATTGTTACCACTTCAAGAGAGAACCCCTTGGGTCCCCACCAGTTTCCAAAGTGTGCCGGATCGGTCCACACCTTAAATACCAATTCTCGAGGAGCATTAAACTCGCGTTTCAATAAAAGTCCTTGTTGGCTGTTCATTAGACTTCCTCCTTGGGATTTTGGGATGAACTAGTACTTTCTAAATGATTGAGATAGTCGGATAGACGGTCAAAACGTTCTTCCCACATGCTGCGAAACGATTCGAGCCATTCATCCATTTCCTTTAAGGGTTCCGGGCGCAATCTGTAGATTCGCCGGTTGGCGTCCGCCCGTACTTCGACAAGATGGGCATCATTCAAGATTTTCAGATGTTTGGATGCCTGGGGTTGCCGAAGGTGCAACCGATCCGCAATTTCCCCGACCGTAAGCGGACCTTCGCGCAACAGTTCGATGATCTGCAATCGGTTGGGTTCTGCGAGCGCGTTCATGGTTGTCGTATTCATTGGCCCTCCCGATGAATTCTGTTACAGTTTACTGGAAGCTTGCTTCAGAAGCCCAGACAGCAGGGCAAGATCGGGAGTATCGCCTTCCCGCAATTTGATCCACTTCCGCTCGGCAGAACCTTCGAATCCTTTCGGAAAGTCGATGCCGTTTGCATTCATGATCATGAACGCAATAGCGTCCTTCGATGGCGAAATGACCGCCGCATAATGTCCATTTTTCAGAAAATGCGGTTTCTTGTACTGAATGCGTTCTTCGGCTTCCGGAATCGCTTCATGAATCATGTCCCTCAGGGTCGAACTGATCCCACCCTGCCATCTAGGCAGATTTTCGATGTACGCCGTGACTTCCTGATTCACTTTGTTTTTCCTCCTATTTGGAAAGTTCGTTGCTTATATACAAAATATACCATTACGGGAATATTCCAGTCAAGGAATATTTGCTTATGTCAATTCAACCAAGTTTTTGAACGATTTCTCGATCCTTCAGTACGACATGGTCTAGATCGTTTTTGACATGATACCAGTTCTCAGGACCCCCATTCATCCGAATTGGTCATGGTTTCGACGACGTTCAAATCATCAGCAGGTATCGTTGCTGCAATCTCGGCCATCGCATCCGGATATGCGAATAAAGGACTTGGCTGTTCCCGTTTGAGAATTTGCTTGTCGGGTACTATTATCATGCCTGGTCCAAATGCCCATTTAACCCTTGCGTCGTTTCAAATTGATAAGCGCCAAAAAATAAAAGGTCCACGAATCAATAGGATTCGTGGATCGTTTTTGAGTTCTAACATTAGGGTGCAGCTCAGGCATTGCAGAGCTCTTTAGGTTGGAACCTATTCCTCCATCACTGTGATATCTGTGAGATGCACAGCATTCCAGCAGGAGTGGATTGCTTCCTGTATGCTTTCGCGGGTTAATTCGTAAACACCGTGGAGCTCGGCTTTTAACAAGTAAACAAATTGCCCATAATGCATCTGAACCATCATTTTCGGATTCATTGGGATAAAGAGCTTCTGCTGAATGGCTTCTTCGTACAGTTTATTCATAGACTCGCACCATCCGCCTGTATAGACTGCCAGCTTCACCTCATCGTAAATGTAAGGCGAGAAGGAGTATTGCTCAATAAATTGAAAGCCCTCTGGGTATTTTTTACCCAAGTCGATCACACGTCCCCAACCTAATTCGAACTTTTCACGAATAGTTCTTCCCTGTAATAAAACTTCACGCACATACTCACCGTTAAAGGTAACAATTGCTTTGTACAATTCGTTAACAATGTCTTCTTTACTTTGAAAATAGTGATAGATGCTTCCCGTCGATACGCCGGACTCCTTTGCGATTAGCGCCATCGAAGTGGCCTGTAATTCCTTCCTGATGATGATGTTAAGTGTCGTTTCGAGAACGGATCGCTGCACCTTGTTGTATTTCTCAAACATTCGGCTCTTCCTTTCCCACTCTAAATCGAACGTTCATTCTATTTAGTATACACCTAATTCGTTCTTCAGTCAATGCAGCCGATTTATGTTTACAGTGATGGACAAGAAGAGCCTCTTTTCCCCATGGGTACTCGCTTACCTGAAGGTTTAATCAAGATCATCCAAAGCAATTTCTCATTGTTACTGCGGGATATGGTTTTGCTATCTTTACATATAATCCTTAGCTATTGTCTCCAAATATTCTTCAATCGGCACAGAGTTTCTAAGAGCCATCAGATTGTTGCCTGCCGCGCCAATGACAGTACGGAATTTATTGCTTTCTCCCTTTGCCAGCGCGACAATAGCATCCACGATAATCTGGGGATCATCCAAGAGGCCGCTTGCTTCCGAGGCATTCATTAAATTTTGCACTTTCGTCATCAGATCGTCGTAATCTTTAATGTTTTCATCTCTGTTCCAAATAGTATTTTCCATAAAATGATTTCCTTTAGAACCGCCCTGCTCGATCAATCTCAGCTCGATATTCAATGGCTTCAACTCGTAATAAAGGCCTTCCGTCAACCCTTCCAAGGCGAACTTGGACATGTTGTAAAGCGATCCGAGCGGCACCGCTGTTGTTACCCCCATGAAGGAGCTGATGTTAATGAACATGCCTCCGCCATTGGCCCTATAATGCGGCAAAAATTTACGAATAACATTGATCGGTCCTCGAGTGTTAACGGCGAACTGCCAATCGATCGCTTCCTCTTCAGCTAATTCCAACGGACCGTAAGTACCCATACCAGCATTATTGACAACAACGTCAATCTTCCCGAATGCCGCTATAGCTTGATCCGCTGCTGCTTGAACCTGTTCTACTTTTGTGACGTCCAACTTAAAAATTTTAATATTGTCATATGCCGTAAGCTCCGTTTCATTCTCTGGCGTACGCATGGTAGCCGCTACGTTCCAGCCCATTTGAGCAAATCGAATCGCTGTCAGTTTACCCAATCCAGAACTTGTTCCCGTAATAAAGACTGTTTTACTCATAATTAAACCCTCCAATGATTAGATTGAACGATCAATCTAGAAAAAGTTGTTAGATCGAATGTTCATTCTAATTATGTTGTATGCTGTTCTTTTTGTCAAATAGAGCATGTTTTTTAGTTGAGGGGTCGGCTTCCACAGGCCATTATAACTCTATATTAAAAAATAGATGCACAAACAAGCATTGTCCGAACAACGTGCCGGCCACCACAATAATTGACGGGAAAAGCCTTGGATTCACCACTAGATTTGACGGAACCCAACCGAGAAAATTGCCGACAATTAGCCTACTTTCTTCTGCCGATGACGAAGGGATGGGCTATTTCGATGTTAAAAAAAGAAAATGCCCCCGAACCTTTGGTGAAGAGACTCGGGAGCATTTCATAAATTTGGAACATAATACTGCTAACAAATCTGAAAAGTTTGCTACAAATAAGGCTCTACTATTCGCCGTATTCTTTCCAGCCCTTCCCACATATCGCCGGGGCCGTCATAGATCAGTACTACGGCTCCGTTATAACCGGTCGCCTTCAGCTGCTCCAGACAGCTGCGGAATTCCGGTTCATCAGGGATACCGGCATCATCATAATGGGCCTTGGCATGTACGGATACGCTGTAGGGCAGCGTCATTGAGATTTCGTCATATTTGGCCTGTCCCGTGAAATTGCCGAAATCCGTAATCATCCGGAACGAATGATGTCCCTTTTCCAGAAGCCGCAAACAGTTAGCTCCAGTGGAGGTCAATGGGCGGAAATTTTCCGTGACAACCTGGACCCCACGGACGGAAGCATATTCCTGCAGCTCGGACAACCGTGCTGCCGCGCGTTGCAGGGCCTCCTCATCGTATGCCGGAGAATCCCCGGCAATAACCCGTATTCGCTTTGCTCCGGCCTGTGCCGCTGCTTCGATCCAATGCTGCACCAGACGGTAATCGGCCATGCGGCGCTTCTCATCGGCTGAAGACAAATCGCCGTAATCCAGAAGAAGCGTGTCGAAGGAAATGCCCGATGCTTCAAATTGCTGCCGCAGCTCCTGCAAATAGTCCGGCTCGGTGGAAGGAAAATGAAAATGACACACCTCGACGGCACTGTATCCCCTGGAGCTGGCCTCGGCAGGCAGTTCAAGCAAGGATAAGACTTGCGGCTGATCCTGCTCGCGGGTAATATGACTGCCGGTCTCCTGATCCCACTGCGTCCATCTGAGCGGACCGAGCAGCCTGTGCAGACTCCATGTACTTACGGATAAATAAGACATCGTCTCGCCTCCTGCAGCTTCATATTGGATGATGCATTCATCGAAGCTGCCCAATGGGAAAATTATACAGGACGTTGCCCTGCCTTACAATAAGGCATTCGGAAACTTTTCTCCCCAATACATCAGCGTTTTGTCCATATGGATAGGATACAATGTACCGGCAATTCCCTTCGCTCTGACTGCCTTGCCATCGATCACTATTGATCCCTTCGATAAATCTCCTTGACCAGACGATAAGCCAGCTTAGGCTTGCGATATTCGTTCAGCAGTCCTTTATTGTTAAAGCTCCTTGCGCGATCACGGAAGTAAGGGCGGTCGCTTCGTACATCGACGCGGATATCGGCAAAATGCCAAATAAGAGTACCTACAATGCGAGAATCCTCGCGGAAAATGTTAAGCGCCTGCTGCACGACATCCGCCTGATAATCCTCGCTGAACAAGCGGGGCTCCCAGCCCGTGTCTCCGAATATACCGGCCGCACCAAACTCGCTCATGATGAGAGGCTTCCCTCCAGCGCCTTGTGCTTCGGCATTGCGGTAATAGTTTTGCAGCATGTCGCGAAAGCCGTCGACGCTCCCTTGGTACCAGCCGTAGTATTTGTTGATTCCGATGACATCGAAATAAGACAAGACGGTATCTTCTTCCGGATGCATAGTGGCATAAGTAACCAGTCGGCTTTGATCCATACTGCGGATTTTGCCCACGAATTTCTTGGTAAGCTCAAGCGCCTCTTGGGTTCGAGTATCGATCTCGTTATGAGCCCCCCAGAAAATGATGGAAGGATGATGATAGTCACGCGTAATCATTTCATCCAGCATGCGGACGCCTCGCTCCGCAAACAGAGGGCTGGCCAGCGTTTCCGTGCTCATAAAACAGCCCCACATCGGAATTTCGCTCCACAAGAGCATCCCGTGCTCATCCAGCAGATCGATCCAGAACTGGCTTTGCGGATAATGCGAGCCGCGAACGATGTTACAGCCCAAATCCTGCAAAATCGCAAGATCCTTCAGCATGAGCTTGGGCGGGAAAGCAAAGCCCCATTCCGGATGCTCTTCGTGGCGGTTCACGCCTTGCAGGTACAGCTTTTTGCCGTTTAAAAGAATTTGGCCGTCACTCACCTCAACGGTTCGGAAGCCGGTACGGTCGATGTAATCGTCTTCGCCTGCCTGTACGGTGAACAGATACAATTCCGGACGGCCGACGTCCCATTTGCGGACATTGTCTAGGCTTCCTCGAAGCGTTACCTGCGCAGACTGTCCTGCAGACAAGCTTACTATAGCAGCCGGGAAAGCCAGTCCTTCCGTAGAGGCGTTAACGACGACCTCGCTGTCTTCGCTGCTTAATGATTGCAGCTGCACCTGCAGGGAAATATCCGCTTGGTCGTTTGTCAGCTGATAATCCATTTTCAATGATTCGATGTAGACGTCGGGCAGCTCTTGAAGCTCTACGGAACGAATAATTCCGCCGTAGGAATACCAATCCGCCACATCGGTAGGCAGGGTTTGCCAATCCAACGTGCTGTCTGCACGAACAATAAGCTCATGCCGTCCTTCCGTCAGATGCGGAAGCACCACGCTGAACTGCGTATAGCCGCCAAAATGGCTGCCGACGTGCTGTCCATCAACATAAATATCGGCATGATGCAGAATGCCCTCGAACACTAACCGGATGCTGCTTTCCTGTGTTATGTCAAAATAAGTACGATACCATGCGGCACCGATATAATCGAACAAGCCTAATTCATTATTCCAGCAGGAGGGAACCACAAGCTTGCGGGAACCGGATGGGTAATTGTTGTACCATGCTTCTGTTTGGCCGACATTGCCGGGATCAGTGATAAAGTCCCATAAGCCGTCCAGCAGACGGGTTTTACGAAGGATGTGCTGGCGAAAAGTACGTATCAAAGGAAAAGCCCCTTTCCTGCTTTTTTCGAAAAGTGTATCATGAAGGAAATAGCATCAGCTATGGACAAAAGAGACAAGCATTTGTCAAAATCGCTATACAGGTGGGGTCAGGATGGAACATCATACACACAGAATCTATCATCAGCGTCTGGCTTATGAGAAGCTGCCTGTTGCAGGCTGGAAGGATATTCGGAATACGGTAGATGTTCATTCGCTGTATTGGATTATGAGCGGGGAAGGCGAATTCTCGCACACGCCGGAGGAAAAGCCCATCCAGGTGAAGGCCGGGACCCTGCTGTATCTAAAGCCAGGATTGACACTAGCGATGTCGTCGTCCGCGCACCAGCCTCTATATATCCGCATGCTTTTATTCGATGCTCTGGACGTATCCTATGAGCAGCAAGCCTGGCAGAAGCCTGTGTACCTGGACACGCTTTCCCTGCCGTTTATCAGGCAGTTTTCCCATGAGCAGGCGATTTGGGTTCACGAGCAATTCAAGCAGCTATGGTCGCTCCAGAGCAGGGATCCGAATGAAAGACAGGCGGAGTTTCAGTATGTGCTTTCAAGGCTGATTCACTCCATACAAGCTGCGAATGCCCAGGCAGATCCGTATAGGAACGCCTTCGAGCAGGCCAAGCTTTGGATAGAGACCTGCTACAACCGCCCTCTCAAGATGGAGGAGCTGGCCCGGAGCTTCCATATCTCGGTGTCGCAGCTGCGCAAAATGTTCGTGCAGTACACAGGCTTTTCCCCCAAGGAATATTTGAACCGGATTCGCAATGAGAAAGCCAAAACACTGCTGCTGCTGACAGAGGAGCCGCTGAAAGCGATCGCGGCTGCCTGCGGCTTTGCCGATGAATTTCATTTCAGTAAAATGTTCCGGTTATGGAATGAGGTTTCGCCGGCCCGGTTCAGAGCTTTGTATAAGTAATTGCGCTTTGGAAGCTTGGCCTCTACCCTTTTCGGCTCGATCGATAGGCGTTCGGAACTACGCCTGTCTGGGCCTTGAACAGCTTGCCGAAATAATTTTTATTATCATAGCCGAGCAGCTCGGCAATTTCCTCTATCGTCTTGTCTGTCATCACAAGCAATTCCTTTGCTTTTTCCATCCGCATCCGGGTCACGTATTCAACGAAATTTTCTCCGGTCTCCCTTTTAAACAGCCGGCTTAAATAGCTTGGATGCAGGTGCAAATGAGCCGCCGCTTCTTCGAGCGATATTTTTCGGTCCAAATGATTATAAACATAGCGCTGGCATTCCGCGATTTCGCGGTTATGCGACTCCTCATAGACTCGGCCCGCCCATTCCACCGCTTGCTGCAAGTACGTTCTCAGCCATGCCTCCACCTCACGCAAGGACGTGAACTCCAGCATGTCATGGTGAAGCAGCTCCGACGAGAAGGAGGATTGGTAATGCTGGAGCGACTTGAGCCGCATCCGCACGTCGAGGATCATTTTTAACAGCCACTCCTTCACCTCCATCGGGTGAAACCGGTGGTACTGTACAAAGTCGATCCATTTGGCCACGAATGCCGCGATCCGATCGGTTTGCTGTTCGAACACTGTGCGCCGCAGCTCCTCGAGCGCCGTCATGTACTGTGTCAGCAGCAAATCCCCTTGGCCGAACCTGTCGCTGACATGGTCGAGCTGGATAACCGATGACTCCGGCAAATAAAACCGTGCGTTTCTCGTTCCGGTCATGCGCTGGAGCTGTTCCTTGAGGGAACGGACCTCCTTCACCGGGCTGCCGGTCAAAAAGGAAAACGAAACCTTGGCATAATGCTGCAGGCTGGATTGGATGTCCCTCAGCTTCTGTTCGACTTTCTGAATGTTTTGGATATGCAGCTGCGAGTAATACGGAAACAGCAGGATGACTTCTCCGGTATCGTACGTAAACAAAGCGATTTCCTTGCGGTCGTTCAGCATTTCCTGAATAATATTTTCAATGGTATAGGCGAATAAGTCCTTCGATTGGTACCGATCCCCCGCTTCCTTCATCCGGTTCACATAGCCGAACACAGGAAGTACGGACTGCTGCTCCAGCCGAATGCCGAATTCCTCCGCCTTCCGTCTCCATTCCCCGGGATCCAGCAGCGGCTCATTGACGATGCCGCGAATGAAGCTGCGCTTGGAGGCACTGCGGCTTTGTTCCAGCTCCCGCTCCAGCATCCGGCTTTTGGAACGCTGGCTCGACTCCGCGTCCAGCTGCTCCTTCAGCCGCTCCAGTACCTCGGTAATGATCCGTACGTTCATCGTTTCCTTCAGCACGTACTCGCTGACACCAAGCTTTACCGCTGCCTGTGCATACGGAAATTCGTCGTGGCAGGATAGAATCACCGCCTTAAGTCCGGGATGACCTTCCCGCAATCGGCGAATAAGTTCCAGCCCATCCATCCCCGGCATTCCTATATCGCTTATAATCGCATCGGGCCTGTTCTGTTGTCCTGCGTTCAACGCTTCCAGCGGATCATGGTACGTCCCGATTAATTGAAACCCCAGCTGCTCCCAGGGCATGGAAGCGGTCAAAAATTCCAATACAGGAATATCATCGTCAACGATACATAAGGTGTACATTATCCATTATCCTTCCCTGAACCCGGAAAACGCAGCACAATTTGCGTGCCTTGCCCCGACCTGTTGTTAATCTCAAAATCGAATTGCTGGCCGTACATTATCTTTAATCGTTCAAACACATTGGTGAGCCCGATCCCGGAGAGTGTAGAGCCCCGCCGGCCGGTTTGGGATGCGTGAGGGGCGGATTCAAGCTGCGCTTGCAGCGCCTCCAGCTGCCCCTTCGACATGCCGACTCCGGAATCGATAACCTCCACCTGAAGCCGTCCATCCGGACAAATCCGGGAGGCGATCGTAATTTCGCCTGATTTGCTCTTCAAGCCGTGAAGGTATGCGTTCTCAATCAACGGCTGCAAAATAAACCTCGGCACCTCCTGCATCAAGGAATCGGAGGCGGCTTGAACGTGAAGCTGCACCCGGTCACCATGACGCGAATTGAGCAGCCGGATGTAGTGCTCGATAATTTCGATCTCTTCATGGAGCGGAATGTACTCGTTATTTCGATGGATCGTCATTCGGAGGAGCGAAGATAAGGAGCTGATCAGCTCCGCATTATCCTCGTCCCCCTTCATCATAATTTTTAGCCGAATGGAGTTTAGCACATTGAACAAAAAATGCGGATTGATTTGCGCCTGCAGCATCGCAAGCTCCGCCTTCCGCTTCAGCTCCTGCTCCCTCCGGTTGTCCTCCAGCGTCTGCTCGATCCTATCCAGCATTCGGTCGAAAACGTAACCAAGCCTGCCGATCTCGTCCGCTCCGCTCAAGTTCGACCGCTCTCTCAGCTGGCCGGACTCAATCCGTGCGACCGTCCGGACCAGTCTTGCAATCGGTTTCGTCAAAGCTCGAACCATATACAACAGCAGGATGGCGAACAGTACCAGAGAACCCAGCTGGATCATAAAATCGCTCCGGCGGATCGATTCGATTCTTTGTGCCGCTTTCTTATAAGGGCTCATGCTGACCAGCTTCCATACAGGAGTAATCTGATCCTGAAGCAGTATATATTCCTCGCCGTCCACCTTCAGGAAAGAGACTTGGTTGTCCGAAGGAAGCTCGGAAAAATAAGGAAAAGGCTGACCGATCTTCGATGAATCCTTATCGATCACGATCTTCCCCGCGCCATCTATAATCATCATCGAATCATTCGCTTGATATTGATCGAACAGCCGCTGGATCGAATCCATTTCCAGACTGACGACGACATACCCATAGGTTAGCGAATTCATGCGAAGCGGTTTGGCTGCCGTCAATAAATAGGGCTTCTTCGCCTCTGGGTCGTAGTTCGGCTCTGCACCGACCCACATCGCGTTATAGCCGGATACTTTGTCCAACTCACCGAACCAGCTTTTATGAAACAAACTGCTCGGATCAAAGGTAAAGGTCGTGTAGGAAGCAACGTATTGTTTATTGGGCAGCAGGACGGTCACATTCATGTGCCCGAGCGAGTTCAATACCGTATCCAGCCGTTTCGAAATTTTTTGCTTATAAGCCAAAACATCGCCCTGTGTGTGCTCCTCGCTTCGTCCCAGCTCCCGCACGGACACCTGAAGCTCTTCATCGAACTGGACGAAGTTCATCACGTACAGCATATTCTTTAGCTGTGCCGAGACGAACTGGTTCACCAGCCGCATCGTTTCCTGTGAATTATCGGTCACCTGGCTACGGACGACTTCACGCGTCAGCAGGTTCGATACGTTCATGGAAACGACCGAAGGCAGCACGAGACAAATCAAGATCGTCAGCACCAGCTTGTTGCGAAGAGATAATGAGCGTATCCAGCCTGGCACCTGCCATCCCTGCCTTTCGTCTGCACTGTAAGCAAGATTCATGATATCACACCGGGTCGCAAAAAAGGAGACCGTAGTCTCCTGAGTTTGCTTTGAGAAACCTGAAAAGAATTCAGAGTTGTACGTGGCACTCCGGTGGGGTATCCCCTTCCAGCCGCTGTTGTTCTCGGGAAAAATTGATTTAAACGCAGGATAGAGGTTTTTTCCCGGGAACAAAGGCGGACGCTAGCGCTCCTCCAGGTGATCCCCCACCTCCTCCATCCATCAGCTATCTTCTAAATTAGTCAGGTTTCTAAAAACTAAAGGAGACCGCAGTCTCCTCTAATTGCGACTAGCTTCCAGCTAGTTATTTATTGCTCTTTTTGATCTCTTCCATCTTCGCTTTCGCGGTGGAGATCGTCTTGTCCAAATCCTGCTTGCCTGTCAAATAGAGCTCAACCTGCGATAAGAATTCTTTTTCCTGCTGAAGCGAGTAAGTAGGAGGGATGACCAGCTTCGTCGCCTTATTAACCTTCAGCGTGTTCAAGAGCGATTCTTTATCGATCAGCGAAGCTACCTCCGGCTTGCCGGTTTTTAGAATCGCATCGACATTTTGCGCGATATCCGCTTTTTTCCAGCCTGAGAAGAACAAGCCTTGGATACCAATGCCTTCGGTCGTATACCATCTGACGAAATCATACGCTTCCTGCTTATGCTTGGAGTTCGCCGCTACGCCCATGAAGTCCGCCCCAACCTCGGTATATCCATTCGGGTCCTTGGCGTCAGCCTTCGGATAAGGTGCAAAGACGGTTTTGAATTTGCCGTTCAGCGCAAGCTCGCCTACCATCCAGTTCCCGGTAGCAAGCATGGCCGATTTTCCGGCATAGAATACGTCACGGTAGTTCAGCTTTTGCGAGATGACGTCAAAGTAAGGTACCGAGGTTTTGTCGATGTTTTCCATCCGGTTGCGCAAATCCAGGGAGAAACGAACCTTTGGATTGTCGATGTTTTCCGAGCCGTCGTCTTTGACGATATACGGGTTATTCACGTCATTGTTTTGTGCGAGCTGCGCGTAGTCCTTCCAGTTATGGAAGTAGGAGCCGTACTGCTTGGACGGGCCGTCGCCCTTGGTCAGCTTTTTCGCATATTCAGCGTAATCATTCCACGTCCACTCGGTCGGTACTGGAAGCTTCGCTTCGTCAAGCTTATCCTTGTTCAGCATGACGAACCATTCAATCATTTTGCCCGGAAGCGCGTAATATTTGCCGTTAATAGCCGGATCAATCTTGTATTCTTCCTTGACGTTGACGTTGCCCTTCTTCAAATATTCGTCCAGCGGCTCCAAAATGCCCGCACCGACGCGCTGCGCAAAATCGGATGCGCTAGAATACATGATAACGTCCATCTGATCGCCGGAAGCAGCCAGCAGGTCGAGCTTTTTCATCCCTTCCTGGGAATCGCCTTTTTCAGACATACTTTCGTAGACGACCTTCACGTTAGGGTGCGTTTTATTGTACGCCTCCACCGTTTTATTCCAGTTGCCCTGTGCTTCGGTATACCAGCCCTGTACCTTGATGGTCACGGGCGCTTTGGCGGCATCCTTTCCTTTATCGCCTTCCGCCGCAGGTGCAGTCGCCTTCTCCTGACCGCCGCCGCAGCCGGCAAGCGCAGTTGTAGCCAGCAGTACTCCGCTAAGCGCTAGTAAAGATTTTTTCATATTGCGAACCCCTCCATTATGGAATCTGTGTGATTGTAACCCTTTACACGACCGATCATATCAAATGCTCCCGGTTCCGTTGAGTCAATATTTTAACCAATTCAAGTCGTTTTTTGACCTGATGGGTACTATCCTTTGACTCCGCCCACAGCAATTCCCTCGATAACCTGCTTTTGCCCGAAGATAAAGATGATCAAGAGCGGCACAATCGCCGATACCGTACCTGCCATAATGAGAGAGTACAGATCCCCGTTCAGCGTGGCGAAGGAGCGTATTCCAACCTGAATCGTGAACAATTCCTTTGTTTTCAAAAAGATCAGCGGATTTTGATAATCATTCCACGTCCATATAAAGCGCAGAATCGCATAAGTGGCGATGGCCGGGCGAACGAGCGGCGTACATACGGAGAAGAAGATACGGAAATGTCCTGCGCCGTCGATTTTAGCCGATTCGATGAATTCATCGTGAACCCCCAGATAAAACTGGCGAAGCATGAACGTTCCGAGCACGCTGAATGATCCGAGCAAAATGAGGCCCAAATGCGTATCATACAGGTTCAACGAACGCAGCAGCAGAAATTGCGGTACCAGGATCGCCTGATTCGGGATCATATAGATAGCCAGCACGATAAGGAACAGGACATGCCTGCCGCGAAATTTGATTTTGCTGAATGCATAAGCGGCCATGGACGATAACAGAACGGATATAGCTGTAGTTGTTACAGTAACCTTTATCGAGTTCCAATAATACAAAGGGAAGTTCGTTGTTGTCCATACGGTCGTATAATTTTCTATTGCATTCCAGTGCCGGGGGATCCACTCGATCGGGAACGTAAATACATCCAGCTCCGGCTTCATGGAAGAAGAGATCATCCAGAGAAAGGGTGACATGAACATCAATCCTAAGGCAAACATGAGCACCGTATAAATCGCTTTTTTAACCGTATTCCATTTATCCATTGCGTTTCCGTCCTTTTTCTATTAGTAATTGACCCATCTCCGCTGGCCGATCCACTGTATCCATGTCACCACGAGGACAAAAAACAGGAGAACAATAGCCATTGCGGATGCGTAACCGGACTGCAGGTTGATGAAGGCTGCCTCGTACAAGCGATATACGACCACGGTAGTGGAATTCGCAGGTCCGCCATTCGTCAGCACAGCAATAATATCGAAAACTTTGAACGACCCGATAATGCCGGTTACCAGCAGGAAAAACGTCGTTGGCGACAGCAGCGGGACTGTAATGCGGTAAAATTGCTTCCATTTGGAGGCGCCGTCGATATCGGCAGCTTCATACAAATCCTTCGGAATTGATTGCAAGCCCGCCAGGAAAATAATCATGTTATAGCCGATATTGACCCATACCATCAGCCCCATAACGCAGTACAGCGCAACGTCGGGATCAGCGATCCACTTGGGAGGATTGGCCACACCGAAGGACATTAACATTTGGTTGATCGGACCGTAGCTTGGATGGAACAGCACCTGGAATACGATGGCAACGGCTACGATACTGGAAATGTATGGAATGAAATAAATGATTTTGAACAAATCCTTGAAAAATACCTTCTTATCAATAATAACGGCGAGCAATAACGAGCAGATGAGCGTCACCGGCACGACAATGATGAGAATCAGATTGTTCTCAAGCGACATGATGAACACACTGTCCTTGAACAGCTTGATAAAATTATCGAAACCGACAAGCTTCATTTTGGAGAAGCCCGCAACGAAATTCCAGTTCGTGAAGCTGAGAAAAAACGAGGCAATAATCGGAAACAGTGTCAATGTGAAAAGCCCGATGAGCATCGGACTGACAAAAGCGACCCCCGCCAAATCCTCCCGCCACTGCGTCGAACGTTTCCTCCTGCTATGGCCGACCGGCGGACTCGAGGCGTATTGCGTATGTGTTTCGGTAGACATGAATTTCACCCCATGTAGTATTTTTCTATAGTCTACCTTGCGGGGACAGGGACCGTAAGCAACAAAATTAACTTGTTGAAGCAAAGATTTAACCACTCTGTCCAGATAGCTGAGGTAATTAAACCACACATTGGCTCCAATAAAAAAACCACAGCGCGACCGTTAGTCGCGTTGTGGCAGTGCCGGTAAGTCAAGTTTCCCGTTAGATATACATTGATTTACTATACTTCATGTATCATATTCTTCATCTGCCAAATGGATAGTGACTTCTATCCGGTTCGGGTTGTGTCTTTTCCCGCCTTATCGTCTTCATTTTCTATCCAACCACAATTTTAACGAATTTCCTTTTACCTGCCCGAATGATGTCGCCGCTATGAATCTCCACTTGTTCATTAGGTTCAAGCAGCTTAATCCCATTTATTTTTACAGCCCCCTGAACAACATTACGTCTTGCCTCACTGTTTGAGGAAGCAAGTCCGAGCGTAACAAGCAGCTTGGTAATTGAAATATTACCATCCTGGAGTTGATCTTTTCTCAAATACAATTCATCTATATTTTCAGGAATGGAACGCTTTTGAAATACCGTGATAAAATGCTGCTCCGCTTCGTCGGCTTCTTGGTCGCCGTGATACAAACGAACATATTCTCTAGCCAGTCGAACTTTAGCATCGCGAGGATGTATCTCCCCGTCTTTCAACCCTTGCCGAAGCTTCAGAAGCTCCTCGTTTGTTATGCCTGTACTTAATTCAAAGTATTTAATCATGATATCGTCTGGGATCGACATGGTCTTACCAAACATCTCATTGGGCGATTCGTCTATTCCGATGTAGTTATTAAGACTTTTGCTCATTTTCTGGACTCCATCGATTCCTTCCAGTAAAGGCATCAAGATGGCCGCTTGGCTTTCTTTAAAACCAAAAGCTCCTTGTAGCGTTCTTCCCATTAAGATATTAAACGTTTGGTCCGTACCGCCAATCTCAATATCGCTTTCAAGCGACACCGAATCGCACCCTTGCATGAGTGGATAAAAGAACTCGTGGATATGAATGGGCTGGTTATTAGAGTATCGCTTTGCAAAGTCATCACGTTCCAGCATTCGTGCAACAGTAACTTTGGCAGCTACCTGCAGTACTTCTTGAAAATTCATTTTTCCGAGCCACGATGAGTTAAAATGAAATTTGGTCTTTAGCGGATCAAGTATTTTATAGACTTGCTTTTCATAGGTTGCTGCATTTCGTTTTACATCCTCCTCAGACAGTTGTTTTCTAGTCTCGGATTTCCCCGTAGGGTCCCCGATTCGTCCAGTAAAATCACCTATAATCAGTTGTACTTCATGCCCCAAATCCTGGAATTTCCTCAGTTTGTGCAGTACTACGGTATGGCCGATATGGATATCCGGTGCTGAAGGATCCAGCCCTAGCTTCACCTTAAGAGGCTTGCCTGTAAGGACTGAATTTGCAATTTTTTGTATCAGAGCATCCTCGGGTATGATTTCAACTGCTCCTCTTCGTATAATGCTCAGCTGTCGTTCGACCTCTTGTTTTTGTTCGTCAGAAAGATGATGGATTGTTTCCATCTATGTTCCTCCATTCCATGAATAAAATAAAAAGACAACCCTCAATATCCCGAAAAGGGACGAGAAGGCTGTCTCGCGGTACCACCCTAATTAAAGAAGCAGAATAAGCTTCTTTCACTTATTTAACGTAACGGCATCGACATGCCGAGAAAAGCTTACTCATGATTCCATCATTTTCACCATTCCAGCTCCGGATTGTAATTCAGAAAGATAACTGCACCGGTTCACACCATCCTCTGTAGACATTCGTTCATCTTTCTTACTTGGTGTTCGACCATCCATCATTGCTTTATCTGATATTCGATTTGTTACATTTAACCATATAGTGGTAATAATGTCAATCATTATATTGATCCTTCCTACTTTGAAAATAACTCTAAAACGTCCAAGTTATCATTTACAGTAATGATCTTGTCTTTGCAATCACATGTCTCGATAAAATGAGGCAGCTTCACTAGATTGTATTCTTTGTTCCACTCGATAAGGTTCAGCGTACCTTCGAGAGTCTCACGCTTTGTGCTCATAACAGCCCCTGAGGTACGTTCTTCATATCTCTTCCATATTCTTGCTTCTTGAACCGACAAAGGAGGCATAAGAACAACAATCTTATCCGCTGCAGAAAAGCTTGGAGCTACCCATGATCTATAGGCCCCTTCTATGATCCACGAGTCTTGGGCGACCATATCTCTTAGCTTTTGATCCCGCCCCTCTGCCGGAGCTTTTACCCCATATACCTCCGCTTCATTATCCCAATAGATTTCGTCCAATTCGTAATACGGTATCTGGAGTTTTTGACTCAGTAATTCCGATATGTAGGATTTGCCGCTTCCTGCACCGCCAATAATATGTATTTTTATGCCAATCCCCTCCTTTGTTGTGTGATGCAATTTTACCATAATTGGGTTATTGTGGGTGGTTTCACTCAATCCCACAAGCCCAAGCTTCATCGAGCATCCTTACCAACCGGTTCTCTTCTTGGCTTTGTAATACAATTTTAAACTGCCTATCATGCTCATTACATTGGCCAGGGATAGTACAATAAGCCATATTACCAGGGATGACATGGTGGTCCATAGTCCAAACCAGGGAACAACTCGCCCGGCACCGATCAATGTTGTCAATGGTGACAGAAACAAAAGAAGGAAGATCGGGAACAGTCTCCCGACGGATAAAAGAATCAGCCTTACGGTAGTGATGCCCTTTCGGCTCCTGCGGATACGGGATTGTCTATACACTGCCCACAGAATCGTCGCAATCACCAGAAAAATCATAAACGCCTCCATGGTCCCGCTGCTAAAAGGAGAGGCTTCCGCTTGTCTACCCTTTACTATCGCTGCGATGCCATCGATAAAAGCGTGATAATCGATAAAAGCGTTTAAGCCAGTGTCAAACATCATCATGATGCCCAGCTGCTCGTTCAAATATATGGCTTCTTCCGCTTTATAGGTCCAGAAAATTCCGCTATGGGAAATCGTCCTGGCCCCGTGTTCATCCGCTTCTGCAAGCCATCCCATTCCATAGGGGCCGATCTGTCCGGCTGCGTGGTATTGATTCAACAGCTCTGGGGAAAGAAGACGGCCGCTGTATTGAGCAAGCATCCATTTTGCCATATCTTCTGCAGTTGAAACCATACCGGCGGGGCCGTCAACAAACCATAAGGGCTCATCTTGGATTACAGGATAGCCGAATAAAAGATAATGTCCCCGAGGAATGGCGGGATTCTCATTGATTTGTTGTGTCGTGCTGACGTTGAAGGTATGGTTCATCCCCAGAGGTTCAAATAGATGTTTGTTCAAATAAGCGGAGAAACTCTGACCGCTCACTCTCTCCACCAGAAGAGCCAAATATTGATAATTAGGGTTGTGGTAGCTATAGGCTAATCCAGGAGAATGGGCAAGCTTAACTGTATTCAGCGATTGCTTAATGTCTTGCAGCGACCGATAGGGATGGACATTCGTCATGTCCGGATTCACTTTGTCATTCAGACCGCTTGTTTGATTAAGCAAATGACGCACCGTCATATCACGAACCTGTTCGTCACTTGGTGAAAGCTCGGGAAAGTACGAGATGAACGGTGCATCAAGATCGATAAGTCCTTTATCCGCCAGCTGCAGGACAGCCAATGCAGTAAAGGATTTACTCAATGAAGCAATGGGAAAAGGGGTATTGCCGTTGATCTCGCGGCCATCTGAAAATGTACCGTAACCTTGGGCATAGAACACCTCATCATTATTGGCTACGGCAAGAGCTGCACCCTGAATATGATTGGCTTTCATATTTTTTACGACGAAGTCGTTCATTTCTTGCTGTATTTCAGCTTTGTTTCGGATTTCCATTGCGGAGGCAGGCTTAGTCAGGAATGACAGCACCAGCAATAAACAACTCAAGCATAGACTTATTTTCTTGTACCTAATGGTCATAGTTACACTCCTTATCACGTGATAAGGAAATGGTAATTTATAATTTTCAACTATTTATCAATTCCGCAAAAAAACTTGCTCTTACGACCCCGCCGCCATGGGAGCCGTTTTCTATATGCAGACTTCCTCCGTGCTTTTCACACAGTACTTTACAAATATAAAGTCCCAGTCCATGATGATCATTCGCATCCCATACTTCACCGCGGTAAAAAGGGAGCATGGCCTTCTGAAGCGCTTCGTCAGAGAAGCCGGGGCCGTCATCCATAACAGTTATCGTAAAAAAGCCCTTGCAAAGGCTATAATGAATGCTCACCTTACGCGAAGCATAACGCGCTGCATTAACCACCAAATTCTCAAAAACCTGCATCACCAGATGGACATCCACAGCTATTTCGTTCGTATCCGCAGCCATAGAAGAGTCAAACATCTTATTGCATGGTTCGCTAATTTGTCTGGCGCTGCCACTCAGCAAGGATACCAAATGATCCATTTCAATCACACGGCTATGTACCGGCATATCCTCAAGCTTCTGAATGGAATTCATCGCCTCCGTGTAGCTTTCTAGACGCATAATATGGACTTTCATGGTTTGTAGCATGTCCAGAAGCTTGTCCTCGGGGATCTTATTTTGAGGCAGGTAGGTGGTCACGAATTCGGAATATCCTTTCAACACGGATAGGGGCGTCCTCAAGTCGTGGGCAAAAATAGCATTAAGCTGCTTTCGTTCCTCAACGGACCGCCAAAGCGTTTTGTAATTGGTCTCCAATTGTCCGCGCATGGTTTCAAATACACGGCATAACTCCCCCATCTCATCCTTACCGTCATAGGAAATATGAAACCCTAAATCATTGGCCGACATTTTCTCCGATGCGTTCATCAATAGCTCTAGCGGCCGTTTCAGTTTGAATCTATAAAAGAGGCTGGCCATTAGAACAATAGAGGCCGCAACAGTTAACAGCACTACCCCGACGAGGGATGGCAGTACCCAATCGTTCACGGCAGCATCATCGGCAAGCTGCAGACGTATGGCTTCCGCCCACTTAAACTCCAATACGATGACGGCCATATCGATAACAAGCATAAGCGTGCACAAAAGGATGAAGGATTGCAATAAGGTCATTCGCTTCAGCTGCAGCCAGCTCAGGATTTTCGCCATTTGTACCCTACTCCCCAGACGGTTTCTATCATGTTGTCGCAGCCATGCTCTTTCAATTTCATACGAATTCGCCTGATATGCTCGGCTATCACGGAGCTGTCGCCTTCGTCATTCAAACCCCATAGCTTTTCATAGATGCGTTCTTTATCGAACACCATACCGGGATAGGAAGACAGCAGCTCAATGATATCGAATTCCTTTTTGGCAAAAGGAATTTTTTGGCCATGAAGGTACAGGGCTCGTGCCGAATAATCGATGACCAGCTCTTCACTAAACCTTATCGACATTTTATTGTGACTTCGCCTTTCCCTGCGTAAGTGAGCTTCTACTCTCGCGCCAAGCTCCATAATGCTGAACGGCTTTAGAATATAATCGTCCCCTCCGGCCTGGAACCCTGCAATTTTATCCGCATCCTCCACTCGGGCCGTTAGAAATAAGATAGGACAGGATACAAAATGCCGGATTTTTCTGCACAATTCAAGACCGTCAAGCTCAGGCATATGGATATCGAGTAAAACAAGGTCCGGCTGATTTTCAATTTGCCGCAGCGCGTCATTGCCGTTCTTCGCCGTCATCACGAAATACCCGTTCATTTCAAAATAATCTTTCAGCAGCTTCCGAAGATCGGCCTCATCATCAATGATCAGAATCTTATTCATATCCCTTCCCTGCTTTCCCATTTCCAAATTATCTATAACCAGCATATCAAAAATCGTTGGGTATCCCAAGAGATGCTGCGGAAGCGCCGTGATCGCCAGAAAAAAACCGCCCGTTAAGAGGGCGGTTGCGTCTGTTGAAAAGCCTGAAAATCTGAAAAATTGCTTCGTTCCCCCGGTGGGGTATCCCCTTCCGGTCGCTGTTGTTCTCTGGAAACTTTCATTAATTTCGCTTTATATCGGGAATTTCCAGAGAACAAAGGCGAACGCTATCGCTCCTCCAGGGGACACCCCACCTACCACCTTTCGCATTTTCCTGTACGATAGGGTTTTTCAACAACCTGAACCGCCCGTTAAGAGGGCGGTCCATAAGCATTGCTCACGTCAATGTGGAATAAATGTTGTCCGTATACTTAGTAATAGCTTCATCGTAATCCGGATACTTATATCCGAGACTTTCCGATACTGCTTTGGAATATTTTCTGAATAACTCGTAACAAGTGAATAGTGACCTCCACATTTCTTGATACCCATTCCCGGAATAGGTTGACAGGAGGCTGTCCCAATCTTCCTTCGGAAGATACCGGTCTATAAATTTATAGTTCTTCCCCACGCTAAAAGTATAGCCATACTCCGATCCGATATGCCAAGCCATCATTCTCAACAAATTAGGCCGGGCAATCTCGTTCAAATGGTCAATGGCAAAAAGGATTTCCTTTCTCGCCAGCCCTTTTACTACGTAAGTGGATACCATCCAGAACTCATTGCAGCAGTCATCAAATTCCCTTGCTGTCGGCCTTTTAATCCAATATTGACGATCATCGGCGATTACTTCCTGCTGGATTCGATAATCCTTATCAAGCAAGACCTCAACCAAACCGTCGCTATTAGTCAAATAATCCTCCCATTCGTGGATTGGAATGAGGGTCAAGTCTACTTTATTCCCGTCTTCAAAATGAATTAAATAGGAAAACCAACTGCCCAGCTCTGATGGAAAAAGCTCCATATCCTCAGGCTTTTGCATCATGATACGATTCCCAAACCTATCGAGCCACCGATCATTCTCCTTGAAGGAATCCATCTCGGTTACAAAGTAAGAAATGTCATAATCCTGAAATGGATCAGGGGGAATATTTTTGTTGGTACGTGATCCTTCCAAAGTGACCAATCGAATTCTATCATCCTTCATAGCAAAATCCAAAAGCATTTTCATCATTTCCTGTTCACTTCTCATCTTGAATCAAGCCTCCCCTATTTTTAGGTTCAAAATGTAAAAATGCGGGACGGCGGTCCACGAATTCGAGTGACATCAGATGTTCTCCATGGGAAACGTTATAATTTATCCAGCAGCATTTTCATAAGTCATATCCTCCCTCTTTCTATCAAAAAATGAACCATCCAGCCTAGCACATCGGCAAGTAAATGGTAAACACCGAGCCCTTGCCTGCCACGCTTTGCACCTCAATCTTTCCCCCGTGTGCAAGGATGTTTTGCCGCGCGATCGCAAGCCCGAGACCGGTCCCGCCGCTGGGACGAGGTCTGGAAACTTGCCTGAGCTGTATCCCTAATGCAGCCCTCATCATCTTGACTCAATGCTAATTGGGCAGGACATTCATACGGTGTTTCAAATAGAATTTGATAGCCGCACAATCGATGTTAATAAACTGAAGCGGATCGTTGTAGATCCGCTCGGCCAGTTCCTCTACTGTGATCCATCTCGCTTTTTGCGCGTGGTCGCCTTCTTCGAGCAGTTCGCCCTCAGCCTTACAGATGAAGTAATAACCAACCGAATCGATTCCTCCTTTAATCGTTTGATACGCAGTAAATGGCTTAACACATTCCACCACAATATCAGGATTGATTCCGTCCGTATCGATTCGCGTATCTTCCCCTTCAATCCAAGTGACATCCAAACCGGTTTCTTCTTTCACTTCCCGGCGTAATGCAGTTAACAATGGCTCAAACTTTTCCACCCTGCCTCCCGGCAGCTCCAGCTGTTTCGGTTCATTCGGCTTATTTCGTGTCTGGATTAGAACTTCGGTTTTTCCATCGCGTTCACGCTCGACTATGGCACGGGTGTTCACATAAAACAACAATATTCACTCCTTTTCTCGAGAAAAAACAGTTGGTTTTTCTGATATTTTCCTACGTAATCTAATAGTAAATAAATTCCAAACGAAAATATAGACTTTTTCTCACGTTTTACTCATAATCCTTCGCAGAATCTATTTCGCCGGAACCCGTAATATCTAGAATCGCCTGAAACAGATTGGGAGGATATTCGGCAATCCGATGACATAGGTACAAATACCACTCATGACCATAGGTCAAATAAATACGCACAGGATAGCCTGCCTGTTTCAGTTGGCTGCTCAAATCCGGCCGAATGCCGTATAGCATCTCGAACTCAACCCCCGGCTCATGAAGCCATTCCCGCAGCATGATCTCCTTTATGACAGCCTCGTCATGGGTGGCAATCGACACGCGGTGGCCTTGGCGTACAGCCTGCTCTACAAGCAGCAAATATCGCTCGTTGAGAGCGGACGAACGCGGGATCGAGAGCTGTTCCGGCTCCTGGTACGCCCCCTTCACGATACGGACCCGGCCAGGGATAGACTGCAGCCCGATCAAGTCCTGAGGCGTCCGGTTCAATTGCGCCTGAAGCGTGATGCCGATATTGCCATGAACGGCCGCCGCCTTTTCATAAATCTGCAGGATCGAATCGGTCTTGCCCGATTCCTCCATGCTTATAAACAGTTCGATGCCGGCCTGTTGAGCTTGTGAGGCTAATGTCACCAGCTGCTTATACGCTAGCTTGCTGTCTATAGACAAGCCAATGTGGGAAAGATCGAACGATACACGAGCCGGCAGCTTCCGCTCCTCCAATGATTGAATGAGCCGCGACAGCTCGAGTGCTGCCGCTTCGCAGGCTTGAACATCTGCTGTATTTTCACCGATATATTCGAGCGAGACGGCATATCCTTTTTCCATCAGCCGTTGTCCGGCCTCCAGCCCCTCCTCCCGCTTCTCCCCAGCTACATACTTTGCTGCCGCACGCTGCAGCAGCCGGTAAATAGCCGGCGTTTTCTCGACGTAAGACTTCAAATCGTGTCGGCGGGCAATGGATTTCATCGCTTCGGCAAACTGTTGTTCCAAATTCGTCGTTGTCATTCACTAGACACTCCCTCGTCTTGTTATACAGAAATAGTGTACAGACAAGACAGAAGGACGGATTGTAAAAAATTGCGCTGATCTAGGACGATACCGCATAGGCTTGGGGTGTCGTACCTACGATTTTGGCAAAAGCCTTTCCAAAATGGCTCTGGTCATAAAAGCCGGTATCCGCGGCAATATCGGCAATGGGCCGTCCATGTTTCAATTCCCGCTTGGCGTGATTGATACGCAGCAGATTTTGGTATGCATGCGGTGGCAGGTGAGTACTTTTCTTAAACAAGCGAATAAGATGATACCGGCTGACCCCGGCTGCGCGTTCCAGCATTTCAAGCGTAATTTTATCCGTATAATGCGCTTGAATATATTCCTTGGCCCGGTTGACGTATTTCTGCTCCAGCATGCCGCAGGATTCGTGTGTCAGATCGGAAGCGTGCTTGTCTAATAATGCGCACACCAGCTCGATTAACGCCGCTTCGATCTCGAGCGGAGAAGCCCTTCGGCTCATTGCCTCCACCACGTGATTAAGCAGCTTGCTGCAAATTTCATTCTTCCCGGCTTCTAGCAGGAACGGGAACTGAAGAAGATCCGCGTCAGGCAGCTCCAGAGCAGCGAACCATTCCGGTTTTATAAACAGCATCTTGTATTTCCATGTCGTATCATCCGCCGGATGGCAGGCGTGCAGCATGTGGGGCGGAAAGCTGATCATTCTCCCTGTCTCTACAAGCCGCAAGACGCCGTCACACCATGCCTGCGTTTCTCCTTCATCAATGAGACCGATGGAATACTCCTCGTGAAAATGCTTCTGATACGCCAGATCGCTCCTGCGGCATTGCTTCGCTTCCACAAAAGGCAGCGCCTCATCCCGGTAAAAAATCACATCCGTCATATACAACCTCCGAATTGAAATGACCCTTAAAGCGGGGCTCTTGGCTCATGCATCTTTTATCCTAATATACTATCATAATGGCTGCTTCCATTGAGATTCCTATCAAAAGATATCAAGTTATGTTCGCCGGGCGATCTCAAAAGAAAGAGTTCATAGTCCGGTGTGACTGATGTATTTTTTATACCGATCGTAAACTGTGTTGCGCTTCTTAAACTCCATACACCTTGAAATTCATAGCAGGACGCTCCATATGAAATACCCAAATTGTACCGTCACTTAACAATCATGCAAATTCACGCTGTGTGCAAGCTATCCCGCTGTGCGGGAATCCATCCTGTAACCACCGCTCCCCCTTGCGGATGGTTACCAGCCGTCAAATCCCCGCCATGAGCACTGAAGATGCGCTTCGCGATCGTTAATCCGAGACCGGTCCCGCCGGATTCCCGGTTTCGTGACAACTCGCCTCGGTACAAGGGATCGAATACACGACCTAGATCGGCTTCCGGAATCCCGGGACCCGAATCCCGGATGGTTATCGTGGCTCTATCCCGATCATAAGAGCATCCCACATAGATGACACCATGGTTTGGCGTATGCCTGACCGCATTATCCAGCAGGTTGTTGAAGGCCCGTTCCAGGAGATAAGCATCCCCAATAAAGCTTCCTTGTCCTGAGCCGGCAGGCGGATGGTCCAATTGAATGGAAATCCTTTTGGACTCGGATAAATGACACAAGGTATCAACCGATTTCCGCAGAATATCGATAATCTCGATTGGTTCTTCCTGTTGTACGGTTTCCATGTACTCCGTTTTGGCAAAAGCGAGAAGATCGGAGACCAGGCGATCCAGCTGATTGGATTTCTCCTTACATACCTTCACATAATGGTTCATTTGCTCCGGGCTCGAGGCGATGTTCAGCTCCAATCCGTCCAAATACCCTTTGAGGGCGAACAGCGGTGTTCGCAAGTCATGTGCAATAGCGCCGATGAAAAACCGCCTTTCCTCCTCAAGAGCTGTTTGCCGTTGAACGGATTCACGCAGCCCGGCCACCATGATGTCAAAGCCTTGGCGGACTTCAGTAATCTCACGAACTCCCGAAGGCGGCAGCGTGATATCCAAATCTCCCTCCGCAATTTGCCTTGCCGCCCTTCCCATCGATTCCAACGGTTTAATAATCCAGCGGCGAAATCCGTAGCCGAACACTAAAGCCGCAAGCAGCAAGCCGACGGACGACGCCGTCCAAATCCCGACCCGGCTTGGTCCCCTATCTGCCGCACCGATTTGTATCGACCTGGTTTCGGCGAAATAAACGATAACGTAAGTAAGCCAGGCAAGGGTTAAGATGATAAACAACGAAAAGAACAACACCGTACGAACCTTGAACGCCTTCATAGCGGATTCCCCTCAAACCGGTAGCCGATTCCCCACACATTCGTGACATACTGCGGTTGGTTGGGCTCAGCCTCAATTTTTTCACGTAATCTTGCCATAAGCACCCGGACGGTATGTTTATCCCCTATCCCGTCCCAAAACCGGTCCAATAGCTGTTCGTAAGTAAACACTTGTCTAGGATGCTCGGCAAACAAACGGAATACTTCATATTCTTTGGGGGTGAGAGATACCTTGTCTCCGCTCACGTAAACCTCCCGGGTAGTCAAATTCAGCTGAAGCTTGCCGTAATTAATAATCTTCTCGGCGGCGGCCTGCCCGGAATTGCCCGCCCGGCGCAAAACCGCCTTGACTCGCGCAATCACTTCGACGGGAGAGGCCGTCTTCACAATGTAGTCGTCGCCGCCGATACCGAGCCCCCGGATCTTATGGATATCGTCGTCACGTGCGCTTAGAAACAGGATCGGTACATTGCTGGTTTCGCGGATTTTCCTGCATAGTTCGAAGCCATCCTGCCCAGGCATCATGACGTCCACGATCAGGCAATCTGCCGGATGGCGATGGAATAAGACCAGCGCGGTATCCGCATCCTTTGCTGTCATAACGTGAAACCCGTCGTTTATCAAAAAGTCCCTCATAAGCTCCACGATACGGATGTCATCGTCAACGACCATAATGGTTTTCTGCTGATTCATAGAAATCACAACCTTTTCGGTTTTCGGCATAATGCAGCTTTTTCACATTGACAGTATATCACTTTCCCCTGCGGCAGCCCATGTGATGATTCGTTCGAGACCGGTTTGTGATGGTTTTGTGATGGTTTTAGCCCGTGTCTTGCAACAGGTTTGGGTTATGCTTACAGACATCAGCAAATCCAGCATACAAAGGGGACGATTCATGTGACACATGGGAAGATGACTTGTCATAGCCGCTTGCCGCAGAGGGGACTGAAGTTGAATGAATAGCAAAAGCATTTATCGAGTTATGATCGCGATGGCCGTCGCATCGATCCTCTGGGCCATCTTGAATCGATTTGTATGGGATCCTGGTGCAGCGGAATTCCTTTCACACAAGAGCGGTCTCAAGCGCACCGTTCCTATGCCGGCGTGGCTCACGGTATTGGATGTCCACATCCTGTTCGCTTCCGCTGCCTTATTGGCAGGCGCCCTTAATTTCTCCAATCGGCTGCTTCGTCATTACCGAAAGGTACATCGATGGACCGGATACATGTATTTGTTCAGCGTGCTTGCCGTCTTGCTGACCTCCGGCTATATGGCACCTTATTCTACAGGCGGGAAAACCGTCAGTGTCATGTTCAATCTGTGGAACATAGCTTGGTTTGCCGTCACTCTGATGGCTTTTGTCTCCATTAAACGAAAAAGGATAGCCGAGCATCGCAATTGGATGATACGAAGCTACGCCTTTTGCTTTACGAACCTCTCCATCCACCTGTGCCTGATCGTATTTTCCGATTGGCTTGGTTGGGGCTACGAGAAAGCCTATACATGCAGTGTCTTGGCGAGCATCCTGCTTTTGCTGGCAGCAGCAGAAGCTGTGATTAGAATCAACGGGAAGAATTTCATTACAATCACCAAGGGAGAGAATACGAATGCCGAATATCCAAATCGTCTTGTTTGACGGCTTTGATCTCATGGATGCCATCGGTCCATATGAAGTGTTCATGGCTGCAGGCATGCTTAGCGGGAGTCATTTGAATGTGAACTTCGTCAGCGCAGAAGGCGCCAGAATCGTCCCAAGCGGCATGAAGGGCCCCGGACTGCCGGCTAGTGGGTTCATTGATCCGAATTGCGCCGGTATCCTGTTGGTTCCAGGCGCCATGGGCAAGGTTGGACCGGAGGATGCGGGTCCGGATGCGGTTGTGACGCAGCTGCTTCAGGCCAAGGAGAGCGGGCTCATGCCGCTGCTTAGGCAAGCGATGAACAATGAGAGCATGACCGTCTCTACCGTATGCGGGGGAGCTATGCTGCTCGCTATGGATGGACTGTTAGAGGGGCGTTACGCTGTTACCCATGTTCTGGGGATGGAAGCGTTCGGTGCGATGGGGGCCAAGCCTGTACCTGCCCGGGTCGTCGTCGACGGGCGGCTCGTCACTGGCGGAGGGGTTACATCGGGCCTTGATGTGGCTTTGTATTTGGTGGAGCGCGAATGGGGCCCGCGTGTCGCTCACGCGGTAGAGAAGCTGTTCGAATACGAACGCAGAGGGACGGTTTGGACCGAAGCAGGGCTGGAGCCGATGAACTTCATGAAATCAAGCGATTCAGGAGAAGAAAAGTCCCCCTCCGTGAGGTTAAATACAGCGGAGAGCCTCTCCGATGATACCGTTACCGGAACATGGGATTTGACCATCTCCACCCCTGTCGGCAAATTTCCGATCGTCATGACACTCACCGAGGTTAATGGAGCAGTTCAAGGCACGTTTCAACAAGGGGATGAACTAACGGAGCTGACAGACCTGCGCATTCAGAACAGCCATATGACATGGTCCCTTAGCATAAAAAAACCGATGCGCCTTCATTTGAAATTTGACGTTACCGTAGAGGGGGACCAACTGTCCGGGCTGTCCAAAGCCGGCATGCTGCCCTCTTCGAAGGTTCTGGGGGTTCGGAGGACATATTGAAAAGAACAGGAGCAGCTGCCTCGGGCACTCTGCTCTTTGTTTGTACTTGATTGCTTATCATTTTTGTGGTTCCATACCGGGTGGTTCATTCTAATGCATCACTCAGCTTTATATTCAATGCTTGTTCCATTTACCCTGTTAAACTCTTCAACTAATTCTTGATAAGCTTTATCGTCCTTCATTCTCCACTTAAAGAGGCTTTTCACTTTTGAAAAGATCTCCGGCGTTATCCAATAAGGAATTGCTTGACAGGTAAGTTTATCATCTACAAGATGCTCATAAAAGGATACGCCAGCCGCATTCCATAAATGTTTGGCCCGCTGACTGGAATACCACCCGGCATACTCATATATTTTCTTCAGCTGTTCTTCATCACCAATACGTTAGCATCACTTTTAGGTGCCATACGTGTTTAGCTCTATTTTCCGTCCATCCGGGTCGTAAAATGCTATTTCCCTGCCGCATCCGCCGCGATCGTTAATTCCATCCGAAGCTATCTCTACGCCGAGTTCTTTCATTCGCCTATAAATGTCTTCTATTTCTGAGTTTTTGACCCTAAAGAGGAGAACCGCGTGATTATATCCATCTTTGTTATTAAAGCTCAATGATAATTGATCTTCCGACTGAATAAAAAACAGCGTTAAGCCAGTTGCGGTATGAAGTACGACTAAATCCGTATTGGGTTGGAGGGGGGAATGCTTCGAGGCATTAGGGTCGAATCCGAAAACGTCAACGTACCATTTTGCAGTAAGGTATGGATTTTTTGCCGTAAGATACAGTGTCATTAAATCCATAATGAAAGGCTGGGTTCTTTTTTCAACGGTTTGTTCACTCACTTTGATTCTCCTCTCGGTTTTTGAATCGACTCATCTATCACTATTCGAGAGGTATCCAATATTTTCCTTTAATAAATCATGTTACGTTTTTTAATATCAGTATCATTGAGCTTCAGCCTTTATTTGGGCCTTCAAACAATCAAATGATGGACTAGGGATTTCTTACTAATCCCAATGGCAATACCTACGTTCCCATTTACCATAATAGGATTCGCTTGGATTAGGTCAAGCATAAAAGAAAAAAGGGAGCTTTGCTTGAAGCAAGCCCCTCCTCTATGGTTTCAATTATAACTACATTCCGATAAGTCCTTGCCGTTCCGAGTTCGGAAGCTTGGCGACGACGAGCTGGTAAGATTCCCTAAGCATCGTTACAATGACATCATCAGGAACCGAGCCGTCCAGGATGACCGTATTCCAATGCTTCTTGTTCATGTGGTATCCGGGAATGACTGACCCGGGATAGCTTTCGCGCTGCAGCCAAGCTTCCTCTGGTGACGTCTTCAGGTTAACGCTCTCCTTGCCCTGTTGATTGCCAAGCAGAGCGAACATTTTGTTACGAACATACAGAACCGGCATATGCGGATCGAAGGGATACCGCAGGCTTGTACCGTAGTAGCTGAGTCCTATCTCAATGATTTGTTC
The DNA here is from genome assembly GCF_039543185.1 of Paenibacillus vulneris. NCBI lineage: Bacteria > Bacillati > Bacillota > Bacilli > Caryophanales > Paenibacillaceae > Paenibacillus > Paenibacillus vulneris. The sequence continues at coordinate 297,016 of NZ_BAABJG010000003.1, read as the reverse complement.
ATGATTCATGGGCACGTTCCACCTCATTCGTCCATCTTTGCAGGAATCCGGGAATCCCTTTTTCCTTCCTATATGGAATATTACCAAAATCAACTTCCTAACGCACGCAGGGAACGTCTCCTTTTCAGGGGCTCACCTGAATGCGGATGGATGGTGGACTCCAACTTTTTTTCATCGATCAAATACTTTCGCAAATGACGGATATCAGGGCTAATAATTTTTTTGTTTATTGTGGCTATTTGTAAGTTTTAGGTGTCTAATCCTATGTGAAAACAAAGGAGGTTCACATGTGTCTGGGCCCAATGACAATTTCGATCAAATCTATGAGCAATATTACAAAAAAATCGTAAGGTATCTTTCTCTGAAGGTTGATATCCAGACAGCCGAGGACGTCTCTCAGTTAACGTTTGTTAAGGCAATGGAAAATTGGCAAACTTTTCGGGGAGATTCGTCAGTTTCGCCTATGATTAAGCAAGGGGAACTCCCCACATTTTAGAGTTAGAAACCGATTCATGGGATTTTGAAAAAATGAAGGGATTCCAGTTCTCCTACCTTCTGTGTGAGTTTATCCTGCAAAAATACGGATTAGAAGTTCTTAATAAGATTATTAGAACGCCAGACGACTTCGAAGGTGTCTTCTCTTGCTCTTCCCTGGAACTTCATAACCAATGGAAAACAAATATAAAAACCCAGTTGAATCTTTAATTGTTCGATTCTAAATTTTCTTTCCGCTTTGTCCATGCAGTTTCACCTTATTGGCATTATTAGCTTTCGTCTAACTATTCGGGATGTTGAACACTCCTACCTTTAGATGTCCGTTGTTGGCCAGCTGCCGTCATGTTGTATAAAAGTAGCGTACCCATTTGAATTCCTGTAAAACGAAAAACGAGCGCCTCAGTACGATGGGTTACGCACGAGGTCAAAAGCCTCAAAAAGCCCATCCAGGAGGTCGCTCTATCATGAAGTTTAAGGCACAGGAGAAGCAAAATCAACTCATAGAAAACATTACCGTTCATCATCTGGCTGTTGGCGTAGATATCGCACAAGAAATCCATGTACCCCACGCCGTCAGTGAACCCGATCATGCACGGTACGCGGCGTTCGCGGTATAATGCAAGAAGCTCCTCCGCCTCTTCCATCGTGCGGGTAAACGGCTTTTCCGACAGGGTCGGATTTCCCGCTTCGATGCATTTTTTTAAGATTTTCGTACTTCCGATACCGTTTATGCTCCGGCAGTCCGAGCTCCTCTCCTTTGCTCTACACCTCCGATTCATTCACGTCACAGATAGCGGCAATAATCGTCCCCTCCGGGCTTAGCAAATTCCGATTGTGACCGTTGGCCATTCTCCCCAAGTACCCGCTCTCCGAGGTTTATTGCTTAATGCTCTCCCTCCCTTACTCCGCTTCCACATATTCCTCATTTAATCGTTCGACAAGATCGATCAATTCCATCGGCATATGGATCGTGTAATCAGGCCGCTCACTCTCATCGGCAGGCTGCTTGGGATATCTCGGCGTCCAATCCAGGAACACGCTCGTGAACCCCATTTGGTTGGCGCCCTTGATGTCACGGCTAAGGTTGTTCCCCACCATGACGATCCGTGACCGGTCCCTCTCCTGCAAATCAAGTGCCCCCATGGCAGCCTTGAACATTCTCGGGCTCGGTTTGGAGGCTTTAATCGTTTCCGAATAAATCATCGCTGTGAACTCGTCATAAATCCCGTTCTGGATGAACATGTTCTTAAACGATTGGGCCAGCCCGTCCGCCACCAGGGCCAAGGTATATCCGCGTTCGGCAAGCGTTCTGACCATGAGATCCGCCCCCGGGATTACGTTCGCCCGGATCACGACGTCATGTTCGTCCCGGATTTCCGTGCCCTCATCAATGATCGTGTCTCCGCTGTCGAGAAATACAATGATTTTTTTAGGCTCCATGCTTCTAATCCACCTTCTCGTAAGTATTTACGCCTTTCAATGCAAGTTCTCCCGCATAATGGCAGGACACGAAGTGCTGATCCGCAATCTCGAGTACGACCGGTTCGTCGGTGACGCATTTCTCCGTTTTGTAGGGACATCTCGGGTGAAAATGGCAGCCGCTCGGCGGTTTGGCGGGGTTCGGCACTTCTCCCTCCAGAATAATCCGTTCCTTGCGGATGTTCGGATCCGGTAGAGGAACAGCGGATAGTAAAGCTTCCGTATACGGATGCCCCGGACTTGCAAAAATCGAATTGGCCGGTGCCAGCTCGACGATTTTTCCCAGATGCATCACGGCGACGCGGTCCGAAATATGTTCGACGACACTGAGGTCGTGGGAAATAAAGATGTAAGTAATTTTGTATTGCTCCTGCAAGTCCTTAAGCAGGTTAATGATTTGCGCTTGGATGGACACGTCGAGTGCCGATACCGCTTCATCGCAAACGACCAACCTAGGCCGGCTGGCGAGTGCCCGGGCAATGGCGATCCTCTGCCGCTGTCCTCCGGAGAACGCATGGGGATAACGTTCCAGATAGCTGACGTTTAAGCCTGTTTTTTCAGCAATTTCCGCAACCCGTTCCCTTACCTCCGCCTTGCTCAGTTTCCCGTCGGCCGTTAAGGGCTCGCTGATAATATTAAAAACGCTCATTCTCGGACTTAATGAGGAGTACGGATCCTGAAAAATCATCTGAATGTCCTTGCGGTAGTTATTATATTCCTCGCCCTTCAGCTTAAGGAAGTCCCGCTTCGTTCCTTGCTCGGGATAATAGATCACCTCGCCGGACGTCGCATCGATGCCGCGGACGATACATCGGCCCAGCGTCGTTTTGCCGCAGCCGGATTCACCGACGATGCTGAACGTCTCGCCTTCCCGAAGCTCAAAAGAAATATCCGACACGACGCGTACGGGGGCATGCTTGCGAAAGCCGAACAAGCTCTTTTTCCCTTCAAAATGCTTCGTAAGCCGGTTAACCTGCAGTATCGTCTTGGGCATAGCGTACCTCCCCCCCTTGCTCGTTATATAGGAAACAACGGACGGTATGATCGGCATCGATTTGGGTTAACGGTACAGCCTTCTTGTCGCATAAACCGGGTATCCGGTCCTTGCACCGGTCATAAAATCCGCACATCTGCGGCATATTCAGGGCAAGTGGCACCGTGCCTTCTATCGACTCCAGTCGCTTATTTTTGCGTCCAAGCTTCGGCATGGAATGCAGCAGTCCTTTGGTATACGGATGCTTCGGATTATTGAAAATTTCCTTCACTGGGGCCTGCTCCACTATTTTGCCTAAATACATGACCGCCACCTCGTCACACATCTCTGCGATGATCCCGAGATCATGGGTAACGAGCAGTATCGCCATGCCGAACTCCTTCTGCAGCTCCTTCATTAATTCGAGCACTTGGGCTTGAATCGTAACGTCAAGGGCCGTCGTCGGTTCGTCGGCGATGAGCAGCTCCGGATTGCAGGACAGCGACATCGCAATCATCGCCCGCTGCCGCATACCACCTGAGAATTCATGAGGAAACTGTTCGAATCGCTTCTCCTCGTCGGATATGCCTACCTTGCGCAGCATCTCCAGGGCAATCTGCTTGGCCTCACGCTTATTCTTCGTGCGGTGCGTCAGAATGGCCTCCATAATCTGATTGCCGATGGTGTACATCGGAGAGAAGGCCGTCATCGGCTCCTGAAAAATCATAGAAATCCGCTTGCCGCGTATCGCTCGAATTTGCCGTCCCTTCGGATCCATCTGCAGCAGATCGGCCGGCTTCGTCGAAGGGGCCACACCCCCGTGGAACACAATGCTGCCGGAAGTTTCACACTCCTTCGGATTGATAGCAATAATCGCCCTGCTGGTCAAACTCTTGCCGCAGCCCGACTCTCCGACCAAGCCTAACGTTTTCCCCTTCTTGATTTCAAAGTCCACACCGTCAACAGCAGCCAGTGTGCCGGCATCCATACGGATGTGAATCTTCAGATCTTGAACGGTGAGCAGAGGCGACCCGGGGTCCGTCTGATGTGCCGTCATAGGTTTTCCCTCACTTCCATTATTTCTTATAAGGATCGGCGGCATCGCGCAAGCCGTCGCCCACGAAATTGTAGGCAAGCACCGTAAGGATGACCGTGCCCAGCGGGATCAGCTTCCAAGGGTATAAGGCGACATTCTCAATTTGCTGTGCCTCCTGCAGCAGCACGCCCCAGCTTGTGGCCGGCGAACGGATGCCGAGACCCAGAAAGCTCATCGCGGTTTCGCCCAGAATCATGGACGGGATCGCTAACGTAGCGGCTACGACCAGGTAACTGATGAAGCCCGGTACCAGGTGCACCCGGATAATTTTCATATTGCGTACCCCGGAGATTTTGGCCGCCATAACGTAATCTTCATTCTTTAAGGAAATGAATTTGCTTCGTACAACCCGGGCGAGACCCGTCCAGTCAATAAATGCGAGGATGATCGTGATATAAAAATACATTTGAACGACCGGGATTCTAGGCGGAATGGCGGCAGAGAGCGCCATCCAGAGCGGAAGCGTCGGAAAGGAGCGGATGATTTCGATTAGTCTCTGGATAATGGAGTCGAGCAGGCCGCCGAAGTATCCGGATATGCCGCCGATCACAATGCCCAGGATGAAGCTGATGGTTACGCCAACCAGCGGAATGCTTAATGAAATTTGGCTGCCGAGCACAATTCTGGAGAACAGGTCACGTCCCATGCCGTCCGTGCCGAACAGGAACAGCTTTCCGGGTGGATCCACCCCGAACAGATGTTTATTCGTGGGAATGACCCCCCACAGCTTGTAGCTCTCTCCCTCTACGAACAACTTGACGGGGTATTTGACTTGCGTATCGTCCACATATATTTTGCGGAGGGTGACCGGATCCCTGCTCGATTTAAGCCCGTACACAAACGGCTGCAGATGAAACTTCCCTTCCGCATCAATCCACCTTACCGCCATAGGTGCCGTATTAATATACTGGCTGTCATAGCTCAGGAGCCCCTGCGGGGCGATAAATGGGGCGAATAGGGCAACGACATATAATACCAGCAGGAAGACCAAGCTCACGCGAGCCAGCTTATGCTTCTTGAATTTCTTGTACATTAAGCGCCACTGCGAGCTGTAATATTCCTCGGTCGCAGCCTTCGCCTTGCGTCTGCCGAAAAGCGGGGTCGGATGTTTGAGTATCGTTTTCATTCGCTACGCACCTCGATATTCCGTCCGGATTTTCGGATCAAGCCAAGCAAGCAGAATATCCGAAATCAATGTTCCGAACACGGTCAAAATGGCCATGAAAAACAACCATGTCCCTGCCAAATACATGTCTTGTGCAAGCAATGCGTTATACATAACGGGTCCTTGCAGCGGAAGGTTCAGTACAATCGCCGTGATGGTGGATCCGGTAAAGATATGGGTCAATGACCAGCCGATGGTGCTGATAATGGGATTGATCGCAGCACGGGTCGGATATTTCAGTATAATCTTCATCTCCGGCAAGCCTTTGGCTCGGGCCGTTACCACGTTGGGCTTATTGATCTCCTCCAGCATCTGTCCTCTCATGACACGCATAAGCTCGGCGGTACTTGCCATGCCGATGACGATGATCGGGATGACCATATGCTTGAGCAGGTCGAGCACCTTCGCAACCGACCAGGCGCTGTTGGCATGTTCTTCTGAGAAGAGTCCGAGCATCGGATCGCCTAGATACACATAGGAGAGGTACATCAAAATAACCGCCAGCAAGAAGTGGGGCGTTGCCATTCCGAGAAACCCAATGGCCGTGAAGATGTAATCTCCTACGGTGTATTGCTTAATAGCACTGTAAATGCCTACAGGGATTGCAATTAGATAAGTGAAGGCCATGGTAACCAAGGAAACGATCAATGTCAGGGGCAAATATTGTCCGATGACCGCCGTCACCGGCTTGTTGAAATTGTAGGAGTACCCGAAGTCAAAGTGCAGAATAATATTTTTGGCCCAGTAAAAGTATTGAATAAACCAGGGCTGGTCCAGACCATATTGCGCTCTCATTCGCGCCATATCCTCCGTTGTCATGACATCTCCTGCCGCTGCCATTTTGGCGGCATAAGTCGAGACGAAGTCGCCCGGAGGAAGCTGTATGATGTAAAAAACGATCACGGAGATCACAAATACGACAGGAATCATGAGCAGGCATCTTCGTACGATATATCGCAGCATCCGTTCTCCCTCTTTTCTTAGAAAAGGGGGAAGTCACTCCCCCTCTTGGGTCACTGACGATTACTTAAAAAAGAACTGCGCTGGATGCGCATGGCCCAGATTGCGGAATTCGTCGATATCCACCAGATCCTTCGGAACGTTCCTCAGGTTATTCTTCACCACAGTCAGCGACGGCGTAGGGCCGGTATAACCGATCACCCATTGATTTTTCTGGTGCAGCTTGATGATTTCATTGCTGTATTTCAAAATTTCCTCCTGATTTTTGGCTGCCTTCACTTTATCCCAGTTCTCCAGGATTTTGGCTACGTCCCCTTCCGGCTTCACGCCTTCCTTCCCTTGCGATTGGGTATACAGTCCGTAATGACCGAGCCAAGGGGTCAGTACCCGAAGCGGAACCAGTTCGTCCGGACGATACGCTACGTTGACCAGGTTCACCGTATTCGGGAAGGCCGGCACTTTGTTGCCGTATTTCAGATCCTGTAAGGTACCCTGATCGACGATTTTCAGGTCGGTCTTGATGCCTACCGCCTCGAAATATTTCTTGATTAGTTCCATGAAAGGCGCATTTGTGGTTGTATCGGTATAGAAGGTGAGTGCCAAATCGGAGCCGTCCGCGAACAATCGGAACTTCTGGCTATCCCGCTTCGTTAAGCCGATTTCATCAAGCAGCTTGTTAGCCTGGGCTACGTCATAGGTCGCCCATTGCTTCTCCCAGCCCTCCTGGTAGCCAACCAAGCCCTTCGGTACCGATGCCTGCTGCGGCTTACCGAGTCCACTGGTGATTATCTCAGAAATTTCATTGCGATCGACGGCAACGGACAACGCTTCCCGGAACCGGATATCCTGGAACAAGGTGCGGTACTTCGGATCCTCCGTCGTCTGATTCAATTGAATGCCGGTGCTCGACCACGCGGTATTCGTCCACTGCAGTACACGGTAGTCGCCGCGCTTCTCATTTTCCTTCAGTACCGTGAAATCTTTAAACGTAAATTGGTTCAAATCGTAATTACCCGCCAAGGAGTCAAGCAGGGATTGGTTAGGATCCTGTATTTTTTTCAAATTGATCCGGTCTATGTAAGGTAGCTGCTTGCCTTGCTCGTCAACCTTCCAATAGTACGGGTTGCGCTCCATAACGAATACGTCGCTGTTCGGATCGTTTTTGGCATGCCATGCTCTAAGGGTTGGAATCTGCGGGTAGATCCAGAAGTAATATCCTGTTTCAACAAGGAACGATTTAACATCCTTAAAGCCCCACTGCTTCGCAATTTCAAGCGCCTTTTCCTCGCCTACAAACTCGGGTAGAATCGTCTTGTGGAAGTGAGCGGGGGCAAAAAACCACTTATTGTCAATAGCTACCCGTTCCAAGAACAGTACGCTCGGATATTTATGCTTCACTTTAAAGGTGTAATCATCCACCTTCGTCACTTCCGCGAGGGCTTTCTCCCCTGTGATTGGGTCAACCGAATAATAGGCATCGTAAATTTTCTTGCCGAACGTTTCTTTCTTCAGCATGTGCTCCCAGTAGAAAATGACGTCGTCCACCGTAAACGGAGCTCCATCGGACCATTTCATACCTTTACGCAGATGAATCGTAAATTCCGTGGAATCCGCATTCACCTCATAGCTTTTGGCTACGTTCGGTTCGACGCCGCTGCCGTCTGATTTAAAACGAAACAACGCTTCCTCCGTCGGCTTTCCGATAGCCCATCGGTCGTTCGGCCCCTTCCACGGCATGCGCCATTCCCCGCCATATTTGCCGATTTCCTCGACGACGCCTTCCACCATCACATCTTCCTTTGCAGGAATTCGTTTGTCGATCGAAGGCAGGCTTCCGGACTTTACCGCTTGCTCCAGCACCGGAGACTCGGTTAAAGCGCTTACAGAAAGAACTGGCGTTTTGGTCGGCGTCTTAGCCGGTTCCGTGACATGCGGCTTGTCGGCAGGCGCCTTCGCTGTATCATTGCTGTCTTCACAAGCGGCCGCAAAAAGAATGAAGATTAGCATAAGGACATAAACGGATAATCGCTTCACCATGCAAATACCCCCTTCAAAGGATCCAACCCAATTAGGCCCTGCTTTTCATGAAAGCTTGCATGACTTACGTAAACATAATCCCATCAGCCGGATTGTTGGCCGGTCCGTGTCCCCTCCCCCCCTTGCTATGAAACCGGTTTAATGAACGACAAACGACTCCTCTTGTGTAGGACTACACTCAAAGCTTATTCACACTTAAATTGGAAATTTCGCGTAAGCGCTTACTCAAATCCTGCCACTTTAGAGCCTTGTACTTTCAATTATTATATTCTTCCCTCCAGAAATAATGCTATTCTTTGAAAATATATCTATCCCGCTCGCAACCGGAAAAATATACGGATTGTGACAATCCGTGTAGACGTATCAAGTCAGCGATCGGTACAATACTTTCATCCACCTTCAGGTCATGATTCATCCTTACACCCGAAGCGGCGATAAGCGGCAAGATGTCCTCCAGCCGATGGATCTTCATAGCTGTCACTGTCCCGCCACACTCTACAGCAACGGATAATGTAGTATTTCTTCATAAGTCATTTCGGAGAGGCTATGCCATGTACCATCGACTGAAGGTAGATGATCATCATGGGCAAGTATGGGCACTCCATCCCGTGTAACCCGAATGTCCTCCTCTATGACGTCCCCCCAAGCCGGATACCGGTCACCACCGACTCTATTGTATTGTCTATTGTCCCCATACACCCGCTATGTGCGGTTATTATCGGAAATAATGACGTATTCAAATCTCCTTTCGATTTAGATAGCGCTGTCCCTCTCTCTAAGGTTAAGCGCCTAACCTCTCGCTTTCGCGGCTCTAAACATTGCCTGGCGAAACGGCGCCGCTCTTTTTTCACATTATGCCGAATTTCATAAATCGCTCATCCCCCTGTTCGTTAACGACAAAGTCTCGACCTGATCGGTCAATCATTCCTCAAGCAAGTAACTGATCTGCCAGCCTAACGCCTACTTCTCCCGCGGTGTGATCATAACAAGTGCGAGCATACAGCAGCACTTTTAACAATCAAATTCCTTGGGGTCAAACAAAAATGACCTCCTAAACGAGAAACGAGCCTTAGGATCGATTCCAGAGGCTCGTTTTTCTTTGATTTTTTTCGTGCATGGCACTATGATGCATGGTATGCAAACGGCTGGGACCGCCGGAACCCTTATCGGGCTCCGGCAGGCTGCTATATGACGTATGAGGCCGGTCGATTACTTACTGCTCAAGCACAAATTCACCAGATCGTCCACATGAGCGGTAGCCAGGCATTCCACCGTATCAGCGCCGCCGTAGTAGATTTTCACCTCGCCGTCGTCCTCGAGAATCATACCCCCAGGGAAAATGACGTCATTGCGGAAGCCTTCCCGCTCATAGAACGTTTCCGGGGCCAGCAGCGGCTCGCTGCTCATGCCGACGATCTTATACGGATTGTTCAGATCAAGCAGCATGATACCGGCACAGTAGCGCTTCTTCCAGAACGGCTCCCAGCCGTTCTTTCCGCGGGACGGATCGATGTCCACCGAGTGGAATGTCGTCAGCCAGCCCTTGGACGTTTTGATCGGTGGCGCTCCCGGGCCAATCTTGTCATTGGCGAAAGGCACCTTCTCCAGACCGAGCAGCAGCTCCGTGTTGCCCCAATATTTCAAATCCGGCGAGTCGGAAATCCAGATGTCGAAGCTATCCTTGCCGGCCTTGCCGTACACCGGGAACGGGCGCTCCAGACGCACGTATTTACCACCGATTTTCTCCGGGAAGAGCACCATGTTGCGGTTGTCCGGCGCCGACATGCTCAGCACCTCGAAGCTGACAAAGTCGTCCGTCACCGCCACCCCGCCGCGTACACCGTGCTTCGTATCCACCGCGAAGCAGAGATAGCAGCGTCCATCGATGACCGTCAGGCGCGGGTCGTACGTGCGGATGATCTCCTCGCTCTCAATGCCGAAGCAAGGCTTATTCTGCACATCCCAATGAATGCCGTCTTTGCTGAACGCCAGCCCGATGTTCGTCGTGTTGCTTGGCAGCAGTGTCTGCTCTTCCACATTACCGTAATCGTTGCGGAACAACATGACATAGCGCCCTTCATATTTGGTTACACCTGCGTTGAACACAAGCGCAGGATTGTAAGGAACGTCCGCCGCCGTCAGAATCGGATTGTTCGGATGACGGGTAATGATCGGACTGGATTGAAGAGAGCCGATGATAGACATGATATGATGCCTCCATAATAAAATGTATGAAAAACCAGCTACCAGTGGACTATTACTTCTTCACCTTAGCGTACCAGTCGTTAACTTCCTTGTAGCTTGCATCGCCGCCGGCCGCCTTGTACTTGGTCAAGAAGGCGTCGAGATTACCGATCTGCTCCGCTCCGAAGATGAGCTTGGTCGTGTAGTCACCCGCCATCGTATTAAGCGATTGGAAGCTCTTGGAGAACTCCGGCATGTAAGGCGCATAGCCTAACAAGTCGGCGACCTTGGTCGTCTCCGGCTGCACCCGGTTCATAAAGTTCCAAGCGTCGAACAGGCGCATATCTTTGCGCACACGGGCTTGCCAGTAGATCGGGTAGTTCTTGTCGTCCGTACCGGTCAAGAAGTTGTTCGCCTGGTTCCGTTCATCAGTAAAAATCGGGTTAATCGGCGTATAATTGCCATCCTTAAACGTATAGTGTTTGTTCTCCTCCCCAATAGCCATCGTCTTGAAGGTGTCCTTTTCCAGCTTGGCGTTCATCCACTTGACCACATCCTCCGGATGCTTCGAGGCTTTCGGAATGAACGTAATGCGGTCGAAGCCCTTGGTCGCGGACAAGCCGATTTGCCCATTCTTTCCTGTCAGTGCTGGGATAAACCCGCCCTTGGCTGCAGGCACGTTCTTCGTCAGGGCATCCATAATCGCCGGTACGTCGGACCAGTTCATCATAATCATGCCTGCCCGGCCGCTGGTGAATTTTTCTTTTGCGGTAGCGTCCTTGTTAGCGGCATATTCCTTATCCAGCAGCCCTTGCTTGAACAAGTCGGTGACGAATGCGACATAGTCCTTGTAAGCCGGGTCCATGACGCGCGGCGTCAGCTTGCCATTCACATCGTTCCAGAAGTTCGGCATACCGAAAGCGCCTACAATGTTAGCGATGAAAGATGCTTCACCGCTGACTGTCAGTGGAATGTTTTTATCCCCGTTGCTGCCAGGATCCTTCTCTTTAAAAGCCTTCAACACTGCCACCAGCTCATCCAGTGTCGTCGGCGCTTTCATCCCGACCTTGTCCAGCCAGTCCTGGCGAATAAACAAGTTGGTGTTGACGGTGAAGAGGCTTTTGGTCGGAATGGCATAAAGCTTGCCGTCCACCTTGGCCGCTTCCAGCGCTTCTGGATCGACCGCAGCTTTAATATTTGGACCGTATTTATCAAGAATCGGACCGAGGTCAACAAGCGCGCCTTTCTTGGCATAATCGGAATAAAGTGCCTTAAAATCGGTGGAGCCCGCCGTTGTTACCACATCATAAGGCTCGCCAGAAGCGATCAGAATGTTCAGCTTATCCTGCGGCTTATCCTGCGGAAGCATATCGTACTGCACCTTGTAGCCGGTGGCCTGCTCCAAAAATTTGGCCACGGGATATGTGTTGTAATCGTCCTTCTGCCAAATTTGCAGAGCTTTCAATTCCGGCTTGGGGCCGGCGGATGCACCCGGAGCTGCCGACGATTTGGAGCCAGTATCGGCTCCTGTGCCCGTGTTATTGCCGCAAGCGGCCAAAGCTGTGACCGACAAGCAGGCGGTGAGTGATAGGAATGTCAGTTTTCTGTATTTCTGCTGCATACGTAAACCTCCCCTAATAATGTTAGCATATCATTAAGCCCCTATGGTTTGGGCATTAACGCAAACTCAACCTTTCACAGAGCCGATGAGCACGCCTTTGACAAAATGCTTCTGCAAATACGGATACACCAGCAGCATCGGAACGATGGAAGCGATGACGGTTGCCGCCCGAATGCCTTCCGGTGAGGCGTTCATCAGCTCGTCCGCCGTCTTGCTCATCGAGGAGCTGTCTGCATCGAGCACGATGTCACGAAGGTACAGCTGCAGCGGCTTCAAGCTCGGGCTCGTGATGTAGAGCATCGGGTTGAAGTAGTCGTTCCAGAAGTACACGGCGTAGAACAGCGCGATCGTTGCCAGCACGGGACCGCTAAGAGGCAGCACGATCCGGAACAAAATCGTCAGGTTGCGGGCACCATCCATTTTGGCCGATTCCTCGAGCGCTTCGGGTAAAGATTCGTAGTAGCTTTTGATCACAAGCATATTGAACACACTTATCAGTGCCGGGAGAATGATGGACCACAGGCTGTTCACCAGATGAAGCTGCTTTATAAGCAAGTAATTCGGGATGATCCCGCCGTTGAACATCATGGTGAAGATGAACAGAATCAGGATTAGGGAGATACCGGGCAGATGTCTCTTCGACAATGGATACGCCGTGATTGCCGTGAGCAGGATCGAGAGCAGCGTCCCAACGATCGTGATGAACAGCGAGACAGAGATCGAATGCAAGAATTGAGCCGAGGATACGACATACTTCATCGTCTCCAGCTGAAATCCGACAGGAATTAGCCCGACCTGGCCGGAGATGACAGCCGATTCCTCGCTCAGCGCCTTGGACAGCACGTTAACGAGCGGGAGCAGCGTGATGAGTCCGCAGATCAACAGCAAGATATAAATGAAAGCGTCTAGTGACCAGTCACCTAAAGTTTTTTTACGCATAGTTCGATCCACTCCTACCAGATGCTTCGTTTGATGAGCTTCTTGCTGAGCTCATTGCCCAGGATGATTAAGATGAAGCCGACGACGGAATTAAACAGCCCGACCGCTGTGCTGAAGCTGTAATCCTGCTGGCCAAGACCTTGCCGGTATACGAACGTGCCGATGACGTCGCCCGATTCATAGACAACCGAGTTGTACATCGTTAAAATTTGCTCGGTACCGGCTTCCAGCAAATGTCCAAGGCGCAGCACCAGCACAAGAATGATCGTCGGCAGGATGCCCGGTAGTGTAATGTAGAGCATTTGCCGGATGCGTCCCGCTCCGTCGATGGCGGCCGCTTCGTACTGCTCCTGCTCGATACCGGCGATTGCAGCGATGAAGATGATGGCGTTCCAGCCGGATTCCTTCCAGCCGGCGGTGAAGACGAGGACACTCCGGAACACGTTGTTGTCAAGGAAGAAAGAGATGGGCGTTCCACCGAAATATTGTATGACGTTGTTGACCATGCCTCCGCTTGGCGACAGAATCGTCACGAACAGCCCGGAAATGATGACCCAGGATAAGAAATGCGGAAGGAAAATGACCGTCTGCACCGTCCGCTTGAACCATACCTTCCTCACCTCGTTCAGAAACAGCGCGATCAGGATCGGGATCGGGAAGAGCAGGACGATTTTGTACAGGCTGATGATCAGTGTGTTAATAAAGACGTGGTAGAACTCCTCCGAATGGAACAGCTTGTTGAACTGATCGAGCCCCACCCACTTGCTGCCGGACACGCCGTCGAAGATGTTGAAATCCATGAATGCAATGACAATGCCGTACATCGGGGTATATTTGAACAATAGCAAGAACAGCAGCCCCGGGAGCAGGATCAAGTAAAGATCCAAGTTGGACCGGATCAGCCTCCATCGATCGCTCTTGACTGTGGTACGCGCTTTTCCGCGCTTCAAGCTTACATCAGTCACGCTCATCGTCGACTCACCTCCAAGTTGTTATGTGTTTATTATAAGGAGGATGTCAGGAAGGCTGTAGATGGTGATATTTTTGTTTCTGGTAGTTTCTTATGGTCTTGGGGGGGAGATGTTTCAGTACCGACGTTGGTGCGCGATGGGTAGTGAGGTGCGTATGTAGAGGTTGGTGCGGAGTGAGCAGCACCCCTATAAGCAATGTATACTTCTCAAATGATAAGAAAAAGGCATTGGGTTTTTATCCCGAATGCCTCCTCAGTATTGATTACTTCAGCGTATCGAGCTGGACCTCGCAAGGGCTGTACCTGCAGGTGTATGCCGACGGGGTTACTGTTCGCGGACGTGATTTCATGAACCGCACCTGGATTAAGGAAGCCGATTGAACGATCCCGCTCAAGGTCTAGCAGAAGCAGCTGGGCCTTGTTTGTCTTGTCGTACTCCCTTGGACCTGACGGTCACTGTCGTTCCTGCGCCCGGCTCCGACTGAACCGTCAAACCGTACTCCTCGCCGGCGAACAGCTTGATCCGCTCGTTCACATTGTACAACCCGTAGGAGCTGCCAGTGCCGTCCGCCCTCATATCAGGCCGCGGCTCCATGAGCAAACGATTCGCCAGCTCCGGTGCCATGCCGATGCCATCATCTTGCACCGATAGCACCAGATCCTCCCCCTCCATTCTTGCACGGATGATGATTTCTCCGGACTCCCGCTCCGACTCCCGAATCCCGTGCAGCAGCGCATTTTCCACGATCGGCTGCAAGGTCAGCTTCGGCATCACATAGAGCTCCAGCAGGTCTTCCACCTGAATATGGAACACGAAGCTCCGCGGGAACCGGCTCTGCTGGAGCTCCAGGTACACCTTCGCCAACTCCAGCTCATCGGTGACGCTGACGACATCCTGGCCTTTATTTAAGCTCAAGCGAAAATAACGGGCCAGCCCGCCAATCATTTGGCTGATCTCGGGAGCCTTATGCCCGATAGCGATCCAGTTGATCGTATCCAGCATATTGTAAAAGAAATGCGGATTGATTTGCGCCTGCAGCGCCCGCAGCTGCGCTTCCCGCTCCTGCACTCTCGACCGGAACGTCTCCTCCATCAAGTCATGGACCTTGTGGATGAGGTTGTCGACGCTTTTTTCCAGCAGATTGAGATCCCCGCCCCCGTCAGCCGCCCCGGACCGCTCGTCCAGCCGTTCGATGCCTTCCCGCTTGATCATTCTAATGACGGTCTGCATTCGGTTGTTCAACCCTCGAACGACAAGAGCCATCAGAATAAAAACCAACAGCAGGAACAAGAGCGTAGCTCCCAGCAAAGTGACAATGCCCGATACTTGGTTAAGTGCAACGGCGCGCGAGCTGATCTCCGCTTTTGGCACCTCGACCACCAGCTTCCAGCCGGTGGAACGAATAGTCGTGAAGACGACATAGCTTTGGTCCTTATCTCTGACGATGGGGGATACGCCCTCCCCGTTGCCTGCCATGGCTTGCACCACACCGTCAGACTTCAGCCTCGTTCCAAGCAGTGACCGGTCCTTGTCCAGCACAATGGTGCCGTCAGGAGCGAGCATATACACATGCTGTTGATTGTTCAGCTGGATCGTCGACAGAATATCCTCAAGCGTCTTGACCGTCACATCGATGACGAGTACGCCCGAGAACGCATCGTACCTGTCGGGGTCGCGCAAAACCCGAGCATTCGATACTACATAGATGTCGCCCTTATCGATATATGTTTCCTCATACGCTCCCGTCCAGATCATTCGGCCGCCTGCGTTTGCCACCTCCGGGTACCATGAACGGTTCAGCAAGCTGTCCCACGGGAAAAAGTTCACTCGCTCGTTGGAAAAGTATTTCGAACTATCGACGAACAACCGGACGCGCAGCACCGCAGGATTCGCTTGGGCGTTATCGATCAGGTAGCCCAGTTCCTTCATCGCATCCAGCTGAGCGGCATAGGACGACGATTCCCGCAGGTACGTATGCAGCTTCGGATTCATCAGGATGGCATTGGACGTGTCGCGTATGGAATCGAACCGGCTGTTCAGGTTAATTTCTGCCTGCTTCAGCGTCTGCAGCATCGTCTGCGTCACTTCTTCATCCAGAATTTGCGAGGATTTCTGGGTGTACCAGTACAGCAGCACAGAAGCCGGCAGCAGAATCAGCACCACATAAGCGATCAGCCAACGTCTTGCTGCCACCACGCTTTTGGTGAGCATCAGCACATATCTCCAGCTTCGCGACAGGAACCGCCTCATCTGCTTCCACCGCCTTTACAACACATCATCCCGATACGAGCTCGGGGTGAATCCGGTATATTTCTTGAACAGCTTGCTGAAATAACTGGGATCCGAATACCCGACTGCATAACAAACTTCATAGAACTTGTTGGCTGGGTCCCGCAGCAGTGCCTTCGCCTGCTCTACACGAACCTTGGTTAAGTACTCGTTTATCGTCTCGCCTGTCTCTTGCTTGAACAGCAGGCACAAGTACGTAGTGGATAAAAAAACTTCCTTCGCAATATCCGAGACCTGCAGATTCTCCGCGTACCGCTTATCAATCAACGCTCGGACGCGCTCGATCACATTCTTCGACTTGCCGCTTCGCTTCTCACGAATCCGTCCACACACCTCGAGCAAATACTGCTCGACAAGCTGCTTGAGATCACCCAGAGTCTCCTGCTGGAATACTTGAACCATCAGCTGGCTCTCCTTTTCCTCCGCATCCTTCCGGGACACGCCGAGTTCCAGCTGGACCCGGCCTGCCAGAAGCAGCAGCTGCAGGCTGATGTTGCGCCCGTATTGGAAGCCCTCCCTACGCTTTCGGGCTAACGCATCATAGATTTCCTGAAGACCGACCAGCAGCTTGTCCTCATCCGCCGCTTTCAGCGAGGAGATCATCCGCTCGTCCTGAGCCGGGTCGAACCGATAGACACCGTCATCGCTCTGCTCCAGATTGTCCATGGAGATGATCTGGTTCTTCCCGAGGTGCCACCGCTGATCGGCGGCTTCTCTGGCTTGAGCGTAGGAACGCGGCAAAGAGGCTAGGCTTGCAATCTGCTCTCCGACGCCAATGGTCACGCTGATTTTCAAATACTGATAGAGCGCACCCTGCACATCCTCTGCCAATTTAAAGAGAAGTGACTCCTGGTCATCCCCCTCGTTCATTCGAAGGATGCCTACGAATTCGACCATGCGGTTCTCGAAGACGTAGCCCCCGATCTCCCGGTCGATCAGCTCCTGTACGATATTGAGCACCGAGTAGGACAGCAGCTGCTTGTCCCGCTCGGAGCGGGACTCCACGACGTCCGCCGAATTATCGAAACGGATCACAATGACCCAGTAAGGAGCCTCAAACGGCAGGTGAAGTCCCAGAAAATCGATCCGATCCCGTATGCGAAGAGGCGAAGCAACTCCGTCGCGAATGAGCGACATGAGGAACTTTTCGCGCAGCAGCGGCATGCCCTGGGTAAGCTTCACCTGCATGTCCACAAAGAGCCTGCGCTCCTGCTCCTCCGTCCGCAGCGTGTCGACGACGCGCTCCATCACCGCTGTAAGCTCGTGGACATTGACGGGCTTAAATATATAATCGACCGCTTTCACCTGCAGCGCCGATTTTAAATAATCCGCATCATTATGCCCGCTGATGAAGACGATCTTCAACTGCGGGTAACGCTCGCTAAGTATATTCGACAGCTGGATGCCATTCATCTTGGGCATGCAGACGTCGGTCAGCACCAAATCCGGCTTGATCCGCTCAATAACCTGAAGCGCCGCCAGTCCGTTCTCCGCTTCGTCCACCACTTCGATTTCGTAGATGCTCCAATCAAAATAATTTTTCAATCCATGCCGAACTGTCGGCTCATCGTCAACGATGACCAGCTTGAACATCGATGTCAGCCTCCCACCTTAGCAATAATCTTTATTATCTCTTAAACAAGAGGCCTTGGGCATAGGAGATTCTTATGATTTCTGGTTGAATCCTTAGTTGTATGGCTCGGACGACGTGCTGCCGAGATGCAGGTCGCAATGAATCCGGATATGCTCAAACGGCAGCGCCGGGTTCGCGATGCGCCACAGCATCCGGTCGGCTGCGCGGTAGCCGGTTTCGTGAATCGGCAGCAGCGGCCTCGTGAACGGGGGTAACTGCGAGTCATCGGACTGCTCGTTCAGGAAGCCGATTAGCGAGATCCGCTCCGGCACCCGCCACCCCAGCCGCCTGCAGGCATCGTAGACAACCGGCACCTCGTCGTTAATCCCGCAGATGACCGCGGTAGGCGCGTGGTGAACCATCAGTTCCATCAGCTGCTCCTGCCATTCAGGGCCGGTTCTCTTGCCGATGGAATGGAAGGCCGGATCCACCCTGCCCCCAAAACGGTCCATCGCATAGCAGAACGCCTGCCAGCGCAGAATGTAGCCTCGCTGCTTATGAATGTCGCCAACGTACATAATGCGGCGGTGTCCAAGGTTGTGCAGATACGCAACGGACTGGTAGGCTGCGTCGTAAACGTCCCAGATGACACTGTCAATTTTTACGCCGGGGGGAGGGAAATTAAGCAAAATCTTCGGCACCTGAAGCCGGAACAGGTTCGATTCCCATGCTGCCGAGTCGATGCTTGGCGCGATGAAAATCCCGTCCGCGTACGTCATGCCGCTTGCCTCGATCCACTGGGCCATTTGCCGCTCCCTCAGATCTCTGGGCAGCATCAGCAGCTCAATTTGATACCCGAAGGAGAAAAACCGGTCCTGCAGCCCCTGCAACAGCAGGCGATTATATGGGACAGATTCCTGGGTTTGCACCAGCACGAAGCGCCGCCGATCGTTCGGGTAAGGGGTAATATGATCGAGCCGGAGGCTGCGGATCTGGTCGAGTGTACAGTAGCCGAGCTTCTCGGCGGTTTGAAAGATACGCTGCCGTGTCGCCTCAGACATGCCGGGCTTGCCCTTGAACGCCTTCGATACGGTCTGGACGGTTAATCCGAGCTCCTTGGCGATGGTAGTAAGCGTCACTTCCTTGCGGATAGGCAACGGGTCCACACCTCCATTCTGTATGTGTCTATCGTAGCATGACATCGTTTTTAATTAAACTAAAATTAAACTAGTTCCCCCCTTCCCAGTATCTATAATGAGAAGCAAAGAGCCATATTGCAGTACATTTTTGGACTCTGAGAGGAGCATATTGATGTCAAATACGGTTAAGAAGACGGTTACGGTTCCGTCGCAAAATCTTGAAGTAAGCTACACCCCGGATGTTGTCGTTATTGGTGGCGGTGCCTCCGGCGTTGCTGCGGCGATTGCCGCTGCCCGCAATGGAGCGAGCACCCTGCTGATCGAGCAGCGCGGTTATCTTGGCGGCATGGGCACTGCGGCGCTTGTGCCGGCCTTCTGCCCTTATACCGACGGCCAGAAGCCGGTTATTCGCGGTATCGGTCTGGATTTGCTGGAGAAGATGAAGATCGAGGCTGGGGAAGATTTTATGAGCCGGTATAAGGACCTGCTCGACTGGGTGCCGATTGATGTGGAGACGCTGAAGCGCGTATATGATCGGGAGGTGCTCGCAAGCGGAGCCAAAATCCTATTCCACACGGTGGCAGACCAAGTGCTGCTGGAAGGAGACCGGATCAGCGGGCTGGTCATCAGCAACAAGTCGGGGCGGTCGGTTGTGCAGGCGAAGCTGTACATCGACGCATCCGGCGATGCGGATTTGGCGGCGCTGGCCGGCGTGCCGTTCCAGGTCGGAGGCGATCAGGGCGAGCTTCAGCCGGGCACGATGTGCTATGTGGTGACCGGGGCGGACCGGGCGCGGTTCAAGCAGTTTCTGGAGGAGACCGGTGAGCGCGGGCAGCTGGAGCGGACCGTTACGGAGGCGCAGAAGAACGGCGATTTACCGGATGGCCGCAAGCGGATTTCCGGTATGGCATGGATTACCGACTCTATCGTCGGGTTCAACTTCGGCCATATTTTCGGCATTGATGGGACGAAGGCGGAGGATCTTACCCGCGCCGCCATCGAAGGCCGCCAGCTGATCGATACGCAGATCCGCTTCCTGCGCAAATATGTGCCTGGTTTCGAGCACATTCATCTCGTGCATTCCGGCGATCAGGTCGGCATCCGCGAGACGCGCCGGATTCAAGGGGATTACACGCTTGTCGTGGAGGACTTTCTGTCGATGCGGACGTTCGAGGACGATATCGCCCGCAACTCGTACTTCATCGACATTCATCTGGCGAACGCCAGCAGCACGATGACGATCAAGCATTTGCCGAAGGGAGAGTCGCACGGGGTTCCTTACCGCTGCATGCTGCCGCAGGGCAAGTCGAACCTGATCGTCGCCGGACGCTCGGTCTCGTCCGACCGCCCGGTGCAGGGCTCACTGCGCGTCATGCCGAACTGCTTCGCCATGGGCGAGGCCGCCGGTATTGCCGCAGCAATGGCCGCCTCCGCAGGCGTTGGCTTCCGCGAGGTGTCTATCCCCGAGCTCCAGCGCAAGCTGATCGAGCAAGGTGCTTACCTCGGTGAGCGCCCAGGACAGGCGAATGACGGCGTGGAAGTCGATGCGGTTACTTTTGAAACGGAATGCAATTAAGGATGGAGTGGTAGCGTGTGATGGAGAGGCCATTGCAGGGCAAGTGGCTTGGTGCCACGTGGGGGACGCTGGGCGACAGTATTACAGCGGCAGGCGGCTATCAGCCGCACGTCCAGTCGGCGCTGGGGTTCACGGAGGTATTCAACTACGCGGTGGGCGGGTGTCCGATGACCGCCGGAGGAGACCGCGATTACGGTGCGACGACGCATGTCGGACGGACGATCGCTGCGGATCTCGATTGCGTGACGATCTTTGCGGGCGTGAACGATTTTCGGCTCGATAAGCCGCTGGGCGAGCTTGGTAAGGCAGATGTGTATACGTTCTATGGGGCTTATACAACACTGATCGAGGATATATTGATGAAAAATCCGCGCTGCCGGTTGAGCTTATGGACGCCGCTGCAGCGGGATAAGGACGGGTATGATATTTTTTATGTGAATGCGGCTGGGCATCAGCTTGTCGATTACGCGGATGCGGTGGTGGCGATTGGGCGGCAGTATGCGCTGCCCGTGCTGAATTTGTATGAATTGAGCGGGCTGAACCGGCTGACGCTGCCGTACTTTACTTCGGACGGACTGCATCCGAACGAGGCGGGCCACCGGCGAATCGCCGAATTGGCGATTCCGTTTTTGGCAGGCTTGTAGGCCGCTTCATGCGGCGGCACGATTTAGAGCATCCACAGGGCGATATTCGGCTCAGCGGACACGCAGGAGACGATTTAGCACCACGGATGCTCTATTTGCTTGAGGCCGCTCGTGTTAGGATGGTGTCAAAAAAGTTTGTGTATCATCATAGTAAGTAGGTTCAACGGGTCTATGAATCTCCTGAGAACATAGGAAATATCTCTATGTTCGCAGGAGGTAAACCAAGCATCGCGCAGCAGTCTGCACTTTACTTATTTCATTGGATCTGAGGCTCTTTGTAATACCTCTCACTCATAGATGAGTTCCTCACTCCCATTTCCAGCTTTTATTTTTGCCGGTTCGCTTCAATATTCTTTGATATTTGTTCTTCCGCCTCCCTCAGTGCTGTGTTAATATCCTTCTCCCCTTTGACGACAGGAATGATGGCATTGGACATATAACCTTCCGCGAATGAATCGTATTTGCTTACCGGAAGTGCTTTTGCAGGGCTGCTTTTAAAGGCAGCTTTCACATTCTTGCCTTGCAAATAAGGCAGGTTTTTGCCGAACTCCTGCTCTATGCTGCTTGACTTCAATACCGGCAGCCGTGCATTGCGGGCTACTTCCGTCTGCACCTCATCAGATAGAATCGTGGAAATGACTTGAAACGCTTGATCTTTATACTTGCTCTGCGCCGTGACGTGAAGAATCCACTCATCCACCTGCATGCCGGTGTTGGGGCGTTCTTTGAATGACGGGTACTGAGCCAAATCCCAATTCAAATCCTGCGCATCCTTCAAATTCGGAAGCATATTAACGGAAGTGAACATAGCGAGCGTTCGTTCTTTCATAAACTGATCCGTACCGGCGCCAGCCAAACGAGGTGTATTATTTCCGGGAATATCATAGATGCTTTTCAGTAATTCGAATATTTTTTTCCAGTTATCATTGTTCACAGTCGGCTTCTCTGTTACCGGATCGACAAAGCCGTATGACAGCACGGAAGCCATGCGGGTCGATTTATCCGGCTCCAAGCCCCGATACTGCACGCCGCCGTCGATGCGCGTCACTTTTTGGGCCAACTCTCTGACTTCCTCCCAAGTCATGCCGTCCTTCGGATATGGAACACCGAATTTGTCGAATATATCTTTGTTATAATAGAGACCGCTGAAGTGCATCGTCCATGGAAGCCCGATTAAGTTATTTTGCCGGCTTGCCGATTTTACCGATTCTACGGCGATCGGGTCCAACCGCGAAAGGTCGAAATTGAATTTTTTAATCAGCGGTTCCATATTTTCTTCCATTCCGGTTCCTACAAACCGGTAAATGATCGGGGAGGCGGTCATCACCAAATCCGGTATGTTGCCGGCGGCCATCAGCTTATCAAAACCGTTCTCCGGTTTTGACAAGTCAATGGGTTCGATTGTAATGTGCGGATAGCGTTTTTTCATTGGCTCCTCAAAGTACTTCTGGAACTCTCCAGGTCCAAGCCATCCCATACTAATACCAAATTTGATCGTGACGGGCTCGGTCGAAACCTGAGGCGGAGCATTCTTCTCACCAGCGGGCTGCTCACCGGCCGTTTTACCGTCATTTCCGCCGCTGCAAGCGGTTGCAAACAATAATAGTGACAGTGCGGCCATTCGTTTCATTCCCATGTCTTTTCCCCCATTCATCAATGTTGGAGCGAAGTTTCACACGTCTCGGCGAACGATTACAATATGCCATATGTACGGGCAAGTCGAAAATAGTTCAGTATTATGCCGGAGTCACCGCCACGGTCGATCCGTGATGGTATAGAATGTCGCTTGCAGGCAGGAGTTCCGCCCGTTGCCGTTGTGCAGAATAATAAACAATGCCAATGATGAGAACCCGAATGTGCTTATACCTACGGAATCCCACAGGATGCTAGCCACCCTCCCAATCTTGGGCGACTAACCACCAGCCACAGGGGAGATCCCGATCCTTAAGTGATCTTCAGGTCGTCATTCATCATCCTGCGGGATTCGCATTCACCTCATCTTCCTCCTCTAAACAATACGCCCATGTCCTTCGAACGGATAGTCGATCGTAATACGCCCCGCCTGACAATCGCCAATGCCGCTGTAAAGATCGGACTTGCCGTCCGGACGCATAACAATTCCCGAAGTAAAGACGCAATCGACTAAATGTGGTGCCTTGGCAGGTCCCGGCGGGTAGCAGGAGCGGCTTCCGATCAAACGAAGATCCGAGGACTCTCGGGTGGTTGGATCGAAGACGAAGGCCATGTTCAGGTACACCTTCACTTCCCCTCCATTCTCATCCATATCCTTGTAGCAAATGTGGCCGATGATGCCGATTTTGCCGCTATCAAGTAGATAAGCCTGATTAACGCCTCCCCATTCACCTTCCCCGAAGATGCCGTAAATGTACGGTGCGTTCTCAATGACGTCTGCAGTTAACTCTTCCAGTCTATCAATGACCGTGAAGCCGATCATTGCTTCGCTCCCATATTTGCCTCTAGTCTCCGCGCCACGTGGACGCGAGAAGACACCGATCTTGCCATCCGACAACGGAACAAGGCGAATATCTTTCATTTTGTTAGGTCCGGTAGTGAAGTAGTACAAATTATGGAGGTCGGTACCACGGAAGAAATAACCAAAAAACGTACTGTATCTTCCACTCTGATATTGCACATGAGTCCCTCCCATTACTAGCTCATCGCCGATCTCACTGATGAAAGGGTCCTCCAGAGTATAGATCATGCTATCCTTCACCACGGTCCATTCATCCTGCCCCGTCTCCTCGAACAGGCGGACCCAAGAGCGGGCCCACTCTTCACGACGTTCTACCCGTCCGAACAAATAGCGCTTCCCGTCCCGTATGAACGGAATCGAAATATTGTAGACATCAAAACCGTCTACACCATGAAATACCAGTGTCTGGCTCTCATAGATCTTTTTTGCCGCCTCAAATTCAATTCTTTGCTTCTGCAGGGTCAAATTTCTTCACACCTTCCTTTTGATTTCGACTCGCTTATTTATTTTAGAAGCCTGATATTCTTAGTGAATTGCTCCAGGTATCCGTAACTACCTTATCCATACCATATTACCCATTTTTTCCAGCTATGCTAGGAAAGCCTTGTCGTATTGTCATTCACGTAAAAAAAGAACCGGCTTCCGATCAAACGAATCGATGATGCGCTTTCCAAAAGCCGGTCCATCCAGTCCTCTTCTATGGCGAGGTTTGGGCACGGTGTAAAATGAACTTTTTTCCTGGAAGAGTCACTGGCCGGCCATCTGCTTGCGGTATTCTTTGGGCGAGACTCCCGCTATTTTATTGAAGATATGCGTGAAATAATTGGAGTCGTTGAAGCCGGTGGCTTCGGAAATTTCGAATATTTTCATATCTGTACTTTTCAGCAGAAGCTTCGCTTTCTGTACGCGCAGGTTCTGGATATAGCCGGTTACACTTTCCCCGGTTTCCTTTTTAAACAGATTACTGAAGTAGCTGGGGTTGAGATGGACATGGGCCGCCACCTCGGCCAAGCCGCATACCCCCATGTATGACTCTTCAATAAACCGGATAGCTTGCTTGACCGGATTATCATTCTTGCTGGCAAGCCAGTTATTGTGTGACCGCAGGAACTCATGGATGTATCCCTGCAGCCATACCGCAATATCATCCGGCGTCACACATTTGTAGACAGTATCCCACTCTATGGGGCGCACAGCCATTTGCCATTCGGGAAACTGGACCTGCACTAGCCGAAGAATGGCAGCAGCCAGCAGCAGCGCTTCAATCTTGGCGGTTTGCGGGGGCAAATGGCTGATCCGGACGACTTGCTCCTGCAGCTCACGGCTCAGCCGGCTGTTATCCTCCGACATAAGCCAGGTTACAATTTCCTTTTCCTTCTCGTAAAGCGCCGTCTGGTTGAGCAGTGATTCATTGGCAGAACCGTGGTCCCTGTCCCCTTCCCGGCAATACCGTCTGTAGCCCTGACGCAATTCCTCCGTACTGGCGCATAGCCCTTGTCCGCTGTATTCAAGAGCCAGCCTCAGATAATGATGGACCGAGTCGGTGAGTATCTGCGGCCATGAGGGGAATGTATCCGGCCGGGAAGCACTCCGGTCCACCAATAAAGCCCACTCCGATGCATTCATGGGAAACAGGCGAAAGCCGCCGGGAAACCATTTATTCAAATGCTCCCCGGCAATATTGGCGAAAGCAAATTGCAAAAGCGGCACATCCTCGGCGGAATAATGCTTCTCTGGAGGAAAATAGGTGGGAATACGGAGAAAATGCAGCTCACATTGCTTCATCCGCTTCAGCAGAGCCTCCACCTCTTCACCGTTGCAGGGCATGCCCATAATAGCCGAGCGCAGTTCGCTGTCTTCATGCTGACGCTTCCAGCCCTCCACCAAGAACTGAGACTGGC
Organism: Paenibacillus vulneris; assembly: GCF_039543185.1. Classification (NCBI taxonomy): domain Bacteria; kingdom Bacillati; phylum Bacillota; class Bacilli; order Caryophanales; family Paenibacillaceae; genus Paenibacillus; species Paenibacillus vulneris. Next base: position 271,480 of record NZ_BAABJG010000003.1, on the reverse strand, counting down.
TTTCTTCAATCAGCTGCACATAAATCCGATCGAGTACGCTTAATATATCCGTTTCCACACAAGGCTTCGTAATAAAGTCCACCACGCCGAACTTGACGGCGGACTGGGCATACGAAAAATCCTTGAATCCGGTTACAATCACAATCTTCGTCAGCCAGCCGCGGCTTCTGATTTCTTCTGCCAGCTGCAGACCATCAATATGGGGCATCCGGATATCGGTCAGCAAGAGATCCGGGACACATTTCTCCATCATTGACAAGGCGTCCCGGCCATTGGCCGCTTCCCCAGTCACCACCCACTCGGCGGACCGCTTCCCCACCAGTTTCAGCAGCCCCTTGCGGAAGTTAGGCTGATCCTCTGCAATAAACAACTTGCCCTTCACCCGTTTCCCTCCTCATGACTCCCCAGTGTCCCGGATTTAATAGGAAGCGTCATGTGAACAACCGTTCCTTTCCCTTCACTACTGGTAATTTCCACCCCATATGCGGGTCCGTATACCAGTTGAATGCGCCTCAGCACACTTTTGTAGCCGATTCCTGTCTTATCGCCGTCCGGCAGCACAGCCTCCGCCTCGGTCAAGGCTCTCAAGGTTTCTTTATCCATACCGCATCCGTTGTCAGCCACTACGATATGCAGTGCCTCATTTAACAGAAACGCTTTAATCCGCAGCACCCGGTCTTTCTCCATATCACGGAAAGCGTGTACAAAAACATTTTCCACCACCGGCAGCAAGAGGGATCGCATCATCCGCAGACTCAGCAGGGACTCTTCAGCTTGGATAATGGTTTCAATCTCGCCAGTGAACAGCTCTGTCTGGATCTTGATGTAATTGCGGATCTGATGCAGCTCTTCGCCAAGAGTCGTATCCGTCTGGACAGATTTAAGGGAATACTTCAACATCTCCGAGATGGCGTTGATCAGAAGCGCCGTCTCCTCCTGATCGTTGCTGTACAGCTTCCAATACAGCTCATTGAACAGGTTGTGCAGATAATGAGGGTTTAGCTGTGCCTGGATGGCCTTCAGCTCCGATTCCCTCTGGCTGATCTGGGCCAGATATACCTTATTAATCAGTTCGCTCACTTGCTCCGCCATGCTGTTGAAGCTGTCTCCGATGAAGCCCAGCTCATCGCCGGAATCCACTTTGACACGGACCGTGAAATCGCCGGAACGCAGCGTACGCAGTCCCTGCATCAGATGGGCAAGAGGAGTGAGGAGCGTCCGGGTGGAAATCGTAATAAGTAACGCACTGAGCAGGATCACGCCGATTCCGGCAAATGCCAATACTTGGATAATGTCTTTATTTTTCCTCTGTATCTCCTGTAAGGAAGCCCCTCCATATAGGGTAAAACCTGCCGGAATCAGCTCGTGGCGGACAAACAGATAGGTGATGCCATTCATTTTGACATAACGAGGATAATGTGCCTTTGTCAGTTGCAATAGTTGCTCCATCTCACTCTGATCGGTATTGGAGTAGAGCACACCGCCCATAGGCTCCAGCAGCAGCACCTTGCCGCTGCCGTTCTCCGTAAGATCCCGCAGCACCTTGGATACCAGGCTTTCCTCCATCACCATCACCATGGTGCCGTACGGGATCAGCTTCTCATTGAGCATCCGTCTGGCTGCAACCAGAACCGTTCTGCGGCCGTCCGGATCAATGGTACTGGCCGCCTCGGCCCGGCCCCAGACCATATTCCCCCGATGGGGCTTAAGCTTTTCCATCATCCTGGTCAAGTCATCCGTTCCCGGCTCTCCTGACGCACCGGTTTTGGAGAGAGCCGTCATTTCCCCGTTCTCATTGTACAGGAAAACGGAACGGATGGACGGCGCATCCACCAGCAGCATATTCAACTGCTCTTCTACATACTTGCGGTTCTTGAATTGGGTGTAGGAATCGCTTACGGGAACGATGTTCTCCTTGAGGAACAGTTCGATGGACGGATTCAGGATAATGGATTGGGATACGCGGTTGATTTCCTGGAAGGACATCTCCAGTCTGGCCAAAGCCTGTTCGTTGGCGATGGAGAACTGCTTGCTGATTTCATCCTCCATTAACTGGATATTTGACCGGTAGACCATCCAGCCTGCCAAGGCGAAGGCAAGTGTTACCATACACGAGAGCAGCACAATCAGTTTGATCTTGAAGCTGCCCTTTATTTTTCCTGCTATATAACCCGGCCAGCTTGTCGGACGCAGTCGGCTCCCCTCCCCCCTTTGAATTTCATATTGTATTATAAAACGGTTCCTTCCAAGCAAACAACGTTTACATTTTACCTGTCTACGTAGGAAGGAAACGCTTCACGTTCCGATCCGGTTGACCTGTATTATTTTAAAGCTTCATACAAGGCAATTAGAGCAAGGGACTGTCCGTATGCCATTGGCATAATGGTAATGTTTTTATAATGGTCTTTGTCCATTCCCATACCGGTTCCGGCCGACACATTCAGCACGGTTCCGTCACCGCTGATATTTTGACAAACCGCCTGGATGGCCTTGTCTGCAACAGGCTGATAGGAGGAATCCAGAATACCGGTTTTTATGCCTTTTAGGATACCCGCGGCAATTGCGGCCGATCCGGATACCTCTTCATAGCTGGTTGGGTCTTGCAGGACGGTGTGCCATAGGCCGGAAGCGGCCTGGAGAGGAACCAGAGCGTTGACCTGGGCCTTATACGTATCAACCAGAAATTGACGGACACCCGGGTTCATCGTATCCTGGCAAGTTTCCAGGTAATCGACGAGGCCGTAGGTGAACCAGGAATTGCCGCGGCACCAGAAGATGCTGCCGAAATTATCATTGCGCTCGAAGCTCCAGCCGTGGAAGAACAGTCCGGTATGTTTGTCGAACAAGTACTTGATATGGAGCAAAATCTGGTGTACTGCTTCTTGCTCCCACTCCGGCCGGTTGAACTTGCGCCCGGCCTGGTTCAGAAACAGAACCGCCATAAAGAGCGTATCAATCCATAACTGCTCATTGTGCAAGTGGATTCCATCCCGGTTACCAATGGCAGTGACTGTATGCTGGAAGCCGCCTTCTTTGGTTTTGGGCAGCTCATGAACGAGCCAGTCCGCATGATCCCGGCATAGCTGTTCCAGCTGCTTGGAAGGCTCAAGCTGATCCAGGAGCAAAACCAGAGCCAGATAAGGGGCGGTCGTATTAATGTTTTTTGACGGCAGGCCGACCTCCATATTGCGGGAATACCAGTTCTGAAAAAACTCCATATAGCGAGTATCGCTGTAATACTTCTGCAGCTTGTACAGACCATAAAGACCGACGCCCTGGGGCCAGTCCCATTCCTCAATTCCGAAATCCCGTTGGACAATCCCTTTTCTCGTATCGGCCTGGACCGCGGTTTTATCCTTTTCATAGTCGCTGCCGCCCAGATTCATAAGTTTGTCCACTACCAGTCCGATTTTTTGAAGCAGCATTTCATTTGTCATGATTCATATACTCCTTCTCATATAAATTGTTCCGAAAGCAAACTTGGCCCGGCCTTTGCCGGACCAGGTCCGCATTTATCCTATTCCAGGCCCTTCAGCCCTTACTTGTGTTGGGAGCGGACCAACTCCAGGATATCCTTGCCGAGGAAGGCTCTGTCCTTATTTTCTTTATACCAGGTATTCATGAATTCCTCGATCTGTTTGCCGCCGCCTCTCTCCCAGGCAGCTTTAGCATCTGCAATGGCCTGCTCAGGGGTATATTGGGCCCCGCCAATAATGCCTTTGGTAAAGATGTCCTTCATTTCCTTGTCGATATTGGTATTGATCACTACCAAATCGCTCGGCAGGGTAGGCATATGCTCATAGTGACTCAGCGCGGGATACTGGGCCTCGGGATTAAGCAGAAACTCGTCGGCTTTCTTCAACATGTCCAGGCCAGCCTTCTGGTCAGGATCATTCACGTCGAACGCAGTGGTGGAAATCAGAAGCGGATTCTCTGGGATTGAGTAGAACATGGAGTAGTCCATGGCCCAATCCAGCTCCTTGGCATTCTTCGCAGGATCAATGACCTTGGGAAAACCGTCCTCGCCTTTCTTCCAATGCTCTCCCTCAATTCCTTTCTTCAAAATAAGGGCGTTTTCCGGCTTGATGATGAAGTTAATATATTCCATAGCCGCCTTGGGATCCTTGGCCGCGGCATTGATCACCGTGGTCATTTGAACCGGATTGACCACATGATGAACGAATTGTCCCATAGAAGACTTTGGCTGCGCCATCGGCGCAATCTCCGCCCCCGGAACAACCTTGCGGAGCGTTTTAACGTCCGTTACCGTATTCTCAAACCAGTTGGTGATAGCAGGAGGAAGATAAACGCCTATTTTTCCGTTCAGAAAATCCTGCTTGGCTTTGGCTCCATTCTTGTCCGCCAAGTAATCCTTATCGATAAGCCCTTCTTCAAATAATCTTTTCTTGAATTTAAGAGACTCCAGCGAATTATCCCAAGTCCTGACAATTTTGTCATCATTGGAGATTTTCCAGCCGTACGAGCCGAACATGGAATCCACCATGCCATCCGAGGTGTAGCTCATATTGGTTCCATAAGTATCCTTCTTCCCGTTGCCGTCAGGGTCCTGCTCAACGAATGCTTTCAGAACGACAAGCAATTCGTCGGTGGTCTTCGGAACCTCTAGCTTCAGCTTTTTCAGCCAATCCATCCGGATAAAGGCTACACTCTGCAGATGAGGCTCATTAATTTTGCCGATTTCGTAAAGCTTGCCGTCCGGCTTGGTGCCTATTTTGCGAAGCTGGGGGTACTTCTCCAGCAGCTTCTGGTATTCAGGGGCATATTGCAAGTAATCGTCCAGAGGCATCAATTGCTTCTGCTGGTACAGGGAATTCCTGAATCCCGTATCATAATCATTGACAATATCCGGCGCACTGCCCGATGCGAACAACACATTCAGCTTCTTGACTGCCTCTGCCCGGGCCACCGGCACATACTTGGCCGTAACGGGAGAATGCTCATTGATCCACTTGGTCCAACGGTTGTCCTCAACCGTTCCCTCTGCTGCGGGAATATTGCCCCTGTCATAGTTGGAAACGGTAATTATGGCTTTTCCTTGAGCTTGCCCTTCTGTCCCTTCTTCCTTTTGACTGCAACCAGCTGCCCCTGCTGCCATAACCGCCGACAGTCCCAGCGCTAAACTGATCTTCATTTTTGGTGCGAATGTTTGTCCAAACATGTGGAATCCCCCTCATCCTTCTATGATTTATTTCATTGTTGCCGCTAACCCTTGATTGAGCCAAGCATAATGCCCTTGACAAAATATTTCTGCAGGAACGGATATACCACCAGCATGGGCACAACCATAACCATAACCCCAACCGCTTTCAGCTTTTCGGATACCATCTCCTGCTGCTGCATCATATCCATGGCCGACATATTAAAGTTCCCCTGAATTTGCAGCATCCCCTGGACGATAACAGTAAGATTCTGCAAATTCGTCTTGTTGATGTAAAGAATAACACTCATGAACATGTTCCAGTAGCCCACTCCGTAGAATAACGTCAGCGTAGCCAGCATGGGAAGAGACAAGGGCAGTATGATGCGCATGAGCAGTTGGACCTCGCCGCAGCCATCCATCTGGGCGGATTCCGCCACTTCACCCGGGATGCTCTCAAAATAGCTTTTCATAATCAGCATATTATAGGTGCTGATCAGCCCGCCAAGCCAGAGGGACCAGTAAGTGTTGGTCAAATGCAGGCTGTTCATGACCAGATAGGTAGGGATCATGCCTCCGCTGAAAAGCATGGTGAACAATGCAGCTGTTGTGATCGGCTTGCGGGCATACAGGTAACGGCGGGATAAGGGATAGGCCGTCAGCACCGTGGCCAGCATGCTTAAGGCCGTTCCGCATAAGGTAATGATCACGCTGTTGGTAAAGGCGCGCAAGGCTGGCGTATTCTCAAAAAAGTATTGGTAAACGGTGAAATCAAGCCCCACCGGCCAGAACCAGACCTGGCCCAGGTCAACCGCGTGCCCGGAGCTTACGGACAGCGCAATCAGATGCAGGAAAGGCAGGATGCAGGTGAGCGAAATAATGATCAATACCACGTGAATAAGGATGACAAAAATTTTTCCGCCTGTGGATTCTCTCAAGAGCATTTCCCTCCCTTCTTTAGAATAATCCCTGATCGAATTTACGGGCCAAGGCGTTGGCCGACAGCACAAGTACCAGGCCGACGAAGGATTCAAACAAGCCCATGGCTGTGGTCAGACCGAATTGGGCCTGCTGCAGCCCCACTTTGTACACGTAGGTGCTGATGACCTCCGCTTTCTGCAGGACAGTGGGATTCTGCAAATTGTAAACCTGGTCAAACCCTACTTCCATCAAACGGCCCATGCCAAGAATCAGCAGCAGGATAATCGTAGGACGGATACCCGGCAGGGTGATATGCCAAATCTGCCTAAGCTTGCCTGCACCGTCCATCCCCGCGGATTCGTACAGGCTGGGGTCAATGCCGGAGATAGCGGCGAGATAGATAATAGCGCTGAAGCCCATCTCCTTCCACATGCCGGAGCCGACAAAGATGGCGGTCCATGAGTTTGCGCGGTACAGGAAAGGCACCGGCTCCATCCCCCATTGGCCCAGCAGTTTGTTGATGGTGCCGCCGTCGATGGAGAACAGGGTCAGGATAATGCCCGCAACGATAACCCAGGACAAAAAATGAGGCAGATAAATAATGGTCTGAATCCAGCGCTTCAGCCAGCTCTTCCGAACCTCATTCAAGGCAATGGCGATAAGAATCGGCGCAGGGAACCCGAAGACCAGGTTCAGAACGCTTAGGGTGAGGGTATTCCAGATAATTTGCAGCGTGACGTTGGACTGGAACAAAATCTCGAAATATTTCCATCCCACCCACGGACTTGACCATATGCCATCGTGAAAGTTGTAGTTCTTGAAAGCTATCACAAGACCGCCCATAGGCAAGTAGCGGAATATCAGATAATAAAGCACTCCCGGTATAAGCATGACAAATAGCGGAATATTCTGCCGAAACCGCTTTGTCTGGTAAAAAGCCTCTTTGGCTGCCGGTACTCTATCTGTTCCTACGGCGGCAGGCGTCGTTTTCATGGCTTCCCCTTCTTTCCTGATGAAAGTTTTTGTTGGACGTGATGCTTATAATGTACCGCGGTTCGTCCATTCCAGGCCTTAAAAATCTTTAGGTCTTTCTGTGCGATTTTTGTTTCTCCTCCAAATCAGCAGGGAGCCTCACGGAAAAGGGCAACACTGGGTCCTTTTCAAAAGTCATCAGCCGAACACGCCCTATGCCCGCTTGGAATACCGTTCCGCCAACATCCCCCCTCCGCAAATCCTACGCCCTGACAAATCCGCCTATGCGGAACGCAAAAAACCAAGGAGCCGGGCGGACGTTCCCTTGGCTCCTTGGTTTTTTTACCTGTGATCCACTCAATGGCTTTAGTTGCTACGCCAGGCTATAAAGCGCACGATCATGACGGATACTTCCGCCCGGGAGACAACACTGGCAGGCTCCAGAACGTTCCCTGGTTTGCCGTTCCCATGGTTGGTATACATTTGGACGGCGATCTGATTCAGGCTCACTCCGGTTACATGCAGCGGCTGTGTATAGACTACGATGGTCAACTCCACATGGGGACTGGCTTTATGGGTATCCGTCGCAGAGTAACGAATCCAATAAGTGCCGGGAGAAAGATTTGCGATAGTATCCCCTTCGACATTCAACCAGGTGCTCCCATAGCCGGAGGACCATTCCATGGAGGGGTTGACCCCGGTGATGCGTCCATCATTGGCCCCAACCGCTGTTTCATTGCTGCCCTGCGGGCGCAGCCTTCGGTCCTCCGATAACCATCGCTTTGAAATCGTCAAAGTCGATGGAGGCGTTGGCATAGCCATCGATGCCGAACCGCTGGCCGGTCAGCTTGTCGCCGCCTGTGTGCCGGAAGTTGTAGTCAGTGGCCACCTCAACATCGTCTATATAGACGGTATAAGTCTTGGCGTCCCAGTTTGCCACCATTTTGATTTTGTACCATGTATTGTACTGAAAGTCTTTGACTTTGACCTTAGTGGACGGTCCATTCTGGACTACAATTTTCCCCATATCAAAAGCCGTGACCATGGAATAATTGCCTGTGCCGCTGTCATTTCGCATCATGGCGCCATTGGCGTACTGGAAGCTGGTGTTTAGTCTGGCCCGGTATTCGATGACGATACGCTGATCCGCCTCAGCCTTAACCTCGCCTGCATACGGTAGGAGCAGGTTTGCCTTGCCCGAGGTAGCGGTTGTAGTCAGCCGGAGGAACTTATTCCCGGCCTCTTCCTGCACAGTGGCGGTAGCGCCATTGGTTAGATCTTCGGTGGTAATGCCGTAAGGGTATTTGCCAACCGTATCGCCGGAGAAATCCCGGTAAGCGTTATACATTACGCCGTCCCGAATGCTGTTCAGCGAACCTAACAAAGCTGCTTCCGCTTGAGCAAGCTTATCTAGTTCCTCGTTAAACTGTTCTTTACTCAGATCGGCGTTTGCAGCCATTTCTTCCGCCTTGTTCACTTCGTCCACGAAGGCATCATACTTGGATTGGCTATAGTTACCCAGCCCGTCACCCAAAGGATAGGAGAAGTTGGCCAGCTTGTTTCGGAGTTGATTCACAATCTCATCCAGGCCCCATCCCGGAATAACGTTTACGGAAACAGTGGAAGGAAAATCACGGCCATCCAGCTTCAGGGTGACAGGCACCTGAACAGTACCAAGGGAGTTGAGGTCAAGTCCCTCCGGTTCCCAGCTGACAACCTCAGCCTTCTTCGGCTGGCTGTTGTAGACAACATCAACAACGCTGGGCAGCTTAGGGGCCACTCCGGAAGGAATCTTCACTACTGAAGTAACCTGAACCACATCAGAAGCTGCAATAACGGTCAAGTTGAGCTCTGCTTTCTTGCCGTTGTATTCTGCTGTAATAAGAGCTGTGCCCGGTTTAACCGCATATATCGATTGGGTCACAGAATCCGAATCAATCCTAACCACCCCAGGATCGCTGCTGGTATACTGGGCAGTCGCTGTCACATTCTGAACCTCATAATTGTTATAGTGTGCCGTTACCTGCAATGGTCCGCTTGTCTGCCCGCTGGTCAGGATGCGGTGCAATCCGCCGAAGGCAACGGACTGCACAGCTCTAGGATCCGCAGAAACGGTAACCGTGGCTGTGGCTGTTTTCCCGTTATATGTGGCGGTGATTGTGGTACTGCCCGCACTTACAGCCTTAACCCTAACCCCACCGTCAATAACGGCGACCTTCGTATTGGAAGAACTGAAGCTTGCTCCTGTGTCAACAGCGGTATAGGTAGCGTCTGTTACGGTATACAGGGGCAAGCTGCGGGTTTCACCCAATCCGAGCGTGTACCCCGGGGCATCGAATAGCATTTCCGAGGTTTCCAGCTTAAATATATCCAGGCTGTCGATTTCGGCAAAGTTGTTCCCCTTCGAGAAGCGGAGAATATTGTCGCCTTTCTTCAGAAAGACCTTCGCCGCGGAAAGTCCCCAACGATTCACGCCGGAATAGACGATGTTCAAATTGACGCCAGAGTTCCCGTTGATCGACAAAATATGGGAAGCATCGGCCGCATTGGGCGAGCCGTTGGCATTGCGCACGGACAGCATATAAAATCCCGTCTCCGGCACATTGACAGTAAACTGGGCATAATCACGAGCGTTCTTGATGTTGGCGACCTTCATCCCGCCGGAAGCGGTGGCCTCCATCCGGACAGCGGGAGAGGTTTCACCGCCCGGATCCTTTACCAGCAGCGCGTTTTCCGCTTCATAGCGCTTCCGCGTCGGCTCGCCCGAAGGCGTGGCAATCGGCAGGTTCGGATCGGCAGGCTCTCCCAGGTTTGGTGTATTATCTGTATTCCAGGTGAATTTCTGCGCGTGGACTTTGCGGGTCCATCCCGCTCCTGGCCAGCGGGCCGCATGGTAGATAATCCAGTCCTCTGTGCCGTCAGGAGACGTGACAATGCTGTGATGGCCCGGGCCATAAACACCGTTGGCGCTGGAGAAGATCGGCTTGTCTTTTTTCACCCAAGAGTCCGGATTCATCAAATCGTCGCCGATCTTGGCTGTGATCAGCCCGAGACAATAACTGTCGGTCCAGCTTCCGTTTGCGGAATAGACCAGATTGATTGTGTCGCCCTTTATCGTGACTTGCGGGCCTTCATTGATGCGGGCCGGGGACGATTCCCAATCATATTGAGACGTGGAGAGCAATACCCGTTCCGAGCTGATGGTCCGCGGATCACTCATCTGTGCGAGATATAAATTTTGGAAGCTTCCATCCGTTCCTTCCCAACCGGACCAGATGAAATAATGCTGCTCGCCCACCGTCAGCACAGTGCCGTCGATCGCCCAACGGTCGGCAGGATCGGTAATCTTCCCTTTGAACTCCCAGGAGCCGGTCAACGGATCTTCGCTCGCGTTCTCCAGCACGTACATGCGGTGGTTTGCGTTGGTTCCGTTGTCGGCTGCAAAGTAAATAAACCATTTGGATTGGCCGTCGGTATCTTTGAGATAATGCATTTCCGGCGCCCAAACATTGGAACTGTACATAGTGCCCTTAACCGGCGACCAGGCCAGACGCCTCTCGCCCGCCTCCAGGCCGGTGATCGTCTTCGCTCTACGGATCATGACGCCGCTAGCGTTGGCAAAAACGTTGTAGTAATAGCCATCCGTGTGCTTGTAAACCCAAGGGTCGGCTCCCGTCTGCATGATGACATTATAGAAATCGGACACATTCTTCCCCTCCTGTGAAAACGCCGGCATCGAATCCGCCGTACCCGGCGACGGCTCTGCAGCCCCGGCTAATCCGCTCCATTGTGGCAGCATCAGCAGCACTGCGAGACAAAGCAGTAGATGTCTGAAGTTATTTTTGACCATGTACAATCCTCCTTGGAATCATATCATCCTATTGTCTACGGCGTTCGTGCTACCTAGAGAAGCAATAGATTATCCGCGGTACGAACTGTAGAATCACCTCCCTTCAGCCCAGCTGAGACTGACCAACGCAGCTTTGCTTGTCTATTATCTTGCTGATGACAAGCTGGAATTCTTTTCGGGGAGCCCGCAGGGACCTATCCCATCACCTCACAACAAACAAACCAATTTTATGTGGAGCTTTCGGCAGACAGGAATGATCGCTCGCAATAAATCGCTTTCATTTTCACTATGAGCTTCGCTCCATGGATGCCTACACTATACTGTGACCCTTCCTTTCTTGACCTTAAGATTCTTTAGGTCTTTCTGTACGATTTTTGTTATTTACTCGCATCCGGACAGTCCGTTTGAAAGCGGAATTACTACAATCACAAACGGATAATGGCAAGACTAAAAGGCATGAGTCCAATACAGTACCGAACTCATACCCAAAACACTACCTAACCATACATTGTCTAACTATTGCTGTAATGATAATAAAATAAATTCTATTATTAATTTGATGATAAATATCGCTGGACCGATATGGATAATAACTATTGCGAAGTATCAAGTTTCAGGAAGATACTGACGTGGATTTTTAGATCGTTTAATCCGCCTAATAGGTCTGTCTTATACAAGACTACAGCTAAGTCTGAGTATAGCGAGAATTACAATGATAATCTGTACCAACATTCACCCTTTTAATTGCGGGTGACGTCCATAGTGACCAGGTAGAGCATTTTGAGCAGCGCATCGTCAAAGGGAATATGCTTTTTCCCCTTGTTACTTTCCTTAGCTGCCGGTGATAGGTTACACAGAATATTTTACAGACTCTACGAAAAGGCACCGCCAGTAAGTGTCTTTTTTATCGTTATCTTTTGTCATCCCTCGATACCGCAATCTGAAAGAAATATCGAAAGATTCCGTGTGCTACAATCAAAAAGTGTAAACCCTATAAACCAAAGGAGGAGATGATGATGAGTAACGCCAACAGTCAATATGAGAAGGGTATCCAGCCGATCATACCGCACTTATGGTTCGACAAAGAGGCAAAAGAAGCCGCAGAATTTTATTGTTCCGTATTTCCGGATTCCATTATTACGAGCATGACGACCTTGCACAATACGCCATCGGGTGATTGCGATACTGTATCGTTCAACGTCTACGGACATCCGTTTATGGCCATATCTGCAGGTCCTTTCTTTAAGATCAATCCTTCGATTTCGTTTATAGTAAATTTCGATCCGTCTCGGGAAAAGAACGCAAGTGAAAAGATCGACGAGATATGGAATAAGTTGTCAAAAGGCGGATTGGCGCTTATGCCGTTAGACAAGTATCCGTTCAGCGAACGGTATGGCTGGGTTCAGGACAAGTTTGGTGTATCGTGGCAGCTCATTCTTACGAATCCGGACGGTGAGCCGCGGCCCACCATTGTCCCCTCCCTGATGTTCACGGGCAATAACAGCGGCAAGGCCGAAGAGGCACGTGAGTTCTATCTCTCGGTATTCCGAAATGCACAACCTGGCGCCCTCTTCCGATACGGCCCTGGCCAAGAGCCCAACAAAGAGGATACGGTGATGTTTACGGACTTTATGCTGGAGAACACCTGGTTCGCAGCAATGGACAGCGCGTTGGAACACCCGTTCAACTTCAACGAAGCAATTTCCCTCATGGTCTGCTGCGAGACGCAGGATGAAATTGACTACTATTGGGAACAGCTTTCTGCCGCACCTGAGGCCGAGCAATGCGGCTGGCTTAGAGACAAATACGGCGTATCGTGGCAGATCTGCCCCGCCGAATTGAACGAGATGTTGGCGACAGGCAGTCCGGAACAGCGCGATCGGATCACGCAAGCGTACTTGAAGATGAAAAAGTTTACGATATCGGAATTACAAAATGTTTTTCATATGAAATGAGCAATATGCCCATTATTTTAACAGGCTGCCGATGACTGGCAGCCTGTGTTATTATGCTATCGTACCGCATCATGCCGTGTATGTCATAGTGATTTAGCTTATTCGATCCCCGGTTTCCAAGTGAAAAAACAACGCCTCTGACATATTCGGAGTTACGTACGTTATTTCGTCCTCCTCCAATCGAATCCCAGGGTCAGCACGCACGATGAGCGGCTGCTTCTGGTGAATATCCAAATGCAGGAACCGATCCGCCCCCATTAGCTCGCTGTGCTTGTAGTATGCAGGGATCGCAGTCTGTTCGTCCGCCTCTTTAGCCAATTCCATATGCTCAGGCCGGATTCCAAGTGTTACCGTACGGTTAACCTGTTTGTGTTTGATTAGTAGACTTGCTGCATGCTCGGGAATTTTTAACCAAAATCGTTGGGTGTGGAATTCCAGCTTTCCGGGAATATTTTCAAGAACTCGGCCTTGGATAAAGTTCATTGGCGGCGAGCCGATAAAACTGGCTACAAACATATTGCTCGGTGTGGAATAAATGACTTCCGGCGTATCCACTTGTTGAATGACCCCATCCTTCATGACAGCAATCCGGTCTCCCATCGTCATGGCTTCGATTTGATCATGAGTGACATAAACGAAGGTCGCAGCAAGTGACTTATGAAGCTTAATGATCTCCATACGCATATGTGCACGCAGTTTCGCGTCTAGGTTGGACAACGGCTCATCCATCAGGAATACCTGCGGATTACGGACAATTGCGCGCCCTAAAGCTACACGCTGCCTTTGTCCGCCGGACAGCTGCCCCGGTTTGCGGTCTAAGTACGCGTCTAATTCCAAAATGCGCGCAGCCCGCTTCACGGAAAGATCAATCTCATGTTTCGGCAGCTTGCGCAGCCTCAGTCCAAAAGCGATATTTTCGTAAACGCTCATATTCGGATACAGCGCATAATTTTGAAATACCATTGCAATGTCCCGGTCCTTAGGTGGCAAATGGTTGGCCAGCGTATCCCCGATATAGATCTCGCCCTCGGTGATATCCTCAAGTCCCGCAATCATGCGCAAAACCGTTGATTTCCCGCACCCCGACGGTCCTACCAGCACGAGAAATTCCTTATCTTCAATTTCCATATGGAAGTCCTTTACCGCCGCATGCTTGTCCTTGCTATATTTCTTATATAAATGATTGATCATTATTTTTGCCATTCCATAACCTCCTGAGCCTTCAAAATGCTGCGAATAAGCGAAAAGACTCTGGAAATCAAAAGAAACAAGGCTGTTTTCACGCCTGTTTACTTTTGGGTTTTCTCAGAGTCTCCCACCCAAATGGTACAATGTATTTAGCATACATCAGGTTCATTATCGGAGTGTTATGCACATGTAAAGTAATTTTAAATATAGAGGCAGCTTATTTATTATTGACTTAAACCATGGTTTAAGTCGTATCCTATTCTTGTCGACAATGAAAGAAACCATTTGGAGGCCTTCAAATGAAGTACTATTCCATTAGCGAGGCTTCGGCCAAGCTTAATATTCCGGAATCCACGCTGCGTTATTATGAAAAAAAAGGGCTGCTGCCGCTAATCGAGCGCGATGAAGCCGGCCGGCGGTTATTTTCAGAGGATCAAATATCGCTGCTTGAAACCGTCATTCGTTTGAAAAACACGCACATGCCCATAAGTAGTATCAGGCAGTATATTGATTGGGTAGTTGAGGGAGAAAGCACAACCCAGCTGCGGCTAGAAATGATGATGAAGCACAAGCAGGCCGTGCTGGCTGAAATCTCGCTGATGACGGAGGCCATGGAAGGAATTAACTTTAAAATTGCACGCTATACAAAACGAATGCAGGAAAGAAAAGAAGAATCATAAGGCGAATATCAGACATAATTAAATAATGAATCTAAGAACTTTATGGAGAAGAGGAACTCATAATGAAGCTTTCAGGAAATACAATCCTTATTACAGGCGGAAGCACTGGAATAGGATTAGCTTTTGCCGAACGCTTTATAAAAGCGGGAAATCGTGTTATCGTGTGCGGCCGACGTGAACAGGTGCTTCAAAAGGCGAAAGAACAATTCCCCAGCCTGATTACCCGTGTAATTGATTTGGACATTGAATCCGAACGTTCAGCATTGTTTGATTGGGTTACTGCGAACTATCCGGAAGTGAATGTATTAGTTAACAATGCAGGAATCCAACAACGCTTCAATGTATTAAAAGCAGACGCTAGGAACAATTGGAGTTATTTCAGTAAAGAAATCACAACTAACCTGGAAGCACCTTTCCATCTCTCCATGCTGTTCGCTCCTTTTTTGGCAGCAAAAGAAGAAGCGGCTATCATTAACGTGACATCCGGGTTAGCTTTTACACCATTTGCTATTGCTCCGATTTATTCAGCAACGAAAGCAGCCCTGCATTCCTTTACAATGAGTCTACGACACCAGCTTTCCGACACGTCTGTTGAAGTCATTGAGGTTGCTCCTCCGGCAGTGAATACGGAATTAGGCGGGGCCGGGCTGCATACGCAAGGGGAACCTTTAGATGCATTCGCAGATGGAATTTTCAAGGGGTTGGAAGAGGGCAAGAAGGAAATTGGCTATGGTACTTCGGTAAATCGTTTACGCATGTCGCGAGATGAAATTGACGAATACACAGAAACTATGTATAAAGCCACGAAAGATTCTATCAAATAACTGTACTTACAAAAAGACTAAGGGCTGCCCAGGCAGCCCTTATATATTCTTCTGTGAAGCATGTTAAATCATTACTGTTTTTGCTTGACTGCATTATAGATTTCCTGACCCTTAGTCTGCATTGTGTTTAGCGCTTCATCTATGGACTTCTTTCCGTCAACTACCAGTTGGACCTCGTTTCCCGCCATTTCGTTGAAGGTTGCATAAAACTCCGAAGGTACCTGCTCCCCGGCTTGAAGACCCCGGTTACTCATTTTCAGCATATAAAATGGCTCCAAATCACGGCCATCCCGTTCCTTCACATAAGCGGTTCTTGAAAGAAAGCCGAATTGTTCGGTTTTGGCCAACTGCTTCGCCATTTCGTCGCTGTTAATGTATTTGACAAGCTCCCAGGCTGCTCTCGGGTTGGATGATTTGGCATTGATTGCGAAAATTTCGGATACGTCAATAGTGCTTGAAGCATCGGGATTCTTCGGATCGACCGGCACCGTAACGATATCCCAATTGACAGGATTGACATCCTTCAGTTCCTCCTTAGCCCGCACAATGTTGTTAATCATATAAGGAGATTCCAGAGTCATGGCGACCTTGCCGGTGACGAACAAGTCTCGTTTCAGCCAAGCCTCATTCGAATCGGCCGGATCACTTGTCTTACCGGTATAAACCGCTCCCGACTTTAAAGCATCTGCGGCCAAACCAAGTGCATGCTTCCACCCCTCCGATTGGAGAGTCACCGTCCCTTTAACGGGATCCATATCCTCTAATCCGTGTGTTGTTCCGATGCTGTTCATTAAATAGTAACCAAGAGCCTTATTCTCGCTTACAATCCAATCGGCAGAATTCCTGGCAAATCCGTAGATACGGTCATTCCCATGTCCATCCTTCGGGAATCGTTTGGCCAGCTGAAGCACTTCCTCCCAGCTCATTTTATTGTGCGGGAGCGGCACACCGAATTTCTCAAATAAATCTTTATTGTAGAACAGTGCCTGGCTGTAGAAGGACGGGGCCAAGCCGTAAATGTTACCGCCGCCCTTCGATTTGAGCAGATCCATGACGTTAGGCAAAATGTTTTCCGTATCGAACTTGTCCTGGCGGATAACAGGGTCCAGCTGATAAAGCCTCCCTTGTTCTGCCCATTCTTTAAATCTCTCCGGCGAATGGAATACAAGCACATCCGGCTGTTCGTCATCGATGAGCTTTTGAAAGCCCGGGCCACTCGTATCCTGCATGGAGACAACCTGAACATCTATATTCGGATATTTCACAGAAAACATATTTCCGTACATCTGGAGAAAAGAATTTTTATCGTAATAAGCCACTTTAATACTCGCCTTTTCGTCTTTACCAAGCGGTTTTACCATATTGGAGGACTTTTCTCCTCCCGTCCCGGCTAAGCTGCCGGAATCACATCCCGCCATCATGACGGATAAAACCAATCCGGCGGTTAACCCCAGTCGACCTAATTTCATTACTATCCATCCCTTTTTGAAGATTAGCTAAAGTCTAACTATTCAGCTTTTCTGATCGGTTCGTCATATTCCAAATTGTAGAATTGTCCCTTTGAATTATATTGACCCATCACCGTGGGTGCGCCTGATTTGGTAAAATAAACGACGGCCATCATTTTAGGATCCTTGGCTGCTTGATAGCCTTCCAAATCGATTTTCAATAATTGCTTTGCCTGGACCTTCGCATTTTTCAACAGTTCAGCTTCGGTATATCCCTCTATGGTATCGAAGACGTCAGGGAACTTGTCTATCTTGTCCTGCAGGTCACTTGCATTTACTTTGAGAATTTTGCGAGTTCCCTTTTCCACGGTAACAAATACCGGAAACTTATCGGAAGCGGCAAAATGAAACTCATACGCCTCCTTGCCGTCCTGGACTATCAATAGCGGATTATTCAACGGCCCTTTCTTCAAGCCTTCCAGACCATTGCCGACAAATACGGATTCAGCCGTCTTTAGCGCCTCCAAATCTACTTCCTCATTTGCAAGGCTCTTAACCACTCTGTGCAGCTTGCCGTTCTCCAGCTCGATGAAGGTATTATTGACACGGGTATTCAGATACAAGGCGCCGCTTTTGATAGGTGAATCATCCGGGAGACCGTATTGTACCGAGATCCCCACGGTATCGACTGCGATATTTTGGCCAGGGAATACTTGCTGCAGTGCCGCCTCCATCTCTTTTTTGTAGGAGTCCTTCAAATCGCTCCACTTCACATCCAGATGAACATTTTTAAGCTCTCCTCTTGCATTCAGCATGATTTGACTGTACTCGGACCCGTCCATCTTATACGTCATCCCGGAATCTTCCCCCATGCTCCACGGCTCTGGCTTGCTGAATGTGAAGGCATTGCCTGTGAAATCTCCCACTAGCTTGAGGATGCTGCTCATCAACGGAACATTCTTCAGAGATGCTGCCATTGCCGGCGAAACAAGAGCACTGCTGATGATGCAGACTCCCAATATCGCTGCTGCTGAAGTAACCATGAATGCCTTTCGCATACGATTGCTTTTGTTTGCAATGGATGTCGGCTCCTCGAGCCTGCTCATTATTTTGTCGCTGAAGCTGTTGACAGGCATCTCCATCCTCTGAACGGTGCGTCGGATATGCAGCAAATTCCATGATTCAGGTTCGTTCGGCCACTTCTCCATTGGCTGCACCTCCTTCCTGTATCCTTTGGTTGATTAGTTTTTTTCGAAGCCGCGCGAATCTCTGACGCAGAGTTGCCGGTTTGCAGCCCATAATTTTGCCTATTTCCTCAAAGCTGTATTGTTCAACCACTCGAAGCAGCAAAATATTCCTCTCCTCCCAGTTCAGATGCATCAGCATTTCGTTGACAGCTTGCTCGGTGTAATTAACATACGTTGGAGCCGATAAGGACAGCCGTTCTTTGCAAAGCGATAGGAGACGGTGCCAGCGGCTCTGCTTTCTAATAAGATCCACACAATGAAAGTACGCAATTTTGTAGAGCCATGTGAGCAAGGATGCCTGCTTCTCGTAACGGGACAAATTCTGATACGCCTTTAGAAATATTTCCTGTACCGCATCCTCCGCTCCCTCACGGCTTTTCAGAATACAGTAGCAATAAGTATAAATTTTCTTTTCATATTCGCGAATGATAATGGCATACGCTTGTTTATCGCCTGATACCACCCGTTCTATGGCAGTATCGATCGCTTCTGAATGATGTTCAACCTGTTGTGCCCCGGGGCTTGGTTGTTCCAATGGGTTCACCTCCTGATGTTTGCCGGCATTACTATATTAAACGACCCGTGAAGCCCGAATTGTGACAGGAGTGAAATCTGGGTTAAGGAATTAAAATAGGGAGCAGCCGCCTTAAGCGATCCGCTCCCTTGTATTTAATTGAAATGAGAAAGTCTATTATATCATATCGCGAAGAGTGCCGGTCTCTATGACCTGGGCAAAGGTACCCTGCAAGGAGGCCATAAAGGTATCATGAACGGTTTTTGCAGGAATGACTGTATCATCCCATACTAAATCTTTGGTGGTACAAGCCTCACCGAGCAAGATGACTTCATATCCCAGGCGGTGTGCGGTTCTCACAGTCGAATCAATGCAGATATGGCTCATCATGCCGCAAATGACTAACCGCGTTACATTCATCGAGTCAAGATGATGTTGCAGCTCCGTTTGAAAAAAGCTGTCCGGAGTATGTTTAACAATCACTTTTTCATCCGATAAGGGACGTACTCGTTCATGAATTTGAATCCCTTCGGTACCGGGCAGGAAAAATGAAGCATTCTCCTCCAGTAGAATACACTGAATATGAGTGACTGGCAAACTCTTCGCCCGGAACAACGACAAGGCTTCTTGTGCATGGGTTACCGCTTTATCGGTATTGAATAACTCGTTTCTGCCTCCTTGGAAATAATCATTCTGAATGTCTACTATAAGTAACGCTGTATTCATGGTTCACGGCTCCTTTACCTGTAGTTAAATTTGGTTCTGAAAAGTATTATAGTATCGGTAAGGTGAACCGTGAATTACCCACTTTTTTGTGGGTATGGATTTTGCCATGGATACAATTTCTTAATAGCTGATGCCTTTGCGGTCAAGAAGCTCGGTTTGCCCCAGCTCCACCATGTATTCAATGCCTATCTCCTGCATAATCAATACCGCATCCAACAGCTTTCTTCCGCGGTCCGTCAGATAATATTCAACATGCAGCGGATAGCCTTCCGTTTTGATTTTATCAACGATCCCGCAGGATTGAAGCTCTCTTAAATGCTGTAGCAGCATCTTCTGGGTAATCTGGTCAATATCCCGCTCCAGTTGAGCTAAGGACAAGCTCCCGCTTCTCAATTGAAAGACGATCATCGT
This sequence comes from Paenibacillus vulneris, assembly GCF_039543185.1. Lineage (NCBI taxonomy): Bacteria > Bacillati > Bacillota > Bacilli > Caryophanales > Paenibacillaceae > Paenibacillus > Paenibacillus vulneris. The sequence goes on along the minus strand of NZ_BAABJG010000003.1, from coordinate 251,586 downwards.
CTTCCACTTGCCTTTGATAATGTCATGAACAATCTCTAGCGGACAGGAACATTTCTCTCGAATGATCATAGAACTCACCTCTGTTTAACTAACTTACGTTTTTTACTAGCCGATAGGGAACCCAGCTTCCGTTAGAAACGAAAACCGATTTAAAAACAATATCCTTTCTTCCGTCTACTTGGTTATAGTCGATAACCTGATAGCCAATTCCTAAATAGATGGATGTTCCTCCATCTTTGTATACCTGTGTCTTGATTGCAAAAAGCGGCGGTCTATCGTTTAATGCCCTATTGTAATCAACCATGAAAAGGATGGGCAGTAAGAGCAGAAACAGGGAAATAACCAACAGAAGCAGCTTCTTATTTCTAGGCTTATTCAAAATGAACGACTCGTTTCTCATCGGCCGATACGAGCGCTCGCAGGCACGCTTCCGTCACGTAAAAGGAATCTTCGGCGCTGACCAGACAGCGCCCTTCTCCATTAATTTGCCGCACGAAGTCGGCAAATATTTCGCGCTTGGGCACCAGCGGCAGCTCCTGCACGCCGATTTGCCGCTCATTGATCAGCAATACCTGCTGATCCCGGACCTCGAGCACGCCGGCGGTTCCGGCGATGCGAATCCGGTCGTCGCCGTGCGACGGCGCTTCGTTCGGCCGCAAGTAGTCGATGCTGACCGAGGCGGCGGCTCCGCCGGACATCGTAAATTGGCACTGTGCCGTGAGCTCCAGCTCGCCGTGCCCTTCATTAAATAAGGTGGAATGAGTCGCATACACCGTTTCAAACCTTTGGCCGCTGTACCAGTGGACCCAATCAATAGCATGGCTGCCGACCCAGGGAATCGTGCCTCCATAGGTATGCCGCTTCGTAAAAGGCTCGCCCCGGCGGCCGAGCCGGTATGACTTCTGCGCTTGCAGCAGCCGCACTTCACCCAACGCGCCGCCGCTAACGGCATGCCATGCCGTCAAAAAAGCCGGATGATATCGAATGCCTAGCATCGCGGCAAGATGTACGCCTTTGTCCTTTGCAGCTGCATAAACCTCACGCAGCATAGCCAAGTCGTCCAGATTCGTCGCGATTGGCTTTTCGACAAACACATGGATGCCTCGCCGCAGCGCCTCCGCTGTAATTCGGGCGTGGTCGTGAAAATAACACGCGACTGCAATTATATCCGGCTCGACATCATCCAACAGCTTCATGTAATCCGCATAAACGACGGGCGAATGGCCCTCCTTCTGTGCCGTATGAATGACCTTGTCCATCGTCTCTCCTGCGGACCCGACCGATACGGCGGCCAGCGTGACGTCCGGCAGCTCGCGCAGCCCGCCGAACACATAATTAATGTGCCCGGTTGCACCGATTATCGCGACTTTCATCATTGACACCTCTATTCATATTTTGTAACGGCAATTGCGTCGTAGTTGTTAGAAAGCTAATGTGTCCCGTTGGCCCGACGTTTTTTAACTCAAGTCGTTAATTTAGCATAGACCGCAAAGAAGATCATCAATTCTCCAATGATGACGGTATTGGGCATTAGGAATAACCAATCCGCCGCAAAAAATACGCCTAGCATTCCTAAGAATAAGACCAAATGAGAGATCCGCAATCTTTGATGGACATGTCTATATCTGTGGAAGACCAGCGAGGTCGAAAAGAAGTAGAGCAATACCGATCCAAAAATAAAACATAACATATATTTATAATGCAGCTGTTCCAAAAATAACAATTGGATCGAAGCAGCGATCATGCACAGGGATGAATAAATAAACAAATGGCCATAAATGATCGTTTGCCCGGCCGTCTCCAGCGTCTTGTCCACCTTTTTCTCGACATTGTCAAAATACTGCCACCACATCGCGATAATAAATAGAAACGTGAGCAATGCAAATAAAATCGTCTGCCACGTCCAATGGCTCGACTGCAATACGGAAAGGATGCTGACAACCGATTCGCCTAGAAGAATGAGTGTAAACAAGGAGAAGCGTTCTAATAAATGATGCGTATGGATCGGGCTTTTGACCAAGTACTTCCGACCGATTAAGGGGAGTAACATATCTACAGCAATTCCCGCATACAAAACGGCATAACGAATCCACGAGTCAAAGAATAATGATAAAGCGGAGATCACCAAGCCTACCCAGAAGCTGCTTCCCAAATAACGGGCCGTGGTCCTTCGGCCGGCTTCCTCTTTCTTATGCACCAAAAGATATTGGATGGCGGTCATAGCTCTTAAACCCACATAGCCTATTAAAAATGGAACGTAGTATTGGTCAAAATCGACCGACAAGCTGGCCGTCATGATCAATACAAAAAATAATTGCAGGATCAGCATGATTCGGTGGGAAAAGATATCTTGTCCGAACCGGTTGACAAAGAGCGACTGCCCTACCCATGCCCACCAGATTGGAACGAAGATGAGGAAGAATTTCGTAAAGTATTCTGCCGGAATGGAGCCGGCTTCGGTATGCAGCAAGACATGACCTGCCTTGGAAACGGCTGCTACAAAAAGTAAATCATAAAACAGCTCCAGCCAGGTCACCTTTTTATCGGCGATCGCTGTATGAAGCTGGTACCCCTTGGTATGTTCCTTCATTATTATACTCCTTTGCTTTTGTGTGTGCTGAGCCCTCCATCGTATAGATTTGTCTGCTACCCCTATCTTAAATGATGCAGCCGATTATGAATAGGATAATATGCAAAAACCGCTGCCGGTTAGAACCAACAGCGGTTTGATATGATTTCCCTCGGCTGGGGGCAATTAGCTCTTAAAGCGCAAAGTCATCTCGTGCAGCTCTTGAGCCATCCGTGTCAATGCATTCACGGATTCCGAAATTTCTTCCATTGTAGCCAGCTGCTGCTCTGAGGCGGCCGCTACACTTTCCGTCTTCGAGAAGGCGGCTTCTGTAATGCTGCTCATATCATGGAGAGAAGCGGTAATCTCCTCGGTGCCTGCCGACATTTGCTCCGATGCCGCAGAGACCTCCTGCATCTGATAAGCGACCTGCTGCACCGCATTCATAATGTTGCGGAAAGCTTCTCCCGCCTCCTGCATGATCACGGTTCCATGCTCTACTTCTTTGCTGCCTTTCTCCATGGCGATCACCGCAGAACGGGTTTCACCTTGAATTTGCTGAATAATCTCCGCGATCTGCTCCGCCGATTGCCGCGACTGCTCCGCCAGCTTCCGAACCTCGTCGGCTACGACGACAAAGCCTCTTCCGTGTTCGCCCGCTCGCGCAGCTTCAATGGCGGCATTCAACGCAAGCAGATTGGTTTGCATCGAAATATCAGTAATAACATCGACAATTTGACCGATTTCATCGGAACGTTTCCCCAGTTGATTAACCACCTTGGCTGAATCGCTCACGGATTCCCGGATCATATCCATTTGGGACATGGCTTTCTGGATCGAAATGTTGCCTTCCTCAGCTTCCTTGGAAGCTTCCATGGACATGGCGGATACGTTGCCCGAAAATTCTGCAATCCGATTAATGCCGGTCGCCATCTCTTCCATTGCTCTTACGCTCTCGGTAGTACTCTGCATCTGCTGATCTGCGCCTCCGGCAATGTCCTGAATGGCCGCAACGACATGATGGGTGGTTTGGGCGGATTGCTCCGAGCTCGCTGCTAATTGCTCCGAGCTTGCAGACAAGTTCTGAGATTCATAGACGATCTTCGCAATGATTTCTCTAAGGCTCGCGATCATTCCGTTGAAATCCTTCGAAAGAAGACCGATTTCGTCTTTGGATTGGTATGTAGCGTTAACCGTTAAGTCCCCGTCCTGCGCTTTAGCCATCAATTGCTGGATACTGCGGACCGGTCTGGTGATCATATTAGCAACGCCATACCCGATCAAGGAGCAAAGAACAACGGCAAGCACTGTAACAACAATGATGATGGAAGTTGCCACCTTGGAGCTTTCAATACTTTTATCGTAAAAGATTTTGGCATCCTCTTCATTGTACTTAACAACGTTCTCCAGGCTTTGAATCATCTCCGCACGGATCGGCTTGAACGAATTTACATATTCCTTATGCGCCGCTTCTTTTTGGTTGGCAACGGCCAATTCATCTACTTTTTTCTTGGCATCGTTGTTTTTAGGGATTAAATCGACGAAGTGCTGGTACTGCTCCTGTGCTCTCGGGGACAACGTGATTTGTTCGAGATTTTTTCGTATAGCCTGATTTTTATCGCGGGTTTGAGTAATTTGCTGTTGAATTTGTTTAATAATCGCTTCATCTTTCGCCAGCAGCAATTCAAGCTGCAAGGAATCCATTTGCGAATTACCGAACAGAAGCCCTTCAACAAGACTATTCGGGATCAAGGTTTCTTCGTACATAACGCGGGCATTGTTAGCCATCTTGTCCATGACGAAATAGCCTGTAATGCCGATAATGAGCAGGAACACGATGGAAAGCCCCAGCATTCCGCCTATTTTCGTTTTGATTCGCAAGTTCTGGATAAACTTCATGATCCAAGCATCCCCCATTGAAATATTTGTGTAATGAGACACTAAACGCTTTATCACTTTAAAGAACTCAAACATTTTGACAAGGCAAAAAAAGTCCATCCCCAAAAAAAGGGATGGACTTCCCCCCATTTTTCGGTGGCCCGGCTGCCGTAGATCAAAATCCTTAGGCCCGAAGCTTTGCGTCCCCCTCTTTCGAGAAGTTTGCCTTTTTCGTGATATGGGTATATCGTTTGGCCAAAGTATAATATAGCGTTTTGAAAAATACAAGACCTCTTTACTAAAACTAAATACTTACTTTACGTACCGAAATGTCGAATTTTAGGATAATCGTCATGGTTGTCCTAGGGAAAATAGGCCTGCAAATGACGTTTTTCCGCGAAAATTGTTTCACCTCCTCTATTTCTTTTCGGCATAATTTGACAAAAAATGAAGTCTAGTTTATTCTCTGATTTGTCCGGACAAAACTACTTTTTGGAAACGAGGGGTACATCTTGAAAAAACTTCTTTCGAAATTGGCTTTGTCGAGCTTGGCTATGGCACTTGTATTTACATCCGGTTTAGCTACTGCAGAAGCTAGCAAGGACCCGTCTCACACCAATAATAAAAAGGCTAAAGTCGCCCTATTGATTCCAGGTTCATCCAAGGATGGCGGTTTTATGGAATCTGCTTACCGCGGATTGGTAAAGGCAGAAGAGGATTTCAGAATCAAAGCGACCTACGTGGAAAATATCCCGCATGATACCGCACAAATCGCGGATGCATTGCGTCAATTGGCTAAGAAAAATCCGGATATGATCATTGCTCATGCAGGGCAAAGCTCGGAAGCAGTGAAGCTCGTAGCCAAGGAATATCCAAAAATAAAATTTGTGAATACACAAACGAATTTGACCGGCAACAACCTGTCCAGCTATCAAGTTAAGCAAGAAGAATCCGCATGGCTGGCGGGCGCAGCAGCAGGACTTTTGACTAAAACCAACGTAGTTTCCCATATTTCCGGCGCACGCGTAGGTCCCGGCCTAGCGGGACGCGCGGCCTTTGCCGACGGTGTGAAATACACGAATCCTAACGCAACGCTCCTTACCACGTTTACAGGCAATCAGGAAGATGCTGACCTAGCGAAAAGAGTTGCACAAGCCCAAATTAACGCGGGTTCGGATATGATCTTCACCATGCTGAACATGGCCCGTAACGGCGTTACCGAAGCGGCACGCGAGAACGGCGTATACCAATTCGCTAACGTTCGCGATTATTATGCCGATGCACCTGATGTTTTCATTGGATCTGCGATTTCGGATGCAAGCCTGACTGTATACGGAGCAATTAAAGATTTGACGGAAGGCACATGGAAGCCGAATACGGTGAAAAAAATCGGGCTTGAGAATCCGGATGCCGTTCGTCTTGCCCTGTCACCTATTGTTCCACAAGATGTGAAGGACAAAATTGCAGCTTTCGCCGATAAAATCAAATCTGGTGAAATTGTGATTCCTACCGAATACACCGGTCCTGAATTTACAAATTATTAAGCCTGCGTTCGGATAACGATACGTTAGGTTTGTACCAAGAGCATTTCTTTACTCTCGAGAGGGGGTAGAGAAGTGCTTTTCTTTACTCAATGTATTAAGACGAGCGAAGAAGGAAGATTCTAATTTCACTACCGAATTGTCATCAGCTTCTGGAAGAAATATACTAATAATGAGGTTCGAAGAATAGTAGAAAAGAGGCATCGCAAACAAGATTCACAATGCAGGTGACAGGGGGATTATATGGAGACTGCAAATGTTTTTACCAATTTCAGACCGATCTATCTATTGTTGATCATTGTTCTAATTGTCTCCGTGTTAGTGATGCTCTTCCAGAAGAAGCACTATCCATTAGTGAATGGATTTACCATCAGCCTTATCCTATGTATTTGTCTAATAGTATCCGGTTTTATGACTTATCAAATAGGAATTCTCTCCGATGCATTATCCATGGGCGGCGACCCTGTTTCTTTTATTATGTTTATTATCGTTGCGATTTTGTCGGTAATTAGTTTGCTGGTGTACCTTGGTAAAAGCAAATGATTCTACTTGGTTATGTTTCAAGCTCAATTAGGCAAGCTCGTTTTCTTAAATGAAATATTATTCATTGTAAACCCTTCATCTTTAAACGAATATTCGATTACAATATCCCCTATAGATTTCAAATAATCTCCTTCGACTCCAACAGCTGCTTTTATTGTATTATTGGACATTTCATATTGAATAAAATTTTCATATCTAATTTCAGAAATGTTAGCCGGGAACAGTTGGGAATATTCATAAGGGACATCCTTTACATTTATTTTGGAAATCGCATCACCTATTTGTATCTCAACTTCAGTATCAGATATGATTCTTGTTGTGACATTGTTTTTAACGATATCTAGTGGATTTTCTATATTATATTCCGTAAAGTTTTCAGGATTAATAATATGAATAGCTTCATTAGAGTAGCCTGTGCCATGACCTTGACTTAAAATAATAACCAACTCTTTCTTTTGATCATTATTCAAATCCAAATAAGACAATTGCGGTAAATCTTCTATCATAGCAATGGTGTCCCAATTGAAAACTTTTTTAACACCTTTGATACTTAATATTAGATCTTTATACAAGTTATCAGCTTTATTTAAAGCGTACAGGTACGTTTCTTCCTCTGGAATAGAAGCAATCATTTTGATGTCGGCATTAATATCTACAGCATGTCTTTGGTCATCCCAACTTACTTTGGCACCTAGAGATTCAGCAATGGACCTAACTGGTACATACACACGACCATCTATGAATTGGGGATTCCAATCTGTCTTTTCTTTACCATTAAGATAAATAAGTATTTTTTGTTCCCATGCGTTAATGTCTTGAATCCCAAAACTCGACAAACCTATTATCAAAAGCGATAAGGAAACAATTAGCTTTGTTTTTTTTAATACCATTCTAATTCCCCTTGTTGTAAGTACTTCTTAGTTTCTGAGTCTTATTATACCCTATGTCATTGGTAACCCATATAATGGAAAATGAAAATTCGCGATATATCTACGTGGAGCTCTTTAAAGAGGCTTCATTTTTTTATTTCAAACCCGTCTGTTACCAGCATGAGTGGAGATTTCCAAAAAGATGCTTCTATTAAATGTTTGTCCAATCATTTTACTAATCTCTTACATATCTTGATGTATCAAAAAAAAGAGGAGCTGATATTTTTGGTACGTATTCTTGATAAAGCAGCCGTCCAGCCGCTTAGTAAATTCAATCCGGCCAGATCGTTCACTATTCGGCGTTCCCCCCAAAAATCCGGCATAGCATCGATCCCTATACGGATTCCAGCGAATTCTCAACCGAATCGGGTGGACTTGGTAGCTTCCATTGGTGTCAGAGGTATCAAAGGCATTGCGCAGATTCGTTTTAGAGTCTTCCGCGATAACACAGAAATTTTCAACACACAGCAAGGCATCGAATCTACGGGTTCGGAACAAAATTATATCGTTACCTTCCAGGCTGAAGATAGAAATGTAAAAGCAGGTGCCCATGCTTACACAGTCACGGCAGAAAATCTTACTGCAAATACAAGAGTGGATGTTGTAGGGCCTATATCGTTTAGTGGATTAGCTGTTAAAACCAGAAATTAACAGCGCCTCTATGCCTGAAAGATGCTTACAAAAGCATCAGTAATAGATTTTCTAAGTGAGAAAAAGCAGCTCGTTCCGCAAGGGAGTGGGCTGCTTCTTTTTTTGAAAATGATTTTCCCGCTTCGCTCAATGCTTGGAAGTAATGGAAGGTACCTATATAATAGAAATAACATCTTTATGAAAGGGGCTATCCGATGAAAATAAGCCAGCTTTCGAAAGCAACCGGCGTCAGCGCCCGTTCTATCCGGTATTACGAAAAGCAAAAGCTGCTGACCGCAAAGCGTTTAGATAATGATTATCGGGAATTTGACGAGGCAGACATCAAGCGAATCAAAACGATACAAATTTATTTAGAACTCGGTATGTCAACGAAGGAAATTCTTGAAATTTTAAAGTGCCATGAAGATTTAGATGCCTATGATAGTGATGAGTTCTGTGAGGAAATGCTCGGGGCCTATGAGGAAAAACATGCGGAGATCGTCCAACAAATTCAAACGATGACTATGGTACAACGCAAACTCGAACAACGTATAGAAAAAATGAGAGGCCAGAAAGCGATGATAAGCACAGCGATCGCTTCCGCCGAACAATCAAGCCAAACTCTATGAGCGGAAAAGGGTATAGAAAAGGTCAGCTCTATGGTCTAGAACTGACCTTTCTGTACCATTCCGACAAGCTGCTGGCAATCGCTTAAACCGAAACGGGTTTCTGGATAAGCTCAACTAGCCTCGAAAGTCCATCGGTACCGTAGCCTTCTGCAACCCCCCGATTGATCAATTCTTGAATCGGTGTCATCAGCTCCGTACTCACGCCCTGCTCTCGACACGCGTCAATGAAATTAATAAATCCCGCCTGGTTGACATAAAGGCTGGACACGTTCGTTAGGTGATCACCTTCATCAACCGACTTCGCCAACAGAGGCAGAGAGGCCGACATTGCCTGAAGCCAGGGAATCACAATGGACGTGAACGCTTCCGCTTTGATCTGCTCCGAACGGACCATGGCAACTCCATGGAAGAACCCCCCGAACATCCCATACATGGCACTTAGCAGTGCTAAGTCGTATAGGGCCGCCAACCCGGGGTCATCGCTAAGATAATTCGCGGCCCCTAGACATTGTAGCGTCGGCTGATAGGTTTGGAAAACCTTTTCCGAACCGCTATACAGCACAAGTGCGCCGGAGGTTCCGATCATCTGCGGGACAGCCATGATCCCGCCGTCCAAATATTCGGCACCCCGGCTGGTTACCCAAGAGTCTGTTTGACGGGCTTGTGCCGGAGTCCCGTTTGTGAGGTTTACGATCGCCCGGCCGGCCAATAACTCACCCGCCTCCTCAAGGATCTCATGTACGGCTCCGTAATCCATTACGCAGATCACCACAATCGGGCTCACTGTAATCGCTTCTTTCACTGAACTCGCTATCCTCGCCCCCTGCTTCATAAGTGCGTCAGCCTTGCCTGGCGTGCGATTCCAGACGGTCGTCTGATGTCCTTCATTCAGGAGCGTTTGGGCTAGAGCTGAACCCATCATGCCTAAACCGATGACACTCACCGATGGGAGATTAACTCCCGCTGTGCCAGAATCATAGCTTGCTGCAGTCTCACTTCGATCATTTTCTTTCATTCGGATATCTCATCTCCTTTCCCCCGTATCATAAAACATTGACACTGTGTCAATGTCAACTTAACTTTTGGGTGAAATTTATGTGGAATAAACGTTATGCTAAAATGCCCTTCATCAACGTTTTATATTTTTGTTCGTATTACCACGGATTGGAATTACTCTGACGATCAAATCGTTTCAACAAGATTGCTGCGGCTGTAAATTGTTTACTAACAGATCCGATACGGAATTTTGTCTCCACTTGATTTGGTATTAAATGTTCTCGATTAGCCAATCCCCATCCTCTACATATTAGGCATTTACCTGATTGGGCTATGAGAATAGTTCCACAGAAACCATCTACACTTACCTGTCCTTCGATGTATGCCTCGAGTCTATCAAGTACGTATTTTTCCACTAGTTCCCCTTCTTTTTATGGTATTGGGATTCTACTATGTACTAATCACTATTTGTCAACATCGTCCAAACACTTTTTCGTTGTCTACATAAATTATGCGTAAGCAGTTTTAGCTAAATATATGCGAAAGCCCATTTTACAAGCTCGCGCATTTATAGATGTGGACATATTTTTTGCTTGAAGTTCAAAAGGAAGAACGAATCAAAACGTTGGAAAGGATGGTTGCTGATATGGGAGGATTCCGTTCTCCTTACATTTGGGTGATGACAACGGAGTTTAGTCCACTAATCATCGGTGGTCTTGGAACTGTTGCTACCAACCTATCACAAGCGATGGGTAGAAAAAACATGGAGATGATCGTGTGGAATCAAGGTTCTGGCAAGCAAGTAACGTACACCCGGCAGAACGGATTGCTCGTAATTGGTGTTCCCCGAACTGCACTTTATTTTGACAGCAGCAAGCGTTCTTACAAAATCGGTTCTTTAAGACGGGCGGCCTCAAAATATATTAGGAGAAAACCGGATGTTATTCATGTGCATAGTTTGGAATATGCTAGGGAAGCATTGTTTTACAAGAAAAAGTATCGGATTCCCATTGTGTACACTTGCCACTCTTTAGTTGAATCAGGACAGAGATGGGAAAAAATCTTAAGGGAAATTATTCTAGGTGCCGATCGGGTCATTGCTCCAAGTAAATGGTTGCGGGCTAACATTGTGAAGAGATATCCAAAAGCTTCATCAAAGACAATAGTAGTCCCCCATGGAATAACGCCTTCCTCCCATGCATCAAAGGCACCTTGGCATAAGATTCTCTACGTCGGAAGAATGATTTCGTCCAAAGGGGTTACCTCCTTAGTAGAGGCTACGGGTATGTTGGCGCGTAAGCGTAGTAAGCTCAGTTTAACGATCATCGGCAAAGGCTCTAGCAAATATCGAAATAGACTTGCTGCCATCGCACGACGTAAAGGATTTGCATCGAAAGTCCGATTTTCGGGCTTCATTCCTCCACATAAAATAAAACATAAATATGCATCCTTCGGTATAGTCGTCGTACCAAGCATTCAGGGGGAATCATTTTGTCTTACAGCACTTGAGGCGATGGCTTATGGCAACCCCCTTGTTTCCACCCGAGCCGGCGGTTTGAAGGAATTTGTCAATCATCGAAACTCACAAATTATTCCATACGTTACTAGTAAAGCCATCGCAACATCGATCGAGCAAGTCTTGACAAACCCAGCGAAAACAAAGTGGAGAATACGAAACGCCAAGCTCATGGCGCGGCGCTATCGGTGGCCTGATATAGCCGAGCGATACAAAAAATTATTTGTACGCCTAAAAAGGAGGAAGTAAATGGGTAACAACTACACTCCTGAAGCAGCTGCATTGCTTACCAAGTTTAAGGTAAAGGCCAAACGAATAGACTATGTCCAAAAAGGGGTTTATAAAGTTGTCTTGATCGATGGCAGTATGCATTGCTTAAAGCGTATGCCCTGCCCGGTGACTCGTCTGCATTGGATGGATAGAGCACTCCTTAGAATTAGGAAAAAGGGGTTTCCTAAAATCGCCTGGCGAAGGCCACTGACGCGGGAAGGGAAACGATTATTCGTAAAAACACATTCTAGAACCAATTATATACTCACCCCATGGATACAAGGAAGATGGCCTAACCCTCGTTCAAGTAAAGATATGCGCGCATGCGGAATTGCCTTAGCGAAATTTCATAATGCGGGCCGGAGCGCTGATTTTTTGAAAGCCGGTTCTTCTAACATGTTGGGAAGCTGGCCAAGAATGATTCGGGGACAACACCTTTTCTTGAAAAAGCATGTAACTACTGCCTATAAAAACGGGTACCACAGGCGTATGGATAATCTTCTTAAGCAGCATGGACATGAAATTTTGGGCTATTCTAAAGCAGCATCTCAGAGTTTACTCAAGTCTAAGTATAAGGCAATTTGCAGTGGAAGCCGAAATAGGGCTACCTTGTGTCATGGAGATGGTGGACCGACTAATTTTATATTAAATAGTACGGGAACTCATCTGATCGATTTTGAAACCCTTCGAGTCGACTTACGCGCTTACGATTTATACAGGGTCCTGTATAATTCGTGTAAGGATCATAAATGGAATTTTGCGATCGCTCGTTCCATCCTCGATGGATATCAGTCGGTTACCAAGCTCAAAAAAGAAGATTTTGCTCTTTTGAAGGTCTGGCTGCGTTTTCCTCGAACGATGTACCTTTTGCTCAGGAAATTTAATCATAGAAGTTTAAAAGATAAAACAACTTCGGAGAAAGAATTCCTGCAAGTTCTTCAGGACGAAAGGAGAATTACCTCCTTTATCAGGCATTTGGACAAATATGCGAGATAACTGTTCCAGCTTACAAGGCTCGCTCAAGCACAGCACCCATGCTGTCGCGTAATCCGCCGTCCGTTCCGAAGCGGTTGGAAACCAGTCTGTATCAAATATCACTGACTTCAAATTTTCATTACTATACAATGGAACGATGATACCTTTTATTGGAGGAAAATAATAATGAAAGAGCATATCGTCCATTTTAAAATGATTAGTAAGACAGGAACACGGCTGCTAAGAGGGCTTATTTATTTGGAGGACCATCAGAAACCTACAATACAAGACTTTGAGCAATGTCTTAAGGACTGTGGTCATGATGTACGCATAGAAAATAAAGAGAAGTTTATTTTCAAAGCATATAGACCCGGGGAGGAATATCTCATCGATGTTCTTGAAGATTACGAGGATCCTCATACAAGGGATCGGTATGCTGATAGCTTGGCCAAAACGTTCATAAAGGACAACAATCCCATTTAGTACGCGTTACATTAAATCCTTACTGTATTAGTATGGCGATCGCTCCCGGTTCCAAACCGTAGAGTGATCGCCATTTTGTCAGATAAACAGTTCTTGTTATAGCATGGACAGCGTGCCCTATTCGCCTCACGGCCAACAGACCTATTAATGGTGATTATTACGCCCTGTCAGAGCCTCGCGAACGTGATGTAATCGACTTGGGCAGGCTCTGCCGATTCGATTCGAAGTGCCCGGTTGATCTGTCCCCGGTGATATTGCCCATGTAAGAGGACCTGCAACAGGATGTCCCTGACGGACGTTCGGAATGGAACCCCACTCTGGTTCGCATAGTCGACCATCTCGTCCAACTCGGATTCCTCGAGTTCTTCGATATAGATGCGATATTGCTCGGCGTTTTCTTCGAACATCGTCCGGATTGCCGACAGGTCTTCCGCTTCCTCCCACAACGAATATTGCGTGCTGGCCTTGCCCTGCAATCGGGACAGCCAGACTCGTTCCGCGACCGCGACGTGCCGAACCAGCTTCAGAAGGTCCTTGTTCTTCGTCTCACTCTCCTCAAGCGCGTCCAAGATGCGTCCGTCTGCCCAGTAGAGATGGTCCATCATGCACTTGATCGTCTTCATTTCGGTTTCCCCCTCTTCGTCTCATCAAAAATTTGTTATCCGTTAGTTTAATCATTTGAATGATTAATTAAGCTATCGTTCCGTAACCTTAGATGTAAAAAATAAAAATATATAATACGGATAATACAGAAGAAAAAAATAATGCTTGGTACAAGAAAATAAAATGAAATTTCAATCGATTCTGGATATAGAATTGTTGATTGTCCTCCACCCCGTCACTGAAGTTCTCTTTAAGATACTTCATAACATCACATCCGATTAATGTTCTCACCAACATCTATACGTTTTCACTCAATAGAAGTTACGTTGTTATCCTGCCTGGTAGTTAAGAAAATCCTCGTTAAACAAAACAGGCGATTGATCTCGGTTTCATCGCTACGTTATCGCTCTCCGTTAGTTCAATCCCGACTCAACGATTTCTGAATACCACTTCACCAAATTCAAGCTGAACTCTCGATGCTCCTTGGTAAAACGCGCCTTAATCATCCCATCCTTCAGTGAACTAATGCCCATACCAAAGTGGTCATCTAGTTCGTGAATAATAAACTCGAATATTTCGTCTTCGTTCTTACCCTGATCCAGTAATGAGATTAATTGCACTGTGATACAGTCATATTCATCACTTGGTGCACCATCTGCAATTAAGCCAATGGGGTCCCATGCATTTACGATTGGTTCAAGCTGCGTGTATAACGTATTGTAACGCTCCTTTATTTTTTTGATTTGAGTATTAGATGGATGTTCCCACAAAAGTATCACCTACCACAAAAAAGTTATTGATGTAGTCTGCCAGTTACTTCAACGGACAACGACAGCCGATCATTTGCCAGCTGCCGGTTTGGATCTTCACGTACCTCATGGATATCAACCCTCCCATGTCTCACGGAGTTTTCGCTCCCACATTCCTACATCTTGTCTATGAGGTGGAGGTCGGATTTACAGCCCGACAGGATCTTCGTCCGTATGTTAGTTTTATTCCGACTCATCCGCACTTCATTGTCTGTACTTTCACTATCTACTATGAAAAGTGTGAATTCAAGTTCAAACGTAAATTCTGTGAACCGAGAGATATCCAGCACCATCTTTTCTTCACTAAACTGATGCCCCTTTTAGTGAAATGAGTGGTTGCGTCTTTTTCAACGTGTTGTCGCGTGCGATCTGCTCCCTAGTTATTAGTATTGTACACGTCCCTCACTGATTTATTGCTTTCTTTATTGATTCGATCAAGGCACTTGATGTAGTTGAATACCCATATTTATTTTCTATATAAGCAATATGTACTTTGGTTTTCCACAATCCGTCTAATGTCTCGGCAGTTTCGAAAGTTGATGTCGCATCGCGAACGATATTACACATAAAACCATAACTACTCATGTTTTTCATACCATAATTGCTATATTGAACACATATATCGGTTTCGAATCCCATATAAAATAGAACTTTGATTCCTCTTTCTGAAAGAAGCCTATGAAACTGGGCATGGTCATAAACAAGTAAATCATCCTCTTGCGGCTTGGCGGGTTCTGCAATATCTATGAACTCGTAGACACTGTCATTTTGTTTCAACCATTCCCAATTATTGATTTCATTCGAATGCTGGGATTGCCAATGCTGAACCCATTCTTTTGGCGGAAATATCTCTATTTCCCCCGTAGTTAACTGCTCAGAACTAGTTTCTTGCATGGATCTTCTAAGCCGTTCTCTTTCAGCAATTGTAGTAGAATCAATCCATTGAGGGTACTTTTCTAAAAAAAACGGATGATTACAATGAAATATTTGAACCCCCATTTGCCTTAATTCGTTAACTGCAGGTGCAATGACTTCTTCAATTATTTGCCGTTTTCGTATTGCATGCGAAACCCCGCGTTCTGTACTCAATTCAAAACCCAATTCTGGTACGATGGCTCCATTCTCCCAACCGAAGTTCCAAATATCAACGAGGGCAATTCCGATTTCTTCCGTATCCAACGTGTATTGTGATGCCATACGTTTAAAGCTTGATTCTGTGAACGGTAAATTAGGAACTGGTGACATTGGGGTGTATTCTAAGTTAATGGTGAACTTCATACTTCCCTAATCATTCCCTTCTATCCTGATCTAAACTTATAACCCATTTTATCTTCATTTTGTATAGTCGGATCATTGTGTTAAACTGTCTGTTACTTCAACGAAAACGGCAAACAATTTTTAGCCGGCTGCCGTCATGTCTGATTGAACTATCGTTCTCCGTCAGCAGAATGGTTATTGCATTTTTCTTGCAATAATTCAATAATCCTTTCGTTTTGGTCAATTTGAGTTATGATATTTGAGTTAAGTTTTTGAATAGCAACAAATATTCCAAACAACGCACCTAAAATTAAGAACCCTACAAGGCCATCCATAATTGACTCCTTTCACGAAAAAAAAACTTGGTTTTAGAACACAAAACAATTCCATTGATATTCGTGATAACAACTTAATTTCCTTTTTATGTAATATGTCCAATGAGTATGGTTGCAATAATCTGCCGTTAGCGCGGCTGCCGATCGATGCCGGCAGCCGCGTCGAAGTTGTATTTAAGCTATCGTTGTCCATTAGTTCAACAAAAAATGCTTTTAAGATTTGACCAGTTATCTGCTATCCAAATCGATTCGTCTACAAACCTTTGAATCGCGGGTCCGCTTCTTTCAGCATTTACACCAACCCATTCAGCCTCTTTCCACCAAGTTAATTTAACAGAACGAACAATCTTTTCACGCGTCAACGGTAAGCTTTCATTATATCCTTTGACGAATGCATTAGCTGCTTCAAGCATAAGTTCATCGTACCATAGTGTACAAGATAATATTGCTCTTGATATATCAAATTCAGGATATATAAAGCTTAGTCGATCAAAATCCAATATGGCTGAAAGACTATCTTCATTAAATAGCAGATTATCAACCCAAAGATCCCAGTGAACCCATCCTATTTCGCATTGTGAAAATAACGACATATCGATTGTCTCAATTATCCTCTTTTGTTTTTCTAGGGCAGTAATGTAATGTTGAGAGTTCGATGTCACAGCTTGATCCCAGCGTCTGGCCCAACTCGCTAACATTCTTTCTCTCGATGGGATGCTCCAATCGAGTTTCTTAGATAAAGAATGACTATTTCCAAGAATTCGATGCATTCTTCCTGTTGCCCTTCCCAAAGAATACATTTGCTCCGCATTAGCCTCGCCTGGGCGAATTAATTTACCTTCACAGAAATCTGTTAGTACGAATCGCTCGCCATAAGGTGTCTCATGAATAAGCACACCATTACAATCAAAAATTCGTGGACAAGGTATATTTAAATTATTTAATTGAGTTTGAAAACCAAGAGCAATCCTTACGCTATCAAGATTGCTGTAGCGATGCCAATTGTATTGCTTAACGAATAGAGGGCCTCTATCTGTATTCAGTTTCCACTTTAAATTTTTATATCCCCTATTGATCTCTTCGAAATCATAGGTTTTTATTTCCCAATTTTTATTGATCGTATCTATTATTTCATCTCGAATGTTTTCGGAATTACTCACTAAAACACCCCCAAATTATGGAATATCTCACACCATAATATCGAATGTATGTTTGTATGTAAACCATTTATTATGCTGTACTTCCCCTTTAGAATAGTTAAGATGATTCATTTCCCTTATTTATACAACAATTTAACATTTTGATGTTAGACTAAAGCTATTATAGAAACAGAGTTTAGGACTGGATTAACTGAAAGCTGTAAAAGACGAAGTGTTATGACGACTAGAAGCGTAGTGTAAATGAATAGGAGATAGCAGAATGAATGAAATTAAGAAACAGGCTTACAGAAAGCTAATTTACTTGGCATTCCTTGACATAAAAAACAGCGGGAGTTTTAATGAGGAAAACTGTTATAGAAATTTTCGAATTGCGCATGCGTTTCATAATCTTGCAGAATCCATGATTGATGACTTGAAAGGCTTCGATGAGGTGGAATTTTGGAATACGATTGAATCATTGGAGAAACAGTTTAACTTAAACCATTACAGAGAAACATTCTGTGATAATATTCGCAATCTTTAATAAATGTTATTTCAATTTTTATGAAAGAACAGTCAAACACACGAAAGTATCGTGAAACTGCTAAAGAACCCTATTGTGGGTATTATAACCTCAAAATGAAACGGCGGTAATCTGGACTAGAAAATCCTAGATTACCGCTTTTCTACTTGACGTTAGTCAGAGTAAATTAATAATGCTTTTTTAAGATTATGAACACGACTATATATCATCTCTCTATCGTCCGGCTTTTATACCCCTTTTTCATATGTACTTATACGGATTCTACCATCAAACTCATAAGGACGGTCGTTTTCGTTTATGGTAAATTAGACCTTTGCACCATCATTTCTGCAAAGAAGGTAACCCGTTCGATTTTCAAGCTTTGCTTGCGGACTTCCTCTAGCGACGGCAGATGAAAATTAAAGATCCTAAAACCCCCATGCTGGAGATCAGAACGAAATCGATTCTGAATAAAGTATTCTGCAGTTAATAGTTCTGACCGACTGCCGTCATGCCTAGATGAACACGACCGTCTCCTATTAGCTTAGCAAGTTAACATTCAAATGAAGGGAATGAGAGCCTCGAAAGTTGTGCATGAAATGCCTTCTCCCATAGCTCCCATTGTTCGATTCGTAATTCTCCGACGATTTGTAATCCTGAGGGTTCAACTGAAGCGTATAGGTAGTTAGGTGATATTCCTTCCTCACCAAACCACATAGGACATTGATGCGGCTTAACAAGACATTGTGGCAAGACCAAATAAACTTGCTGAAGTTGTTCCCATGTGGCTTCAATAAACTCATTGAAATTTAAGCAGTACACTCTGTCAACTGAAATAATACCTTTTTCGTTTGCTACAAGCTCTTTATTATCATAAAAGCAAATATCCATTAATCGTTCTCCGTTTCATCTGGCGTAAGTCTGAAATACGCTGAGATGAAGCTGCCGTGCGAGATGATCGGCAGCCTTCCTCGCCGTACTGTTTTATAAATCGTCCAAGAGATAGTGTCAGTTGATACGAACACCCGTCAATGTTTCGACGGCATCTTTGAGCATCATGAACACATCTCCATCCGTCAATTTATTAGGGTCTGCTATCAGTGCAATGGTGGATTTAGTAACAAGTCCCTTGCTTAACAATTCGGCCTGAGCGTTTTCCGGGGTCGTCTTAATTCCTGCTCCTAGTGCAATCGTATAGCTCGCTTGCTGCAAGGTCAATGCTTGCTTCGCAGGTTCATTCACATTTTTCAGAGCTTCAGAAGGGTTTCCTGCAAAATATGGCTTATATTTTTTCTTTATAATATTCAGCTCATTCACAATACGCTGCATATTGGAAGGGTTGTCCAGTTTAAACGCCTCGTTATGATACGAGCCCACAGCCAGCCCCATGTAAACGGCGGCTTTCAGGCCATCGTATTGCTTATGATTCATAAAGCTCATCTTTTCGGTCGTATAAGGCTTCAAGTCCATGCCTTGATCATTAAGCGACTTCTGCAGCTCGGCTATCAGCGGTTTCGATTCGGCCATCGCTCGAAAAGTAATTCCATGTTCGATCGCCAGCTTGACGGCCGCCCCCGCTGCTTGCCCTTCAGCCATACCGACCGGAATGACACGTGCGCTGCCGTGTGCTAGCGTATCGTAGCTGGCGGATCTTCCCACGACGAGAATCCCGTCCACATTGTTCGGAACGATACTGCGGAACGGTACCGCATATTTCAATGGATCCACGACAACAGACCCGTTATCATTCGGAGAAGTTCGTTGAATATCTGCAGGGTAAGAGCCGAAGGCGATGCGATCCCACTGGTCCCGGTTCTCCAGTAAATCGATGACGCTTAAACGATACAAGCCGTTCAGATGGCGTGTCTCACGAACATAGAGTTCAGGAGCGATTCCACTGAATTCAATATTTTTGAACTCCTCGAATTGTTTCAAGTAGTTAACGACATTCGGGATTTCTTTGTTCGCAATATCCATTCCTTCCTTGACGGATTGAGGATTCAAGCCGTCAACTCCGAAGATTTGCAGGGCGTTGATCAGAATCGTCCCGTCGAGCTGCCGGCCAATATTGAGACCGCGCATTTTCACGCGTTCTTTGTTAAGCGGTTCGTAGCCCTTCATTTCTTTGCCGTAGCCCCATGCGGACATTTTACTGACGCCGGTATTGCTGTCCCCGTCTCCATTTAACCGTTTGGCAATCAAGCTCCATGCCTTATCATCGATATTATTCAAGCGGAATACCGCGGTGACCGCCATTCGCGATGCTTCATCACCCAGATCCTCGCGGCCGATTGTAAACGAGGCTCCGGAAGCGGCCGCCACATCTGCGTCTTGGGTAGCGTCAATGACGGCTTTTGCTTGTACATTTTGCTTCGTTCCGTCCGGTAAGCCGACAGTGATGCCTTGGACCCCTGCGTTAGCCCCATCCTTTTGCACAATCGGCTCCACGGAGGAAGCCTTCATATACAGATCTATATGTTTCTCCGCCTTAACCAAGTCGTAAAAAGCATTGGCTCCCGTCGTTACATCAAAAGAATGGCCTTCCGTTTTATTGTACCATTCCGTAAAAATTCCTTTGTTATAATAATCCTGCTCTTTTCCCGGCAGCTTCGTGGATGTTTTGTCCCAATTCATGTCGATGCTGTTCAACCAACCGACCGTCATCAGCCCGCCCAGAACTTGCCGGTTCCGGCTGTCGATCAGCAGTGTCTGCAGCCCGTTGCGAGCCGCTGAGATAGCTGCTGCAATCCCCTCGGGGTCTGTACCGACAACCACTACGTCATAACTCTCCTTCAACTTGTCCACGGATTGAACGGCCTGAGGCTCGCGCTTCACATTCCCGGTCGGCGGCACATGAACTCCTGCATCGCCGTTTTTTGACGAATTCATATACCATCCCATCCCCAGTCCAAGCAACACTATGAATATCGCCCCCGCTATAAACTGAGCCCTTTTTTTAAACATGATGAACACCTCTGCCTATATTATTTGTTATAGCAGGATGGGTACTTCATTATCCCTGCCGTCGTTTAGCATAAACGAGAAATGTTAATGTTCCTTATGCAGGCGCTTAGCGGACGCTTAAATGATTCTTAATAAAAATTAAGAAATGCTGCAAACAAAAATAACCCCACAAAGTGGGGCCTTGGCTTCGAAGCTGATTCAGGTACTTTCGGGGAGCCCCGAAATTTTTTAAATTCTACACTGTAAAAAAGGCCGGTTAACGGCCTTATTGTGATCCTGGAGATACATTTTCATATATGGGAAGTCTGGTTTCAAAGACCGTTTCCTTGCGGCTGCTCCGAACCGAAATCAACCCGCCATGGATCTCGATAATGCTTTTCGTGATGGCCAGCCCAAGCCCGGTTCCTCCGGTCTGTGAAGATCTTGATTTGTCGGTTCGATAAAATCGTTCGAAAATATAAGGGATATCACGCTCGGGAATCGGTTCGCCATAGTTGACGATTTCCACGACAGCCTCGTTTTCAACCTTGCTGATCCGGATATCGATAGATTTGCCGGTGCTTCCGTAACGAATCGCGTTGGATATAATATTTTCGTATGCACGCATTAATTGGTGGCCGTCGGCAAGCACATACAAGCTATCGTCCGGGGCAGTCAATCGGCATGACATGTTTGCTTTTCTTAACTGGGGGGTGAATTCCTCCGCCAATTGCTTCAGGAAGCCCAGGATGTTTACTTTTTTCATTTGAAACTGAATGCCTTGCCCGCTTAGCGACGTGTACTCGAAGAGGTGGTCGATCAGCTTTTTTAAGGTTTTCGTTTTTTCATAGGCAATGTTTATGTAATACCGCAGCTCCACCTCATCTTTATAGCGATCCGTCTCAATCAGCTCCAAGTAACCGAGAATCGAGGTGAGCGGAGTGCGCAGATCGTGAGATACCCCTGTGATCAGCTCGTTTTTGGTTTTTTCGGCATTTCGCTCTTCTTCAATCGACTTCCGCAGCTGCTTGGTCATATGATTAAAATGTTCCGCCAAGACACCCAATTCGTCCGATGATTTGGTCGTAATTTCATACGACAGATTGCCCTGAGATATCTCTTGCAGCCCCCGTGTGATCTCCTCCAAATACGAAAAAACTTTACTGCTGAGCACAAAAAAATAGATAAGGAAAAGCACGCAGCCGGAAATAATCATGATCGGCGTGGAGCCAATATGATTGACGACCCAGCGCGTCGGCGCAGAGAACGGCCATACAAAAACAAGCTTCAAAAATAGCCGATAACCAATAAGTTCGGTGACGGCAGTTAATGCAATACTGAGCACGAACAGCAATATAAATTTCCAGCGCATCGTATTGATGAATTTTATTTCCACGTCCGAACTCCAATCCGTCCTTATGATATTGTAGACTACTCGATCGTGTAGCCTATTCCCCATACGGTTTTGATGTACTGCGGGGAGCTTGGATCTTTTTCGAGCTTTTCGCGGATTTTGCGGATGTGAACCATAACCGTATTATTGGATTCGTAGAATGGCTCGTTCCACACGGATTCGTAGATTTGCTCCATACTTAGCACGTTGCCGCGGTGTTGGGCAAGCACTTGCAAAATAGCGAATTCACGCGGCGTCAGCTTGACCTGGTTGTTATCGATAAACACTTTATGCGTCTTCAAATTTATGATGAGATCATCGATCACCAGTTCACTTTCATCCTTTGCTTGATTCGCATGGAACTGCATGAATCTGCGAAGCTGCGATTTGACCCGGGCAACGATTTCCAGAGGACTGAATGGTTTAACAACATAGTCGTCCGCTCCAATGCTTAATCCCGTAATTTTATCGATCTCTTGGCCTTTAGCGGATAGCATGATGATCGGCATCTGCTTTTCCTCGCGTATTTTCATACAAGCTTGAATCCCGTCCATACGAGGCATCATGACGTCAAGAATGATCAAGTCAACCGTAGTCGTTTGTAAAATTTCCAAAGCCTCGACACCGTCACTCGCCGTACACACATGAAATCCTTCATTTTTCAAATAAATTTCCAGAAGATTGGTGATTTCCTTCTCATCATCAACCAGAAGTATAGTGGCTCCAAACATAAAATCGTCTTCCTTTATCTGAAATTTAAGCGGCTCATGCCATTATCTTACACAAATAGTACGAAAGGCAAGACGGTTTATGACAATGGGTAACTGTGTTACTTTAAACATCTTGCATAATGGTTCTACAGAACGGACCGTCATAAACAACGCTCAAATTATTTCTATATCCGATTCTTGTGGTGTGAATAGTGTTTCCAGCGTTCAGTTATGGATTCATTCACCAAATTCAACGTAACATAGATGCATTATTATGACAAATACCCCTAAACCAATCTGCCAGTTTCGAGGTCCGGTTAAATTATCCAGTTGAAAAATAACAGCAGTTGAATTCAAGCCAACTGCCCTTAATGTTAATTGATTCTAACAATTGTGGGCACTTTATTGAACTATCTTGCCAATAGTATAACGCGGCTGCCGGTTTGTACCGGCCGCCGCGTCTTAGTTCGTTATATAGCTAGCGTGCCCCTTAGTTTAAAAATGGAAGCCGCTCATAACTTCCGGATTGCGTAAATTTCACTCGATTAAAGTAAGCCCGAAAACGTATCTCCTGAATTCACTCTAGTGTCACGGTCAGACGATCACGCGGTAGTGAAGCTGAACAACTCCGCATCGGAAGCGGCGCTCACCGAGCAACTCGAGCCGCATGCTGAGGTTGTCCGGCAATGCTCGCTTACCTCCACCCAAGATTATCGGATTAACAAGCAGATGACACTCGTCGATCAGTCCCGCGCTCATCGCCTGCCCAGCAAGCTCGGTGCCGCCAATCGTAATGTCGGCTCCTGAAGACTCCTTCAGCCTCCGGATCGCATCAGGATCGAATTCGCGCTCGATCCTAGTCCTAGCGTTTGAAACCGACTGAAGTGTCCGGGAAAACACGATCTTCTCAGCAGCTCGCCAAATCTGTGCGAAGTCCCGCATTACCTCCGGTTGATCGCCGCTGGACGGGTTCATTTTGATGTTCGCCGTCTCCCAGTACACCATCGACTCGTACATTCGACGCCCGTATAGGTAGGTGCCAATCGGCCGCTGGAAGTCAGTCCAGAACGCAAACACCTCGTCATCGGAGATCGACCACTCGAGATTACCACGCTCGTCCTCCATGTAACCGTCCAAAGATACGTTAATAGGGTAGATCAGTTTAGCCATTTCGATAACGCCCTCCAATCTCTGTTCATAAACTATATTTTAAGACATTTCAGTTCGGATTGTTTCTTACAGATTGCTAATCTAATCTGCCCTTTCGCTTAATGACAGAAAGAGCAGCTGCCGCGGCAATCTGCTCCCTGATCATCCCATGATCGTCTTTGTTAGCTTAAAGCTTTTTTCGAAGAAATACTGTAAAACTCACCATTCAAAATTTAGAATCCCCCTCATTTTTTGTATAATGCTTTTGGCATAATACATTACTTTTACTTTTGATTCAATAATTGAATAGCAAACAGAAAAGATAATAAGTATGGTAATTTGAATAAATAGTTGCCCTTTAAAGAAGTCAAGTACCCATATTAATACTGGAAGATATAGCATGAATAATACAGCTTTGGTTATGATTTCGCTCATCCATATCCCCCTAACCCTAATTAAAGGTTATCACTAGTTATAACGCATAAATTTAGTCGTTGTTGCGGTATCCTGCCATTGCTTCAACGGTAGACGGCTGCCGATGCGTCAAGCCGGCTGCCGTCGTACCATGATTGAGCTATCGTCTGCCGTTGGCTTGGCTTAGAACGTATGGATTACTCAACTGCGCTTCTCAATCAATGAGATTTTCCTTCCCTAATCTCGAAAACTCCGTCGCATAATACGCCATGGCGA
Organism: Paenibacillus vulneris; assembly: GCF_039543185.1. Classification (NCBI taxonomy): domain Bacteria; kingdom Bacillati; phylum Bacillota; class Bacilli; order Caryophanales; family Paenibacillaceae; genus Paenibacillus; species Paenibacillus vulneris. The sequence goes on along the minus strand of NZ_BAABJG010000003.1, from coordinate 227,076 downwards.
TGGCCGGTAAGGCGATTCCGATCAGCAGTGCCGCCTCCCAGCCCCCCATCGCATAAGCCCATCCCCCTGCCGCTGAGCCGATAGCGCCCCCTAGAAAGAAAATCGCCATATACAAACCGTTAAGCCTACTGCGAAATTCCGCTCCTAAAGAGAAAATCACCCGCTGCCCGAGAACCATGTTGGCGGAAACCCCCATGTCAAGTAAAATCGCCGCAACTACGAGGACGGGGACTGCGAGTGCAGAATTTGATGGAACCAGCAAGGGAAGCAGCCCGGAAAAGATGACGATGCCCAATGCCCATCCCGTAGCCGGGCGAACCCATCCACGGTCTGCCATACGGCCCGCTGCTGGCGCCACAATTGCCCCCATTACCCCGACTAATGCGAACAGAGCGACCTCCTTCTGAGTGAAATGGAACGGCGGACTTGTCAATACCAACGGAACTGTAGTCCAAAACAAACTGAACGTACCGAATACACAAGCATGATAAATTGCCCTCCGGCGCAATGCTGGTGTCGCCTTCAGCAGATGCAGCATGGAGTGCAGCAGCGCCGGGTAAGCTGTAGCCGCCGAAGGCTTCCTTGAGGGCAATGCCTTTGCCAATACAAGAGCCAGCGCGAAAATCAATGCGGCGGAGATGAAATATATGGCGCGCCAGCCCATATACTCCGCCACCAAGCTTGAAATGGGACGCGCGAGCATAATCCCCAGAAGCAGCCCGCTCATGACGTTGCCCACGTTGCGACCGCGCACAGCTTCTGGCGAAAGATGAGCCGCATACGGCACAAGGATTTGTGCTGCTACAGAACCTACTCCGATCACGAGTGAAGCGGTGAGGAACAGGATGGCGCTTTTGATTACAGCGGCAATTGTCAAAACGGCGGCTGTTAGGAGCAATGATGAAACGATCAACTTACGATTTTCCAGGATGTCTCCCAACGGTACGATAAATAACAAGCCGATCCCGTAGCCGACTTGAGTCAACGTAACGATGAGGGCGGCAGCCCCGGAGGAGAGTCCGATGGCCGAACCGATCGAGCCTATCAATGGTTGAGCATAATAAAGATTTGCCGCTATGATGCCGCAAGCGGCTGCTAGGATAAAAATCAGCGCTGGCGAGACCGATTTTTCCGTTGGAATGGAAGCTGAATTCATAGAAAGTCCCCTTTTCTTACCAGAAATTTTCTGGAACATTCGTTCCGGAATGTGCAAAAAAAAATGTTTTATAGCATTTCCATCACCATGTCTATCATCTGCTGCATCTTGCCGCGGTCACCCTGCACCTTCACAACGATATTTATACTATGATTCAGGTTTGTGAGCAGATAAGATAAAGTCTTGATATCTTTCTCAGGCATGATTTCTCCCGTCTCCTGACCTTTGCGCAGCAGCTCGTAGAAGGATTTCTCCAACTCGTCAAACCGCTCCCTGATCAACACATTCAGTTGCTCGTCTGGCGAATCCATGCTGACCGCTGCATTAGTAATGAGACAGCCCTTCGGCGACTCGCCGCCCAAGGCGGAATCAATGTGTATCTCGAAGTACTGCCGGATTCCCGATTTGGCGGATGTCGCATTAACGAGGATGTCCCGTTTGGATTGCTTCCACTTCTTGTACCAGTTAATCGCTTCGATATACAGCGCTTGCTTGTCCCCGAACGTTTCATACAAACTTGATCTGCTAAGATCCATAGCTTCCAGCAAATCGGGAATGCTTGCCGCTTCGTAGCCCTTCTTCCAAAAAACGAGCATCGCTTTATGAAGCACCGCTTCTTTATCAAACTCTTTGTAGCGTCCCATGGCTCTCCCTCCTTTTCCGTAGGTACAGTATATACTTTTTCGGAACGATAAGTCCAGTATTTTCTACAGATATGAAAGCTAGCTCAGGCTGGGATAAAACTAGCTTCCATTATACCCTTCACACCATGTCTTTAATCGTCTAGCAAAGAATAAGTAACAACTCCAAAAATAGGTGAAAAGATTCATATTTCTTAAAATAACTGAAAAACTGTGGCATACGAAACAGAAATAATAAGAAAATTTTGTTACTATAGTCCCGAGGTAAGCAATGAAACCACGTCTATATTTGGGCACTTGGACTTGGTTGAGCTAGTAGTGCAACCGGACCACCTTTATTTATAGGGGGTTATCTTAAATGAAGTCCACACTAAATATTGAACATGTTATCAATGCATTAGGTATCTCAACAAATCGTTTCCAATCATGGGTTGATCAAAATCTTTCAATAGATATAAATACGCTTGTGGCAAACCCGTTGTCATCCCCAACTCATTTGCAAACCAACGGTTCGCAATGAACATCAATTCGATTGAGAATGCAATCGGCCGGCAGCTCTCTGACTCCGAACGTAGCACCGTTGGATTGATCAACAGATGGGATCAGGAGACAAAAGAGAACATAATGTCTCTTTTGCTTGATGCATGGAAGAACGGGTTTGCATTGGGACGTAAAAGCAGCGTCGGCAGACGGTAAACGTAACTGGATCCATCGTTCATTTACTGCTACATTTGTTAAGTCTTAAATCCCCGCTTATCGTCGCTGAGCATCTTAACGTCTTTATGTTTAAACTCCACGTCGTATGTCTTTCTTATTTTCCCCATAAAAATCCCCTCCAAGTACACTGTAGTGCGCTTTCTTAGCACTGTTTACTTAAAGGGGATAATTTTCATCTGCGAAGTTTACAGCAGCCACTAAAAGAGTACGAATAACATCGACCGTAGCGTTATGTTCTGCTCCGATCTCCGTTCTCCAGCATATCAAGCAGCAGGCTGGAAAGCGGAGCTGGAACTTGTGCATTTTGCGCCACCGACAGCAGGAGGCTGACATCTTTCTGCGGAATTTTACTTTCGGATATGGATGACTTCTCGGCTATCATTTTGCCATAGTTTTGATAAATTGGGGCGGTAAACAGTGTGCTGGTAAGCATATTGACCGCTACTGTGGGATCAACCCCGCCGCGCTCAGCTATTCCTAGTGCTTCTTCCAGTGAGCGTGCGGCGGAGACGATTAGGAAGTTACCGATCAGTTTGACGAGTACAGCCGAACCGGCTTCCTCGCCAAAGTCAAAGATCCCTTTAGCTCCCATCGCTTCCAGCAGCGGCCGCACCCGCTCCTTTGCTTCCTGCGGACCCGCTATAGGAATCCACAATTGCCTGGCAGCGGCTGCCTCCGGCCGTCCAAAGATAGGCGCCTCAACATAGACGGAACCGTGCTGCGCGTGCAGATCCGCCAGCTTCCTGCCCATATCCGGCGACACCGTACTCATTGATACATGAATACCGCCTATGCCCAGGCGTTCTAGGAAATCTTCGCTTTTGACGACGTCTTCCAATGCTTCATCGTCCCAAACCAAGGTGACGACGATGCCACCGGTTGTCACGGTGTCAGCTGGACGGACCGCCTGCAGCGCACCTTGGGCCACGAGCGGCTCCGCTTTTTCTGGGGTGCGGTTGTATACGGTCAATGCATATCCTGCTTGGAGCAGATTGGCAGCGACTGGCATACCAAGCAGTCCGAGTCCGATAAATCCAATGTTTTCTCTCATGAATTTAACCTCCATAGAATACTAAACATGACGTTAACGTCATGTTTTAAGCAAAAAAAATTATTCGCTTTCATTGGCCTCGAGCCATCGCTCGAAACGTTCTATATTCGACTGCAAATCGCTGCGGAACTGCCCGAGCGCTTCAAGCTTCTGGTCCGTGTCAGCCAGATGCTGGCGCAGTATACCGAGGACTTTCCGTTTCGGCAGCACCCCGCTCGTATCCGTAAAGTAAAGCTCGATTACGTCCCGAATTTCCTCCAAACTTAGGCCAATCTTCTTCAACTGATCGATCTTATGCAGACGAGCAACCGTTTCTTCCGTGTAGTAATGATGACCATTGCCTTCGCGCTCGCCAGATGGAAGCAATCCAATGCTCTCGTAATAGCGAACCGTGCGCTGGGTTACCCCGGCTCGTTCTGTCAAATCGCCAATGCGCATGCGGTTCATGATGTATCACTCCTTCCAAAATATAATATGACGTTAACGTCATGTTTGCATGATAGCATTTGGATTGGAAAATGTAAAGGACCTGAACTTCGCCCTACTTATGATACGATTCAGCGCGAATGATCTTAAACTATCCTGCCCGTTAATCACTTAGTCGAGTTTGATATACTTATCAAAGCGGTAGGAGAATTAGGCGTACTGAAGATAATACTTATACTATACGAGAATAGTAAGCTACATCGGTAACTCTGCCGCGTAAACTCGATTCAGGCAACACCGCTACCAAAGTAAATCCGAGTTTTTCAATTAACTTTTTTGACTTCATATTTTTATTATCTATAGTAGCAAATAGGCGTTTAAGGTTTAATGTGCTTTTACAATGCTCAATGACTGCGGAAACCGCTTCATACGCAAAACCGCATCCCCAATGCTCCCTCATGAAGCGATAACCAATTTCACCAAGATAACCTTCTGCTATTTCTGGAATCATTACATCACCGATGAATTCATCAGTATCTTTTAATGCGACAGTCCATTTTGTTTCATTACGATTCCTAACCATTTCTAACATTGACTGTTCATCACGAGGGGGATTACTTCCAAGAAATTCCCTTACTTCATCATTGGTTAAACATTTTAAGCATATTTGGAATGTCTTTTTCCGCTCTCGGACGTAAAATCAATCGTTCTGTTTGAATTTTCGGTGCTTCTTTTTTTGCCATGATTTATTCCAGCCTTTCGTACATTATATAATATATCTTCGTTACGATTTATCGCCCAAAAGACGAACAGATACGCATAAAAATCCTAATGTAATCCTAGCACAAAAATATGAATTACGTGCCATGTCCCAACGTCCCTGCCCTTCGCCACGATGACTATGAATCTTTACCGTAGCGTAGCCATTACGCTCATAAAAAGCGTGTTGGGGAAGGCGGTGGGGTTTTAAAGTGGTTTCTAGGATTTATGCAATTTTGTATAACTCATCCGTTCAACTATCCAGCCCGTTACTTCGATAAACCAAAAGAGGAGGTGTCCTGGCGCAGCTCCAAACAATCATTTCCCGTTAGAATTCCTGCAAAACGAATAATTTGGCGTTTGAATAAAAACGAGCGCCTCGGTACGATGGGGTTACGCATTACCGTTCACCATCTGGTCGTTCGCGTAGACATTGCCCAAGAAGTCTATGTCCCCCACGCTGTCAGCTTTTGAGTGATTGATCGGGGAACTCCCCTCGAGTTCGGTAACCATCGTGAGGGGTTCGAGCTACTCTAGCGCTGGATCCGGGATCTGCTTTGTGTGACATGCTTGTCTATGCTTTCATAAAATAACTCCCTGATTCATAATATGTGCCATGTAAATGAATATAATTATAGATTAAAGCGCTTTACATTAAACTGACTGGTGCCCTACAATGATTGGTAGATTAAGTAATGGTACGTCTCCATCCGGTTTGTAGGAGGTTGTCCACGAGCATGTTCCCACAAAGCTTAAAAACATTTAAGCATAAAAGCATTTTTGTCAAAATGCTTGTTATGTTTAATGCATTTATCATCTCCACCATCCTCATCTTTGGCTACGTCTCTTATTCCAAATCATCTTCCCTGCTGATTGAAGAAGTGGTCACCTCCAATAATAAATATATTGAACAGGCGCGAAATAACATCGATCGGGCAATCGAATCGTGGGACGTCTTATCTTTCCAGGTTTCACTGCAAGGTCCAATCCGCCGCGCCCTCTATTTGTCTGAGCAGACATGGAACCTCGATCAGATGCTGTTTCTGGATGTTATACAATATTTGAAAAGCGTCAAACTCGCCAACCCGCTGATCGCCGATATATGGCTGCAGCCTTACCGGTACCCTGTTGTCCTCAACCACGAATCCAAATACAATTCGGACTATTTCTACAGCCAACTTTATACTACCAAGCCTGAAATAGGCTGGCGAAAAATAGAGACGGGGCATTTCGGCTACACGTTCATGGGGCGGTTCGACGTCGTTTCTTCCGATGCTTCTCAGTCCGTAATTACGTTTGCACGAACCGTTCCGCTCAGTGAAGCATCTCCAACCGGGATATTGTACATGAACGTCAAAACCGAAGACCTGGCAAATATGCTGCAAAGCATTAGCGACCCGTACCCTGCATTTATTTACGCCATAGACGCATCGGGCCAGCTTGTGATCAACAGCTCCGTCCGCTCCGAGCATGATCAGCGGATCTATTCCGTCAAAGGGATTATTGCGGATAAAGTGAAAGCCCAAGGAACTCGAGAAGGGTATCTTGAGGAAAAAATCTCCGGCGAAAGCTACCAGATCGTATTCACCTCGTCTTATGTCAATGGGTGGACTTACATTAGTGCGGTGCCAACCGCATTTATTACGGAAAAAGCGAACAAATTCAGGCAGTTCACGCTATTTGCTGCCGTACTTTGCCTCGCAGTCGGTGTTATTATCTCCTATTTTTTGACGGAACGGATGTACCGGCCAATTTACAATATCATAGCTTATATGAATTTGTTCGAACGTAAAAAGGACGAATTGCCGGGCATTCGTAAGGAGGATGAACTCGGATTTATTGACAGGATCATCAATTACGTATACTTCGAGAACCATCAGTTGAAGGGCGAATTCGAGAAAAATCTGCCTGCGCTGCAGCAAAAGATCTTATATGATTTGATAGAAGGCCGGGTTTCCTCAGAGAAAATGGCCGAGGCTGTAGAGAAGCTTCAGCTTCCCTTCGTCTACGATGCGTACCAGATCATCGTGTTTGAGACGGTGGATTTTTCCGTCGACGAGCAGCTCAGTCCCCATGAGCCCGATATCATAAGCATGATTGATCAAATGGCTGTAAAAACCGACGCAGAACTGCCGCGTTTTGCAGTCAAATCGATTAAAAAGCGTGTCAATAAAATCGTCACTGTCGTCAATCTCGATTCCCGGAATCCGAACCCGGAGCTGATCAGCGATTTGATATGCCGCGTGACCAAATTTTTCGTACGGGAGCACGGGCGGACCTTTACTATCGGCATAGGCAATGTATACAAGCGGGTGGAGGATGTACCGTTTTCCTATGTGGATGCGTTGACCGCGCTGGAATACAAACTAGTCAAGGGACAAGGCAGCGTCATCTACGTGGATGAAGTAAGCAAACTACCCGACCGTTCTTACATGTATTCCTTTGATACGGAGAAAAGAATCATCAATGCAGTGAAAACTGGCAGCACAACAACGCTATCAGAGCTTCTGCAAGTGTTGTGGAAGGATAATCTGGAGAGTGCCCCTCCAACTCCGGAAATTGTTCACCATTTGTTTCACGCGCTTGCCGGGACTGCTGTCCGGACGATTTATGAAATCGGTTCCACTACGGAGGAAATATTCGGCCGTTCCTTCAGTTTATACCGTGAACTCGACTTACAGCCTGGCGTTGAGAACAAAAAGCAGTGCATTGAAGAGGCATTCCGAATCATCGGTGAATGGATTCAAGGTAAGAAACAAGGCCAATACACCCAGCTGCTCGGGAAGGTTGAACAGTTTGTTAGGACCAATTACCACCGGGACTTGTCCCTAGCGGTCGTGGGAGAAGCACTTGGATTATCCTCATCGTATTTAAGCAGCATTTTTAAAGATATCACGGGCATGAGCTTCGTCGATTACGTCAACTCGAAGCGGATCGAGCAGGCCAAGCTGCTGCTGCAGACCACGAACCACTCTGTGGCGGATATATCAGAGCGGGTCGGCTTTACGAGCTCCAACACGTTTATCCGTGTATTCAAACGTCATGAAGGCGTCACGCCAGGACAGTTCCGTCAGTGAAGGGGTCCATCGTATGCAGGTCTCAACCTGAGCTATCACTTGAATCTCACTTAGCCGGCCCTCATCTTTAAGAAACGACGGGGCCGGCCATTTTTTTTGCATGTTTTCCCGGCTAGACTCGAAAGCGAACCAATTAATCCGTCTATCGGATCCCCCCCAAGATTAGCCTATAAATCCAAACAAATCGCCCCTATTATCATAAAAAATGAGGATGGTTCTAAATAATCGGAGATGGAAAAATCGTTTGTGAACGGTTACATTATGGACACGAAATTGAAATTACTCACTTGATAACATCCATTTACCGAAAGGAGGCGTTTCGTTCGATGGCTAAGCCCGAAGCCGCTGTTCCCCATTCCGTGGCACCGTCCACGGCTGTCAATCCGTCACAATGGCGAAAAACGATGAAAAAAGCTCTGCCTTACTACCTCATGTTTCTGCTCCCTTTCATTTACTATGTCATTTTCCGCTATGCTCCCGTCATTATGGCTGTCTTGATCTCTTTTATGGATTACAACGTATACAAAGGCATTTTGGCAAGTCCATTTGCCGGGTTCAAGCATTTCATCGATTTCTTCGATTCAATTTACTTCACCCGGTTGATCCGTAATACGCTGATAATCAATCTGCTGAACCTGGTATTCGTGTTTCCGGCTCCGATCGTTTTCGCATTACTATTGAATGAAGTGCGCAACGCCTTCATCAAAAGATCCGTTCAGACCATTAGCTATTTACCGCACTTTGTCTCCACCGTCATTGTTGCGAGCATGGCCGTGACGTTCTTGTCTCCGAGCGTCGGACTCATTAACAACCTGCTCGTTCAGTTCGGTATAGAGCGGATTGCCTTTCTTCAGAAGCCGGAGTATTTTTGGTGGATCTACACTTCCATCGATTTGTGGAAGACGCTTGGCTGGTCAGCCATCCTCTACTTTGCCGCGCTAACAGGAATCAATACAGAGTTGTACGAAGCGGCGAAGGTCGACGGGGCGAACCGTTGGAGGCAAATGTGGCATGTCACCTTGCCGGGCATCGCACCAACGATTATCATTTTGCTTTTGCTTAAAATTGGACACATGCTGGAAACCGGATATGAGCTCATTATTTTACTATACAATCCCAACACGTATGTAACGGCGGATGTGATCGGTTCCTATGTTTACCGGAGGGGTATCTTAGAGGCCAATTACAGCTTTGCTTCCGCCGTCGGGTTGTTCCAGTCCGTGATGGGGCTGGTGCTCTTGATGATCTCTAACCGATTGGCACGCAAATATTCGGAAACGAGCATTTGGTAAGGAGGACAAACAATGCCGCTGCGCCGTTTGACATGGGGAAGCCTGATCTTCAACACGCTTAATATGCTGTTTCTGGGACTTGTCGTGGCTATCACCATATATCCGTTCTTATATGTTCTTGCCGCTTCACTCAGTGAGCAGATTTATATTTCGCAAGGAAAAATAGGCATTATTCCGATGGGGTTTCAGTTGGAAGCTTATAAAAGGGTCATCGAATTTCCGATGCTCGGACGCGCTTACTTCAATACCGTAGTTTATACGGTCCTTGGGACCGCGGTGAGCCTCTTTCTTACGGTGCTGGCTGCCTATCCGCTTTCGAAGAAGGAAGTTCCCGGGCGAAATTTGCTCACCGGCTTTATCCTTTTACCGATGCTCTTTAGCGGCGGCCTCATCCCCACCTACCTTGTCGTGAACGCGCTTGAGATGCGAAACACGATATGGGCGATCATTATTCCGACTGCTGTTGCATCATTTTACGTGTTCATCCAGCGCACTTTTTTCGAGCAAATTCCCGCAGAGCTGGAGGACGCCGCTCGTATCGACGGATGTTCCGCGATACAGACGCTGCTGCGTATATATTTGCCGCTGTCGGTGCCATCACTTGTAACCATCGGGCTGTTTTATGCCGTAAACCAGTGGAATAGCTTTTTCCCCGCAATGATTTATTTGAACGATGAAAACTTGTTTCCGGTACAAATCCTGCTGCGCGACATCGTTATCCAGAACCAGACCGATCAAGTAATGGTAGATGTCCATGACGACAAAAATCTGCTCAGCGAATCGATCAAATACGCGACACTGATTGTCGCAACGCTGCCAATCTTACTCGTATATCCGTTCATACAAAAATATTTTGTGCAGGGCTCCATGATGGGATCGATCAAAGGCTAACCGCGAAATCACGGGATTTGCGTCCCTGATAAAAAGGATAAGGGAGGTTTTGCAGCTATGACAAATTCTAAGTGGACCAAAGGAATAATTAGCGCCATCGCGCTGATCGTGACGCTATCCGGATGTCAGTCCGGAGGCTCTGATCAGAAGACTTCAGGAACTCAAGAATCCCAGAATGACCCAAGCGGACAGACGGCAGTCAGCGGTAAAGTGCTGGACAAGAAAATCGAGGTCAATGTCTATATGCGGCCGAGAACCGAGTCGGTTGAATCGAACGATCTGCCGTGGATGAAGCCAATCGTCGAAAAGACCAATGTGTATTTCAAGTGGCTAAAAGCCCCCAATGACGATAAGGACTACATCGAGAAGTTTAATTTAACCTTGGCCGGCGGCGATCTTCCGGATATGATGGAAGCGACTCCAGACCTGCTCAATAAGGGCGGTGAAAACGGGGCCTTCGAACCGCTTAACAAGCTGATCGACCAATATATGCCGAATTTCAAAAAGGTTATGGAGAAAAATCCGCAAATCCTAAAAGACATCAAATCGGATGACGGCAACATTTACTTCTTCCCGCAAATCTCCGCGGTCAAAACCATCAATTTGCAAATCGTCCGGCAGGACTGGCTGGATAAAGTCGGTATGAAGGCACCGACGACCACGGATGAATTGTACGAGGTGCTGAAGGCTTTTAAGGAAAAGGACCCGAATGGCAACGGAAAGAACGATGAAATCCCGTTTACAACGCGCAATAAGCTCAAAGGGCTGTTAGCTCTCGTCGAGCCTTTCGGCGTGTCGTTCGAGGAGGATTTTTATGTTGAGAACGGCCAGGTTAAATACACCTATACGAATCCAAAGCTGAAGGATGCGCTCGCTTTCGCCGCGAAGCTGTACCGCGAAGGCTTAATCGACAAGGAGTACATTACGAACGACCAGAAGGTTTGGGAATCGCGCTTCACGAATCAACAATCGGGTATTACATTTGATTCGTTTCCGCGCATCGAATATTTGGAGAAATTAGTTGCAAAGGCCGAGCCGAAGGTCAATATGATTGGCATTCCTCCGCTTAAAGGCCCCTCTGGGGACGCATATACAAAAAGCCAACAAACGTTAATCAAGAACGGCTTTGCCATTAGCTCGAAATCCAAGTACAAGGTGGAACTTGCCAAAATGCACGATTGGTTTTATAGCGAGGAAGGACAGCTGGCAATGAATTTCGGAAAGCTCGGCGAAACGTACACAATGGATAACAATCAACCGAAGTACACTGACTTGATCATGAAAGACCCTAACAAATCCCCATTGATTAAAATGTACGAACTCGGCCACCGCGAATTTGCTTATCAGTGGGACATCCGCTATGAGAATGCCATGGTAACGCCAAAGATTGAAAAAATCCGCGATTCGATTACGCCATTCATCAAGGATAAATATCCGGTTGCCCTTTCCTTTAAGCAGGCAGAGCGCGATGTCCTCAATTCCAAATTCGCGGAAATAACGACATACAAGGATGAAATGGTGAACAAATTTATCATGGGAGCCGAACCGCTTGACAAATTTGACGCCTATGTCAAAAATATCGAGAAGATCGGTCTGGACAGTGTCCTGAAAATCCAGCAGGCTGCCTATGAGCGGTACACAAAACGTTAAACGAAATGGTAGTGGGAGCATTAACGCGGCTGCCGGTTATTGCCAGCAGCCGTGCATTGGACCTACCACCAACTTCGCCATGATCTTCCCTTCTCCTACTATTTCCGTTCCCCCCCCCGCACTGTCCACAGCTTTTTACCAAAGAGTCAGCTTCTTTTCGGCTGGTGTACGCGGCTTTGGACGGGGAGCTTTGTCAAAGAAGCCCATGTGAAGGATACCTACGATACGTTCGTCTTTCCGTACGCCCAGTCCGTCCTGAAACCCGGGATCGAATATGAACTCGATGGTAGACCATATCATGCCGAGATTGTTCTCCCAGCCAAGAAGTTGAAAATTTTGCATGAAGCAGCAAACTGCGGCAAAATCTTCATTTCGCTTGTGCTCGTTCTTCTCTTCCTTCATCACTACGATCAGATGCGCGGGAATTTCAAGTATCTTATTTCTCATGAACTCCTTAAGCTTGGATGGCAGCAGACGATACCGCTTAAGGTTGCCGGATGCAGACGTAATCAGGTCAACCAGACGTGTCTTGCCGCCGTCGCTGTCCACATAAATGAAACGCCATGGCTCCCGCAGCCCGTGATTCGGAGCCCACACAGCGTCATTCAACAGTTGAATCACCAATTCACGAGGCACAGGGTTCCGATTAAATGTGCGAATGCTTCTTCTCTCCCGAATTGTCTTGGCGATACTCATGACAATCATTCTCCTTTCGCAATCAGCGGCCCAGGCCGGCTGTACCGATCCGCCGGCAGCGTGTTTTAATATCCGCCGCAATCCGCTTTTTGTCTGACATAAAGGTCTATTCAGCGGCTTTTCCCCGCCAGCGATCTGTGCCTTCCTTTACCATTTTCAGTGGATTCAATTCCGAAAGGGTTATTGCCCAGGCAATATACCTTTCCAGGCCAAATGAGTGCCATATAGACATCGTGCGGTATAAATCCCCTTCATCACAATAAATTGTTTCACATGAACAAAAAAATAACATATAAAACAAAAGGATTAAAATACGCCAATCAACATCATATTCATTTATTGTTTCATATGAAACAATATCATTGTAACTCCCCCTTTTCTTGGTGTCAACCTCCAGCTCTGCCATATTGTCGGCCCCTTTTTCAATCAGTGAGCTGGACAATTTCTCAGGGTAGTATGGCTTTAATCATCGTATCCATGTACCTGTATCCCATATTGTTTCTCAGGAAAATACTTATGATATAATAAACAAACAAACATGCATAGTCGAGGAGATAGTTGAATCATGGATTCAATCAAGACAAATAAAAGCGCAATTCTTGAACTTTTCATTCAGTTTCTTCAGCAAAAAGAGCAATATGAATCATGGATAACCGGATCTTATCTTGAGGAAATTCGGAAGAATATAGGCGTGGAATTAATCCTGAACATGACGGAGCTGCATACCATTGCATGCATTGGAGAACGGGAGCCGATTAATGTTACATCGATCGCGGAAGCGTTAAACTTAAGCAAAGGGAACACCTCCAAGGTCACCAATAAATTATTGAAGGCGGGTTGGGTACGAAGGGCCCAGCTCAGCGATAATAAAAAGGAAGTATATTTTCGGCTGACCCCTGTCGGTAAAAAGATCTTTGCTGTTCATGACGAGCTCCACACCAAGGAAAAGCAGAGAATGTACGAGTTCCTGGAAAAATACACCGAAGCAGAGCTTGAATTGATTAAACGACTGTTTGGAGATCTGATTGATTTCTATCGATAAAGCTTGAACAGAAATGCATTACGTAAAACTTCATGATTTTTCCCTAATGCTTTTAACTCCTTCTGTACCATTCTGATACCTTTGAGTGGCCTTCAATTTCTCATCTAAACTGAATTTAGGCAAAAAAATGCACCTCCATTGTTAGTTGTGTCTAACAAATGGGGTGCAGTTCAAAATGGTTAAAGTTCCTTTCCCTCACTTCGCTATTTCATGCGTGCGCGGAGGCGCAGTTGTTCCAGCCCCTGCCCTATTCAGCATCAGGTAAGCCAGTATGGAAGTGACGCAGCCGAGAGCTCCGACCATCAGGAAGCCGTTCTCCAGGGAAAACCAATCTCCTGCGACTCCCATGATGATGGGGCCGCCGAACATTCCCAAGCCGTAAATCGCCTGGTAGAATCCCATTGCCGTCGCACGTTTGCCGGTATCCATATGTTTAATGCTCAACGACATCAGCACAGGAGAAGTAAAGCCTCTTCCGAAGCCGGCCAAAGCTTGCGTCAGCATAAGCACCCAGAGCGACGGGGTGAATGGAATCGCCACGGTAAACACCCCGCTGATGATAAAACCGACAATGATCGTGTTTCGCTCTCCCAGCTTTTGCGCCAGATGCCTCCCTCCGAACCAGGCGGCTAACGCGGTTGGAAACGTGGAGAAGAAGGTCAGCAGCCCCATATCAAGCTTGGTGGCTCCTAGCGATTGGGCGAACACCGGCGTGAAGCCGAAAACTGTGGCGAAGGTCAGTACCTGAAACAGAATGGATAAGAAAGAAACGGTAAGCAGCGTCCGATCCTTCGCAACATCCAGGACACCCTCGAAGGTAATTTTTTGCGCATGCTTATCCACCTTTTCAACCAGAAACCATGCACCTACGAGCCCTATCATCCCTACCGCTGCACCGATGATGAAGGAGGACTCCCACCCGAACCGGTCCGCGAACCATCCGCCGAGAAGGATACCGAGCATCTGTCCGGTCGAATTATAGAAGGACAGCGTTCCAAGCGCTCGTGTAGTGTCTTCTTTCTTGAAATAGCTTACGAACAGAATGGTAAAATCGACCCATGTTGCTGCCGCCGCACCCGCAAGTGCCCTCAGAATGAGTATCCAGGTAATCTCCTGCGTGATTAGAATGCCCAGTCCAGCCAACACGGAGAACAGCAGACCGAACAGAATAAACAATTTGCGCTTATGATAGCGGTCGGAAAGCACTCCCACGGGAATCCGCAGCAGCATCTGGCTTAGCCCGTACATGCCGACAATAAAGCCGGCCATCTGGTGGGAAGCCCCCAGAAACTCCACATAGGAGGCCAAAATCGGAACGCAGGTATACATGGAAAACCAGAACAGCAGGGTCACGGTGCAAAAAAGAGGAATTCGATAACTTGCCTCAGCATTACCCAAAGTGATCACTCCGCCCTATGTCAATGTATATCCAATCATAGTTAATCAGAGGATGCGTGACAAGAACTGTATTAAAGTCCATTTAGTAACCTCGAGGTAAGTAATGGGAAGTTCGGGAAAGGAAACCACTCATTTTTCCTGAACCGTAAACTCCACCCGCTCGGCTAGGATTTCAAACGAAGCATCATCTTCTTCTTCCTTCATAAGTACCCTCCTTATTTCCATAAGTACTATTAATAAAAGTGCGCCTGCTAAGTGCAGACGCGCCTTATTTTCACTATGAAACTATCGTTATCGCTCAATGAATCGGCTGCAGCTTCAAAGCTTCGGGAATTGTATCTTAAACATCGTTCCCGTTGAACTCGTTTCAATATCCATGTGAGCATTATGCCGTTTTGCGATGTCATAGCAAATGGCAAGTCCTACTCCCGTGCCGTTCGTCTTTGTCGTAACAAAGGGGGTTCCGGTTCCCAGCTGCTCCAAAATATGTTTTGGAATACCCGGCCCTTCGTCTGTAACTCGCAATTCTACGCAGGATGGAGTCTCCAGCGTCTCGACATAGACAGTGCCCCCGATTTGCATGGCCTCGAGAGCATTTCGCACCAGATTCAATATGAGCTGCTTGACCTCTTTTGAATCGAGCATGACATCAGATACTTTAGTTCGCTTCAAAACCAGCTTCTTTTTCGCTATGAAAGCCTCATTCTCTATCAGCGGGAGCATCCGGTCAATGACGTTCCATATATTATCTTGGCTTAATTCCTTCTTATGGACCTTAGTAAGAGACAGAAAATCGGAAATGATCTCATTTGCACGATCTAATTCCTCGATCATCAGGTTAACGATCGTTTCATCGACCCTCTGTAAATTAGAATGCATGATTTGCAGAAAGCCCTTCACTGTGGTTAGAGGATTCCTGACCTCATGACTGATGCCTGCAGCCAGCTGCGCTACATGGTTTAATCGATCCATCCTCTCCAATTCGATCCTTAACCGCTCCTGCGATTCCCGCAGCCGCCGTTTTTCAAGCATATAATCGGTAATATCTTCAGAAATGGACACAGCCCCAATAATTTCACCTTGTTCGTTGAATATCGGTTTGCTGTTCCAGACTGCGATTTTTCGAACCCCGTCAGGCCACACCAGTTCTACGACTTGCTTATTTTCCTTGCCTTCCAAAATAGCCTTCTGTAAGGTTAATTCTTTTGCAGTCAGACATCTTCCATGCTCATCGAAGGCAAGTACTGAAGGCGGGTCGTCCGCTGACATCGAGAAGTCTCCTCCTGATTTGATTCGGAGAAACTCGGCAGCCGTGGCATTATGTATAATTCTTTTGCAGCTTGCATCTATCGAGACAGATATACCACCAGGAAGATCAAATAATTCAGGAATGATGTCCGATAAGGGCTTTTTAATTATCATATGCTCTCCATTCTTATCCGATTTTCATAGGCTTAATCTTATCTTCTTCGACATCCTGCCGCGTATTCCTGCACCCTAGCCTAATGCGGTTACCAGACTTCCCCTGCAGCGTTTCTTAGGCTAACATCTCTTGTCAGATTTTCTGAGCACCGCCTTTACCAAAAAACAAACGCCCCGGGACGATGGGTTGTTACGAGGTCAAGCCTCTAAAACCCGTCTTCCAGAGACGCTTTACAACAAAGTATAAATGGTAAACTACCCGAATCGAATCATGAAAAAGTCCAGGATAGGATCATCCATTCCAAAAGCATTCAACCATATCGGCGTAGGTCTTGAACAACCGCCGGGATACGTCTACAGGATCTCCTGCAGCTTCCAACGCAAAGGTATCGCTTCCTTCCATCCAGCTAACCTCCCACTCGCGTATTTCCCGGTCAAAGGCTTGCTGATCGAAAGAATCGGGATCGTCGATGGAGGCCTCCAGGCAGGCGGAGAATCGTCTCCACCTTTGCAAGTAATAGCTCGCCATGATGCCAGACCACTGTTTGTGTGCATAGTCGTCAAAGGTAACCTCGGGCCACCAGGTGGAAATGATCGTGCGGGCATTGAACTCATGAAGCGCTATCTCATCCTGTGTGTTTCCCCACTTCTTCGCCCGGTCTATCCATGGGCCGGTAAGAAAATGAACATTGGTGCCGAGCAGCTCTTCCAGATCGACGATCAGTGCCTCCAATGCGTTCCAATATTCTTGAAATCCCGTACGGTCCCTTCGGGTGAACGCCTCAATCATCTTCAAATGCAGCGGCCTTGCCGTATCTGATAACACCTGCCGTCCTACATTCACCAAATCGTACTGATAGTTGATGGAAGTCCGCAATTCCTCCCCGCTCTCCAGCAAGGCTTCCCATGCACGCAGCAGCACCCGCACATCATAGAAAGGAACTACCGTTCCGTTGCAGGTTCGTCTAATTTCCAGCTTCGGTCTGGCGCAAACAACGGATTCATAATTAGCATTTTTTGAATAGACCGATTTGCGAAGCAAGCGCCATGCTTCTACTGCTGCATCACTATGTCTGCCATAGCGGCGCCGCAAGTAGGCTGCTGCCCATTCATCCGGATCGGGAGCCTCTGTCCGCCAAATCATTTCACTCAGCAGGTCGTAAAAAACCGGATTCTCCTCAATGGCTTCAGGAGCAAAGCCGATCCCCGCCATATCCCCTCTCCCCGGGTCATGCAGCGCCTGTGCCGGACCTTGCGCCAACGAATCCAGATCCCCGAACATCCCGTTACGCGCACCGAAGTTGTGCAGCATGCACCAAATCCACGGTTTTCCGTAAAAAGCATGAGATTGCTTCCATTTGGCATTGCTCTCCGCATGCAAATCCAGCATCAGCAGATGCTCCTTCGGAAGGGAACGCACAATGGGCTCGGACATCGACCAGCTCTGCATGACCCAGATTCCATCCGGATCATGGTTCAGCATGCTTTGACAAACAGCCTTTGCCGACTCGGTGACATACTCCGTCGAGGTGTCAGGCGATTTCCCTTCATGGAACAAATCCATCGCGTACAAGTGGTCCGTCCCGTAAAGCCTCTTCTGCTCCTCGTAAAAGTGACCGGCCGCTTCGTCAAACAAGGGATCCCGCGGGTCCAGGAAGTGAATGCCCGGCATTCCAAACCATGACTTCAGCTGCAGGATGTTGGCATCCGGATGCTTCTGTTTCAATGCGGCAGGCACATGACCATAGAAGCCCGCTAACACCGGCGTCATGCCGAGCTGGCGTTCACGCTCCAGAATTTGCAGCTGCAGCTCTCTCTGCCCTTCAATCCAGCTTGTTGGAAGCGGCCCTCCCATACCGTCGACATTCCCCATATAGTGCCAGGCCAGGTAAGCCGGTCCTGTCAAATGCTTGAGCATTTCATCGTCGGACAGCCCCAGCTTGCGCCCTGTCTCCATCCAAACCGCTTCCTGTCCCGTTGCGGCTAGAGGCATGTTAATGCCGTGCAGCGCCATCCAATCGATTTCCCGCTCCCATCGCTTCCAATCCCACCAGGTCATCGTGTAGTTAAAGGTACAGAAATTGTACATATATCGATGACGATAAGGGGTTATTTTACGAACAGCCTCTCTTACGGGCGGCAGCTGGTCCGGCAGCGACAACTGATCGCCTGACCAGGAAATATGCGCATGGCAGCTGTATTTTAAATACCAGTGAAGCGCGGAAGCGAGACTGATACCGTTCGATCCCCGCAGCACGATTCTCTTCCCCTTATTTTCAATCTCAAACACATCGCGTCCCTGGTCCTGCGCAATCACTTCCAGCTCAAATTGCTCGGCATAAGCTGCACCCAACAGACGATGCAATAACCCTACTACGACTTCTTTATCCACAACGTTATTTCTTACAGCACCTGTCATTAGCTTGTCTCCTCCTATAAGTTCCCGCTTCCGCTTCGGACGATAATGATCAATCCCTGCTGCGGCTGCAGCGGTATGGCTTGCAAAGATTCCAAGGCTCTCGAATCTTGAATATTGTCAATTGCCGGCACTTCGATACATAGCGAGTCGGGCTCCCAGCCAAGCTGCCCCCAATCGATATGAAGGGAGCATTGGACCGGTTCGTCCGCCCAGCTGGCCGCAGCAATGAGCATTTGATTCTGCTTGCGGTATACGGTAACAGCTACATCCTTGCGACTAGGCGCAATCGGATTGTCCGGATGCCAGTAGCCCAGCATTTGCGCATCCTGGATACCAAAACGATCCCATAGCTTCCAGAGCCCCTCCGGGCTATGACCGAACCAGCCAAGCCGATTGGACATCCCGTAAATCATGCCGCGCCAAGGGTTGCCATCACCCAGCATTTCCCCCATAAGCCCGAAGGGAATGCCGCTGATTTCAACCAGCCAATACTCGGGACGGACCTCGTTGTATTTGAACCCTTCCCCGATCCACAGGCTGTCGAGATAAGGGAAGAGCTCCATATATAAGTCGGCATTATTTACAAAGCCCGCCCTTTCATTCATGTGGTTCCATGTATGAAAATCGATCAAGGAGCCCGGTTTCGTCCGGTCCAGTATTTTGCGGACACGCCGCATCGTGAAACGATCATAGGCCGTATCGTCGATATACAGGCCGTCCATATCGGTATGCTTCAGCAGCCAATTCAAGCCTTCCACATAGTAATTGACTAATCTCGAAGTCCCGTCCGTTACTATAGCCGCATCGATTTCCCCCGTGTATTTTCCTGCTTTAAATTCATGCTTCCACGCAGGAATGATGTCATCCCCCAGATGCTCTCGAACCCACTTCGCCGCATCGCCCTGCCATAAAGAAGTGACCACATCCGGATTCGGCCTTGGAAATATCTCATCCCCCAGGCTCCGGAGCGCTTGCAGCTCCGTCATATGATCGCTGATTTCCCTCACGGTATAATATAGCTTGACTTGCAGATTCCTGTTATGCGCTTCCGCTACGAACCGGGCAAGAGTCTCCGTTTCCAGGAACGGATAATTAATGAACGGATGGGCATCCGCGCCATGGTGGATATTGATGATATTGGCGCCGCTAGCGAGAGCCTGTTCTTGCCAATGATCCATCACCGCTTTGCCCTCCAGCCGATGCAAATACCGGTTATTCCAATGGGCATTCATCTCTATCGTCTTGAGCGGAGTGATCATCAGATCAAAGACGAAGCGCAGTTCTTCTCCCTGCTCCATCATTCGTTCACCGCTATAAGCGCGTAATACAGCTGCATGTTCCCGATGTAAGAGCTTGACGCCGCCTTTGCCTCGATTCCCCCAGCTATCCGGTACCGTTAAGGGACGGTGCTTGTAATAAATATTGACGAACGGTCTGCGGCCTTCTGGATCGAGCAGACGGAGCCGCAGGCCCGCATTAACGTCACCAATCCACATCGCATGCTGATGTTTAGAAGGATCCCAGTGCCAGTCCAGATGCTCGGGAAGAAAGCCTCCCTTATGCCCGAGTCCCATTCCATAACGTGCTGCACCCGGAGCATAAGGAATATCAAGCCACATATCGCTGACATGTACAGTCTTCTTCGCCTTCAAGGTTACTTCATAATGGACGTACCCATCGTATTCGAGCTCGCCTTGACACCTCATCTCGAACGAAGGGCAATGACTTTGGGCAGACCATCCAATTCGGCTGTCCGTTTGTCTCTCGAAGCGTACTCCTCTGCTCTCCCAGACTGCCTCTCCTTCCGGGGTTTGGACAGCAAAACGAATCGGTTCTGCAAGAATCGGCTTCCCAACATCCGTGAGTCCGTCTACAGCGTCATTGAACCGGCTTTCAATTGCTTCGGGGAACCCATAGTCATTAAGGGTCAGCTCTCTGCCTAAGCAGCCCACCCTCCGATCCTTCCAGGTAACCGGAATGTAAGGTGCCGTCACTTCTTCGTCGATAGCCAGATCCGAGTTCAGCCATCGCAGACGGGAATGCCTCCACATCTCGCTATCTCCGGCATCGTCCAGAGGCTGGCCAGCTACCGTTAGCTTTACGGTAAACGGCTGAATACCGCCGCAAGCTGAAAAGGTCCATACTCCGGAATACGAAGCCGCGGGCACATCTCTGGGAACGGAAATTCCAATCCACAGCGACTGAACGCCTCCCTGTCGGACAGTAACTTTTTTCTTAAACGGCTGTCCGTACGCATCCATGCCTCCCATGGCAAAGCACTCGATTCCGGAAGCAGGAATGCGCGACCCTTGAGAGGACACCAGATCCGTGAATTCTGCTTGCACGTCTATTAGCGAGCAGCGAGCGGCAAACAAGACGACTTGCAGCACATAGAACTCTCCCGGCCGCACAACAGCTGCAAACTCGCGACGCTGGGAGCGCTCCAGCCAATCTTCCGGAAAATCCTGAAGCCATAGAATCGGCCGATTCCTCTCCTCCCCGAATAAATAATAGGGCTCTTCCGCCTGGGAAGCGATTTCAAGAATTTGCTGTTTCCACAGCCGTTTTCTATTTGCGCTGTCCATGAATCCCGCTCCTGTTCCATTTCAATTAGCAGCCCCTGCTACTTCATTGCCCCTTCGATAGCTTTATTGGCTTCCTCTTCCGCTTTTCTAAGAGCCGTGTTAATATCTTCATTTTCAGCGTAGACACGGTTCAAGGCATCGTTCAGCGGCTTGCTTGCCAAGCCCTCATAAGCAGACGGGGCCGGCCTTGGCGCAAAGCCCGTCTTGAAAATAGCCTCCAGATGCTTCCCTTTGACACTGGCGAAATTTTCCCCGAAATGCTGGAACACTTTGGCATCCCGCAGCACAGGGACTCTGCCAATTTTGGCAAATTCCGTTTGAGCCTCTTCGGAGGATGCGATAAGGGACATGATTTGATATACAAGCTCCTTGTGCTCGCTCATCGAGGACATTAACATGACATGAACGTCCGGCATGGAATGAATGCCCGGCTTATTGGCAAATACAGGCGAAGTGACCATGTCCCAGTTCATCGGATTCCCCGCCTTAGAGGCTTCTTCCAGCGGAATCAGGCCGTCTGTCGTCCAATAATCGTACATGGCAAGGGTGCGGGTTTTGTAAAACGCATCCGAATTGGCCTTGGCCAGATCCATGCCCGGGATCGTCTGAAGCTGCTTCAAAAATTGAAACAACTGTTTATAGCCATCCGAATTGATAGCCGCTTTATTCGTTTGCGGATGAACCTGTTGAAGCGATAATTGCCCTGCCAGGTGAGACACACTTCCAGGCTGAAGCCCCATATAAGGGACGCCATCTATCGAAGCCGTCAGCTTGCGGGCCAGCTCTGCCGCCTGATCCCAGGTCATATCGTCCTTAGGGTAAGGAACGGCGAGCCTGTCAAAAATATCTTTGTTATAAAACAGCACTTTCGGGTTTTTGTACATAGGCAAGCCTGCAAACTGAAGTGAAGGAAAGGTTCTAAACATGTCGGCAATAGGCTGATCGAAGATACCGGTATCAAAATGATATGCTTGCATCATAGGCCCGATATCGCCGACCACCTTCAGATCAATCATACTGGGGATGGAGGAAAACGATGTGACGATCAGATCCGGGACATACCCCGAGGTTAAGCGTTCGCTGTAGTTTTTCTCGTTCAGTCTTTCCAAGGTCACGTGGGGGAACTTCTTTTGAATCGGCTTGACAAAAATGTTGTCCCACTGCTCATCGGAGAACGTAATGACGCCTAACACTTTTAATGTGACCGGCTTGGACGGATCATCCTGACTTCCTCCCTTCTCTGCATTTCCTCCTAGTGGAGCGCATGCCGATAGCATGAATACAATCCAAACCATCAATAAACCTACCCAACAGCGGCGCTGAACCATATGCTTCCTCCCTTATTTAGATGAGTCCCTTCACCTTTCCACCTCATTCTAAGCGTTCCGCTGTGTAATGGCTTTACATAAATCACATCATTCTAATGAAAATTATCCATAATATGGAATCCTCTAAATACGATCTATCCTAGTCCGTTTTGAAGCGCTACATTGTCCGCGGCATGCAAAATAACCCCACCAAAGTGGGGCGAGTCCGTCGAAAAACTTATTGAGCTTGAACTATTTCCAATATACTCCAGTGGGACATGCCCCTCCAGCCGCTATTGAAACCCATGAAATGTCGTTATTTTTAGGGTATTTTCACGGGCTTCAAAGGCGGACATACTTCAATGATACGTTCCGGTAATGTTGTCCTGATTATCATTCAATAATTTGGTTATTATAACGATTTGGCCAGCATGATAGCTATAATGCTCACATACTTGAACTAGTATCGTTTCTATATCCCTTGAGTAATAGGCGTTAGTTTCAAACGCGGGGCGGACCACCATTTTGTTCCAATCCTCAACCGAATAATGTATGGTAATGCTTGTTGTTAGATCAGATTCTGTAATCCCTTCTATTATGCTAGAAGATTGCCGCCTGACATCGTTAAGCAGCTCTATCAAAGCTTCACGTGACATTCCATTGTTGGTGGTGAATTCGGATGATCTGGTCCGATTAAAGGGGGCATTGCCAATACCGCTGACAATATGTTGGTACTCGTTCCCCGCCAAATGAAGACATAAGTTGCCGACGCTATTCATATTAGGCTTACATCTATGCCATATTTGTTCATCTGAGAGAAGCTTCAAACAGGATTCTATTCGTTTGAGCTGCTTATTCATTTCATTTAGAACCAGTGTGTTTAGTTTCATAGCGATAAGGTCCCTTCCACTATTTTATGAAAAGACAGACCGTTTTTATTAGCTCGTCCATCGGACCGATGATCTGTTCAACTTCCTTTAAATGATAAAAAGAACAGGTTGTTTTCATATCATTAATTTCATCTGTTGAAGAGTACAAAACGATCTTCTTTTTTGCAGCCAAAGCAATACCTAACTCTACGTGGCTGCCCTTCCCCGCGGGGATCATTACGATGACCACATCGGCATCCAAAACACCAGATACTTCATCCTGGCCAATCTGACGCAGCTTGGTTATAGAATCGATATTGGAATGGTTTGTCCAATCATATGTCTGGATCAACCCGTGAGATTTCAGGCTTTTTGCAGCTACCCGGACATTCTCTATATTTTTAAGGCTGGATGCTATGTAAAATTTCATGAACTGTCCCTCTTTTAATTGCGACGGAGACCCTTTCTATAGTCTTTAACCGCATGTATAAGGTTTAATGATCAATCGCTTTTCCTAACCGGTATGTAAATTTCCATCTCACTATCGTCGGAAGTTTTGTTAAAACGTTCATCATAAAGTTCCACAACAAAAGAAGTCCGGTCTTCTACCCATCCGTTTTTTCTTATGTATTCATTGATCTTCTGATAGCCCTTCCATATATCTGTAACGGCACCCCTGTAGGTTGTCATGACGAAGGATTGATTCTCGATTAGCTTGGCTCTGGCTGCAGGTAACGCTGTGGAAAAATCCTTATAAAGACACTCACCTCTAATGCCTATTAAGCTAAAGGATTTAACTACGTGCTTCGTCATCATGTTTTCCCCCATATAGCCCCTCACCTTTCCAGGTATTATCAGTACCAGCACACACAGCAAGATTCGGACGTCAAAAAGCTGCCTTATTTTCCCCTTCGCAAATATGTCCGGTTGGATGGGTATTGGAATATTTATCCACATACGTAAATCATACCGAATATACGTTCGATTGTAAAGAAAAAAGTGTACCCGCATGAGGCTGTTCTCATACAACCTGAATAGAACCAGGCATGGTTGGAATCTGAAAATCCCTCAAAATCAGCCAGGTCCTTCAAATGGTAATTAGCGAATCCGGTAAAAAACACCGACATTTCCTTGTTCAACAATCGTAAATCCATGTTGGAGCAAGCATAATACAGCATCTTTGACTGGGGCTCCTACTTTAATAAATCTCTGGCAAGGCTTTGCACTTCCGATAATCCGGATTCTGCCGATATTCGCAAAATTTTTCTTGGATCGAACAATAATGACGACATCTGGAAAGCGGGCCATGTTATCAACTCCTTTGAAGGGATATCCTATGGTATTCATCTTCGAAAAAAGATTCTTGGGCAAATCCGAAAACAAGAGGGTTGAAAATGCAGAAGGCATGCGCACCGACTGTCCGTGAGTCCTGGCAATAAAAAAAGCCCCACAAAAGTGGGGCGGCTTTAATAGAGCTTATGCTAAAACATGGTAGGTACCATGCCCCCGTCCATACGGATAGGAGAACCTTTAAACGCAGATGCATAAGGACTGCATATGAATGCGGCCAATCTGCCGATTTCAAAAGGCCTGATGAACCGCTGTATTTCGGATTGGGGCAGGTTAGCTGCCATAAATTTTTTCTCTTTTTCCGAAAATTCCATATCACCAGGAAACAAGCTATCAATGATTTGATATACATTTTCAGAAAGCGTTGGCCCCGGCAGGATCGTATTGGAGGTGACTTCCGTTCCTTTGGTTAGTTTAGATAAGCTTTTGGATAGCGATAATAACATAGATTTGGTCATGGCATACTGAGGCATTTGTCCTGAAGGCATGATTGCTTCCTCGCTTGCGATAAAGATGATTCTTCCATCATTATTCTTCAACATGCCAGGCAGATAAAATTTAGCTAAACCATTAGCGGCAAGGACATTCGTCCGGAAATAGGTTTCCCATACTTCATCGCTAACGTCCTCATAGGACATGATTTCATAAACTCCCATATTGTTAACCAAAATATCAACTTGGGGATATTTCTCAAATAATGCTTCTCTTTGCTGTCTATCCACAAGATCGGCTGCGGCATTCTGCGGAGAGGTAGAAGGGAACTCCGACTTCAATTCCATTACGGTTCGTTCCACTTCTTCCGGATTCCGTCCGTTAATAAGTACATGGACTCCTTCTCTCGCAAGCTCAATCGCGATGGCTTTCCCTATCCCTTTCGTCGATCCAGTTACCAAAGCTGTTTTGTTCCTTAATCCCATATCCATAACCTAAGTCTCCTTTTGTTGTCATTCACATCAAGCTGATTTGAAGTTTCTTCTTAGAACCCTTGTGGGTTGGATAAAGATTATATTACTTGGTCTGGATCGTTCGGTAACTAGCGCGCCACGCCAAACTTCTTGTTTAACCCGCCAAATCATGAAGTACGGAACATACCGCCCAGTTAGAAAGGAGTAGGCACGGATTCTATGACGGCGGGTGTGCTTTTAAATATTCGGAACGCCAATTGGAAGGAGTATCCCCTTCCCAAAGCCGAAAAGCGCGGTAAAACGAGTTTTGGTCTTCATATCCAATTAAAAAAGCGACTTCTTTGATTTCGAGTCTACGGTCTGCCAAGTATTCCCGTGCCTGCTCATGCCTGACCTGCGTCAGCAGCTCCTTGAACGTCGTCCCTTCGTTAGTTAGACGCCGCTGCAGGGTACGATCGCTCATGCCTAATTCACTAGCCACGTAGTGAATGTCTAGACGCCCTCCGGTTAGGCTGCGCTTCAAGATCCACTTGACCGTCTCAGTGATGGATCGGCTGTGCTGTTCATCCAAGGATCGGTCCAATACGGGAGTCAGAATCTCCAGCAGCTCCCTGTTATACGAAATAAAGGGGCGGTCCAGGTCTCTTCGATGCAGCATCAGTCGGTTACCGGTTGCGCCAATCCGGATAGGGCATCCGAAGTAAGCTTCAAGGGCCTTTACATCACCCATCGAGTGAGTAAATTCCACGGACCTTGCAGCTAATGGCTGGCCCGTCCCCCGTCTACCCAGCTCCAGAAGAAAAGCAAGCGTGGTTCCAATCAAGACTGGCGGTCCGGCTTGCCCGCCGCGCGTCCATTCCAATTCGATGGTACAGCTCTCGCCATCCTCGGTGATACGCAAGCTTTCAGGAGGGCATAATTGTTTGTAGCGGGCCATTCGGCAAAGGGCATCGCGATAGTCGCGAGCATGGTAAGTCGCCAAGACGGTCGGCGGGTATTGTGTCGTTTCAAAAACAGTCACAAGCTTGATGATTCCGATGGCCGTGTCGCCAATAAGATCGGAGTAGGCTTGCCAGATTCTAAAATATTCATCAGCAGTGACTGCAGCTGATTCGGTAATAATGGTTAGCGGCAGCCGCGCTTTGCGGGCCACGTCCTGCGGGGCAATTCCCAATTGCTGCAATCCCGTCCAAAACCCCGGCGGGAATTTTATTCGACCCGATTTCATTACGTATGAATCTCCTTTAGCTGCCTGGCTACTCGTTCCTTTGTGAATAAGTATTCCCCAAATTGTTCTTATCTTCATTCTAATATGCCGTGAAGGAAAAACATAATCCTTGTGAAGCTGCCAGGGAATCTCAGAAAGTGTTATACCATCTCCTGGTACAGATTTTCCACATCCTTCACCAGATCCGGTATCCAGGCTTCTGACCCGGGGATTATATCTGTACCCCCATAAACAAGCCATCGCAATGTCTTTATAAGCCAGCATAAACCGCCTATTCGCAATTGCCAGTTCAGATGCTCCATATGCAGATCAGTTACTTCCAGGTAGGCTGAAATCACTTCTTCGCTTGTAAGATCGCTCCAAGCGCTTGCCTCCATAATCAAGCAATACAGGTCACCAAGATGGGGACTTAAATATGCAATGGACCAATCAATCGGCATAATGCCATTGTCTTGAATCAACAGGTTCTTTGCATGGTAATCATGATGTACTATTGAGGTTGGTACTATTTGATAGAGTCTTTCTAAATGACAAGGCAACACCTTCTCGAGCTTCCATAAAACTTTATATTCCGTTAGCCTTTGAGACTGCAATAGGTCGCAAAAAAGTCTCAGGATATTTTCCTTTGAAACGAAATAAGTGTCGATGACCTTCTTAGGAAGCATCCTGTCAATGTTAGCCGTCGCACCCACTCTTAGTCTTGCCAATTCTCTTGATGCCTCAAGAAAATGGGCGGGGTGCGGCTCTTGTTCCAGGTTTTTCTCCCCCGCATCCTCTATGATCATGACTCCACTGTCCTTCAGTTGAACGAATTCATAAATCCGAGGAGCTTTAATCTGCAAAGGATACACAAGATCCAGGTAGATCCCTGCTTCTCCCGACATCTCACTCCCGCCCCATTTTATAATGCGTGTTTCACCTGTCGCGAGCTTCCCTCTGTAGACTTCGGAAAGCGCCCATTTTCGTAACAGTGACCATTCCGTAACCTCATTCAGCACGGGGATCGTTGCGCAATAATCTGAAAAGCATGTTGGAATCACCAAGGCTTTCCCTCCCACACCCTATTCTTACGATACATATTTTTACATATATGGCGAAAAAGATATAGACTTATCTTTCTCCGTTTGATATGATGTTGAATAAGGTCTTGGAAAATTTCGGGACTCTTTTTTTGTTTTTGCAAATACAGTAAAGACCATCCCGCAAAGGATGGCCTTCAAATTTGCCGTTACAAACAACGCTGTGTACCGTTAGCCCAACGATTTTAGATATAAATCATAAGGAGGAACCTTTTTCGGATTCCCCTGTGAATCAAATCCATGCTGATCAATGACTTTTGTTTTGATAAAATTACAAAAACCCCAAGCGTTATACATCTGAACTAATTTTTCTTCCGTTTGTTCCACGCCTATTGTTACTTCATTAAATCCATTTTCAAAAATCCTTCGGAGGACTCTATTCATTAAACAACTTCCGACACCGTTTCCCTGATAGTCAGGGTGAACTCTGTATGATAATAAATAAGCTCTATTAATCCCGTTTGCCTCGTCCTTATCTTCTGATACCCAAATCAAATGCAGTTCTCCTATGAGCATATCCTTATATTCCGCTACCCAAATTTCCTGTACTTCTAGTTCGATTCTTTTCCTGAAAATATCTTTTGTCATTGAAGGCTTGTTCCAGGACCAATGTAAATCATCAAAGTCCTTAATACTTCCTCGACGATACGAAACCATAGAAGTATCCACCGATATCACCCTTGTACCTCCGTCCATTTATACGACTAGGCTAATGAAAATTAATTATTGGAAATATTTTGAAGTTTTCCTCATTACTTCAATGAACCTCAAGAGGAGTTATCCTCGAGACAGCCCCACACGAATCATATCTTATCAATGAATCCATCTATCATAGACCATATCATCAAGTCCGGAAGTCATCATCCATTTTCCATTGACATATTCGATTTTTATAATCAGGGAACCGTACGGCTCATCAAGTACTATAGTATCTAATGTAATTTCTACAACATTATCTTTTTGACTTAGTATCTTGGCGGTATCAATCAGAAATTCGGTCGCCCATCCGTGTCCTCCATTTATGGAGTTGACATACAGCCGCCCTTCATAATCCTTATAAAGAGGAAGACCTATATCTTCCGTTTCCAGATATCGGCTATAAAATCGCTGTTGAGCGATCTCTTTTGTAAATACGTCCTCTACTGCTTTTTTTAAATCCGCTATGGATTTCACGTTATCCATCATATCCGCCGGCGATTCTCCGCTTTGCTGCGGTATGCCTGTTACAAGACAGTAAGCTTCTTCACCCGGAATCGTTTGCGTCCGATCGATGTTGAAAAATCCAGATCCGTTAAACATTCCTGCAACGATAACTTCAGCCTTCGGCAGAAGTACTTTGAGAATCTCCTTTGCTTCACGATCCGTAAGACTTCCATTTGCATGAAAGCTGGTTTTCATCGTATTTACGTAGCTCGACATCGATTGATATTCTGCCGTTAACTTCTCATTATGCGGATCATATTGTACATCACCCGGACGGATGATGGTGAACACTTTATCTCCCCGTTCTCCAACTTTCGATATATGCCCGGCCTCCATAGCGGTTTGCCCATTGCGACTCCAATCGTCCTTGGTCCAGATACCAATCGAAAACACTACTCCCCCATATCCTTTGTTTGCTGTGTCGATAAAAGAAATGGTTTCGAATGTGGAAGTCTCGTCTATGGTTTCTGCCACATCATATTTCCCCTCCCAGCTCTTAGGAAGATTGAGGGTGAAGCTGTGTTTTTTGTTTTCATACACGATGCTTGGAGCCGCACTAGTGAGGTGGCCGTTTACATGATCAACATGGAGGTTCACCGTCGAATACGATCTAAAATCCCCCAAGCCCTCGGAGACGAAGGTTTGGGCGTCTACCCCAAAATCATTTCCACGAATGACAGCCTCACCGATTTTTTCATTGTTATCATTGTAAAAGGTAAGGGTCGCCCCAACAGTATTTTTGGTATTCCCTACACCTTCCATTTTCAATTGACCGGTAACCTTGGTGCTGCCGCCGTCTTTAGTTAGGATTAAATTACCAGCCCATATCCCTTTGTGATCCGGGTCCGATAAGTCAAGGCTACGATTTTTAACCAAAATCTTTTGCGTATCCTGATCATAATCGATCGTGGCACCCAAATTCTCGGCTACGAATCGAATTGGTACGTACGCATGACCGTCAACATTCAGCACTTTGTAATCATCGTTTAAAGAAACCTGACTTCCATTGATTTCGAAATGGGCAGGAAATAGTAACGCCTGGATAGAATCTGACGCGAAGGCAACAGAAGCACTTGCAACGAATAAACCGCAGCACAAGCCCGATACAAATTTTAGCATAAACGGACCTCTTTTCCTGTTTATATCCTTAGACGTTCCTATGCAGGTTTAGTTACAGATGCGTAGGAAGAATATTTATGCCGGCTTTATCGCCCGCGGCAGCTTCTATGTATACATTCCTTAAATGGATTTCACAAGCAGGATCTCTAAGGGCTCATTTTCTAACAATAAGCAGCCCGAATCTTTATATCCTAATTTCCTGTAAAAATGCTGCGCTTGTTCATTAGCAAGAGTAGAGGTCATGACCTTGCCGCTTCCTCTCTCCTTCATTCGTTGTTCCCAGAAAAGCACTGCTTCTTTCCCTGCGCCTTTCCCTCGATACTGCTCATCAAGCCATATCATATTCAGAAAAGGAATGCTATCCCAAAAGTAACCGTACCTTAACCAGCCCATATTGACGTTCTGCTGATCTCGTATGATGAATATTTCATGTTCTTTTATTTTCCTAGCGATCAGACTCTCTAGCACATGATGGTCATGTTCTTTAATGTAATCATAATCAGCGTCATTAGCATATTGAATCTTCAGCACATGGTCCCCTCCCCTTTTCCGATTTATGAGGTCTGGAGCATAGACCCGCTAGACGAGTCGTAATAGCAGGATCAGACTAAAACAAAATACGGAAACAGCAACGGCCATGGACGAGTATCCATCCTTGACTGTCGCTGTTTCCTTGCACTGAAGTGGCGTTACCTTGAATGGCATGTGACCAGGACCCGTACGGCTGCGGCAGCAACCTTCCCTTCCCTCTCCTAAGCTATTACGCAGTCTCGTAGTTTTTTAACGGCATGCCTACGTATTCGCGGAAGGAACGGATCCGATCCGCCTCGAACTCAAAGATCACCGCAAGCTCATTGCGATAAGTCAGACCATTCAGAGCCCCTTCTGCACGAAACACCACCATCCCCCGGATCTCATTATCAAGCTCAATGAGCGGAGTCATCTGCACCTGCAATACCGAGCGCTCGAACCTGATCAATTCCTCGAACCGTTCTTTGCCTTGCTGCTCGTGATTCCATCCCTCCAACGGGAGCGGAACGGAGAAATGAAAATCTTCCGTAACCTGATTAAGAAAATCTGCGGTATCTCCTGTTTCGAAAGCCTTCTTAAAAGCATCAAATACTCCTAGGGCTCGGGATGGTACCGATCCTTCGTTTTTCTGCAAGGAAGAAACCCGCTGTAGTACTTCACCGGTATTCACGTTCGATTTTATCATAATAAATCGCCTCCTGATTCGGGTCTTGTTAGGTCATTCGCTTATTTGACGAGCTTAAGCTGGCTGGAAATAACCCCGAGGTGAATGGCTTCATGCATCAAAGCGAAATTAAACAATTCGCCGGCCGTATTGAATTGAAATGGCCCCATTGCAAACGGGGATTGCAGCTCCTGCTCGAGCATTTGAGGTGTCAGTTCGGAGAGACGGGACAGCTGTGCCGTTAACAACCCAATCAGTTCATCCTTCGATGGAGGTGTCACTGTCCAATCCGAAGGCTTCGTTCCGGAGTTGAACAATGCCTCATATTGCGGCGGAATGTCAGATGGGAAGCCGAAGCTTAGCGAAGCGTACTTATCCAACCAATAAACCATGTGTCCGATATTCCAGCGTACCGTGTTAGAGAAGCCCTCCGGTTGAATGTCCATCTGTGTCTCCGCTACTCCCTGTAGCTGGCCGATGACGATCTGACGAAGCACTTTTCCTGTATGGATAATCGATTGTGTCATTGTTAAATCCTCCTCCTATGGGATGTTCTGTTCACATCTAAAGCATACCTCTGCCACCCCAGAGCAACAATCACGAAATTCCGATGCAATTGATCGGTTTCAGTAATGATTATTGGAGAATTTATCGGATCAGGAACCCGGAGGAGTGTAATTTAGCAACATACTCCTTTGAAGCTAAATCAGTCCTGTACCTTCCATTCGCTTAAAAGAATGCCCCCTTAACTTAAATAACCCCACAATAGTGGGGCTATGTATGGCCTTCAATGCAGATTCAGGTACTTTGTGCGGAGCCCTGAAATTTTATAAATTCTATCTTCACCTAAGCTGGCTATTCGGACACCTCTTTCTTGCAAATACATAGGTATTGTGAATTTAACCTAAATTATTATCCGGATTTCCGTCAGGGTTCGTTCTGTCATACCCTTCATCTCCGCCACGGTGATACGGCTCTACCTCCGTCCCATCGGCTCTCGTATAACCACTTACCTCATGCGGATCTACATGATGTATGCCTGCCTCGCTGGAATCGTCACCACCAAGATCAAGGTCGAAGTCGCCCAAATCCAGGGCTAGTCCCGTTGGAATTGCAATAACGGCGGCTGCCGTAAGCAATCCCTCCGCCCCGCGACTCATGCGGGATGGATCGCCGCTGACAACATGTCCGATGCTGCGGGCTGTATGTTCAATCGTATTCACCGCCCCTTGCAGGACGCGTGAGCCCGCTTCCTTTAGGTTATCGGCACCTTGTCTTATCATCACGTCGTCATCATCAATAACACCATGAATGACGTCAACTGCACCTTGGACCGCTTTGGCAGCCGTTACACCGGAACGCTCAACGGAGCCTCCGACAGCCTTGCCAATCCTGCCAATCATTTTGTTTCCCGTCAATGCTTCTATGATTTCGAACGGCACGCAGACCAGCCTTCCCAAAATTTCACTTAAAAAGGTACCAAACCGTTCAATAATTCCAGGTTCATACTGCTCTACGTCCGCATCATTGAGTATCCCTGCTGTTCTTCCCCGCAAATAAGCCGAACAATCGCGCACATCAAGCTGCGTCAACCGCTCCAGTTCCCGGACACGGGCAATAATCTCATCAGCCAACCGGTTCGCCTCCGCCTTCGCCTGCTGCCGCTTCATTTCGAGCCGTTCCATCGCCTCATCGATCCAGGCCGTTTCCTTTCCGCCCGATGACTTTTTCGCTTCGATATAACGCATAGCTGCTTGCTCGGCCTCACGCTCGATTCGCTCCAGCGATTGTCTCTTGGCCAGCTGTACGGTTTCCAGCGTAAGTGCCGCTCTCTGCTCAATCTCTGCCTTCAGCCGCTGCTCCGCTTCGCGGACGCGAGTAATTAACTGCTCCATGCGCTGCTCACGGGCATGCCTCTCCGCCTCACGATGTTCCAGGATGCGGTCAGCCTGGCGTTCCATGTGCTCATAAGCGTTGCGACGAGTCTCATCGACCCGCTGAATGACGGCTTCCGCTCTTTGACGAGCCTCTTCTTTTCTTGCACTATACCGTTCGAACACCTCATTAGCGGCCTGCTCAGCGCGTCGTTTTTTCTCCAAATAACGGGTTACCGCATCCTCTGCAGCTTGATCTATCGATTCCGCATGACGGTCTTGTCTCTGTTTGTCATCGTCCATTACGTCCATCTGTCTCCTCTTTATTCCATGCTCTCCCATTAGTATATAGCAAAAAGCAACCTTGAACAGACTCAAGATTGCTAAAGATCTGCTTGCATGCTCTATACGAACCTGCACATTATTTGTTAAACAGGAAAATTTCCTCCCTAACCAATAGGCAATATTAACCATATCCTGTCATTTACGAGAAACAAGCCTGTGTGCTAATATGTGGAAACTACCACTACAAAATAGAAAAGGAAAGGGATTCATCATGAAGAAAATCGCTCTTATTCTTACTATCGCATCATCTCTCGTATTCGGAGCGACAGCCACGAACGCACAAGGGGCAACCTTCAGTGACGTGAGTGAGACAAAACACTCCTGGGCGGTCAAAGCCATCGACTTCATGAGTGAGCACGGGGTCATCAACGGATACTCTGACGGGACGTTCCATCCTGACGCAGGTGTAACCAAGGCGGAGTTCGTAAGCATGTTCTCCCGTTTGTTCGATAAGTACGCCACCAACGATTCCCATACCCGCCAGTTCAAGGACATTCCTGCCACCAACTGGGCATATGACTCGGTATCGAAAGTGATGTCGGACTACACGTACTTTACATACAGCAGGGACGACAGCGGCATGTACTTCCACCCGAACACGGAGCTGACACGCCTAGGTGCCGTCAAACTGATGCCTGGCCTGTACGATGAGCTGAAGGACGATAAGGAAATCTACAACACCCTGCGGAGCATGAACGACATCAAGGTATACGAGAATGTCAGCGGGTACGATAAGGACGGACGGTTCGATGAGAACGCCGACCGCACGAACGCCGAGTTCCCGATCATCTTTAAGGATGGAGCACTGGACGACGACTACTCTGGAATCGTTGGCACGAAGATCGCAAGCCTTCAAAGGGAAGGACTGATGACCGCCTATGAGGGAAGCTTCAGCCCGAACAAAACACTCACGAGAGCCGAAGCCGCCACAACCCTCTACCGCTTGTACACTCAGCTAAAGGGTGATGGTAAGCTGGCGCAGTACTCTACAATTCAGTAATCCAAAAACAGGAGCGCGGGGGTTGACCTCTCGCTCTTGTCTCTTTAAGACGCACCGCACCCTGAGACATTGCCCCGAGACGTTACCTCTCTCATCAAGATTTTTACATCGAAATCAAGGACTTCTAATTTAATAAGGAAATCGTTGGAGCCACCTAGGAAGCCTTCGATCTTACCGAGCAAAGTGCGGAGCCCACTCCCCATTTTCTGCACATATTTTATGAATCATACTGTCGCTTCCCAATAAATGTAAGGTAGAGGGTATGTACTATCGGGGCTACAGTCCCGCCCCGTTCCGCAAATGCTTAAACCAATAACCTGCAACAAAACACTTTGCCGACGAAGCCCGGCTTATTTCAGCTCACCGATCCACTCCCATTTGAACGAGTCATAGTTTCTGGGACCGCTGAAAATGTTGACTTTCTTCTTCTCCCCCGGCATAAGCGTAAATTCGAGCGACGTATCTTCTGCGATCATTTTATTATCTTTATAAAGCATGACATGTACTTTTCCATTGAAGGCTTTAGCTTTATTAAAATTACCGACATACACATGATGATCGATCGTTCTAGTTACAGTAGCCGTTTTGATGGTTAAACGCAGGTTTTCCCCTGATTCCTTGTTAGGGTTGCCTTCTTTGATCATTTGCTGGTCCAGCATGGAAAATGCCTCTTGCATTCTTTTCTCGTCCATATGGTTGGAGATTCCTATAATGGCGTTGAAGAAAATCATAATTCCAGCAAAAACAGAGCAAGCCCAGATCCAGCCGGCCCTTTTGCTTACCGCTTTACTTTTCCAATTATAAAGCAGCACTCCAAATATGACTCCTAAAATGAGTGCAAGCCCGTTCATGATTATCGCCGCTGCTCCTATTGTTCCCGCCTCCTCTGTGGTCACCTTATTCTCTTTAAAATACGTCAGACAAGGGAGATAGTTGCTGCTTTCGACGCAAATTATCCATTATTTACAAATTTCCCTTTGAAAGCCACCTGCTCTTTTAAGGAAATGAAATTTTAAAATATGATACAGATGGGAGTAGACAGCAAGTGAATTTTAAGTTACATTTGGATAAAGCAGTTGCTTTAGTGATTTGTTCATAAGCTAACCGGGACGTAATTTGTCTTATAGGGACAATAATTGTCCCTTATGCAAATGTTCGGATCATTTGAATGGATCATTTCACACCCTAGTGGGACATAATTTGTCTTATATGGACTTAAAATATCCCTATGCTGTTTTCTCGGCAAATCACCGTATTTGCCTTGAAATAATAATAAAAAATGGAGGTAATGGTATGACAGTCAAAATTGGAATTAATGGATTTGGCCGTATTGGTCGTAATGTGTTTCGGGCAGCATTAAATCATTCGGAAATCGAGGTTGTAGCTGTAAACGATCTGACTAACGCTGAAACGTTAGCCCATCTGCTGAAATTTGATTCCAACCAAGGTGAATTGTCGGCGCAGGTCACTGCGTCGGGCGGTCATATTTATGTGAATGGCCGCAAAATCACTGTATTGGCTGAACGAGAACCTTCACAGCTCCCATGGAAAGATCTTGGAGTTGAAATCGTCATTGAATCGACGGGAAGATTTACAGATAAGGCCAAGGCAGAAGGGCATATTACGGGGGGAGGAGCGAAAAAGGTCATTATTTCGGCGCCTGCAACGAATGAAGATATTACCATCGTCATGGGCGTAAATGAAGAAAAGTACATTTCCGAAGAGCATCATGTCATTGCAAATGCTTCCTGCACGACAAATGCTCTAGCTCCCCTTGTTAAAGTGCTCCATGATCAATTTGGAATTAAACATGGCCTGATGACAACCGTCCATGCCTACACGAACGATCAGCATATTCAGGATCAGCCTCATTCCGACTTAAGACGCGCGCGGGCGGCGGCCGTTTCCATGATTCCTACTTCAACAGGTGCAGCCAAAGCTATTGGTTCCGTGCTGCCGGAGCTCAAAGGGAAGCTCAATGGCTACTCTCTGCGCGTGCCCACTCCAGTCGTCTGTATTGTTGACTTAAACGTTGAAGTATCCAAAGAGGTTACTGTCGATGATGTCAATCATGCGCTCAGGGAAGCGTCTGAAGGCTCCATGAAGGGTATTCTCGGTTACAGTGAGCTGCCTCTGGTTTCCATTGATTATCAAGGGGATGACCGCTCCTCTATTGTAGACGCCCTGTCTACATTAGTAACCGATGGTACGATGGTAAAGGTCCTCTCCTGGTATGATAATGAATGGGGTTTCTCCAATCGTGTAGTTAATCTTGCTCAGTACATTGCTAAAAAAGGCTTATAACTCGCGACGTAGGAAGGCCGATTTCTGTCCTGCAAAAAAACAGCGGGACCCTAAGGTCCCGCTGTCATCATTATGTGGCCGCTGGAAAGCCCATCAATTTTTGGTCACTGTAAGCATGAAAGGCTCATCCGGATTCCAGTGAATTTCTCCGTCCAGCTGCTCGACGAGGAAACGAACCGGCACATAATAGACTCCATGGATGAATAGCGCCTCATGACCCATATCGACCTGTTGGCCGTTGACAAGAGCCGTCGCACTATTTGGCGTAAAGCGGATTTCCTTCTTGCCTGTATGGATCACGACGCTGCTGCTCTCGCTACCCCATTCCGCTTTATAGCCCAGCTTCTCGGCTATTTCACGCGCTTGTCCATAAGCTACATCATCAGAGGTAAAGCCATAAGACGGCAAATAATCATAATCGTACATTTCTTCTGCCATCGTATCGAATTCGGTCTTTTCCATCAGCCACAGGATGAACTGCTTGCGCGTTATTTTCAAATCACGCTTCAAGAACGTATACAATGCGGAGTTTTCATCCACCTGCTCCATGAACGCCTCCGGAGTACCAAGCTGGGCGATATCTATCGCATCCTGCGAGGCGAGAGCCGAAGGCTGAACCAGCCATTCATATTCCAACGCTCCATCTGGAACTGTACCTTCCCGCCCTTAAGTCCGCCGATCTCATCTTTGAACTGGACGTTCAAGCTTGCTTTTCTTACAAACTGCTGCGGGTCCACGAACATATCGAGATGCACCTTCGTATCCGGAGAAATATGAATCTCCTGCTGCTTCGCTGTTACGATGGAAGACAGTGTAGCAAGTAGAAACTTCTCGGCACCATAAATGCCTTCTACCGAAATTTCTTTATCGGTAAACCATTCCTGGTAACGGCCCCCGAGCGCTTCCTCATCCTTGAGGTAGTCGTACAAGCTGCCCGCCAGCTCCCGCAGCCCTTTATCATCCAAGGTTAGTGAGCGTAAGTATTTCTTGAACAGGTCCGGCATCTGGGTACCCATAACATCAAAAGCCACGGTTGTTCCTGTCGCTTGGCTGCCATGGACCTCAACTACCTGATTGCGCTGAATAGACAGGCTATCCGTATTCGGCAGATTGCGGACCAACAGCTGAAGCCCCTTCTTCGTCAAATCGCGTTCACGCTCGCTGACCGCTTCAGATAACGGCGTCGATGCCCTGCCCAACTGCATCCATTTACTCACGCGGTAAGGCAGCTCATCAGAAAGCGTTCCAAGCTGTAAGGTAATCGGATGCCGTGCACCCTCCATTTGAACAACCGCCTTATCCCCTTGCACCGAATATTCAAACGGGATTTGAAGCTGAGCCTTGGTCAGCAAGCCTTTACCGGAAACGGTACCAGACTTCTTATTCACCTTCATCTCGTTCAAGCGAAGCTCCAAGCCGTTTAACAGCTCGTAGCCCTCCAGATAAGGCCTCGGATAGCCAATCCCGAGCTCATCCGTTTTGCTAAACTTATCGGAGTCTATATCAAATTCAAACTTCAGAGAAGTGGACCCTTCATAGGATTCAAGCCCCATTTCCTGATCAAACAGCTTCACCGGGTCAAATCCGTCGACCGGTTGACAGCCTGCCAGCACAAGCAGCGCGACCAACAGTGCAACGATTCCCCTCTTGCTCCAACCATACATCAATGTCATCCCCCTCTTCATCTATGATCTCTCCTACTATAAATGGAAAATATTACTTCTAGCAAGTAGTTTTTATGAGATTCATAGAGTTTCCCCGGCCGCTAACCTCCGGACAAAGAATAGCGGCAGCCATGGACGAGAGCTAAGTCCTAGACTGCCGCTGCAATCAATTTCGCTGCAATTATTGCTGGATGACGGATTACATTTCAAAGAAATTATCCCGCTCGACCTTACACACTCTTAGACCAAATCGTTGATACCAAACCGCTTTTCCCTTTTCCTGAGCAACTTTGTGCAGGGCATGGTCCTTCCAATTTTTTATTGATTCTAGGGATTCCCAGTAGGAAACTGTGATGCCCAGCCCCCCTTGATCACGGACACTGCTTTCTATACCCAAAAAACCCGGCTGTGTGGAAGCCAGTTCAACCATCTTGTCTGCCATTTGTCCGTATCCATGATCTCCGGCTGTAAGCTCGGATGTAAAAATAACCGCATAGTAAGGCGGCTGGGGAGTTTTTGCAATTCCGCTCATGAGTTCCTCCTGCATTAGGTTTGGATTCATTCGATTAAGAAGCTGCTTTGAATAAGGGGCTGGAAATTCACCATCGGCAAATAAATTTGTTGAAGCTATTTGCTACACAAACCCATCTTGCTAGGCTAAAACCTAGCTTGGTTTGGTAAAAGTACTGATCTTAAATATGGTCGCTTCCCTCTCATCCCGTAATAAGTAGTATCATAGCCGAAAGATTGGCTTAGGGGAACTGCTTGTAAATCGGGCACGCTCCAGTTCTTCGGCAATGACGCGGATGCCTTCTTCTATATCACGCTCATCGGTCCGAATGATGCTGAGACGCAGCAAGTTCAGCTTGGGGAAGGAGGACAGGAACTGCTGATCGGACAGAAACACGTCCACTCTCCGATCCTCCAATCGCTTGACCAATTCCTCTGCATGGGAATCCGGCGGAATGCGTACGGCAGTGAAGAGCCTTTCTTAGCAT
This sequence comes from Paenibacillus vulneris, assembly GCF_039543185.1. NCBI lineage: Bacteria > Bacillati > Bacillota > Bacilli > Caryophanales > Paenibacillaceae > Paenibacillus > Paenibacillus vulneris. The sequence goes on along the minus strand of NZ_BAABJG010000003.1, from coordinate 187,414 downwards.
ACATATCGTATAAGGAGGGATTATTTCCACCATGGATAAGCAGCTGCTAGCTCTCCGTTTAAATGGATACTCTCGCCAATTGGAGGGGCAACAAGACTCACATTTGCTTTTAACGCCTCTACCAATGCACGTTCTATAGGTTCTTTCCAGCCATGATAAGCAAGAGTAAAGGCACCCCAATGTATGAGCATCATATTTTTCCCGTTTACATCTACATGAGCCTCTACAGCCTCTTCGGGTGTCATATGAACCCAAGGCCAGCGCCGGTCATATTGACCTCCTTCCATTAGGGCAATATCAAATGGCCCGTACTTTTCCCCAATTTCTTTAAAATGTGCACCATACCCCCCATCTCCACTAGTATAGAAACGGGTTCGTTTTCCAATTATGACCCAACCGCCCCATAAAGTTGTATTTCGGTTAAAAAGCCCTCTTCCCGAGAAGTGTTTGGATGGAGTCAAAGCAATGGTTAACCCTTTGAACTCCGTTTCGTCCCACCAATTGAATTCTGTGATCCTTTCCTTTGCAACTCCCCAACGGATCAAATGTGCACTCACGCCGCAAGGAACGAAGAAATGACCAACCTTGTCCCTCAGCTTACGTATAGATGGATAATCTAAATGGTCGTAATGATCATGGGTAATAAAAACCGCATCAATAAGCGGTATTTCATCAATAATATGCAGCATATCTTCACTGTAGCGTTTGCTTCCGACGAAAGAAACAGGTGACGCTACCGGCCCAAGCATCGGATCGACAAGTATCTTTTTATTATCGAGACTGAGTAAAAAAGTAGAATGCCCAAACCAAGTTAAACTATCTTCTTCGCTTTGGATTCGGTTCCAATCAATTTTGGAAACGGGCAATTGACCGTCAGGCTTACGGTCTTTACTACCCGAAATAGAATCCCTAATCATTGAGAAGTAATCATATACACTTATATCCATCTTGGTAGGCACCTGATTGACAAACTTCCCATTAACATAATTATCAAACTTAGTGTATCGTTCTTTCTGCTCGCTGCTTGGGTTTCCACCAAATACTGGGTGCATGTTTATAAACAATGCTGCAGCACATAAAGCAAATAAAAATATCAAAAAATAGATCATTTTTTCCCCGCAATCCCTTCCTTTTGATGCTTGATATTAAATATTTTACTTTCACAAGTCTCCATAATCAATTTTGAAAAAACGTCTCTTGACCTTCAAGCAATTAACCGTCATTTGTCGGGTGGGAGCAAAAATTAAAACCTGCAACTATACCCCAATAGTTCAAAATCCTAAGTGCCTTTCTTTTCGAGGTACACCAAGCTGAAATCATGGGATATCAAGCGCTCTTTAAAGGCTTTATATCCTAGCTTCTCGTATAGGGCGATATTCTTTTCGCTCTTGCTCCCCGTAAACAACTCATAACGAGAATTGGGGAAGCACCCTTCTATAGCATACATTAACTTTTTTCCTACACCTTTATTTTGATGGTTTGGATCCACCAGGAGTTTGCCAATGTAACACGTTCCGTCTTGCTCAATTGCTCTAACAGAACCAATGATGGTATCAGAAACTACAGCTTTGAGTACCACGTGGTCTTCAAACTGTTCTTGCAGCTGTTCGAGAGTCTGAACAAGGGGTTCAATACTGTAATCGTTGTATAGTTCAGCTTCGCTCCTATAAGCCGCTTTTTGCAATAAGAGGATTTTTTCAGCATCCGATATAAAGGCTCTTTCAATTTGAGTGTCCATCAAAAATACACCTTTCTTGACTCATTCTGAACTCTTCTGAGTGAGTCGTTCATTTATTCAAATAAGATACTCTTCACCCTACCGTTGGAGCGGTTCACTTCAAGCCAGTCGATAGTTGCGGTATGTTCGTCGTTAGGATTATGGCGAACCAGCTCAAATATATGGATTGTGACGCTATCAGCATCGGAATGATCAACCTCCGACCGATATATAGGTCCGTTGTTGTCCTGGTCGCGGACATTATGGGAGGCAGCGGTTGTCTTCTTTTCCCCTGTGACGATGTAGAAAGCTTCTTCCTCCGTCAGCTGAAACTGATCGGGGGCGCCTAATGTCAGGTCCCCGTTGTCAAATCTCTCCATTTGCAATTCAATGAAGCGATCGGCGTACTCTTTGTTCAGAACCTCATATATGAATTCCTCGCTCAAGGAAAGAGCGGCAAGCTTTTTGCCAAGCTCCTGCTTGTTATAGCTTTGGATTTCCCCAAGCGGCTCAATCGTTTGCGTGTTCGTATCATAGATGGCCAAATTCTCGCTAATGACCTTGTTGCGGTCCATCGTGCTGTAGGACCGGACAAGCAGTGCTACCTTCGTGCTGTCTATATAATAGGTAAACACATCGGAGAAGCCGTTCCGATACACATCGGGAAGTTGTAAACGGGTGTACAGCTTCGTTAGAAAAGGGGCATCATGAATACCCGAATTATGCAGGTAAAATGTTCCTTTAGGTTCGGCATTAAATCCTCCGAATCCATAGCCCGGATAATCGATAGTAATGGAATTTTCCGTAAACGTCATCGTAACCTTGCTGTATTCGGGGTCAGAAAATACAAAGTTTTCGCCGTCATATGTGAAGTCGGAGTCCAACTCCCCTAAGTTGTGGCTGAACCCGTGAACGACCGAAACATGCAGATGATAACGTCCGTCATCGAGTTTGGTCACTTCAGCCGTGCCGTTGTTTAACGGATTGTACCAAGGATACGTAAAGGTGCCGGTGACGATCTTATCGACGGATACTTGGGGTGAAACTGGCGGCTTGGCCGTACCTCCTTCGGTCTGTGTGATCCGGACCGTTCTTGTATCGGACTCCCAATCGACCTTCGCACCAAGAGACTCTGCGATAAAACGAACGGGGACCATCGTATTTCCATTAACAATGACAGGCGGAGCTTCTAGGAATATCTCCTTTTCATTCAAGGCAGCCGTTCCCGATCCCACCGTAAGGCGAATGACATTCTGGCCCTTCCTTGCCGTCACCGTCGAGGTATTGCCGTCCCATTCAACCTCCGCTCCCAGCCTTTCGAATATGCTTCGGAGTGGAACAAGTGTACTTCCGTTCCTAATGATCGGCGGCTGTTCAAGCACTAACGGGCTGCCATCCACTTGTACGGTTATAGCTTCGGAGGAAATGGCCGGAAGCGCCCCCATCTCTGCCCTGTTATCTGCACTGGCTTTTGTCATGTCCGGCGTAGCCGATAAACCGACAGCAGCTATTGTTAGCGCAATGGTTAATTTCAAAGCGTATGTTTTCTTCTTCATGGGTAAGATGAAATCTCCTTTATGATGAGAGTTATACCCTTCCTATTCTTTGTGCTCCAGTAAATTCCTTCTTGAATCGTTTGATTGACTCTATTGGGGAAAATGGCTATGCACTGACTCCAATATAAAATCAGGGACAATCTAGAACAGGAAAATAAGTTCTAAACTGTCCCTGATCATTTTTTGAACTACCGTCAAACGGACTTCCTTCCACTTAGACTCAGATAGTGTTAATGGGTTCAGTTATTGAAGTAGTGTCCCTGTTCGATATCCGGGATCAATGCGGGATGCATTGGCCGCCAGCCCAATCGTGACTGGGTCAGCGCACTCGACATCGGGTTGTCGGACGACGTGAAGGCGCCGAGAAAGCCGAAGTGGGCTTCTGCCTCTTCGCGGGGTATACTGACCACTGGCAGGTTTAGGTGACGGCCGATGGCGGCTGCGATGTCACGGAATGGCACACCTTCCTCGCCGACCCCGTGCAGCCGTGAGCCGGCCGGTGCAGATTCAACGGCGAGGCGGTACAGACGCGCCGCATCGAGGCGATGAACGGCCGGCCAGCGGTTGGAACCGTCGCCGATGTAGGCGGAGACGCCCTTGTTGCGAGCAAGGTCGATCAGCATCGGGACGAAACCATGATCGCCCGGGCCGTGTACAGACGGTGCAAGACGGACGACCGATGATCGTACTCCACGCTCCGCCAGAGCGATCACCGCGTTCTCCGCTGCTCCCCGAGGCACTTCGGCATTGACCGCGATCTCTTCCGTTCCGAGTAGCCCCGGTGGGGTCGACCATGCGACCAACAAAGTTCCCGAGGTGAACACGAATGGCTTGTAGGAGCCCTCGAGCGCCGCACCTAACGTCTCTACGGCTCGCAGATCGGTTGCGACTGCACCGGCGAAGTCCGAGAAGTCCGTCTTGAAGCCTAAGTGAATGACGCCGTCTGCTGCGGCAGCGCCCTTATGCAGGCTGTCGAGGTCGTCGAGGGCACCACGGTGTACCTCAGCCCCGACTGCTGTCAGCGACTCGGCAGCCTTGTCTGAGCGGGCAAGGCCGATTACCTGATGCCCTGCATCGATAAGTTCGCGGACGACGGCGGAACCGATGAAGCCCGTCGCCCCTGTAACAAAAATACGCATAATGAAGCCCTCCTTAAGTTGTTGAGCTGTAGATTTACTTGGATCACCCGCGGCGAGCATAACGATTAACACCGCCGGCCCCAAGAATAAACCCATTATAGTCTGCATCCCACCCGGATCTTTGCCTGTTCCTCGTCACTTCTTGTCTAATCCTCCAGAACACACCCCTGACCTCTGACCGCTCATGGATTAATCTGTAGGTGTGATCATCCGATAAGGCTTGTATTCAGGTGATAAAAAAGATAGCCCGCCAAGCCTTACGGCCGCGGGCTGAACAGGAATAGCAGGAGGCCGTAAATGCCTCGGGCAATTAAGGCTGTTGCAGGAATGCAGAGCTCTCCCCAGTTATGGTCATTCCGACATTTGCGTTTGTTGACGCAATCTGGCGACGTCTTTCCTTGGCGGGCTTCCGAAAAAACGGCTGTAATCCCGGCTAAATTGAGAGGTACTCACATACCCCACCAGCCGGCAGGCGGTGTTCGCATCCATGGAGTTGGAAACCATCAGACGCCTCGCTTCATGAAGGCGCAGCGCTTTTTGGTATTGCAGCGGACTCATTGAAGTGACTGCCTTAAAATGCTCGTGAAACGAGGACTCGCTCATATGTACCATCTTGGCCAAGTCTGTAACCTTCATCTGCTGGGAGAAGTTGTCGCGGAGCCAGGCAATCGTCCTCACAACCCTCTGCACGACCGAATCCGTAAAACAACTTTCAGCGATATGAACACCGAAGGGGCTGCGCAGGACTCGTATCAAAATCTCATCCATCACGAGAGGGGCAAGCAATTCAGCATCGCTGGGATTGGAGAGACACTCCACTAGCCTCGTCACAGCTTTGACCATGCCTAAGTCGGCGTTAATGACGTAACCGGCGCTCCAATTACGAACGATAGGCAGGCCCTGGGGATATACTTTCAGTGCCAACTCAGCAATCCTTTGCGGGTCAAGGTTCAGCTTAACACTCAGGAATGGTTCGGAATAACTGGCATGTGTAGTCTTCACAGCAATCGGCAGGGCAACGGGGAACATGAGCATATGCGCCCGGCCGAACTGATAGACCTCCTGCCCCACAGTGATGACCTTTGCCCCTTGTGCAACGATTAACAGAGAGGGTGAGTCGAAGGTTCTCACACAGTCAACGTTTACTCGTGAATAGCGACAGACGTGCAAACCGGGGATGCGCTGGCTAAAGGTGCCGTCATGAGGAGTATAGGTGTGGATCAGGCGTGCCAGACGGCCGATTTCTGCATCCAGCGACTCGTCGGCGTTACCTTGCGCCATTGGAAGCGAATTTTCATTTAGCATCTTCATCGTTTCGCACCTCCATTTTATTCAAATATTTTGGTTAAAAGATCCAATAATTCCGACTAATTTGATAGGTTCTAACCAATAGGACTGGTTTTGCAGGGCCTCCCAGGGAGGGTGTTCAGTAGGATCAGAGCAACCATTCGCTTTACTTCCATGGAAATAGCGATTTGGTGAGCATGTAGTAAATAATTACGAACGAGATCGTTTATGATGTACTCTAAAGATATCATGTGAAGTTCGTCTAAACTAGAATTTTCTGTTGCTGGCCCTTGCCTGGTTTAGAAAGGTTTAATTCTTCTGACAACTAAAGCCCCCGTACGGTTACGGGGGCTTAGTTTGGCTGTTATGTTACTGTATAAACTTGAACCAGTCGATATTGAATATAAATCCTCTTTTTCCTGTAAACTTCAGATAAACATCGTGAGTGCCTGTAGGACCGTTGATGGTACAAGATTGTGCCTCCCACGTATCCCAGCCGCCGGTGTCCGTTACCGGACAAGTGCCTACTAAAGTGCCTGTCGGGCTATCCAGTCTAATCTCAATGTTTCCTTCTTTTTTGGAAGCCACATTTGCAACAAATTGGGTTGGTCCTGTCATTCCAAATTGAACATTACGAAATCCGATGTAATCCCCCTCATGAATATTTCCAACAATCTGGCCACCTTTAGTGCTTGATTCAACCTTAATGCCTGACATGTCGTTGTAATTTTCTGCTTCTATCGTCGAATAGGCATCCGTGTTATAGTTTGTTTTGAGCCAGGCTTCCTTACTGAGAGTAATCTTGGAAACTCCCGCGTTTTGATTGACTGTCGGTACAACGCTGGACAGAGGGAAGGTTTGATAAACATAAGGCAATTGCTCGTCATACCGGTAGGTAAACGTAAACGGTGTAGTCGGCGGGTTCATTTTACTCATGTTTTCTACCCCGTCGATATGAGAAGACCAAGCCCATTTCCCGATAGTAGATTTGTCATACCAGGTTATTCCTTTGGTAAACGCATTATCGCCATTATTATCCCAGCTGCTGCCTGTATAAGTGCCGCTGCTGTTGGTTACTGTTGAATTGACAATGAGACTATGGTTCATTGCATTTTGGAATAGCATGTCAAAAGGTGCGTTCATATTAGCCGTATCGTCACCTTGGCGTTCGGCACCAATCAGCGGTTCGTTAAATGCATTATATACATTCGTGTCTGCCGCTATGGAAGCACCGTTCCTTGCATTGACTCCGCGAGATAATTTATCCCCGCCGTATTTGGCAATAGCCTCAACGCTATCCAATGCATTCTGATGAGTGGAATTATCAAAATAGTTATTGAAGATGTGCCCGGTGCCTTGACGAATCATGGGCAAGCGTTGTCCGACATTCTTATAGCTGTTATACGCTAAAGTCAGTCGAATTCTTTGATTCCCGTCTTTAATTTCAACGCCGTTAGGACCGACGTAGTTCGTATAATCTTTATCGCCGGAGCCTGACAAATGAACTTTCGAGTGGTATGCGGCATAAGCCATAATCTGATTTTTGGTAGCGCCTTCATTACGCATTTTATAATAAACGCTGTTTATCGGGTCCAATGTGCCTGCTATATATTTTTGCTCCATATAATCGATAGATTGATAAACAGAGCTGCTTACCGTTGGATTCGGATCAGCTGCTAGTCCGAATTCATTCCAGGAAAAAGTGACGTTGGATGCGCCATTCTCCAAATCTATCATTCCATCGGCCGCTATAGAAAACTTGCAATGGTCTATCCAAACGTTATTAGCGCCATTGACCTTGATAAAGGACCAGCCTACCTCCTTATGCTTTCCGGAGTCATCCCACTGCCACATCTCGTCAAAATTGAGATTTCTTATTACGATATCATTGACGGACGCCTGTAATTTTATTTCGGCATGCTTAATTGTCTTGCCTGAAGTAGAGAAAATCGTTAGTCCTTCTATATTGGCTATGCTTAATTTGGATACTCCGGATTCGATTAACAGCGGATTTGTAAATCCGTTCGATGGATTCGGGTATTTTGTAATAAAACTGTATTTAGACCTTTCCGTTGAATCGAGAGCTAATTCAGTCCATCCTAGGTGGATATCATCGGTAATTTCAATAACTTTGACTGCGCCGCTGCTCGCATCCGAGATGGCTTGCAAAAACTCTCTTCCATTGCTGACCGTACGATAATAAGAGGTTCCTATATAGCTGCTTCTATCCTTAACTCCTAAAGATGCATAGCCGGGAACCGTTAAAAAGCTGCTGTCATAGTTTTTCTCCACCTTAGTCGAGTTAGGTATGGAAGTGATCACCGCCGCCTCCGCTGTGCCGCCCGCACCAACGAAAGATGAAGTTACTAGTAGACTACCTAACGCCATGCTGCTTAAGATTTTTTTAATCAAGTCGTAGCTCCTCCTTAAGAGTAATCTGCCTCATAAATTCATTTTGCATTGCACGAATTACACGATATTAATGTCATCGCCCCCATTCTTAAAAGCGCTTCCAATATTCTCTATGGTGTATTCCTCTTGATGGGGAATTTGGAAATAATTAATATAGTATAAGATACATGAAAGTATAAAATTTGGCAACAAGCCGATAGCTTACTACATAAATACAAAAATAACCCCACAAAGTGGGGCCTTGGCTTCGAAGCTGATTCAGGTACTTTGCGGGGAGCCCCGAAATTTATAAAAACCGGCCTGCTCCCAGCAGGCCGGCCCATTAGCTATAATCCCAGCGGAATCATCGGCTTTAACAGCGCATCGTGAACGCCGCCGTTGCTTCCGACAATATGCTTCACGCTCAATTGATACGGATTCCCCAGGGTATCCGTGACTCTTCCACCGGCTTCTTCTATAATAAGCACCCCTGCCGCAACGTCCCACGCGTTAAGTCCGTATTCCCAGAACGCGCCCAGCTTGCCGGAAGCCACATACGCCAGATGCAGGGCTGCAGAGCCCAGCGACCGGATGGAGCGGCATTGAGGGGCTATCTCCTGAAGGCTTGTCATCACCGCTTGCCGGTTTGCCGCCTTGGACGGGAAACCGGTCCCTACTACCGTTTGCGCCAGTTCTGCCGCATTCGATACTGTAATCGGGCTGCCGTTCCTAAAGGCGCCTTTTCCCTTCTCCGCCCAGAAGATCTCGTCCCGGCACGGATCGTAAATAACTCCGGCTCTAAGCTCGCCGTAACAAGCCAACGCTATGGAAACCGTAAAGCCCGGGATGCCCTGCACGTAATTATTCGTTCCATCAATTGGATCGACGATCCAGACGAAGGGCTCCTTCTTGGCCTGCTCCAACCGCTCTTCCAGCTCTCCCGCATGAGCGAACGATTCCTCCTCTCCAAGGAAACCGTGCTCCGGGTAAGCTTCCTTCAAGCGCTGCCTTATGAGCTGCTCCGAGGCTTTATCCACTTCCGTGACGACATCGAAGACGGAGCTCTTCTGCTCGGTAGAGAAGTCCGTATCCATTCGGGAGTGGATCATTCGTCCCGCTTCTCTCGCTATTCTGCCTGCCGTTTCCACATAGCTCATGCCAGCTCTCTCCTCTTTTCGATATAATCTCCAATGATGGCGGCAATGGCATGCCGTTCATGATGCACGGTCACCGCATCAGCGGCGGCGGCCAATTGAGGGTGGGCATTTTCAACCGCATAGCCGAGATCGGCCTGCCGGATCATCGCCAGATCATTCAGGTTGTCACCTACCGCTATGGTGTACGGCTGGTCGATTTGCAGTATCCTGACCAGCTCTTCCAGAGCGGTTCCTTTGGTCGCATGTTGCGGCAAAATTTCCAAATAATTGGATTCCGAATAGACCATCTCGCAGGGCAAACCGCTGTTCAGAACGGCTTGCTCCAGCTCATTGGCCTTCTGGACCGAGTCGCTGATGATCATCACCTTGGTGACGGGACCGGCTATGAGGTCGTCAGTGAAGGGCAGACATACGACCCCGTCCTTCTTCTCGTGCTTTTCCAGTACCGCATTGCGTACCGGCGCATACACTTGGCCGTCCCGGTACACAAGCAGCGCCATATCGTCGGCCTCAGTGAGGGAAGCCATGAATCGGGACCATAACGAAAGCGGAATGGTCAGCTGCTTTTCATACAGCACCTTTTTGGTTACCGGATCCACAATCTTGGCTCCATTATATAGGATAACGGGCACGTCGATACCAAGCTTTTGTATGAAGGGCTCTACTGCAGCCTCCATCCGTCCGGTCGCTAAAGTAAACAGACCGCCCATTTCCTTAAACCGCCTGATGGCATTTTCATTCTCGGGACTGATTTGATGCGTTTGATTCAATAAGGTTCCGTCCAAATCGGAAATGAGTATTATTTTTTTCACATGTTCCAGCCACCCTGTCTGTTTTATATGGAAAGCGAATTTTCTTTACTTCCATTCGTTTTCAGGCCTTGAAGCAGCTGGGATTCCAAAGAAATAACAACGTCCATAGCAGCAATCTGCTCCATAGCGGAGACGAGCTGCTCCTGCTTTTTCATTTTCAGGCTAAAATGCAGGTTCATGGGCGGCGAAGCGGAGCTGTCGCTGGACGTATGCTCGTCGGGCATCATTTTCAAGTTGGCAATCTGCACATCATGATCTCCGAAGATAGAGGCTATGCGGCCCAGCGTCCCCGGCTTATCGATGATCTGGATCTCGACCTCGTGGTATCTGCGGTTTCTCATCAGATGCTTCTCCCATTTGTTCAGCAAGAACAAGCTGATCAGCACGAGAAAGGTACAGAAGAATGCGCCTGTGTAGAAGCCCGCTCCCACGCTCAGGCCGATGGCCGCCACAACCCATACCGAAGCGGCTGTCGTCAAGCCCTTGATCATGTTGCCGTTGCGCAGAATAGCGCCTGCTCCCAGGAAGCCGATGCCGCTGATGACCTGTGCCGCCAGACGGGCAGGGTCCGTACGAACATTCGTTTCATTGACAAACTGGGAAAAGCCGTAGATGGACAGCAGCATGATCGTCGCTGATCCGACACAAACCAGAATATGGGTACGAAACCCTGCTGCATGATTGCTGTATTCCCTCTCTATTCCGATCAGACCGCCCAATACAACGGCTAATATCATCCGGAGCACCAGCTCCCAATGGGTAATTTCCCATACGCTTCCGCTTACCATTGTCAATGTCTTTCTCTCCCAGCCCTGTAATTTATGTTTCTCTAAATAATATTACGCTTCAGTTCATTGTTCGGCACAGCATCGCTTGCTCGGGGAATCAGTCTTCCCGTCTCCTTGTCGTACACGTTGACCTTCTCCTGCGGGATGGTTACCCACACCGTCTTGCCGACGGGATAGTCCAGCTCGCCGATCACCTTCGCCAGCAGGAGATTGTCTCCGCGGGTCGTCAGCTGAATCAGCGTCTCCGAGCCGGCCGGCATGACCGAATAGATGCTTAAAGGAAACGCGCCATCGGTTTTGTCCGGCGATATGCGGATGTCCTCAGGATATACGGCCAGTACGGCCTTGCCCGAGACAGGCTGAACGCCGGGGATCACCATGGTGCCGAGCTCCGAATCCGCCATCAAGTTGCCGTTATGATACGATGCGTCGGCATCAATGAAATTGATCTTGGGATTGCCGATAAAATCCGCGACCCGCAAATCGACCGGATGACGATAAATATTCCTTGGCGTGTCGACCTGCACGAGATTGCCCTCGAAAAAGATGGCGATCTTGGTCGACATGGTCAAAGCCTCTACCTGATCGTGAGTCACGTAAATAATCGTCGTCTTCAACTCGCGGTGCAGCCGTTTCAGCTCCGCCCTCATTTCAAGACGCAGCTTCGCGTCCAGATTGGAGAGAGGCTCATCGAGAAGCAAAATTCTCGGCTCGGTCACAATCGCCCTTGCAATGGCGACCCGCTGCTGCTGACCGCCGGACAGCTCGGACGGATAGCGGTCCTTGTACTGGCTGATCCGCATCTTCTCCAGCGCGCTTTCCACCTTGCCGCGAATGTCTGCTTTCGGCGTTTTGTTAATGCTGAGGCCGAAGGCCACATTATCGAAGACCGTCATATGCGGCCACAAAGCATAGCTTTGGAATACAAGATTCAAGCCGCGTTTGGAGGGGGGCGCATAATAGCCCTTGGCTCCGTTGACCATTTCCTTGCCGTTGATCGTCAGGATCCCGCCCTCCGGATTCTCCAATCCGGTAATGACGCGGAGGGTCGTCGTCTTGCCGCAGCCGGAAGGCCCGAGCAGCGTCATGAAATCGCCGTCCTCGATAAACAAATCCAGATCCTTCAGTATATGATTGTTGTCGAAGTATTTATTAATCTTGCTCAGTTGGATTCCGCTCATATTATCCTCCTATGCCCTTCGAAAGATCGGCTTTGCCGTATTTCGTCGCAACAAAATTCGTAATCAATATAATTGCGATAATAATGATAACGATGGCATCTGCAAACTGCTGGTACCCTTTTTCCGCGTAACGGAACGTCAGTGTCGTCAAGGTACTCGTCTTCGGCGTCACGAGCAGGATGATCAGATCCAGCTCCTTCATGGCGCTGATAAACAGGAGCAGGAAAGCGCTTATAAGGCCTTTGCGGCTCAGCGGCATCATGATGTTGAAGAATCGCCGGAACCAGGAGGCTCCGTGCAGCTTGGCCGCTTCCTCCAGCTCACCGCTGATCTGCAGCATAGTGCTCGTACCCGACCGGGTTGCGAACGGCAGCTCTTTGACGATAGTAATCAGGATGACGATGGATAAGGTTCCGTACAAGGCAGGAAGCAGTAAGTGCGGCTGTGCGAACATGGATAAATAAATGGCGGCGAAGGATATGCCCGGGATCAGGTAAGGCATGAATGACAGCTGCTCTACCAATTTTCCGGAAAGAGATTTCCTCCCTTTGGAGATGACATATCCGAATATTAAACCCATTATAGCCGCGATTGATGCTGCCAGCAATGCGATTTGTAAAGAATTTTTTAAGCCCAGCCAGATCGTGTCGCTCTTCAAAATTCCGACCTCGCCGGAAGCGATGGAGAAGTCCGAATCCCCGAACCAATAGTGTGTGGTCAAGTTACTGAGACTGTAATTTCCGTCCTGCAGCATGAAGGTCTGCCACAAAAGAAGCAGCAGCGGGAAGATGCCCGCAGAGAACATGAACAGGAAGACGGCGGCGACGGCCGGAATTTTCCAGCGACCGAGCGGATTCAGATTTTTCCTCGAATCCTTGCCCCCGATCGTCGCGTAGCTTTTGCGCTTGCCGATAGCCCTCTGGTTGAAATAGATAGTCAACGACGAGATGATGATCAGGATCAAGCTCAAGACGTATGCGTCGGAGATCATCCGGTTCTTCATGCTGCCGTAAAGCATCGTAGCGATCGTGTAGTATTTGACCGGAAGACCAAGAAATGCAGCCGCACCGAACGTGCCCATACTTTTGGAGAACGTTAGAATCAATGCGGACAAAATAGCCGGAAGCACCAGCGGAAACGTAATTTTTCTGAGAATCGTAAACCGGCTTGCTCCCAATATATCGGCGGTCTCCTCCAGGCTGCTGTTGATCGAGCTGAGCGATACCGCGATAAGCAGATAAAAGAACGTGTAGTAGTGGGCAACGAGCACGATGGAGATCGGCAGAAAGCCATACGATATCCAATCCGGAGGGTTGATGCCGAAGACGTACTGGAGCATCCCCTGCGTCCCGCCGACCCGGTCATTCTTGAACACGATCAGCCAGGCGAACGACTTGATCCAGGACGGCAGCATGTAAGGAATAATGGCCAGGAACGCCCAGGCCTTTTTGTACGGAAGATCCGTCCGGGTTACTAGCCACGCCAGGCCGCCACCGATGATCATCGAGAAGATCGAGACGAATACGGCGATATTGAAGGAGTTCAATAACGGCTTGTAAAAGATCGATTGACTGATATCGCTGTACAGCACGTGAAGCCAGTGATTCAGCGTCAGTTCACCCGGCACGGCTCCCGGTTTCGATCGAATGTCCTCGGGATGCCATGTAAAGGTGTGCGATACAATTTCCCACATGGGAATGACAATAGTGTAGCCAAGAAACAGAATGGCGATGGTACTGATCAAATATAACGGATTCGTGAAAAAGCCTTTTACCAGATTGACGGCGCGGGTCATCGAGTACTTGGGAGCCGACGTGCCTGAATATTCGATATTGTTCACCACTTACACCCCTTTACAGTCCATGGCTGTTATGTTGTCGATTCGAGTAATGCTGCCGCCTGCAGTCGTCTGACCGAATCAAGGACATGCGCGCACAGCGACTGGTCTTGATCGAATTTGTTCATCGTGAGCTCCAGGTTATAAATCCCTTGATACCCCGCTTGCTGAAGGGCGGATACATAATGCTCCAGAGGAAGGCTGTTCCTGCGTGTCAGAGGATTATGGGTCCCTGTAGCTCCCATGCCGTGAATATGCGTATGGATAGCCTTTTGTAGGAATTCCGCGGGAGGCAGGTCCAGCAGCGGCTCCTCCGGCAGCTCCTTCAAGCCGCGGACATCCAGCAGATTCGAGTAGAAATGGCCCATATCCCATGTAATGCCGACATGAGGGCTGTTCACCTCGTTCACGATTCGGAGGACACCCTCGATTGAATCGCCGGGGTCAACCTTGCTCGATTTTTTGCGGTTATTCTCAATGCCGATGCGAAGCGGAAGCTGCTCGGCGTCAATCATGCCGACCCAATCGCGCAGCAGCTCAACCGTTTGGCGGTGAAGCTCCTCCTCCGAGCCCGTCTTGGCATCGAAGGCGTGCAGCGCCATCGTCAGGCTGTCCTGATACTTGTGAAAATGCTTCAGCACATAGCTCATCGAAGGATAAATTTCCGCGAACCGGGAGCCTGGATGCTCCCCCGCTACGTGTCCGTGAATCGTCACCTGAAGCCCGATATCCCATATCGTCTGGATCAGATCGCGATAGGCCCACTCGTCCGCTCCCCGCGGGAGAATCCGGATTTCGATAGAGCCGACTCCGCTCGACTTGAGCGCATCCAGCAAATGCTCCACCCGGTCATAATGGGCGATCAGATCGTTGGGACTGTCCTTGCTTGCTTTTCCAAGAAATACAGGGCTTTGAATCGAAAAACCTAACATGGGCAACACTCCGTTTCGATGGTGTGAACTTACTGATTTTTAATCCAGAAATTGACGACGTCCTGATAGACCTTGTAGAACTTCTCGCTGTCGTACTGCCATACGTTCAGCTCGTTAATGTTTTTGCTGTTCTTATGCTTCACATCGTCGCGGGTCATCCAGGAGCCGACTTCGTTGAACGGCGCCGTTCCCTCTCCCTTGCCGTCCGCTTCCCCGGCCATCCAGCGCAGCAGCAGCTTCGCCGCATTCGGATGAGGCGCCTTGTTGCCTACGAACAGCAAGCCTTCGTCTACGACCGACAGCCTCGGCTTCATATCCCAAATGATATCGGCCTTCAAGCCCTTGGCGGCCATTTTGCGAATATCTCCCGACACCCCGATGAACACGGGAGCCGGCTTGTTCGGCGCCGCTTTGCCTACGGCATCTTGACCGTCGCCGCTTGATTTTACGAGGATGACATTTTTATAGAAGCGCTGCAAAAATTCGTAGCCGGCGTTAGGCGTCCCGTTCAAGACGATGTCCGTACCGAACTTTTCTTTGTACGCTTTGGCCATTTCATCTGAATTGACGACGAACCCTACAAACATATCCATTTGAGTCGGTGACTGCATCGGATCGACCATCAGCACCCGGTTCTTCCACTCCGGCGTCGTCAAATCCCACCAGTTGTTCACCGGAGGCGTCTTATTCTGCTCAGTATTGTAGAACAGCGTGCGGAATTCCAGGTAGGGAACGAAGGCGATTCCTTTGCTGCGCCAAGGCTCGTAAATATGCTTTGCGATATCATCCGGGAGGTATTTGAACAGCATGCCTTTCTTGACCAGCTCCTCCTCGATGCCGCCGCCCACTTCCTTGGTCAAGACCAGATCGGCATTAAAGATGCCTGCAGCCTGCTCCCGAATGACCTTATCCATGATGACGTTGGATTTCAGATCGAACGCCTCGACCTGAATGCCGGGGTACTTGGCCTCGAACGTCTTTTCTACATCATTAATGCGCCCTGAAGTGGAGTACACCGTCACCTTGCCTTCTTTTTTCGCTTTCTCATACAGCTCATCTACCGTTTCCGTCTTGTACAAGCCGTTCTGCTCCGCCCACTCCGATTTACCCTGTCCTGATGCGGCTGCTGCTCCTCTATTGGCTGCGGGATCTGTTGAAGCTTTGGGGGTTGAAGTGCTGCACGCTGCGATTACTATGCTGAAGGCTGCTAGCAGAGCGCAAGTCGTCCTCGCTTTTTTCATGGATTTCCCCTGCTTTCCTAAATGAGTTACTCACTGCATTTTGAGCCAAAACTCCCTGAACTTCACATAATTTTTATAGAAAAAGTCGGAGTCGTAATCCCACACATGGAGCTTATCGATCGGCAGCTGGTCGGTCCGTCCGTTATCGGTTCGGGTCGACCACGAGCCCATAACATTGAAGGGCTTGAACCCGTCGCTCTTGCCGTCGGCTTCCCCTGCCATCCAGCGAATCATCAGCTTGGCGGCGTTGACATTAGGCGCTTTATCGGCCACATACAAGTAGGACGGCCCGACAACGGAAATGCGGGGCTTCACGTCATAGGTGGCGGCAATGTTCAGGTTCTTCTCCACGACATCCCTCAGCTTGCTGGAGGCGCCGATCCCGATAGGCGGCTTGCCTTGGCTAGTTGCGCCTACGGCTTCCACGACCTCGTCGCTTGATTTCATCAGGACCGGGTCATTTTTCAGGAAGCGCTTGATAAATTCGTAGCCGGCGTTTTCCGTACCTTCGAGCACGATATCCTTGCCGAATTTGTCCTTATAAGCCTGCTTCATTTCGTCGGCGTGCTGGACCATGGCCAGGAACAGATCCATCATATCGGCCGAATCGATCGGATCGTTCAGCAGCACCTTGCCCTTCCATTCCGGCAGGGTCAAATCCCACCAGTTCGTAATCGGAGATGTTTTGTACACGTCCGTGTTGTAAAAGATCGCTCGCAGGCTGAAGTACGGCACAAGCCCGCTGCTCTTGCTTTTGTAAGGCTCAACCATCTTCTCCGATAAATCTGAAGGCACATATTTATGAACCAGCTTCTTGGATGTGAGCTCCGTCGATACGGCTCCGCTGGCGTCCTTAACGAAGATGACGTCCGCATTGTAAATACCTGCCGCCTGCTCCCGAATGACCTTCTCGACAATATCATTGGTCGACAAGTTGAAGGCCTCTACCTTAACACCCGGATATTTGGCCTCGAAGGTCGCCTTAACATCCTTAATCCGGCTGGATTGGGAATAGACGACAACCTTCCCTTCCTGCTTCGCCTTGGCGTACAGCTCGTCGACAGTCTCCGTCTTGTTCAGCCCGTTCTTCTCCGCCCATTCATTGGCTGCCTGAATATTCGTTGCCGCCCCCTGCTTCCCGTCTCCGCCCGAGCCTTGACCTCCGGTTCCGTTGCCTGAATTGCAGGCAGCAAGCATGAACAGCATCGTAAACGAAACCAGCAGCGCGGTAACCGCTTTGCGCTTTGTCCTCATTATGATGAAGCCTCCCGTTTCATAATTTGCAGGCATATTCATCGATGATAGCGTTTGCAATAATTGTTTCTTTCAGAAAGGATATTCGTTCCCTACTGCTGCTTCAGCCAGAAGTCGCGGACCTTAGGCGAATTCTCATAGTAGAAGACCGGGTCGTATTTCCATACGTTCAGCTTCGCAAGCGGCAAATCCTCCACCTGCTTGACGTCCGACCGCGTCGGCCAGGCTCCCCAAATATTGAACGGCTTCAAGCCATCCCCGTTGCCGTCCGCTTCTCCGGCCATCCAGCGGATGAGCAGCTTCGCCGCATTCGGATGCTTCGACTGATCCCCGATATACAGGAGCGCCTGCTCCACATGGGACACCTTCGGCTTAATATCGTAGGAGACGCCGAGCTTGAGCCCCTGGCCCTGCGCTTCACGCAGCTTGGTGGAGACCGCCAGCCCGACAGGCGGCTTCGTCTGCCCTGTTTTGCCGACCGCTTTGACAATATCCCCGCCTGAATTGGTCAGGATCAGGTCATTCTTGGCCAGACGGCGAATGAATTCATATCCGGCATTGGGCGAACCGTTCAGTTCAATGTCCTTACCGAATTTCTCCTTGTAAGCCTGCTTCATGTCGTCCGCATTCTGGACGAAGGCCAGGAACAGGTCCATCGTATCCGCCGACTTCATCGGATCGCTGATCATTAGGCGTCCCTTCCATTCCGGCGTCGTAAGATCCCACCAGTTCGTGATCGGAGGCGTTTTGTATACTTCGGAGTTATAGAAGATTCCTCTCACTTCGACATAAGGAACGAAGCCGTCGACCTGCGTTTTATAAGGCTCCACCATTTTGCCCACAAGATCGCTCGGCATATATTTATGGACGATGCCTTTTTTGAGCAGCTCCATCGTGAACGTGCCGCCCGTATCCTTGGTGAAAATAACGTCCGCATTATAAATGCCAGCGCCATGCTCCCGGACCAGCTTCTCCAGCATATCGACCGAGCTGATATTATAGGCCTCTACCTTCACACCCGGATATTTGGCCTCGAAGGAGTCCTTGACATCGCTGACACGGCTCGACATGGAGTACAATACGACCGAGCCTTCCTCCTTTGCCTTGGCGTAGAGCTCTGCCGAAGTCTCTGTCTTATTCAGTCCCGCCTTCTCCGCCCAACCGGCTGCGTTGCCCGAATCTCCGTTTGCAGCATTGCCTTTACTGCCCGTCGTCCCCCCGCAGCCGCTTACGGCTAACAGGACCGAGCTCAGCAGCAAAGCGATGGTTGTTCGGCTTGCTGTCTTCCCCATGGGATAACCCCCTTTTTAATATTGTGCCAACAGCTGTTCGATTAAGCGCTTACCCTTATAAGGAACCATGTATTCCTTCCTAGCCGGAATCATCTTGCAGGCTGCTCCAGCCATTCGGACCATGATAATTCGTATCTCGTACGCGCGTTTTGAACGCAGTATTTGTAAAATCGACGGACAAAATCCAGCCGTTCCATCGCCGCCTCGTATTTGTAAACATCGTTCGGATCCATCCGGTGAAAATCTCTTCCGCCGATAGCGGTATTCCGCTGCAGCATATCGTCCAGACTTACGTTGACTGCATTCATCATCATGTCGTACATGCAGAAGAACGTACTGGCCCGGCCTACGCCTCCCCGGCAATGAAAATGAAGCCACATGCCTTCAGGAAGCTGCTGAACCCAAGCGATAAAGCGATCTACTTCCTCATTCGATGGTCTGTGATGATCCGTCACGAAAAACCGCTGATACCCTAATCCTTCCTCTTGGGCCAGTGCCTCTTCGCTCAACACCCGCACAGGCTGCTTCAACGGCTGCTCGATCAGTACCGACTTGCCTTCCACGTAGTCGAAGCTTATCTCCGCCTCGCTGCGCAAATTGTGAAGCAGCCGTTCGTTCACAGCCAGCACCTCTTCGTTGCTCAGTCCCTTGTTAGCCCCGTTATGCGCCCCAAGCCAATTGACCGCCATCCCATTGACAAAGCCGTGGCTTTCCTGCCGCAAATCCACCAGCGTAATCGGCACATCACCGATGATGCGTTTGAGATATTGAAGCTCCTTGTGGGAATATTGCCCGCTGGCGGAGGCTCTAAGCTCGCTGAATCCGGTAAGATCCGGTTCGCCCGAATCTGTGGATAACGGGGAAGCTGCCATGCGGAAGCGCTTGGGCGGCCGATCTATATTCTCTCTCTCCACAACCAATTGAATCCTTGCCTCTGCATCCGGATTTGACATCCAAACCGACCTCCCTGCAATGATCAAAAACCATGAAGTAAGCGTTATCATTCAGGCTAAAAATAGAGAGACTTGTCAATGCGAAGTCTCTATTGCTTTGTGCTGTTATCTGGCGATCCCGGAGCAAGTGTTCCGTACGATCAGCTGTGTCTCCAGCGTAATCGAATCCGCCGTCAGGAGATTGTCTGTCATCATCTGCATTAACAGCTCCGCCGCCTTGCGTCCCATCTCCTTGCGAGGCTGGGCTACCGTGGTCAGCTTAATCCAGTGCAAATCAGTGACCTCCAAATTATCGAAGCCGATAATGCTGATTTGGTCCGGTACGGCTACCCCGTTCCTGGCCGTGTATTCCAAAGCGCCTACACCGAGCAGATCGTTCGCCGCAAATACGGCCGTCATGTCCGGGAGCTCTTCCCTCAGTCTTTCCATAGCCTTATACCCGCACTCTATCGTTCGGCCGTTCCACGAGATGCCTCGGGGGGCCGGGGTAATCCCCTGCTTCTTCAAGCTGTCCATATAACCGCGATACCGTTCCTGACCGGTAAACGAATAGCGGGGCATCCCGATAAACCCGATCTGCCTATGCCCTAACGAGAACAAATAATCCATCGCGCGACACGCGCCTTCGTAATGGTTGACGTCAACGAAAGGCATGTTTAGCTCCTCGGGAGGCCGCCTGCGGAGGAAGACCACCGGGATGTTCAACCGCTGCAGCAGCTCCTTCGCGTCGTCATCCAGGAAGTCCGGCGTCACGATAATGCCGTCCATCTTCCTCTCCATCACGCTGTTCAAAAAGCGTTTTTCCTTATCCGGTCTCCGTGACGTATTCACATAAACGACCTGGTATCCGTTCTCCGACAACACTTCCTCTACATCATGGGCCATAGCCGAGAAAAAGGGATCGGTAATATCCGGGATCATCAGGCCTACCGTGTTGGACTTGCGTTGAATCAGGCTTCGCGCCAAAGCGTTCGGCGTATAGTTGAACCGCTTCATGGCTTCAAGCACTTCCTGCTTCGTTTCTTCCCGGATATCCGGATGGTTATTGAGCGCCCGTGATACGGTTGAGACGGAAACACCGAGCTGTTTGGCGATATCTTTAATAGTTAGCATAGTTGGGATTCTCCTTTGGTAACGTTTCCGGTAACGTTACCAAAAGTGTAAAATAAACCGCTTTCTTTGTCAACGAAAACATCTTTGCCTTGCGGTATATTTTTTGTCAGGTCAACTATCGTCCCCGAAAAGAAGCGTTTCGTGATTCCAAGCCCGGCTCTTACAGGAGCTCGCGGTCAACCATAAGCTGCGGCTTCGCTCCTTAAGAAGGCGAGCCGCTCGATGCCAGCCATTGCGACCATGTCGTAGCATAGCCGTCCCGATTGCCTGCGCAATAATCGTAAAATCGATGAAGAAAGTCCAATCGTTCCAAGGCAGGACCGTACTTGAATTCGTCCTTAGGATCAGCGCTGCTTACATCCTTGCCGCCGATTCGGACATGTCTTTCGAATAGATCCTCTCGGCTTACCCGGCCTGCGTGATGCAGCATGTCATACATGAGCATAAAGCTGGTCGTCCGCCCGACACCGCCGCGGCAATGAAAATGAAGCCACGTGCCCTCAGGCAATCCTACGGCGTAGCGGATGAAGCGGTCGACTTCTCCGTCCGACGGCCGGTGATGATCCGTCACAAAGAAACGGATATAGTCCGCCCCCTCGCTCCTCACCATCTCCTCCTCGGTCTGCACGAGCTTCGGGCCCGTGACCGGACTATCCAGATCGACAGATTTCTTCTCCAGCCGGTCGAACACAAGCTCCTGCGCATCCGCAAGCTGCTGCAGAAGACGGCCCTCCTCCGCCCGTATCTCCTCTTGGGTGAGATGCATGTTGCAGCCATTATTGGGTCCATACCAGCTGACCGCCATCCCGTTAACGAAGCCGTGGCTTTCCTGCCTCAGGTCGACAATCGTTATACGCGGCTGGCCAATCGTCTCTTGCATGAGCCGAAGTCCTTGCTGCGAGAATTGGCCGCTGCCCGAAATTCTCAGGTCAGTCAGGCCGGTGAAATCCGGCTGTTGGCTCAAGCCTTCCGCAAGCGGACTGGTCATGCGGAATTTTTTCGGCAGAGCGCGCTTATTGTCCACGTCGATGATGCGATGTACGATTTGACTTTGCACTTCTGTCCCTCTCCTTTTTCGGGTTTTCATTAACCTCACTGGAATCGTTCTATCAAGCCCAGCCGGGTCAGAACGGATTCGTCCTTACCGGAAGCGTCGTTTCCGTCTGCATAAGTCTATGAAGGAGCTTCCAGACCAGCTCCGCACGGACATCCTTGTATTCCGGGGCGTCCCAAACATTCTCGGATTGAAGGGGGTCCTTCCGCAAATCATACAGCTCCCCCTCCTCCCGGTCGTTCCAAACCGTCAGGCGGTAGTCATGACTGCGGAGCGTCTTCTCGAACACCTCGGCCGTATCGATACGGGATACCTCGAAGTTATGCTCGATCAGGGCGAAAGGCGGCCTGCCGGGGTCGTTCTCTCCCTTCAACAGCGGGAGCAGACTTCTCGCCTGCATGGAATGCGGCTTCATGCTGCCCGTCAAATCGCAGATGGTAGGTGCCAGGTCGAACAGCTGAACGATATCCTCCACTACAGGTTTCGTTGGAGGCTGCCGCAGCATCCCCGGCGTTCGTATCATCATCGGGATCCGAATGCTCTCATCCTCGGACCTTCCCTTGCCCCAGCGTCCGTAATCGCCCAGAAATTCCCCGTGGTCGCTGGACAGCAGCACCGCGGTTCGGTCCGACAATCCCGATTCATCGAGATATCGCAGGATCTCTCCCACGCAATCGTCGACATGGGAGACCAGCGTGTAGTAGGCCGCTTTCTTTTGCCGAATCGCTTCCTCGTTGTCCGCCGTAATCTCGCAGTTTCTCGGCAGAGTAACTGCGGCGGGATCATACCGGTCGGCCAGATCGGACGGGACGATAAACGGGGAATGCGGATCGAAGAAGCTCGACCACAGCAAAAAAGGAGTGTCCCCGTAATGCTCCATGAATTCTATGGAAGCCGTACTGACCCACTTGCTGTGAGAAGCCTTTGCCGGGAAGCGGCCTCGGGCGGACAGATGATCCGTCCGGCTTCTCACGCGGGTTGCTCCCGGCTCCAGCCGGACCGCCTCCGCATATTCGGGATAGTTGCGCTCCACCCACTGCGTATACGGATCCCGATAAGTGCCCCGCTCATCCGTAACCTGCAGAGTACGGTACCCGTAGCTCGGATGCGGTGCCGTATGATCGCGGTACGTATGATTCTGCACATGCAGCTTACCGATATGGGCGGTATGATAGCCGCGCTGGCTCAGAATATGCGGGAACGTGACCTCATCCTCCGGCAACCGGACGCCTCCGCCTCTTACCCGGTGGGCATGGGGGAACCGTCCTGTAAGGAGCGAGGATCTTGCCGGCATGCATGCCGGAGCGTTCGTAAACGCATGGGTGAACCGGACTCCCTGTTCCGCCAGCCGATCCATATTCGGCGTATGGACCTCTCGGTTGCCTGCGCAAGAGAGGGCATCCCACCGCAGCTGGTCCACAGTGATGATGAGGATGTTCATCATGGGATTACACCCCCTTTTTCAAAGTGTTTCTTAACGAAATGTAAGGGAAAGCGCTTAACCCTACCTGTTAAAAATATCTCCCAATAGATTCGTCAGGAGCTTCGAATAAGCAGCACAGGTTTTTGGTAACGTTACCGGAAACGTTACCAAAATTGTAAAATAATCCGCGATTTCTGTCAACCCTAAAAATGAAATCGCTTTATTTTTAGTAACCAACCGCCTATCTGCTACATATGATTGTAATGGGAGGTGCTTTGGATGAAAGTGAGAAGCGTCTTGATCTTACTCTTCGGACTTTGGTTAATAGTATCGCCTTGGGTATTCGGTTATACGGAATCCGGGGCAGCGTTCTGGTTCAGCATGGGTGTCGGGCTTATTCAGATCGCAGCATCCCTCTGGTCCATAAGCCAAGCAACGGGAGACTCGCTTCCTAACCTCATCACGGCCGTCACCGGTTTCTTCATGGCTATCGCCCCCTTCCTGCAACGAATAAATGACCATAAGCAGCTATGGCTCGGCGCGGCATTAGGTGTCTTCACGATATTATGCAGCTTCGTCAACCTGGGAACCCGAGGACGGGAATAGCCGCGATTCCGCCATCAGGATTACGATCTCATGAGCTAAGGATGCATAGGATCCCCCAAACTGTAAATACTTTACATAAATGATAAAGCCGAGGTGGAACTATGCTCCGTAATTTCCTTACGCTTCTCAAAGACTATTTCCTGCCCAATCAATTGGATAACCCGTTTCATTACTATGATGAATACGGTCATTACTCCTATTCCAAAATTGCCGAATTGGATTATGAGCCGATCAACGACGATCCCGACTACAAAAAGTTTCAATAGTATCGTCGCCGGAAGCGGCTTACGCAAACGCCAAAAAGGTCCTCTCCCTATCAAAGGGAAAGGACCTGTTTTATGCTTCCTTAGGAAGGCAGCTTGTAGTAGCGAACGCAGGTTGGTTGCGGAATCGAAATCGATTGCCCTGTTGCCGACAGCCTGCCGCTGACTGGGTCCACCTTAAAGACGTGAACCGAATTGGAATCTTTGTTGGCAGCCAGCAAATAACGTCCGCTTGGCGTCAGGCTGAAATGGCGCGGATGCTCGCCCCCTGTGGAAATATGCTGAACCAGGCTCAGCTTGCCGCTGCTCTTATCGATAGCGAACACGGCGATGCTGTCATGTCCCCGGTTGGAGCCGTACAGGAACGATCCGCAAGCGGAGATCTGCACTTCAGCGGTGCTGCTGGTACCGTTAAAGTCCTCCGGCAGAGCGGATACCGTCTGAATTTCCTGCAATTTGCCAGCCTGCCCATCGTAGGTAAATACGGTTATCGTCGAATTCAATTCGTTAATAACATAAGCGTAAGCCAGGGACGGATGGAAGGCAAAATGCCGCGGCCCGGACCCCGGAGCCAGCTTCACATCGTCATGCGGCAGGAACTTGCCCTGCTCCCGGTCCAGACGGTATACCTTGATTGTGTCCAATCCCAGGTCAGGGACGATCACGAATTGATCGGTCGGATCGGTATAGATCGAATGAGGATGCGCGCTTTCCTGCCGCTTAGGCACTACGCTCGAGCCTTCATGCCGTACCTTGTCCGATAGCGGGCCGAGCTGGCCGTTCGGTTGAACCGGGAACAGGTTAATGGTCCCTTCCGAATAACTGACGGTCATCGCAAACTTCTCCGCATGATCGAGATTGATATGCGTCGCCGATTTATCCAGGCTTGGCTCCTGTCCGGCCAAAGACAAGGCACCCGACTCCGAATCAATCCGGTACGTCAGCACGGCTCCGCTGTCCTGCCCTTCATCCGCTTGAGTATAGGAATACAGCAATCCCTTGGACTGGCTGACCGTCAAAAAGGTAGGGTTGATCAGACCCGACACGGTTTCGATACTTGAAAGCTCCCCCGATTGCTCGTCCAGCATATAAACGTGAATCCCCGGCGATTGTTTCCCCGCATAGGATCCGAAATAGGTAATCCATTTGGCATTTTCCATAACAGCATCTCCTAATCCTTTGGCAGTTTTAAGCTTATTGTACCCAATCGTTCCCTACATTGCCATGTTTCCGGGTTAGACCAAGGATACCTGCTCGCCGCCGCGAATTTCTAAGATATCCCCATCAACACTGATCCACACCGATTTAGCGGAAGGATTGTAGACAAATTCGCTTGAAGCGGAAAATTGAAGCTGGCGGAACGCTTTGAAATAGTCAACGATTTCGATATTCGTTGCATACCAGATATCGTCCTTGTTACTGATATATTGGCAAAAGTTCTCGATCAAATCCCAATTGTTATCCGTGTCGAACTCATAGCTATGACCCCATACGTACATCATGTACAGGTATTGTTTTTTATGCAGCTCTACGAAAGTCTCGGCCAAGCTCATTAAATTCCGCTTGTGGTGGCAGGTCGGCTTCCACTCCATCCAATCGTCAGGAAGCCCGAAGCCCCCGGTCGTCTCTACGACCCTGGCGTATTCGATGCCCAGATAGGGCAGCGTTTCTTTAATCTGGCGGTTGAAGGAGCCGTTAGGATAGGACAGCCCGCGAACCGTATAGCCTACCATCTTTTCCAGCGCCTTGCGGTCCTCCAGCACCTCTTCAAGCAGCTGCTCTCTCGGTGATCTCACGATCGTCGGGTGTGTGACGGTGTGGGTGGACACCTCTTGCCCCTTGTACAGCTCCGCGGCCTCTTCCTTCGTGATTCTGTCACCGGTACCCATCAAACCGGAATTAATATGAAAAGCGCCCTTGATTCCATAGTCGTTGAAAATCTGGACAAGCCTGCGGTCCGCCGCTCTCCCGTCATCATAGCTCATCGTCAGTACTTTGAATTTGCCTTGCGGATAAGTCATCAATATTTTAGGCATTCCCGTAACAGCCTCCTATATGGATATCCATAGTGTGCAAATCTACTATAGCTCTAGTTTATCACCGATAGCATATTGTGGAAATGATTTTAGCAGGATTGAGGTTTCCGGCTTGCCTACGATTGCAATCTTCCGGTTAAAATAACAAAAAAGCCGCTCAAAAGCCTAAGATGACTTTTGAACGGCTCTCCTCATTGCTTCCCGCCTTTATTTAAGAAAAAGATTCTCAGGAGCAGGCGTTACGGTAGTTATGCTATAGCCAGACTGGCCCGGTTGGCTGGCAACAACGGGGGTAAAAATACCGCCGCCGCCATTACCGCCATTGCCTCCGCTGGCACCGCCGCCATGACCGAACCCTACATAAGATGACGATCCGGCATTAGCTCCGCCAGCACCCCCATTGACTTGCAAGCTTCCGGTAACGGAGGGAGAGGTGGACGAGATGAGATGGATAATACCGCCGCCACCTCCGCCGCCTCCGCCTTCTCCGTCTCCCCCGTTACCGTCCCAGCCATTAGAACCGTTTCCTCCATTTGCCCTGATTGCTCCAGCAATGATGATACCGGTCTTGGCTCCAATAACGACAACACCGCCTCCGCCTCCGCCTACTCCATAAATCCCTGATGAAGGGGTTTGCGGATTGGTCCCGTTATTGCCATTCGCATTAATGGACCCCGAGCTGACCAGCCTAACGGTTCCTTTGGCCAGTAGAACAATAGCGCCTCCGCCTTCGCCTCCTGCGCCATCCGAATCCCTGCTCCCCGCTCCTCCTCCGGCAGCACCAGGCAAAGTCGCTTGTGCAGCTTGCAGATAGGAAAGGCCTACTCCGCCGTTAAAAACCCCTGCCCCGGCCAAGGAAACGCCGGAATTCGCGGCACCTTCCCCGCTATCCTGAGCCCCGGGAGCGACCGTAAGGGTCCCGTTAATCGTTATATCCCCTGTTGCCCGTATTACGGTTCCGCTTGGCACGGTAAGATTGCCCGAAATCGTGACCGAAGTAAATTGAAGATTCGTAATAGCACTGGATCTTCCCGTTAAATCCGTCGATGTTGTAGCATTCCATGCCCCTGCGGATCCGTCTCCATACATGCTGACCGCATCTCCCGAACCGGCCGGCCCTTGCGGACCCGTAGCCCCCGTCGGGCCTACTGGACCTTGCGGGCCTATTGAGCCTTGAGGGCCGACGGGTCCGGTCGCACCAGGATCGCCTTTGTCTCCCTTGACACCTTGCGGACCTGCCGGACCGATATCGCCCTGGTCTCCCTTATCTCCTTTAGGCCCCTGCGGACCCGCAGCTCCCGTTGGTCCGGCTGCCCCTTGATCGCCCTTATCTCCCTTAGATCCTTGGGGGCCAACAGGTCCTGCCGGACCGGCCTCTCCTTGGTCTCCCTTATCTCCCTTCTGGCCCTGCAGACCCACCGGGCCTACGGCTCCCGTATCCCCTTGGTCACCTTTATCCCCTTTCGGGCCTAGAAGGCCTTGCGGGCCTTCCGGACCCGCCGGTCCAGCCGGTCCCACAGCCCCGGTGTCCCCTTGGTCGCCTTTATCCCCCTTGGCGCCTTGCGGGCCTGCCGGACCTGCCGGTCCTACGGCTCCGGCATCTCCTTGATCGCCTTTATCTCCTTTGGGACCTTGAGGACCTGCATCCCCTTTTTGCCCTTGCGGACCTGTGGGACCTTGATCTCCTTGAAGCTTGAGGGTATACATCTTTTCGCCTGCATTACAGCTTGCTCCCGGCGCCAAAAAGCTCATTTGTCCGCCGGCGCTTACGCATACATTAATAGAATCAAGCAGCGTCGCTGCCGCTTGTGCCCCGGAGCCTTGATAAGCGAACGTAAGAGATACGATGGCCGCAGCCATGCTCCATTTACCTAGTTTTCTCATTGCGAATCCCTCTCCCGAATAAATTCCTGTTACATGAACTGAATCAGCCTCAGCATCCGGCCAAGCATGGTTGCAGCTTCAGCGCGGGAAGTGTAGCTTCCTGGCTTGAATTCCTTTTGCTCGTTTCCTTCCACAATTCCCGCTTGAATAGCCGCTCTAACATCATTTATTGCCCATGCTGACACTGCGGCTTCGTCAGCGAACTTTTGAAGAGCCGCAGCATTTCCTTCCGGCTGTACCGATGTGTACTTCATCGCTTTCATAAGCATTCCGGCCAGCTCTTCTCTTGTAATGTTCTGCATAGGGCGGAAGGTCCCGTCGTCATAGCCTGAGATCAGCCCCGCCTTGTACGCCGTGTTAACCGACGATTCATACCAGCCTCCTAATGCATCGGAGAACGGGCTCTGTTCTTTGGATTCGTTCAAGCCCAGGGCTCGTACCACTAGGGCTGCCATTTCGGCGCGTGTAATAGAAGCATCGGGGTCAAAGGCGGAATCGCTTCGCCCCTGAATCACCAGCTTGGACGCAAGCTGCTCCACGAGAGTCTCCGACCAGTGACGGCTTAGGTCTTCGAAGGAAACAGGACGGTCAAGGACTGCATATATACTTGTACCCTGCCGTTTCATCACGGCAGACCATTGGCCATCGACCATGCGAAAATGCGTCGGAACAAAGCTGAACCGGTTTGCATCGGGAATCCACCAGACGCCGGTCGCCGTTTCCGGAGGCTTCACGTTCCCTAGCCCCAGAGACCTTTCGATGTAACGGTGAAAGCTCGTGATAAATACTGACTGATGATTGTCCCCTATCACCTGAACTTCAAATTCCATCGGGTCCGTCAGGAGGCGCGCATTCATCTGCTGCCCCAAAGCTTTGATAGCCGCCAGGGTACGCTGATCCGGTTCACGGATGCTGATTTGCAGACTCACGGAGGTCTCCGGGAAGCCGTACGTCGTACTGTAAGCTTGTAAATCCAGCTCGGCTGCAGGCAGCGTCATAGTCGCCGTACCGGCTTTAATCAACAGTACCGTCTGAGGATTCAGCTGCTGAATCTGCTTCAAAATACCAGCCGGAATCTCGACCTTACCGCCTTCAGAGGATGTCGTGATAGTTACCGTTCCCTTCTGGATGTCCTCGACGGTTATGGTCTGCTTTTGATTCAACCCGTCTGTCGTAATAATTCCAATCTGGAGCCCGGGCGGTGTACCCGGAGAAGACGATCCTGATGAAGCAGGCCGAGAGCTTCCTCCTCCGCCGCTTGATGGGGCAATGACCTGAATTTTGGCGCTGGCGGTCAGTCCGCCGTACGTCGCGGTCAATACCGTCTGTCCGGGCTGAAGAGCCTTGATGATTCCGCTGCTGTCAACAGAAGCAACAGAGGAATCCGACAAAGCATAGGCAGCATATCGGGATACTGGGGTCATGCTTCCGTTGGAGTATACCGCTTCCACAACGGCGGCCTGCTCTTGGCCTCTTCTTATAACAAAGGATTCCGGGTTAAAGGTCAGCTTTGTTAACACATTCTGAGGGCTTTCTCCCGTGAAAATAACCGCTGCGCTCGAAGCCATCGGCTGTCCATTCACCATCCCGCTAATCTGCGCAATCCCGGAGGATAACGGAGCCTTCAGGATAGCCTGGTAATAACCGTGATTCACGTAGGTTGCAGAGAGAGTGACAGGGATAGGAGCCTGATTCGGGGCGTCCGCAGGAATGGCTCCAGCTTCAAGCTGAACTTCCATCGGAGAAGCCGATTCGGCATTGGGCCTCATGTATCCCAAAGTTCCGTAAAGCGGCGACACCATTGCCGTTTCCATACTCCCATAAGTGACATAGGTTACGCCGCTCAATTGCCCCAGCGTAGTTGAAAGCTGAAGAGAATCCGCGCGTTCAGCAATGTCATTTCCATGGCTGTCTTTAAGAAACACAGAGATGACCGTCTGACTCGCCCCATCCGCCGGCAGCGATTGCCGTTCCGCCACAATGAGCGTCTGTGAAGGAGAGACAGCACCCGCCGTAAAATTCACTCTGGCCATGTCAGAAATGACGACACCGTCTACATCCGCACTAATATACGCTACTCCCGACGAGACGGGTGCCGTCAGCACGGAGGTGTACTGCCCGTACACGGAGGCTGTAACCTGCGGATCCAGCTGGCCTAGAGTCGTATGAAATTTTACTCTGTCCGGGGAGACGGATAGATCGTTCCCGCTTCCGTCCTTCAAAATCGCAGATAGGATTGTGTGACTGTTTCCGTCTGCCAGCAGCACCGTTTCCTGCGCATACACCGAACCGATGACGGTCGCCCCTGGAGATGTATTATTGGCAGCAGCAGCGGAAGGATTAAAATGAAAGAAACCTGCAATCAGCAAAAAAGCCATAGCTTGGGCCATAACTTTCCGCAGCCTGACATTCCAAAAGCGTGTGGTATACATCTTAATTCGACCATATCCTTTCCTATTGGTTCATGAATCTAGTTCGTTGGTATTGCTCCTTATGGAAGCCTTCCTCCCATTCTTATGTATTATTTACATCAGTAGGAAATGAGTCCTACCATGCATTGCGATATTCATTATACATGAAGCTTGCATCATTGCTAGGTACATTATAAAAATTTTATACTTCCTCTATGAAAGCTTAATAGAAACGGACTCCCTCCTGTATTATTCAATGCAAAAAGGGACCGTTCTCGTCAAAAATGCTGACACTCGAACGATCCCTGCTATGTGTAAGTTGATAGGCTGCAAATCCTATCTTCATTCCAATTCGGGCTGGATAGGCTTTTGATGCCTATGATGCACGACTTCATCAAAAAGAGTTTCTTGCTGAGTGTTCTGCTGCGGCTGCTGCATGGGCTGTAAGGAGAGCACGAATTTTTCAAATTCTCCTACGGTCAGAGGCTTTGCATGCTTCATCCATTCGTAGCCGATCTGCCCGCTTATTTCCATGGTTGCTGTCTTGATATCGCTGATTGAGGAAATTCCTTTTTCCCGCAGCCTCGCTTCCAATTGGTCTACGGATAGACGAAGCTTCTTCAGATTAGTCGCTACAATCTGACCATCTTGAATAACGAGCGTCGACTTGCCCATAAACCATTTTTCAACCCAGTCGAATTGTACGGCAAGAAATTGAACCGTGAGCAGAAGAGAGACAAAAATGCACAG
This sequence comes from Paenibacillus vulneris, assembly GCF_039543185.1. Taxonomy (NCBI): domain Bacteria; kingdom Bacillati; phylum Bacillota; class Bacilli; order Caryophanales; family Paenibacillaceae; genus Paenibacillus; species Paenibacillus vulneris. The sequence goes on along the minus strand of NZ_BAABJG010000003.1, from coordinate 156,337 downwards.
AGTAACAACGGTTTGCCAAAGCCCCTGACCGTCAACGGCATGTCCTATCATAGAAGCCATGGACAGCAGGGTGATGATTTCCAGCCCCGTCATTTCACCTGACCGTTTTTTTGCCTAAGGCTCGTTGCAAGCAAAAGCAGACTAGCAGGACGGTCATAGCTTCCCATATAAAATTGAATTTCATATGCTCCTCCTTTACAGCAATCTATTTCCCTCTTAGACGAGGGAAGCATCGATCCCATCGGCGCACTTGTGTCTTGCCCATCCTTACAGTGTTCCCCCTGCGGCAGCCCTTTTAAACCTTTGTAAAAAGAAGGGATGCTTTTGCGAGCATTTCTTCCTATAAAGAAACACACCCGCGCAATACGCGGGTGTGTCTGTTGAAAAACCCATGGAGCCTGAACTATTGCTAACATACCTCATGTGGGGTATGCCCCTCCAGCCGCTGTTGAAACCCGAGAAGTAGATTAGATTTAGCGGTATTTTCACGGGTTTCAAAGGCGGACATAAACTCCTCGGAGGCATACCTCCCCACCCTATGCAGCATAGTTCGCACAAATAAGTTTTTTTTCAACAACCTGACCCGCTGCACGCGGGTTTGTTTCTTTTCCTACAGATCGACGACATCACAATATGGCATTATGCAGCAGCTGGTTGCGCATCCATTCATTTTGCACCAGGCCGTCACCTTCCGCTATCAATTGCTCGTACAGCCTGGCCCTGTATTGAATCAAATGCTCCTTGCAGCCGGGATCATTAACCCGGTTCGTCAATTCATATGGGTCCTGCTCCAGGTCGTACAGCTCATCGACATCCGTCGTGTTCCAGATGTATTTCCAGCGCTCCGTGCGCAGCATTCGTTGGGTGTACAGTCCGAACTGCTGCCCGTTATACGTGGAGACAACGTCCTTTCTCCAATCCGGTACCTCTTCCCCTTTTAACCAAGGCACAAGCGAGCGTCCATGGAAAAAGGAGGGGACGGGGATTCCCAGCAGCTCCAATAGAGTCGGCGGTAGATCCAGCAGATTGCTTACGAAGGAGTCGCATCGGATTCCGCCTTGCTGTATGACGTGAGGGTATCTCACAATGAACGGAACCTTGACGACATCGTCATATAAAATATAATGTTTATCCATCATCCGATGAGAGCCGCACATATCTCCGTGATCGGCTGTGAACACGACGAGGGTATCCTCAGTCGCACCCGACTCCTCCAGCGCTTGAAGCACTTTGCCGATAGCGTCGTCCGTCTGACTGATGATCCCGTAATACCTGGCAACGATCGGCGCCCAGTCCTCCCATGTAAAATCGTCCACCTGCCAGCTAAGCAGCTGCTGTTTTTGAATATACGGCTTGTTGAGGAACGTCTCCTCAAATCCGCCCCATTGGGGTATCGTCTCGGGCGCATACATGGATGCGAACGGCTCCGACGGCCGGCAGGGGAGATGCGGCTCCGTAAAATTCAGCTGTATGTACCAGGGAGATTCCGTCTCTCCCGAGGTCATCTCCCCAATAAGACTGCAAGCTTGAGCCGCTAACCAATGCGTCTGGGAATCCTCCAACGGAATCGGATTTCGCTCCCCGGCATATCCCGCATGAAACTGCACCTCGGGGTATTTCTGTTCGATCATCCTTTTGTAAGACGCGAAGCTGACAAAGGAGTCATAGCCATAATCCAGAGGAGTATACTCGGGATGAACATCCCATTTGCCGAGAAGCACGTTGCGATAGGACCGCTGCTGAAGCTCCCGTGGCCATGCGTACTCCGTTGGGGCAAGCGCCGGAACAGGCAGGCCGTTTTTGAAATTCCATAACGCCCCGAAAGCTTCCGGCCTTCTGCCGTTGATGAACGACTGCCTGGCAGGACAACAAGTAGGAATGGGTGTAAATGCATTCTCGAACCGGATGCCTTCCGAGGCAAGCCGATCGATATTCGGTGTCTGAACGGGGTATGAGCCATGATGCCCCACGCAGTCAAAGCGCAGCTGATCCAGCATTATCACTAGCAGGTTGGGCGTCTTCATGGCATTTTGATCCCGTAATTATTTTCTTTGGTCCAGTTGTTGTCGCTTATCTTCTTCCTGGCTCCGTCCACCATCAGCTTCTTCAGCTCGCTTATATATTTATCCAGGGTACTCGAGCCCTCCAGATACAGCTGGCCCAGCTTCTGATTATATTCGGTCACGTTCTTATCCACCTCGCCGGCATAAATATTGAGCTGCATCCGTTCGCCAACAAACTGAAAGCCCTTCAGCTTATCCGGAAGCGCTGCATTGGCAATGACAGGCGTGCGGTACAAGCTTTCCGCCAGCAGTCCCTGCACCTTGGGTGATGTCGTATAGGCGAGAAAATCGACGGCAGCTTCCATTTTTTCAGGTGCAATGGTTTTGGGGATCGCCATGTTCCCCGCTGGCACGCCTCCAATCTCCATCAGCTTGCCTATCGATTCCGGGTGATTCTCCTTGGTCAAATAAGGCAGCGGAAAGGCTGCCATTTCGAATTTGCGGGCGCTCGTTTCGAACAGAGCCTTGCTCTGCCCCGACGTGCGCATGACCATAGCGGCCTTGCCGCGCAGGAACAAATCTCCCGCTGTTTCGAAATCCAGCCCGTTGTAGCCCTTGGGCCAATATTTACTCCAGTTTTTGACGATGGGAAAGACATCCTTGAACGGTGCCTTTTCAATATCGATGATGCCCTGATCTACGCCTCTCACGTATTCGTTCACTTCGATAAAGCCGCTTTTATCTATATCCAGCTTATCGTACGAGCCGGCCAGCAGCTCCTCTGTCAAGATCCGGATCGTCCAGTTGTAGTTATAGTCGCCAGGCTTGGAGTTAGGGAACGCGAAGGGCACGACATTGATCTTCAGAAGCTTCTCCTGCGCATCAAGGAACTCGTTCCATGTCTTCGGTACATTCGTAATGCCTGCCTGGGCAAATAAATCCTTGTTGTACAAAACGCGGACCGAGTTAACATAGTTAGGGGCGCTGGCATAGGTTTTATCATCCCCTATCAGCTGCTGCAGGATTGTCGGAGGGAACAATTTCTCCCACGTCTGATCGCCGGAATAGGCTGTTTTTTGCTTATAATAGGGGGTCAGATCGACCAGCAGCCCTTTTTTCAAATCCTCTTGATCCCAAATATAGCGGGTTGTAAATAGATCCGGGGCCGTCTTGCCGATCAATTGGGTCGTCACCCAGGTCCGATGCTGCTCGACTCCGGCGAAGCTCTGCATTTGCAGGCTCACCTTCACTCCCGGATGCGAATCCGAGTATGTCTTTGCAATGCTTTCCCATGATTTGCGCTCCGCTTCATCCCCATCGCTCTCCAGCATAACCATGACGTTCAATTCGATCGTCTTGCCTCCGCCATTTGGAGCTTCACCGCCAGGAGCCGCCGTATTGGTGGCCGTACAAGCGTTAAGCAGCAGCATGCCGGAGCTCATGGCAATAAGCGGAAACGTCCAGCTTTTGCGAGCATTCAATCCCATCACCCCATCTGTTCAAATCACTAGATAAGAGCTAACCCTTCACTGCACCTGCCGTAATACCGGAAACGAACGTCCTCGTGGCAAACAAAAACAGCAGCAGCAAGGGCAAGGACGCTATGACATAGCCTGCAAACTGCATTCCCTGTACTTGATCCATCGGACCGTGAACACTTCCGAGCGCCAGGATGATCGGTTTGACTTTATCCCCCGAGGTCACGACCAAAGGCCACACATAGTTGTTCCAGCCTAGCAGCGCGTTGATGACGGCGACGGTTGAGAGAATCGGCACCGACAAAGGAATCGCGATTTGCCAATAAATTCTCACATCCCCCGCCCCGTCAACCTCCGCGACTTCAAGCACGCTTCTGGACAGCCCTTCAAAGAACGTTCGGATCAGCATCGTCGCCATAGCGGAAGCGCCGGCCATCGGACCGAAAATTTGCGCCCAGTACGTATTGATCAGGCCCAGATTTTTGAACAGGATGAACTGCGGGATCAGGATGAGAAAGGAAGGCACCATCATCAGCATGATAATCAGGTAGTAGAGCACGCCCTTTCCAAAAAAAGAAAACCGGGCAAACGCATACCCCGCCAATGTTGAATTGACCAGCACACAGATAATAATGCCCGATGTAATCAGCAGCGAATTCCATAAATAAGGCCACAGCTGAACGAACGCTTGAGCGTAATTGTTCACGTGCAGCGGCAAGGACGGCGACCAGAATTGGTGGATCACCTGATCGCGGTATTTCAGCGAGGAAATAACCAGCATATAAAACGGAACGAGCGTCAAGAGCAAGAGCAGCGTCAGAACCGAATAGTTCGCTGCAGCACCCAGCCTCCTCATGATTCACCCCCTATTCGGCCTGATCCGCCTGCTTGATAAAACGGTTTGCCGCAAGAGTGCATAGCAGCAATATGGCAAACACGACAACTCCGACAGCGGATGCGTAGCCGAGCTCGTTATATTCGAAGCCTTTTTTATATAAGTACAGGGCGGGCGTCAGAGTCGAGAACCCCGGGCCGCCGTTGGTCAGGACAAGCACATTTTCAAAGCTTTGGAACTGCTGGATGAAGGCAAGGATGAGAACCAGCCTGATCGGATTGCGAAGCAGGGGGAGCTCAATATGCCAGAACCGCCGCCAGCCGCTCATCCCGTCCATGCTGCCCACTTCAAACAGCTCTGCAGGAATCGCAATGAGTCCGGCCAGATAGATCAGGAAGAAGATGCCGGATACCCAAGGGAAGCCGATAAACACAATGGACCACAGCGCCGTCCCGCTCTCTCCAAGCCAGGCGTGAATCAGCTGCCCGAGACCAACTGCGTCCAGTAGACGGTCTAATAAACCATCGCTTACATAAATCCACTTCCACAATAAATAGACAATGATTTGCGGCACCACCATCGGCAGCACAAACATGAATCTGTAAAAGGATCTCGCGCCCGCCTGCCGGATGCGGAATACACCGATAGCAGCAAGCAGCGGAAACGTCAGTTGAATCAAGAGAAAGCTTCCGGTGAACAAAGCGATGTTTTTGAGAGAGACGTAAAAAGCAGGATCATGAAACAACCGGTTGAAATTATCCCAGCCTACAAACCGGTTCACGTTAGCGCCGTTCCATTCGTAGAACGATTGAAGGAAAGCATGGACGAACGGCGTATATTTGAACAGCCCGATCGACACCAGAATTGGAGCCAGAAATAAATAGGCCTTCAGATGCTTCCCTAGCCGTCCAGTTCGGATGCCGCCTGATCGGGCCTTCACGGGATGATTCATGATAGGCGTCCGGTTTGCCATTCGTCCAACCTCCTTATCCTAGAGAAGGCACCTCAACTACGGCTCCTCCGGATTGATGGGAGCGGATCGCCGCCTCGATAATTTCCTGGGCAGCCAGAGCTTCGGCACCCGAGCCCTCGATGTCTTCCGGCGAAGCCTGCTCCTTCAGCTGCTCGATGAACCGGTTAATCCGGTTGCCGAACGTGTCGTTGAAGCCCTGCATGCCGCGCATGATCGAGTTTTGCATCACCAGCTTTTCGCTGCTTTGGCGCGGATAATACGTAATGCTTTCGTATACGTTCTCGATGACGAATCTGCCTTCGGTTCCCGCTGCTTCGCACCACTCAATCGGATGCAGCATGGACATATCGTAGCTCCCCGTCAGATGGCCGACCGCACCGTTAGTGAACTCCATATTGACGCTGGCCGTCGACCAGGTTGCACGTCCCGGCGCTTTGGTCATAAAGGACTGGACCCGCTTTACATCGCCGAAAAAGTAGCGCATCACATCGATGGAATGCGGGTGCAGCGCCCTCATATGAAACCATTCGGTGAAATCCGCCTTGTTGTCGATCGTGAGCCGCATGTTCAAGAATAAAGGCGTGCCGAGCATATGACGGCCGATCCATTCTTTCCCCATGGCCGCTGCGGGAGTGAAGCGGTGGTTCAGGTTGCAGCCGAATCGCACTCCCTTGTCGGCCGCTGCCTTCACCATCGTGCGTGCCTCCTCGATGCTGTTCGAGATGGGCTTCTCGACAAGCACATCCTTGCCCGCTTCGATCGCAGCCATCACCGGTTCATAGTGATGGCTGCCCTTCTCTTCTCCTCCGGTCGCCACGCAGACCATATCGATCTCCTCGATCGCAAGCAAGCGCCGGAGATCGGTATAAGCCTTCACTCCATAAGCGAGGGCTGCTTCCCGCGCTCTGTCCTCCATGATGTCGCAAACCGCGACAAGCTCGGTATCCGGGTGCTGATGGTAATAACGGCAGTGAATCTTGCCGATATTGTTGACCCCGACTACAGCAATTCGTATCATTGCGGCTGCCTCCTATACGGTTTCTCGGATCTACTTGCTCTTGTTCGCCTGGAGCGAGCGGGCCGTAAGCGAGCTGCCTATATGCAGCGTGTCGTACGCTTGCTGGGAGGAGGTGAACGGAGCATCCCCTTTGCCATGCCATCCGAGGTTCGTGTACATCGGATTCGTCCGGCCGGTCTCCTCTTCACGGCGCGCGATATGCGCCTCCATCCTTGCGGTCAGCAGCTCGACGATTTCCGGCTCCTGATCGGCCACATTATGATTCTCCAGCGGATCTTCAATCAGATTGTACAGCTCGACCTCCGGCTTGAAATGAAAGTCGGGCTCAAGCGCCCGGATGAGCTTCCAATGAGGGGTGCGCCAGCCGTGCTTGCGCATCCAGGTGCATTCCGTAATGTACAGCTCGCTGATTCGACGCTCCGGCTGACCGCTGATGAAGGACAGCAGGCTTTGGCCTTCCATCTCCAACGGCTCATCGATATCCAGCAGCTCCAGTATCGTCGGCATAATATCGTGAATTACGCTGACCTCCGACACCCTTTTTCCGGCAGGCACCTTTCCCGGAAATTTAATGATCAATGGCACGACCAGCGTGCAGTCATACAGTCCATGATGGTCAAAGTAGCAATCATGCTCATACAAGGTCTCCCCATGATCGGAGGTGACAACGATCAGCGTTTCCTCGGTCAATCCCAAGGAATCGACAGCCTGAAGGATATTCTGAATGCCGGCGTCCATATAGGCTACGGCCCCGTCGTACTGGGCGCTCACATATTCTTGATCCGTGACCCCTTCCGGAATCCATGACTTCAAGAAATCCGCAAACGGCTTGAAATCATATACCGGCTCCATGGAATGATTGTCTGGATCCCGTTCATCGCCTCCGTAAAAGATCCGTTCGTACGGCTTCGGGGGTAAATAGGGAGAGTGAGGGTCCATATGCCGAAGGAACAGGAAGAACGGCTTGTCGTCCTGCGCCAGACGATTCAGTTCGGGAATGGCTACCGCGTTCAAATTGTCCGCTTTCGGGCAGCGGCCCGTTTCATCGGGCATCCATGCCTCATAGTCCAAGTACTTGTCGAAGCCCCGTGACGAAGGATTGCCGGTAAAGCCTACGCAGGTCGTGTTATAACCATGCTCGCTCAGTACTTCGGCCAAGGTTCGGCCTTCCAGCGGCCCTTTATGTCGGAGGGCGACCACGTCGGTGCCGAAGCAGTCCCGGCCGGTAAGCATCGCAGCATAGGCCGGTGTCGTAGGGATGCTCGGGCTGAAGTGCTGCTCGAACAGCACTCCTTCACCCGCAAGCTTATCGAGATGCGGTGTCGTCAATCGGGAATAACCATAAGAGCTCATTCTATCTCTTCGCAGGCTGTCGATGCCGAGAAGGATCAAATTCGGCTTTTTGGGGGATGTGGACATAGGGTTTGCACGCTCCTTCAAATCCGTTGAGATGGGTTAACGGGGGCCCTTATCGGGCGCCCAGCTGCTTCAGGCAAGCATTCAGATAGCCATAGGTTTCGGCCGCAATGATAGAGACCTGAGCCAACGAGTGCTCCGGCTTGGCTCCTATCACTTCAAGGACGACCGGGCCGTCGTATTGATGGTCAACCATCGCCTTGCAGTAGGCGAACAGGTTAATGTCTCCGCGTCCGCATGCCTGCAGCTCGATCGGTCCCGGCCCCTGCTCACGTCCCCGGCAATCCCGGATATGCACGTGATTCACCTTGCTGATCACGGCAGGCAGCGCATCCTCCGGATTTTCATTCGCCCGGTAAATATGGCTCGGGTCCATATCAATGCCGAATGCCGGGGAAGATACTTCGGCCATCGCTCTCAACGTAGTCGGCGTGTCATGGATCGCTTGACCGATATGTGCCTTCACGCACAACGTAACTCCCAAGGCAGCTGCCTTCTCCGACATCCGCTGGAGCTGATCGACCGAGCGTTGGACATCCTCCTCCACGCCCGTTTTGCCCCCGGGACCGATATTGACGATAGGGATCCCGATTTCCGCCGCAGCCTCGAATGCGGTTAAAAGCCGTTCCTCTTCCTTCACGCTGCCGAATTCCATCGACAGAAAGCTTAAACCGTTATCCTGAACGATCGAACGAAGCTCTGCCGCCTGATCCTTCCAACGGGCCAGATCCAGATGCTCGCACATCCCTTGAATGGCTGAGATCTCCACGCCATCATAACCGCTAAGCGCAATGTGCCGTGCTGCTTCGGCAAAAGTAAACTCTTTAAACAATACCGAATTGACGCCAAGCTTTATCATATCGATTACACACTCCCTTTTTTTCATAAGTCTATGGATTTTCGGAACGAACCACGCTCTCTTCCGATGGCTAGCATTCGTATATAATCCGGGATGTAACTAAAGATTATTTCATAGTCAGCGGATCGCCGTGGAAGGCTGGCAGCGGATGAGGCCGGACTACTGCGCCGCCTTGCTCATACGATTCGATCACCGCATACGTATACTCCAGCACAGCCAGCGCATCCCGGCCGGAGGCGCGAATATGCTCCCGAGGCACTCCATTCGTAATATCTTCGAGGAAGGCATGCAGCCTATTGTTGAAGGTCGTGTTGAACTCCGTTACACCGGAGGACGTCACCTCCGGCTGCGGATGGGACCCGATGGCCGGAACACCTTTTTGTGCGCGCCAATAGGATACCTTTTCCACGCAGTTTTCAATGCAGAAGGTTCCCTTCGTCCCGCCGACCTCCATCGTCCACCAGCCGCCAAGCCCATAGGTCGCATCGCCCCTTTGACTGAGCAGATAGCCTGCGGCTCCGCTGGCGAACTTCACATGAATACTGTTGATGGATACTGTAATATCCCCGGCGCTTTTGCGGAAGCCCGCCTGATTGGAGAACGTCTGGATATGAGTGATATCCCCGCAGTAATAGCGCATAACACTGAAAGGATGGGTTAAGAACGCTTTCATATGAAAATAGGGCTGGCCTTTATCCTTGGGAGATTTCGGGGCCGAGTACAGCTCCTCACCGCCGTTGAAGCCCATTTTGGCCAGACAGTAGACGGTTTCGCCAATATCTCCGGAGTCCATATACTGTCTTGCCCGTTCAGCGGGAGCGGAGAAATAATGATTCAGGTTGCAGCCGAGCGTCACCTTATTCTCGGCAGCGAAGCGCACCAGCTCTCTGCCTTCACGGATGTCGTTCGCCAGCGGCTTCTCTATCAGCACGTGCTTCCCGGCAGCAATGGCCTGCATGGCTGGTTCAAAATGCCAGCTTCCGTTATCGATCCCGCCGGTCGTTACATCGACGATATCCAATTCCGGCTCCTGCTGCAGCATATCCTCCAGACTGTAGTAAGCCCGGACACCGTACTTCTCCGCCGCTTTATCGGCCCTTTCCCTGACTACGTCACAGACTGCAACGACCTCGCCCAGCGGGTCGGAGGCATAGCATTCCGCATGCCGCATTCCAATCCCGTTCATTCCGACAATTCCGATTTTCAGTGCCATCGTTCGCGCCCCTCCACTTGCTTCGTCACCTAGAATCTGCAAGCGGGGACTGCACCACCTTTCCTGATTTAGTGTGCGAAACTTTTCTGCGAGCCTTTTGCCGTGTGTCTAAGTTCTCTCGGTTCTGAGGTGCTGTAGCTGTTTCCATCATATTCCACCTGTGATTCCGCAGCATTGCCGATTCCGACATCCTTAGAGTCGATTGTGTCAATCGTAAGCCGGATGATGGTTGGTTTATCCCCCGTGCTTCGAGGCCGCATTCTCCAAAGCGTCGTAACGTTCCCTCTGCGGATTCTGAATCCACTCCTCCCACGTTAAGCCTACCTCGGCAAGAATGGCTTCGATTCTCCTGCGAAACGGCAGCTGCGCTTCATGAATTTGTCTCAGCATCGGGTCCGCTCTACCGGCTAATTTAGTCCTCACATAGTGATTCAGCTTCATCTCCAGCTCCTCGGCCAATTCCGGTTCCGCATCCGCTATATTGACAAGCTCTCCCGGATCATGGAGCAGATCATATAACTCCGTCACCGGACGCTGAAAAAGCCCCGGATCGTAATACCGGATCAGCTTATACCGTTCCGTCCGAATCGCCCTTGCCGCCTGCCAGGCACATTCGCTCAAAAAGACTTCGTCAAGCGTCCCCTTCGCCTCTCCCAGAATGGAAGGCCATAAGCTTCTTCCGTCGATCCCGTCCGGCATAGCCATCGCAGTTCTAACTCGTTCGGATGGTACGGCTTTTGCTGCGGCCTCCAATATCGTGGGCATCAGATCCGCATGCTGGACAAAGCCGTTAACCCGCACCGCCTCCGGTATTCGTCCGGGCCACCGCATGATGAGCGGAACATGAACCGTTGGCTCATACAGCCCGCAATGATCCCAATAAATCTCATGCTCGGTCAAGCTTTCCCCATGATCTCCGAACAAAACGAGCATCGTCTCTTCCTTGATCCCCAAGTGCTCCAAGGTATCATCCAGCTCCCAGAGCAAATCGTCCAGATAGCGGATTTCGGCGTCGTACAGCGCGTTCATATATTCCGCATCGGTCACTGGGCCGAGCAGCTTGTAATGATGATGCTTGAAAAATGGATAAGCCGGATGCTCATAAGCCGAAGTCATGCCTGAGCCATCCTTGCGGTAGGGATCCCTGTTCTTGCCATAAAAAGATTCGATATATTTCTCCGGAGGCAAATAGGGCGTATGGGCGTCCCAGTAATGGAGGAACAGAAAGAAATCCTCCTCTTGATGCTCCCGAATCCAGGGCAGCGCCAGATCGTTAACGGTACGCCCGTCAATCCATCGCTTGGGCCCGGAGCTGTTCAAGTAGTATTGATAGCCTCGGGCGAACCACTCCTTCAGGTTATACAAATTGTCTACGGCGCAGGTCGTGAACCCGGCAGCCTTCAGCAAGGAGGGCAGCCATTTCACGCTTTTGGGCAAGTAGGCCAGCTCGGAGCCGTGGGAGACGATTCCGCTTGATAACCCTATTTTTCCGGTAAAAATAGCCGTATGCGCTACCTCCGTAGGGATATCCGCAGCATAGGCCCGCTCCATCAGCACGCCTTCCGAGGCAATCCGGTCGATATGCGGGCTTGTCGGTTTGTCGTATCCGTAGCAGCCAAGACGGTCGGCACGCAGCGTATCGAGAGAAATCAGGATGATTTTCATCGGATGTTCCTCACCTCTTCGATCGCCTTGCCTTCGCCAGACTGCTCCCTCCCGGCAGCAATGGCCGACTGCACAGTCCATGCTTCGGCCTTCCAGCGGTTTCTCCGCAGCCATTCCAGGATCTGCTCTGTATTAGCTTCTAACGAGCGCTTCTCCGTATCGATGGTGAGATCCGGTTGTTCGGGTATCTCATAAGCATCCGAAATGCCTGTGAACTGGGGGATCTCCTGTCGTCTAGCCTTGGCGTACAACCCCTTCACGTCCCGTGCTTCGCACTGCTCAAGGGAGCAGCTTACATACACCTCGACATAACCGTTCACATGGCTCCGCAAATAATCGCGCATTTCCTTATAGGGCGTGATGGCTGAGACAAGGACGGTTATGCCGTGTCCGGACAGCAAATTGGCAATGTAGGCTATGCGCTGAATATTTTCGAGCCGGTCGCTCCGGCTGAAGCCCAATCCTCTACCGATGGCCGCTCGGACGGCATCTCCATCCAGCAGCTCGACGGGGCGGCCGATTTCCTTCAGCCTCGCATATACTTGCTGCGCCGTAGTCGTTTTGCCGGAGCCTGAAAGGCCTGTGAACCAAAGTACACTACCGCTGGAGCTTTCCATGTACTCTCCTCCTCAGAGTTTTCGAAAGAAAACTCACTTCGTAAGCATTGGCTTCGTTTTCGTTAGAAAACTCACTTCGTAAGCATTGGCTTAGTTTTCGTCAGAAAACTCACTTTCGTAAGCGTTGACTTCGTTTTCGTAAGAAAACTCTGAATTTGTTGAGAAACCCAGTCTCAGAAGGTGGTTGTGTGCTCCAGTGGGGTATCCCCTTCCGGCCGCTGTTGTTATCGGGAAATTTTTTATACAATTTATAGCGGTGATTTCCCGATAACAAAGGCGGACGCATTCGCTCCTACAGGGGACCCCCCACCTCCAGCCTTCAACTATTCCTAGTAACCCAAAGCACTTGAAATGTTGCTACTATACTCCAGTGAGATATGCCCCTCCAGCCGCTGTTGAAATCCGTGAATTTGATTAGACTTAGCGGTATTTTCGCGAATTTCAAAGACGGACATAAACTTCTCCGAGGCATACCCCACTTCCCTATTTAGCAAATTTCTCGAAGATTTGGATTCTCCACAGAGTTTTCTTCCGAAACTCCCTAGTAAGCAGCTGCATAAAGTGTTCTAACGAAAACCAGCCTCTTTATCTCCTTCAGTTTACTTCGCTCTAGAGCAGGCTTCATTGTGCATTACGCCATTCGAATGGTCGATGCGGCCGGAAATCCGCTGAAGGCTAGCCCTTAACAGAGCCGGCCGTCATACCGGCGACGATCTTTTTGTTGAAGAAAATAAACAGAATCAGAGGAGGGATGGAAATCAGCACTACATCGGCAAACAGCAGGTTCCAGGACGTGATGTACATACTCATAAAGTTGTACAGTGTAAGCTGGACGGTCGCGTTCTCCGAGCCGGGCAGGAAATAGAGCGGATTGACGAAATCGTTGAACACGCTGACGGATTGAATAATGATGATGGTCGAAGATACGGGCTTTAGTAATGGAAAAATGATATGAGTAAACAGCTTGAAGCCGCCGCAGCCGTCGATGAACGCACTTTCGTCAATATCCCGGGGAATCGTGGCGGTAAAAGCTTTATACAGGATGGCGCAAAACGGAAAATGCAGGGCGATTTCCACCAAGGTAAGCCCCGGCAGCGTCTTGAACAGCCCTACGGAGTTGAGCACCCATATCGTAGGCACGACAGCAGGGGGAATCATCAAGCCGGCCAGCACCAGGAAGTTGAGCGTCGCCGCGCCCCTCCCCTTCTCCCTCCGCTGTAGGACGAAGCCTGCCAGCGAGCTGACAATGACCAGCCCTGCAATAGATAGAACGGTCAGGAGCGTACTGTTGTAAAACGCCCGAACCAGCATATGATCCGCCGCCTGCAGCACCGCTCTATAATTCTCGACAATATGAAAGGAATCGGGCCAAGCCATACTCATATCCGCCGCTTTGGTCGGAGATTTGAAGGAGTTAATAATGACGAAGTAGAAGGGCACCCAGAATATAACGGTCGATATCACGAGCATGAGGATGCTGACGACCGTCTTTTGCACGACACGATTCACAGGTCCACCTCTCTTCTGTTCAAAAACATATAGAGTGGAAATGCCAGGACCGAAATGGCAATGAACAGGATGACATTCCCTGCGGTAGCCAATCCGTAGAAGCCTGCCTGATACTGCTTGTAAATAATGGAAGCGATGAGGTCGGTCGAGAAGCCGGGCCCGCCCTTCGTCATGGCCCAAATCAGGTCAAACGTCCGTAATCCGCCAATGAACGCGAGAATGATGACGGAGTTCATAGCGGGTCGGCTGAGCGGCAAAGTAATATGCCAGAAGCCGCGGAACGCGCTTCCTCCGTCTATTTTCAAAGCCTCGTAGTAATGCTGGGGGATGGACATGATGCCGGCGATGTAAATGACCGTTGCGATACCGACGCCCTTCCAGACGTCAACGAGCGCAACGGATAGAAGCGCGATACTGGTATTCCCCAGCCAGTCGGGCCCGTTGATGCCCATGGCGGCTAGTGCGGTATTAATAACCCCTTGCGTCGGATGCATCATCGTGCTGAAGGCGATGCCAACGGCAATCGTACTAAGCAGAGTCGGGAAAAACACCATCGACCGGAAGTAATCCTTAAACCAGATTCGCGACGTCAGCAGCGTTGCGAGCAGCAGGGCTAGAATCACCTTGAGGCCGCAGGTCACGACGGCGAAAATCAATGTATTTTTGAAACCGATCTTCAAGGAGGACTCGTCAAAAAACATGATGTAATTGTCCAGCCCGATGAACTGCCATTTGGTCAGAGTCCAGCGGGTCAAGCTGAAAAACAGCGACATGATGGTCGGAAGCAGATAAAAGACGAAGTAAATGATCCCGGCCGGAAGCAGAAACAAGTAGGAGTACATTTTCTTTTGGGTAAGCGTCATCTGGATCCTTTCCTTTCATGTGGATAAAATTCGGCCCTGCCGTGGTGCGCAGGGCCGGATAGGCTGCGGTGAGAGAACCCCGCGAGCAAGCAGCTGTATCCCAATCAATGAATCTTACCACCCTGGAAGATTAAGCTGCTGCGCCTGCTTCTTGACATCCTTATCGTAGTCGGCTGCCCCTTCGGCTGCTGTTTTTTGCCCGGTTCCGACTTCGATCAATATGCTCTCCAGGTTAGGGCCCTTAACTGGCGAGATGAATTCCAGCGCCGGCAGTGTCTTTCCGTTATCAAAGTAAGTCTGCATATCCTTGACCGCTTGATATGCGTCGTCCGGAACCTGAATGCCTTTGACGACAAAGGGTCCGTTCGCCTTGCTTTTGGACATATAGGCTTTCTGGCCTTCCGGGGAAATCAGGAACTCGATGAACTTTTTAGCGGTGTCGATGTTCTTGCTCTTCTTATTAATGTAATAAGAGCTTGGCATCCATACGGTGAATCCGTTCAGGCTTGCATTATCGCTTGGAATCGGAAACACGCCGATATCTTGGACTTTATCCGGAAAGTTTTGAGCTAGAGCATCGATAGCGCTGGTCAGCATCGGGTACTGGACGCCGCTGCCTTCGGCAAGCATTTTAAGCCCCGTATCATAGGTCGTCGCCAGAAAATCCTTATTGTAGTAGCCTTTTTTGAACACCTCGCTGGTCATCTCAAACCCGCGAAGCGCCGCCGGCGTCGTCGCATATTTGGCTTTGTTCTCCGTATAATCCTTGGCAAATGTCGGTACCTGCGACTGCACGTTATAATGATTGGCGAGCACGAACAGCTGTGAGGTCCATGTCGTTTTGTAGGACCCGATGATAGCAGTTTTCCCTGCGGCCTTGATTTTATCGCTGTTGGCTATGAATTCCGCCCATGTTTTGGGAACGGACAGCCCCAGCTCGGCATAAACCTTTTTGTTGTACAAAATGCCGCCGACATTGGAGGAACCGCCGGGCACCCCGAATACTTTGCCGTTGGAGCTGATCGTCTCCTTGTACGAATCCAGCAGATTCGCCATGTACGGCTCTTTTGACAGATCGACGAAATTTTCTTCCGGATTCAAGGCTTGCAGCAGCGACCCCGAGTTATATAACAAAATATCGGCCATTTCTCCCGTTGCCAATCGCGTCTTAACCAGGTTGTCCCCTTCGGTGCCGTCCGGCTTAATGTCGAATTTGATCTTGATGTTCAGCTTTTTTTCCGCTTCCGCTGCAACCGCTTGGGTGGCAGGATAGGCTGTTCCGGTCGAGCCAATGAGAAGAGTCAGTGTAGTCGGTTCATTCGTTTTGCCTGCCGAGGGGGCTGTGGAAGGGGCGCTGCCGCCGGGGGCTGAGGTCCCTCCGCCTGAAGTCTGGCCTGAAGAGCTGCATCCAGCCGCAAGCACCGAAATCAAGGCCGCATAGGAAACAACCGTGAAGAGTTGGGTTCGTTTCATCTTTCTTTCCTCCCTTAGTGTTTGTCTGAAGGAATAACCTGCTTCGTAAGCATTCGCTTATTGAGAAGAGCATACCCGATGGCGACCGAGCTTTACGTTGACTTGTTGTAGGTTTATTGTAAGCGGGCCCTGTGTACAGCGAATACAGGTGATTTGTACGGATTAAAGGGGGGAATTTTTCCTAATGGCACTATTCTCTCTTGCATACGCCATAGGGGTCTGGCCGACATACTTTTTGAACAGCGCGCTAAAATGCTTCGTATCCTCATAACCGACCAGTTGGCTGACCTCCTGAAGCCGGTCGACGCCCCCGCTCAGCAGCTCCTTCGCCTTGCGGATGCGGTAACCGGTGATGTATTCGGAGAAGGTCGTGCCGGTCTGACTCTTGAACATCCGGGACAAGTAGCCCAGACTGATGTGATGATCGCAGGCGAACTGCTGCAGCGAGATGTTGTTCTGATAATGTCGATGAATATGCTGCAGCAGCATGGGAACAAGCCCTTTGGGATTCTCGTCTTGAGGCTCATGTCCGCAATACAAATCAACCAGCTTCTCCTGCAGCCATTGCGTCAGCTCGGCATAGCTGGTGCAGCCGTTCAAGCTGCGCAAATCCTCCTGCCAATCCGTCCAGCTCACCAGCCCGCCGCTCGAGGCCGCAAGACGGTAATGCAGCGAGAACAGCATATCCTGCACGAACAGCTTCAGCTGATGCCTCGTCACACGCTTTTGAGTCAATTCCTCAATAATGCAATCCAGCACCTGATGTCCCTTGAGCAAATCGCCTTTTCTGTAATGAACGTCCATCGCGCGGACTTTATCCCACACCTTCAGCAGATCAGCCTCCTGCCGTTTCATGCCCGGAATAAGGTAGGCTGACATACCGAAAACCGCCTGCTCCTCTATGCACTGCTTCAGCTGCAAAAACAGGCTGCGAACCGGCTCCTTCTCCTTCTTAACGGCGAACGCCATCTGAAGATGTGCGTTAAGCCGCTTAAGCCGATCAAAGAGATGGGGCAAGGCGGACCGCAGCAGAGATTCCTCTGCGGGAAGCATAGGAAGGAGCAGCAACCTGTGCCTGGCATCCAGATCGACGCTGACCATGGCTCTCTCCGGATCGCCGCCATACTGCAGCTGTTGTTCCAGGGAATGGATTTCTTGATCTACCTGCCTCCAGATAGGCGGCGTATCTTTTGAACCTATCGAGAGCAGTACCATCCCGTACATAGAGCGGTTCACTTCTCGCTCAATCTCTGCCCTTTCAAGCCTTACTTCCTCCGACAGCAGCATTTGGGCAAGTGAGCCTGCGAACCATTCGCTCCTTCTTCTTCTTTCCTCCTCGATATGGACAAGCGCATGGTCGATGGCTTGAAACAAAGCCTCCTTCTTCACCGGCTTCAATAAATACTCCCCCACGCCGAACCTCATGCTCTGCCGGGCATATTCGAATTCATCGTGAACGCTCAGGATGATGCATTTGATCGAGGAATCCAGCTTGGCCAGCTCTTCAATCAGCTCCAGTCCATCGATTCCCGGCATGTTAATATCCGTCAGCACGAGGCTCGGACGCAGCCGGCCTACAGCCGTTAAAGCATCATCCCCATTATCGAAGGCGTGAATCCGGTGCCTGGCGCCATACTGGGCCTGCATCATCTGTTCCAGCTCCGCCAGAGCCCACCGCTCATCCTCCACTACAAAAATATTCATAGCGCAGCCTCCTCCGCCTTGCGGCTTTCTTTGACCTCCGTAACGAACGGTAAGACCAAGGAAACAGAGGTTCCTTCACCCGGCTTGCTGGCAACGGTTAACCCGTATTCTTTGCCGTAATACAGCTGAATCCGTTGGCGAATATTCAATAATCCGATGCCGTGGCCGGCATTCTCATAAAAATTCAGCGCATTGGACATCTGGAACGCTTTCTGCAGCTGGGCTAAGGTCTTGGCACTTATTCCTTCTCCGTTGTCGTGAACGGTGATCGTGAGCATCCCTTGAGCTTCCGCTGCACGAAGCGTAATGCAGCCTCCCGATTTGGTTCTGCGGAGGCCGTGATTAAAGGCGTTTTCGATCAAGGGTTGGACGGTCAGCTTCAGTATCCGGGCTTCGAGCAGCTCAGGCGGAATGTCACAGCAGAGCTGAACCCGGCTGCCGAACCGATGCTGTTGAATGTTGAAGTAATTGTGAATATGCTCGATTTCTTCCTGCAGCCTTACCGGATGCTGCATATTTTTCATACTGTATTGAAACAGTCCGGCCAGCGACTCGGAAATCTCGGCTACCTCTTCGATTCCTCTCAGCCGGCTGATCGATTTCATGATGTTCAGGGTATTGTATAAAAAGTGAGGGTTGATTTGTGCGTGCAGAGCCGATAGCTGCGCATGCTTCTCCGCCAGCTTCGACTCATAGACTTCGTGGATTAGCCTGGAAATACTTTCCAGCATGTGGTTGTACATTCGGCTCAGCTTGCCGATTTCGTTGCGGCCGGAATAATCCATTCTGTGGCTGAAATCACCCAGCTCAACTCGCGACATGTTGCGCATCAGGTTGTTAAGCGGCCGCAAGATTTGATGAGACATCAGGTAGGAAACCACAGCAATCAGTAGCATCGTCAGCACACCGACCAGAAGGACGATGTCTTGAATGCGTTTTTGCTTCTGAAGAAGCACATCCTTGGGGATGAGGATGACCGTATTCCACCCGGTATAGCCCGACTTGACAACGGTATACAAATACTCGGTATGCCTCCAGTTCAGCTCACCCTCCGTGTCATTTCGGCTGAGCACGCCAGGGTCGAACATGTCCTGGGCGCTCTCTGCGGCATCGATCCCATTCTCATAGATGATTCGGCCCTCGTCGTTAACCATCAGCACATTCATCGTATGCTGCATTTCATTCGCGTTGGTGTTCGCCAGCACCATATTAAATGCATTTACATTGATATCGATTTGGGCAAAGCCGATAATGGTCTGGGTGGGGATTTTCGTAATTTTACGGATAAACGAAATCCCTTTCTCGGCATGCTGCTCATCCGTGTTGATTTCGTAAGACGGCAGACTCACGAACGGCTTCTTGCTTAAGGACACGGTTAGTGCGCTCAACTGCTCCGGTGTCAGCTGGTTTCTCGGCCTCGGCTCCACCCGTTTGGAATATTGGTACAAATGGTTATCGAGCGAGTAGATGGAGATGCGCTGAACGTACGCTTTGGGATAAGAGAAATTGAACAAAATCGGATTCAGCTTGTAGCCCACAACCTCTTTCTCCACAGGATCGGTCGCTTTGTAAAAGTCGAACAGAATCCCCTGAATGGACGGGTCGATGGAGATGGCAAGCGACAGCTCCTCTATGTTCTGAATGTACAGATCGATCATTTCGGAAAACTGCTTGGAGATGATCTTCGACAAGGAAAACGTCTGGTCTTTAATATCGCTCGTATTCTTGTAATAAAAAATACCGCAGGTAATCCCTACAATGAACAAGGAGACGACGGAATAGGAAATAAACATCTTCGTCTTCAGCAGCCGATCATTCCAATAGCGCATAAGCGGCCTCCGCGAAAGGGATTAGGAGGTTTCACGGTATTTGCCCGGCGAGCAGCCTACCTCCCGATGGAACAATCGGCTGAAAAAGGCAGGGTCCTCATACCCGACGCGTCCGGCGATAGTAATCACCTTCTCATCGGTTTCCAGCAATAAATGCTTCGCCCTCTCGATGCGGATCCGGTGAATCATATCCACCACCGTCATGCCGAGCGACTCTTTAAAAATCCGGTTCAGCTGCCGCGAGCTGATATTGAATAGCTCACACAGGTCGGAAATACTAATTTTTTTATCGTAATAGCGTTCCAAATAGCCGCAAATTCTTCGGACAAGAAGCTGCTTTGTGCTGCTGCGCACATGCTCTCTGCCGCTTTGCCCTTCCGCATGACGGTATGCCCGGGACAGCAAAATAAGCAGCTCTACCATCTGAAGCCGAATAAGCGGCTCGAAGCCCGGCTGGCGGTTCTCAAATTCATGGATGATCGTCTCCAGCAAAAATTGGGTGCGCGTCGCATCCTGACCGTTCAAATTCAGGCAGCGGTGAAAACGCTCTCTTTTATCCAGAAAAGGATGCACGTAAAAATAGTCCATCGACTGCGATACGCCCAGCTCCTGCAGCCATTTGCCCTGAATCAGATCGGACAGGAACAAGCAGTTGATGATCTCGATTTCCTTGCCGGGTTTGATGCTGTAAGTATGAACCTCCCCGGGATTGATGATGAACACGTCCCCCGAGCGGATATCGTAAAAGCTCCCTTCAAACACATGCTGCGCCTCGCCCCGAACGACATAGACCAGCTCGACGAAGTCATGCCCGTGCAGCAGCGGAACATGCTCATGGTCATGAAAAAAACGCCGGATCCAGAACGGAAACGACTGCTCTTTAATAAATTGGCTGCTGTGTAACTGTCTCTCCACTTGGAAAACCTCCTAACAGTTTTACAAAGTAAAACAAGCTTGGAAAGCAGCTGTACCGTCTTTCTTAAGGCACAAGGTCGAGTTGTTCCCGAACGTTCTCAGGAGTTGCATCCTTTACTCTTATCATACGGTAATAATGGAGTTCCATCATGGTCATTTCAGACACTATTATAGCCTATTTGTACGCAAAAAAGCGGGAACCTTGTCGGCTGGGTAAATGTTCGGTAAAAATAAAAACCTTATTCGGTTAAACCCGTACATTTGTGCGTGAGGAGGAACCGATGTGGGATTCCGGCCGCTGTTGAAGTCGTGTTCCTCGAATTATAGGCTTGCAGCGGTTGGAACACGAGCTTCAAAGGCGGACGCTCCCGCTCCTCCACCCCACATCGATTCCTCTCTTGTTCTACTTTTAGGCATGACTGTTAAAAAAATATCTTCTTGCTTCTCCCCCTCGACAGCCTATTTTCCTACATTCTCATGATATAATTTGAATAAATCGTAAAAAATGGATACTTTTATAGGAGTTTCTAATGAGATATCTAAAATGGTGCATGATTTCTTTGGGCTTGTATACAGTACTAACCCTTCTCGCGTGGTTCATCGACGAGGTAGGATGGAAAAAGGGAGTAACGGAAGGAAGCTACCAAATCTGCGCGAACTTGATTTCCAACCTTCAATTCGTCTTTAAAATGGTGCTTGGAATCGATGATGTCATTAATTATAACTTTAGACTTTTACCGTTTATTATGGGGGCTGTTGTTTGGTTGCTTGCCGCCATTTTCTTGTGCAAAAAAAGAATCCGGTCAGAAGAAGTTATACGTTGACAAAACAAGCGTACCTTTGCTACTATATTTTCAAAATTCAAACAAAATACAAGGCTATGAAGAGAACAGTAATTAGGAATCGTTATTTACAGAGAGCTCCTGTTCGGTGGAAAGGAGTAATAAGGATCTTAATGAACAAAGGCTCGGAGCCTCGCACGGATCTAGGATAGGTTCTTTTCTTAGTGATGCTGCGACGGGATCTCCCGTTATAGAGATAGGGTATAACCAATTTGCTTCCAAATTGCCGTACCCGAAAAGGTTGATATGGCGACATATCAATAAACCGAGGTGGTACCACGAAGCTAATAACTCTCGTCCTCAAGATCCATGATCTTGAAGGCGGGAGTTTTTTGGTTTTTTTTTCAAATTGGAGTGAAAGCGGGGAAATGGAGATGCAAACCGATTTTTTGAAACTGGAGA
Source organism: Paenibacillus vulneris (assembly GCF_039543185.1). NCBI lineage: Bacteria > Bacillati > Bacillota > Bacilli > Caryophanales > Paenibacillaceae > Paenibacillus > Paenibacillus vulneris. Next base: position 134,723 of record NZ_BAABJG010000003.1, on the reverse strand, counting down.
CGCATGAATTAAACACTATTCACCAAGAATTACTGGGGAAATACAATGAATACAAGAGCATGAATCTGAAATTGGATATGTCCCGGGGGAAGCCCTGCCCTGAGCAGCTTGAGCTATCTATGGAAATGCTGGATATTTTGAAATCAGACGAATCCTTAAAAGCAGCTGATGGTACGGACTACCGCAATTATGGAGGAGTCGATGGAATACCCGAAGCGAAAGAGTTATTTGCACAAATGCTCGGAGTGAGCCCCAAAGAGATCATTATCGGCGGTAATTCCAGCCTGAATATGATGTACGATACTCTGACCAGAGCCATGCTTCTTGGCGTCGGTGCGGGCGAATTACCTTGGGGAAAGCTCCCCAAAGTGAAATTTCTTTGCCCAAGTCCCGGTTATGACAGACATTTTGCCATTTGCGAGCAGTTGAACATCGAGATGATAACGATAGATATGAATCCGGATGGCCCGGATATGGATACCGTTGAAGCCCTTGTTAAAGAGGACGATTCCATTAAAGGGATATGGTGCGTCCCCAAGTACAGCAATCCCGAAGGAACTACTTATTCCGATAAGGTAGTGGATCGGCTTGCTGGCATGGAGACAAAGGCAAGGGATTTTCGAATCATTTGGGATGATGCCTATACGGTTCACCATCTATCGGATACACCGGATCAGCTCAAAAATATCCTGACAGCCTGCAAAACTGCCGGAAACCCCAACCGTGTTTATATATTCATCTCTACTTCCAAAATAACGTTTCCGGGCTCAGGCGTTGCGATGCTGGCATCCAGTGAAGAGAATATTAATTTTATTAGAAAACAGCTTGGGGTTCAAACAATTGGTCCGGATAAAATAAACCAGCTTCGCCATGTTCGATTTTTGCCAAGTCCGGAACATCTCAAGGCTCATATGCAAAAGCAGGCGGCTATTATCAAGCCGAAATTTGATTTGGTTTTGCAGCAACTTGAAGCTGAGCTGGGCGGCAAACAGATTGCCGAGTGGAGCAAACCCAATGGGGGTTATTTCATCAGTCTCAACACGCTGGATCATTGTGCGAAAGAAGTTGTAAGCATGGCAGCCGGGCTTGGAGTAACCTTGACTAATGCAGGAGCTACTTATCCTTATGGAAAAGACCCGCGAGACCGGAATATTCGAATCGCTCCTACTTTTCCCTCCATCCATGAACTCCAATTAGCGATCGAGGTCGTGTGCATTTGTGTTCAAATTACCAGCATCAAGAAGATTTTGGCCGATAGGAAGTAAAGCTAGTTAACGCATTGCCCGCGACCGGGGCAGTGCGTTTTTCTATTCTTTTGTCCTTTGCCGCAGCTGCCATCTCTAGTTCTTCGACCTGAAGTGCCGTACTGTCTGTCATATTCACATAGAAGCATTTCATACCTTTTACTATACTGGCATGCCGATATGGAGGTTGAGAAATGAACGAGAACCAGAGAAATCGCCCTAGCTACGGGCCGGGAGAGGCTCCTTCAGCTTTTCATTCGCAGACGGTAGGCGAACGCGGCCCCATATTGGAACAGGACAACGTTCTGCATGAGACGCTGGAGACTTTCATACATGCAAAGCTGCTGGAAAGACCCGTGCATGTCAAAGGCTATGGCGCATTCGGCTACTTTCAGACCGTAAATGCCATGACGGCCTACACGCAGCTTTGCTTCTTGCAGCATCCGGGGCAACAGGTCCCTGTCGCGGTAAGATTCTCCTTGGCCGTCAGCAACAAAGGCACGCCGGATACTTCCCGCAACGTGCGCGGATTCGCCACCAAATTTTATACGGATCATGGCGTGTTCGATCTTGTCTGTAACCATCTCCCCGTGTTCTTGGTCCGGGATCCCATCCGCTTTCCGGAGTCAATCAAGGCCTTCCTGCCGTCACCCGTCAACAATCTCCTTGATCCTGAACGCTTCTGGGGCTTCATCGCCCGAGCGCCGGAATCAACCCATTTTCTCGTCCGGCTTTATTCCGATGCGGGTACTGTCAAAAGCCTTCGCCACATTCCGGGTCACAGCGTCAATACTTATGTCTGGAAAAACGCACAAGGCGTCCGCACCTATGTGAAATACCATTGGCTGCCTCTTGCGGGCATTCAATATATTGACCGTCATGAAGCAGCCCGGCTCGCCAGTGAGAATCCGGATTATGCCGGCAAGGACTTATTCGATACGTTAGCAGCGGGAAAGCTCGTCGAGTACGGGCTTTATGTACAGCTGATGAACCCCCAAGATGAGTCCTCTCTCCCCTACGATCCGCTGGATGATACCAAGGTATGGGATGAGCGGCAGTATCCCCTGCACCCAGTCGGGAGATTGGTATTAAACCGCAATCCGGATCATTATATGGAGCAAGTAGAGAAGCTCGCCTTCTCCCCTTCGAACCTGCTGGAAGGTGCAGAACTGTCAGACGATAAGATGCTGCAGGGACGCGCCAACATTTACTGGGATTCGCAGCGCCGGCGGCTCGGTCCGGACTTCCGCAAAATTCCGATCAATCACCAGCACAATTGGACGCCTGCTTCCCTTGTGACCAGCGGCAGCGGAAGATTCGTGGAAGGACGCATCGAGCGGTCCGACCTGACCAAACAAGACGACTTCGCGCAGGCCGGTCAGTATTATCATGCTCTTGCACCAGTGCAGCAGGAGCACTTGGCAGATAACCTGGCCGCTGATCTTGCCGGCATATCTCCCGAAACGCAACGCATCGTGCTTGGCTATCTGCATCAGGCATCTGCTGAGCTCGGGGAACGGGTCGCCCGAAAGATTCAAACGCAAGCCAAGGGATAAGCCTTATTTGATGTTTGTAACAAATTCCTCTAATAGTAAAGAAGCATCCAGACCAGGCGTCTGCGATGCTTTTTGGCTTATTGCCTCATGCGGAAACGGTCTTTCTCCTTACGAAACGTCTCTCTGCCAAATAAAGGACGAACAGAGACAGCAAGGTGATGCCAATCGGTATGCCGAATGCCTCGTACGAAAATGGTGCCCCTTCCAACTGAAGCTGACTTGTGGAGCGATACTCAAGCCGCTTGGCGGCGAATTTCGCCGTCCGGATATCTTCCTGCTTCGCCAAATCTTCAAACGCAGGCTCCATCGCGAACCGTTCCGGTGAATCGCTATGCAGGTAAAGCTGCTCAGCCTTCCCGCCGTTCTCGTTCCAGCTTCGGATATCGCTCGCAGCCAGCTTCTTAACGTCCGGACCTACGAAAATCATTTTGTCGAGTTTCGGAGCATCCGCTAGTTGATATCGGGCGACCAGATTCAGTCCGTGCCGGGAAACGATCGGCTCTCGTTTGCTTGATACCGTTATGGTTGTCGTCGTGCCGGAGGCCCCATACGTATCAAAAGCCGAGGATAACATCAGCTCGTCGGCCCCGTCATATAGCAGAACCCCATTCTTTTTCTTGCTCCATTGAAACGCGTTGTTCAATACATAGACGATATCGCTTAATCCGGCCGTGAAAGGCTCCATTTGCGGACGCTGAACAAAATGATAGGAAGGGTAATTCATTTCCTTCGCCACTTTCGCAGCTGCCGGCTCTCCCTTTTGCCTCGATATGACGTACAACGCAGCATCTATCCCTGAAGTAAGTCCCGCCGAAGAGATTACATTACCGTCATGCACGTAACGCTGATCCCTTTTCCAAGAAATCTCGGTATATTTCTTTTCCAATCTCCCGATATCTCCCCAATGCGTTGCTGCGGACTTTCCGTTAAGAAGGCCGGCATCCGCCAAATTCTCCGCCCCATTGCAGATCGACAGCAAGGTCGTTTCTTTGCCGGAATGCTTCTTTATCCATTCACGGACAGGCCTGTATTTATCCTCATCCAAGATCGGCATGAATGGAATTACGATGATATCCGGACCTTTGCCTGTCAATTGATCCAATTCATCGAAAGTGACATGCGGCACGACATCTAGGCCGCCCGTCAAAGATTTGATGTTTTTGTCGGGAGCTGCCGCAAATACATTGTACTCCCCCGTCATGGAGAACATTTCGTAGGGTACAAGAAAATCGAACACCTCGGTCACTTCGTTTGCTAATACAACAGCCACGGTTTGCTTTTTCGAATCATAGACAGGAGCTTGGACGCTTTGTAAAGAAGCAGGAACCGGCTTATCATAGGCTGACATCGCCTCCTGCATCGTGCTTACAAAACCGATCGCTCCAGACCCTCCCACAACTAGAACCATTACGCACACATACACGATGAAACGCCATACTTTTTTCAATTTCCTTCTCACCCTTTTTTAGTTAATTATTAAATGTTATTAACTTTAACAATTTAAGTGTAGTGTGAGAAGACTAATTAATAAACTCGGCTAGGGACTATATTTTTCCACGACTATGGTCCAGGTAAAGGTTGGTTTTTTCTCCAAATTAGCAGCTAAAAGCTCCGTATATAATCATAACAAACCGGCCCTTTGCTGAATATGACTCGATAGGGCTATTCGCTTATAGGTCTGACCAGATGGCCACGCATTATCCCTGCTTACCAAACATAAATTTATATACGAAATGGATATAGGAGGGGAGAGTGTCGATTAGTGCCAGTATATCCACCTATCTTGAAACGTGGTGATACCATTGGAATTGTAACCTTGGGGAGTCCTCTTCATTCTGACACGATCAATAATAGTATTTCTTTTTTACGTAACATGGGATTTCAAATTGTTGTAGGCAACTATGTCTATTCAGATGATGGATTTCTTGCGGGGACGGATGAACAAAGAGCATCTGATCTAATGGATATGTTTAAGAATCCAAAAGTGAACATGATTCTTCCTACTAGAGGAGGGGTTGGAGTTCTGGGAATTCTCCCTTATTTGGACTACGAAGTCATTGCTGCGAATCCAAAAATACTTACCGGTTACAGTGACATTTCCGTATTAATGAATGCCTTATATCAATTTTCCGACCTGGTTACGTTCTCCAGCCTGCTGCTTTTTGATTTTAGGGCCACGACTCCGGCCTATAATTTCGATCAATTTTTTGAGGCCACTTCTAAAGTCGTCGCCCCTAGGGTTATTCGAAACCCTCCCAATAGGGCACTTTCCAGTAAAGTTGCTGGTAATGTGACGGGGCCAATTGTCGGCGGTAATCTTTCTTCCATAGTGGATACGCTTGGTACTACGTATGAAATCGATACGAAAGGAAAAATTATATTCCTTGAAGAAACACATGAGCCGATAAATAAAGTGTATCGAATGATCAATCATTTGAAAATTGCAGGGAAGTTTAATGACTGTGCCGGAATTGTCATGGGGGAATGTACAGAATGCCAAACGGCCTATGGCACATCTTACAATGATCTGATTGACGAGGTCTTAGTTCCAATAGGTAAGGCGCTTATGACCAACCTGGCGTCCGCTCACGGAATCTATAAGGCTGCCATACCTATTGGAGCTGTGGCTAACTTAAACACCTATAATAATACTTTGACCGTTCTTGAACCAACGGTTAGTTTATAGGATACAACAACTATTTGATTAGACGGCGTGCTCCCCAATAATGGGAATCATAATAGGGTGTACCGAATAAGGTGCTGATTTTTACTTCTCTTGTTCCCATGGTTCCAGCTTGTAATATCTTGTTATTGCCAATATAGAGGGCCACATGGGACACCCCTGCTTGGTAGGTACCACTTAGGAACACCAAGTCGCCTTTGCGTAACTGATCGGCTGGAACATACTCTCCTAGCTCGCTCTGCATGGAGGATGAATGAGGAAGCTCCATTCCAATCTCTCTAAACATATACTGAGTAAAGCCGGAACAATCAAATGCTTGGTACGGCTGATCTCCTCCAAATACATAGGGAACTCCTAGCTGGGTCATTCCTTTGGCAATCATTGCATCCGCTTGTGCTTCCCAGTTTTGCTTATGTCCATTGGGCAAGTTTAGGACCAGACCCTCATAAATATTATTCGGATCAATGTTGGGGTTTATTTCCACTAAACTGGATAAACTTACGCCTTGTTGATTGGCAATTGTCCAGAACGTATCACCGTCTTTAGCCGAGTACTGATCATATGTAGCTGCAGATGCAACGCTAGAAAACATAATACTTATGGCTAACGCGGAACTCAAGATGACAGATTTCTTCATTGTAACCTCCTAAGTCGTATTAGTCTTAATGTAATACCTCCCTAGTTTTAACCTTAACATCAATCTTTTCGGGTGGGTACACTCAAAATATGGTAACTACTTGGATGCCGCCTGTTCGTGAGCTGATGCCGCCCTAAGTAAAGGAGCTGTCTCTAAAGGTCTGAATAGACCTGGGAGAAGGCTCCATTTATTTTTTGTAAAAAAGAGGCATATCCCTCATTTTGTCGAAACATGGAAGAGAGAAATCACTTTGTATTTTCACATTCACTTGTTTGAGGGAGAGATTTGTTTGAAAAAGAGTATAAGCGCCACATTGATCGCCGCATCTTTGCTAATGTCCACTACGGCTGCTTTCGCCCAGGACTCGCCCATCACGGTTTACGTAGATGATCGACCGATCAGCTTTCAAGAATCGCCAACCATCGTAGAGGGGACGACCCTGGTGCCGTTTCGCCCGATTTTTGAGCAATTAGGCATCGGAGTCTCATGGGATGGTAGTACCCAAACCGTCTCCGGGCAGAAAGATAGGTGGAGCATTCAACTGACGATCGGTCAAACGCAGGCAGTTGTCAATGGCCAAGCCAAAACGCTGCCCGTACCGGCGCAAATTATTAATGGATATACCTTCGTTCCGCTTCGATTTATAGGCGAGGCGACAGGCCGAGGCGTAGCCTGGGATAACGAGACGAAGATTATTCAAATCAACCCAACGCTTATATCCCAGACCAACGATATCCTGTACTCCAAAGACCTTCGCTATGAAGGAGATTTGAAAGGAGACGTAAAGGATGGCAAGGGCAAATATTACTACAAAAACGAGATTTGGTACGAAGGAGATTTTAAAGCGAACCGAATGGAAGGATACGGCAAGCAGTACGATCCGGATAACCGTAAATCTTACTATGAAGGACAATTCATAAATAATCTGTCTCAAGGACAAGGAAAAATGATTTATGACGATGGCTCCTACTACGAGGGTCCATTTAAGGAAGGGGCCAGGGACGGCGATGGCAAGCTGAATTATGCTAGCGGCAAACTTAAGTACGAAGGCAAATATGTAAACAATGTCCGTGAAGGTCTGGGCAAATACTATCTCGAAGATGGCAGCCTGTTCTATGAAGGCGAGTTTAAGGATGGCACCATGGATGGTCTAGGTAAGTCCTACATGGCGGGGCATCTTAGCTACGAAGGGGAATTCGTCAAAGGAAAGCAGCAAGGCAAAGGCAAGCTTTACAGTCCAAAACAGCCATATTCGTTATGGTATGAGGGCGATTTTAAGGACGATCATCCCGATGGCGCCGGTAAAATGTACGGTGATAACAACCGTTTGAAATACGAGGGGATTTTCAAAAGCTACAAACTTACTGGCGAAGGCAAAATTTATTACGACAATGGCCAGGTCTACGAAGGTGAAGTTTACAATAACAAAGCAGAAGGCATGGGAACCTTATATGATGCATCGGGAAAGGCCGTCTCCAGCGGGTATTTCAAAAATGACATCTATAATGGTGAAGCCCCTGCTGACAAAGATGAGTCTTTTATCATCGCAGAACTGAAAAAGAGCTTGAAACAAAAGGTGATTGACGGAATGACCCCCAATTCCTATCATTTAAACCCAACTGAGGCGATTATGCTTCTGGACCTGCCTACGCAAAAAGCATTGGAACAATTTCAACAGCTTCCGGATAACGCCAAAAAGCAGTTCATGAATGGCTATGCTCAGGAACACTGGGGAGATGTTCTCGGAGTTAGGCATTGTTATACGAAAGTTACATATCAAGGCACTGTGTATGCTGAAGCTGATCTGAGCTATCAAATCGCCGATGATGCGGTGAAGCTCACCACATATCCGAAAGGAAAATAAGTTCAGGAACTGTAGATTTGCACTTCAATATCAAAGTCTTTCGAATAATAATGGCTGATGCATTTGTGTTTGAAAATAAACTTTTACAAATGGAGTACGTTGTTAATGGAGCTTCCTGATATATCCCGTAGCTCCATTTTTTTAAAAAATATTATTTGCTTTGTGCAAACAAATAAATTAAACTTAGAGCAACCAAGATAAATTAATTTTACTAGGGTGGTGTTTAATTTGACCAAGAGCCGCAATGAGCTGCGCAAGCTGGCTCTAGGAACTCTGAAGCTAGTGAAAGAGTTCCAGCATGCACAGGATCAAAGGTCCGATCTGGATCGAGTGACGTTCGAAATCCTGATGCTCGTTAAAATCCGCGAGCAAATTCGCTTGACGGATATAGCTAAAGAATTGCAAATGAATCCCTCCTCAATTACCAGACGAATTCAGAGTTTGAAACAATTAAACCAGATTTCCGTGATTTCCGACCCGAATGATCTCCGATCAAGTCTCATCTGCCTAACCGAAATTGGCGAAGAGATGCTCAAGGAATTCTTCGAAAGAAGTGTCGATGGGCTGGCCCATATTCTTATGGAATGGAACGATGATGAGATTCGGGTACTTGCCGATAGTCTGACACGTTACGCCGATGCAATGGAAACATGGCGGACATCAACTGCCAACACCCAGGAAGGGGTTAATGATCATGGAGAATAAGGAAAAGCTTCAGCAAAAACAGTATGCGAACCCAGGTAATTTCAATGCACGAATCTATATGAACCGTATGTTCAGCACGAACAAATACCCGTGGCCCTGTTGGATATTTGATCAGCTCAAGCTAAAGGAGCCCGCCAAGGTTCTCGAGCTCGGGGGAGGCAACGGGTTACTGTGGATGGCGAACGCCCAGCGGATTCCGACACACTGGGATATTACCGTTACGGATATTTCTTCCGGAATGCTGGAGGATGCCAGGGCAAAACTGGATGATTTCAGAGGCAGACTTCACTTCGTGGTCATGGATGCCGAGCAGCTCCATTATCCTGACGGTGTCTTCGACATCGTCATCGCCAATCATATGCTATACCATGTGGATAGAAAAAAAACCCTATCGGAGATTAAGCGGGTTTTAAAAACGGACGGCACCTTCTACGCTAGTACGGTGGGCAACCGGAACATGCTGGAAATGAGAGAGATCGTCAATGCGTTCGATCCCAACTCCAAGTACAATGAAGTGCTCGGCTCCATTGAGAGCCGCTTTTCTCTTGAGAATGGAAGAGATCAGCTATTGGAGCATTTCAGCGATGTAGAGCTTCATTTGTATGAAGATTCATTGGTGGTAACGGAGTCCGATGCCATTGTGAACTATGTATTGTCTATGAATGGATTTTCCCCAGATCAGGTTGTTCTGGACCCCGGGATGGCCAATCGATTTAAACAATTTATTGATCAAAAGATGGCTCAATCCTACGGCAAAATCCGCATTCAGAAATCCTCGGGTATTTTTATCAGCAGCAATCGTTAGGGTTATAAACCATGCCCTCATTTGCTTACAACACATAACACCTCTGCATTAGCTTGGCTACAGCCAGATCATGAGGGCGGCGTAAACCAATAATAGAGCCATCATAACACTTGCTATCCTATTATGCTTCTGAAAAAACGATTTGAAGACCCTACCGAAAAGCACCCATGTTGTAAAAGCTAAGAAGCCAATCAAGGTTAACGCCACAATACTTACCGTCACAGCGGAAGCCGTACTGTAATGGGGCATAACAAAGGCTGGAATGACCGTCCATGAAAATAGTACTACCTTTGGATTTAGAAACTGCATCATAAAGCCGGATAAAAAGGTAGCCGTCTGGTTTCCTGTTGGATTGGACGAATGCGATTTACACATGAGATAAGCTAGGTATAGCATGTATATGCTCCCAACAACCTGCATGGCAATTAGTATTTTCGGTATGACCGTTATTAGCAAGTTATTCAGAACAGCGGAAATCACAAGCAATAAGCCAAAACCGGCCGCTGCACCGTACGAATACTTCATGGCCTGCTTTGCCCCAAAATGGTTAACGGTGGACAAGATGACGAGATTAGTAGGTCCCGGTGTAAAAGTGGCAATCACGCAGTAAATCAAAAAAGATGTCATGTCCATGAGAACGCTCCTTTCAAGCTCTTCTCATATCCATTTATACGGTGAAAGGTATTTGTATCCGTCGCAAAAAAGCACCAGGCCCGGCATCAAAGCCAAGCTGGCGCTCCATACATGATTCATCTCTTACCTATCACTAATGAAAGCTTCATTTATAACGGCGGATAAACTCCACCGCTTTGCGAATATCGGCCTCTGGCTGCGCGCCGACTTCCCGCTCGATCGTTAAATAGCCTTGGTAGCCGATCTCCTGCAGGGCAGCAAAATAAGCGTCGAACGGTACCTTGCCCTCCCCTAACGGTACTTCTTTAAAAATTTCGCCGGAGGATACCATCTGCGCAATTTTGCCGTGATCCATAGGCTCGAAGCCAAGTGCGCCGTACACTTCTCTCGGATCGACTTCACGGAAACGGATGCCGTCTTTGACATGCGTATGAACAATGTAGTCCTTCAACAAATGAACCCCCTGGACAGGGTCGTCGCCGGTGACCATGACCATGTTCGCCGGGTCGAAGTTGACGGAAACACCGTTCGTGCTGAGCGAGTCGAGGAAATGCTTCAAATGGGCCGCACGCTCCGGTCCTGTCTCAATAGCAAAGTAAGCGTTCAAGCTCTTGGCATACTGCCCGAGCTCCTCGCAGGCGGACTGCATGCTGTGGTAGACTTCGCTTTGCTCGTCCTCCGGTACAATCCCGATATGCGTGGTCACGATGTTCGTACCAAGCTCAAGCGCCAAATCCAGAATCCGCTTCGACTTCTCCACCTTGGCCGCATTAGCCGTACGATCCTGGAACCCATGTCCGCCGAGGTCGCCGCATAGAGCAGAGATTTCAAGACCGAGAGAAGCGATATAAGCTTTCAGCTCTCTTCGCGCATCCGCCGACAAAGCAGCCGGGTCCATCTCCCCGCTCACCGCATAAATTTGCACGCCTTCGGCGCCAACCTCCTTCGCCTTTTTCAAGCCTTCACGCACACCGATACCAAAGCTGTCGACAATAACGCCGATACGATTGGACAATGCCATGCTCCGTTCCTCCCTGCTTATCCTTGATTTTATTTTCCTTCGATTCCATTTTACCCCTTTACGGCCCCTGCCGTCATTCCTTTCATGATCTGCTCCTGAAATAGCAGGAACACGATGATCGTCGGCAGCACGGCAATGGATAATGCGGCCATCGTCAGCTTGTAATCCGTGGAATAGCCGGTAGCGAACACCGAGAGACTGAGCGGCAGCGTTTTCAGAGCGGGCTTGCTGATAAACACAAGTGCAAACGCAAAATCGTTCCAGAATCGTAAGAAAGCGAGAATAGCGACGGTAGACAACGCAGGAATACTAAGAGGCAGCATGATACGGAAAAAGATGCCCCAGTACCCGGTTCCGTCCATTAGCGCAGCTTCCTCAATTTCTTTGGGAACAGAGGTTAAATAAGCGGCGGTTACGAATATAGCAAGCGGCAGCTCAAACGCGGTGTAGGGCAAAATCAACGCCCCGTAGCTGTCCAGCAGCCCGATTTTTTTCATAATAATGAATAGCGGCACCAGCGTGCTGTGAATGGGAATCAGCATGCCAAGCAGGAAAAGTCCTATCATCAGAGGCTTCAGCTTGAACTCGAATCTTGCCAATACATAAGCTGCAAGCGCTCCAAGCACCAGAGTAAGCACCAAGGAAGCAATAGTAACAATGGTAGAGTTAATGAGCGAAACGCCCATACCGGATACTTCCCAAGCGCGGCTGAAATTATCCCAATGCCACTGCGACGGTAATGAAAAAGGAGCCGAGAAAAACTCCTCATTGTTTTTGAACGCACTCATGAATAACCAAAATAACGGGTACAGCGTAACTAAAGCGTAAAGCGTGAGCATGATGTTGATGGAGCCCCTCTTTACCTTTTGCCCGGTTTGCCCTTGAGGGAAGGCGGTCGTCTTCACTGCATATCCGGATTCCATCGTATTCCCTCCCATTCGTTTATCTCGTTTCCCGCTTCATCAAATATTGGCTTCCTACGATCAAGGCCAAGCTCAGAATAATGATCGCCGTCGACACGGCGCTGCCGTAGCCATAACGGAACACGTTGAACGTATTATTGTACATATAAGAAGCGAGCAGCTCCGTGGAATGAGCAGGACCGCCGCCGGTCATCACGTAGATCAAGTCGAACGCCTTCAAGCTTCCGGAAATACATAGAACGACCGCAACCTTGATCGTATCCCAAATCATCGGCAGTGTAATGACGAACAGCTTGCGCACCGGACCGACACCGTCGATCTGCGAAGCATCGTCAATTTCCGGGGAAATGTTTTGCAGCGCAGCGATGAACATAATCATGTACGGACCGATATAATTCCAAATAATCGGCACCATGATGGCATACATCGAAATTTTCGGATCGGAGAGCCATGCTTTTTTCCACGAGGCAAGACCCAGGTTTTCCAGCAAAAAGTTCAAAATCCCAATTTGCGGATGATAGATATAGCCCCAAATAATCCCTACGACTACGGATGAAAGCACCATCGGCATAAAAATGGAGGCGCGGATCATACGTTGAAACAGCGTGTTTTTCAATAGTACAATGGCAAGCACCAAGGCAATGGGCACCTGGCCGAATACGGATGCCGCCACGATCAGCATATTGTTTTTGAACGACTTCCAAAAAATCGGATCCTTGATGACCTCCGCATAATTGTCGAAGCCGATAAACTTCGCAGCTCCGATCCCCTTCCAATCAAAAAAACCGTAATAAGCGGACCAAAACACCGGTATGATAACAAAAAAAGCGTATAGCACAAAGGCCGGAAGAAGCGCAACTGTTATGAACCCCCGTATGCGTGCCGCTGATGTCATGACTTCCCTCCTAAAAAGTTTCGCGTTAGCGAAACTGGCTATGTTGGCGTGGGCGGTGAGAAACCCTAATTTATGAAATTTAATTTTACCCCGATGGGGTATCCCCCTCCGGCCGCTGTTGTTATCGGGAAATATTTATTTAATCCGCCTTTTTTAGCGGTGATTTCCCGATAACAAAGGCGGTCGCTATCGCTCCTGCAGGGGATCCCCCACCTATTACCTTAAATTTTCAAATAAAGTAGGGCTTACCGCCAAGCCTAGTTTCGCAAACGCGAAACTGACCTATTAAATATAAATGTAGTTTCGCGTGAGGGCGATACTCGGCCTGAGAAGCCTGCTTCCCCGCGAAATTGGCTAAAACGGAGGTGAGATATGCCTCGGAAGAGCGAAAGCGTCCGCCTTTGTTATCAGGAAAATACCCTTATAAAATTAAGAATTGAAATTTCCTGATAACAACAGCGGCTGGAGGGGCATATCTCACCGGAGGTATACTAGCCATATTTCAAGTGTTCAAGGCTTCTCACCAGCTGATTCGCTCCAGAGAAACCAATGGCCCCAGCCTTTCGCCAAGACTGGAGCCATCTGCTGTCCTGCTACATTATTTGACTCCCACCGATTTCGCCTGCGCTTCCTGAATCTTCTTGGCGATATCCTCCGGCTTGCTGCCCATCAGCAGCTCCTGCAAGCCATTGTTCACTACATCCGCTGCCGCAGAGCTCAGCACCCCGTCGTATACCGGCGTTCTTTTCACTTTGCCGAGCATTTCATAGACTTGCGCGAATAAGGAAGATACTTTCGTCTTATCCAGCTCTACCTTGTAGCTGACCAGCTGATTGCTCTCCAGAGTGGACTTTTGAGCGGCAGGGCCGGATAACGCATAGATCAATTCATAAGCCGCATCTTTGGCTGCGCCGGTTGTTTTCTTGCTCATGCCGAGACCGGTGCCGACAACGCCGGACAGCGAGTTCGGATCGCCTTTGCCGCCTGGCACGGACGGAAGTACGGTGACGGCCATGTTGTCCAACGTTTCTTTGGATGCGCTCGCCGCAAGATTCGTCAACGCCCAGCCGCCGTCGATCATCATCGCCGCCTTGCCCTGCGCGAAATACTGCTCCATTTGCGTATTGTCGATGCTGTTGAAGCCCTCCTGAAACGCTCCCGCTTTGCCGAGCTGCTGCAGGTAGCTCAATGCTTGAATGAATTCCGGGTCGGTGAACTTCGCGCCTTTTTGATTGGCGGCGTTCAAGAACCATTCGGAGCCGGTAACACGATCGGCCAGCGAGCTTAAAATACTAGACTGGGCCAGCCAAGCCGCTTTATTCCCCAGCGCTATAGGCGTAATATTGTTCTTTTTGAACGTTTCCACGAGACTCATCATGTCATCCCATGTTTTTGGCGGCTTCACGCCATATTTATCGAAGATCGATTTGTTATAGTAAAGAATCGACGTTGGGGACAATCCCATCGGAGCGCTGTACGTTTTGCCATCGATAGTGAAATCATCGAAGGAATTCGGCAGGAAGCCATTTTTCCACTCCGGCTTGCTGTCCAGCAGCGCATTGATCGGCTGGAGCAGATCGCCGCCTACGAACTCTTTGGTCATAACCCCAGGCCACATGACGAACAAATCCGGCATTTCGTTTGCCGCAGCAACCGTTTTCAAACGGGCTCTATAGCCATCGGGCGGAATCCCCTGAATATCCAGGTCCACGTTCGGGTGGTCTTTCTTGAATTGCTCCATAATCGCTCTCATGTTTTTGGCACGAAGATCGTCGCCCGTGTAGTTATGCCATAAGGAAAGCTTTACTTTGGCCTGCGCTTTATCTTTGCTGCCGCTGTCTCCAGCCGCTTTGCCGTCCGTACCGGTTGAACCACAGCCGGCCAGAAGAGCCGTTGCCATAACCGCTGTGAGTGCTGCCGCCGCCGCTTTTTTCATATTGTTATACCCTCCTTGGTCTTCTCTTTACAGGTTTAAGTATAGGGGACAGTCCCGGCATGCAAAACGGGAGAGACTTCGGAGTGATGGGGGAATTTTTTCAGCCTTTTGACAGCTGGCGATAGTCCGAAGGGGTATGTCCCGAGTATTTCTTGAACTGCTGGCCGAAATATTTGATGTCCTCATAACCGACGCGGTTGGCGATTTCGCTGATTTTGGCCTGAGAGCCCTGCAGCCATTCGGCCGCCTGCCTCATCCGTTCCTGGGTTACAAACTCGATATAGTTAAGACCCGTCTCTCTCTTGAACACTTCGCTGAAATGGTTCGGGTTCAAATGGACGAACTGCGCCACCTGCTGAAGCGATAAATTCTTATCCAGATTAACTTTGATATAGGCGATGGATTTATGAATGTAAGAGAACTTGCTCTCCGCCAAGGACTCATGATAAGCGGACATCATTCCCGACAGCAGCCGGAATACATCTTCTTCAGGCTGGCCAGGTGACTCCCAGGTAAACAAATGGGCGGCAGGCTGTGAACGTCCATGCTCTTGACCGCCTGCCAAATCCCCGGCACACGAACCAGCCCTCTCCAGCCACCGGTGCCCGGATAAAAGGATCGACTGCAAATAAGCCTGCAAAGACGACGCCGTCACGGATGCGTCCTCCATTTGGGAACGTACCTTCTGATTCACCCAGTGCCGCAGCTCCGTCGGATTATTGCTCATCAGGATGGCGGAAAGCTCGGCTTCCTCCTTCTGGGAGCACACGGTCCTGCCTCCTTTGCGGTCTTTCACTTCATCGATCGTATACAGCCCTCGCTCCCCGGCCAATCCCCGGAAAGAAAACACATGCTCCGCCTCCAGATAGGACATTTTGAGCCCGGCGTAGTCGTTAACGGCACAGCCCGCCGCTGCATAGACGGTGCACTTCAACGTCTGCTCCACCCGGAGCAGCGCACGCTCCAGCACTTCGCGGTCCGCTATGTCAGGCGCTGCAGGCAGCACAAGCACGATCCGGTCCTTCTTAAGCAGCGTGACAGTCGGGAGCAGCTCGAACAGCATATTTTCGGCGGCACCAAGCAAAAGCCTTGCAAGCGGGTTATCCCCCCAGCCCAAAGCAGATACGAGCATAACCCTCATAGGCGCAGTCTTGCCCTGCGGCTGCTGCAAGCCGTTTTTGCAAAACCAGACCCGCAATTGCTCAGGAATGCTCTCCTGTTCCAACCCTTGTATAATCAACTGCTCCAGCAGCTGGCTGCGCAGTGCCGCCGTTTGGACCGTTTCCTGCTTGAGCGCCTCCCACTTCTCCAGAATGCGCTGCTTTGCCTTCAACGCAGCCTTAATGATTTCCTCAGGACGGCTCGTCTTAAGCAAATAATCCGTAACCCCTTCCCTTAGCGCCTGCTGGGCATAAGTAAAATCGTCATAGCCCGTTAGAATGACAATCTCCGTGTCAGGCAGTATGGCTTTTACCTTATGCGCCAATTCGATTCCGTCCATACCGGACATGCGAATATCGGTCAGTATAATATGCGGCTTTTCCACCGGAACCCGCTCAAGCGCTTCTTCCGCAGAGGAGGCCGGCGGCAGCAGCTCCATCCCGAGCTCCTTCCAGTCGATCACCGTGCACAAGCCGGTGCGGATGATCACCTCGTCATCTACAATCAAAATTCTCATGTCAATTCCTCCCCTATCGGAATGGTGAACGAGATTTTCGTTCCTTTTCCCGGCTCGCTGTCTATCTCTAGCCCCGATTCATGGCCGTAATGCAGGAGCAGCCTCTGATGGACATTGCGCAGTCCGTAGCTGACTCTTGGTTTAAGCATCCCCGTTCGGGTATCCTCCGCCTTTATGTTTCTGCGGATTTCCCTCAGTCTGGCCGGCTCCATGCCGATTCCCGTGTCTTCCACCACAAATTTCATCCGCGATGCTCCTAGCAGCTCGCCGTGAACGTATACGTAGCCTTTTTCTTTCCTCTTCTGAATCCCGTGTATGACGCTGTTCTCGATCAATGGCTGCAGCAGCAGCTTCAGCATCGGGGTTTGCAGCATGGCAGGATCAATGAAAAACTCGATTTCGAATTGCTCCGGAAAACGGATCGATTGGATATAAGCATAGTTTTGCGCGTGAGCCACCTCCTGCTGGACGGGGCAAAATTCCTCCCCCTTATTCAGGCTGAATCGGAGAAAATCACTCAAGGCGCCGACCATTTCGGCAATTTGCCGGTCCTTATTCATCAGCGCGATCCAATGGATCGACGACAGCGTATTGTACAAAAAGTGCGGATTGATCTGCGCCTGCAGCGCTTGAATGTCCGCTTCCTTCTTCATCGCCTCGTTCTTCTGCACCTGCTCCTTCAAACGCTGGATACGGTCGCTCAGCTTGTTGTAGCTGCGCAGCAGCAGGCCGACCTCATCCGTGCTCCGCACCTCAAAGTGAGGGATCGGCTCATCCGGATTGATGTCCTTCATATTTTGGGTCAGCTTGGTCAGCGGACGTGTTACCCATTGCAGAAAATAAATGACAAGTCCGGCCGCCATAAGCAAAGCAAGACCAACCGCTACGGCCGTTACCATCAGCACATAGCCGTTCTGCTTCATGTAAATTTGGGTCGGGATAAAGCCGACCAGCTTCCACCGCTGTCCGGGGATCGTATAATACAGAATCGTTTTCTGCTCCTTCCCCGTCCCGTAATTCAGAATGCCGCTGTCTTCCTCCATCTCCCCCATATCCGGAAACAGATCCGTAATCATATGATTCAGCCACTCGGGCTTGCCGCTCGATAATACTCGGCCCTGCTGATCCAGCAGGAGCACGAAGCCGCTCGATTCCCACCCCGCTTCCGTCAAATACCGGGCGATCTCAGCCTCGTCAACGCTGATGGAAATCATTCCGAGACTCTTAAAATTGTTGGTGCTGCGAACAGGCCGCACAAGGGAGATGACCTTCTTCAAGCCCTCCGTCGTCTGATTCTCGTACAGGGGCGTCCACCATCGCGTGCTGCTGTGGTAAATCTGCTCATTTTGCTTCAGCACCTCGGGAAGCCCAGACTGGAGTACGGTTGTGTTGGAAAGCGGAGGCTTTCCTGTGTCGCTTGTAATCGTAATGTTCGAAATATGCTTTTTGGAAAAGGCCAGATTGGTTAAAAAGCCGACGTTCAAGGTGAACCGGACGACATCCTCTTTTTCATCATCCAAGTAGGCTTGAATATCCCGCTGCCCGATAATGAACAAGGACATGCTCTCCACATCCTCGATAATAAAATCCAGCTTACCCCCAATCTGCCGCAGCGTGTTCATCCCGGACTGCTTGGCCTTGTCCTCCGTAATGGAGGTGGCGATCGTATAAGAGACGACCCCGGTTAATAACAAAGGCAGCAGAATCGCCAGCAGCAAAAACAGGGACATTTTTCGTTTTAACGATTTCCCGAACCAGCGCCACATCATAGATTCCCCCAGGCATCTTCATTTTGTAATCGCATACATCATTCCATCGTATACTACCATACTTTTTTTCTTTTAAACAAACTTTTTGTTTGACTTTTGAAAAGGTTGTGATACTATCGTTCTCAGAAAGGTCCCCGGATGACCGGGAGAAAGGAGACGCCCTTCGTTATGGAGCATATTCGCGAGGAAGCCGAATTTCTGAACAGCCTGGTGAAAGGAATTGCCGCTCAATTCGGCGACAACTGCGAGGTCGTGCTGCACGACCTGACGGGCTCGTATGAAAGCACAATAACAGCGATCGAGAACGGTCATATTACCGGCCGAAAGGTCGGAGATCCCGGCACGAATCTTGGCCTGGAGCTGCTCCGCGGCAATCATGTGGACGGCAACAAGTTCAATTATGTAACCCAGACCAAAGACGGCCGCATTCTTCGCTCCACCTCCATCTACATGAAGAACAGCGAAGGCAAGACGGTCGGAGCGCTGTGCATTAATTTTGATATTACCGAGCTGATGATGGCGGAGAAAACACTTCAATCCCTCACCTCCACCGGATTGCAGACTGAGGTGAAGGAATCGTTCGTCAGCAACGTCAGCGATCTGCTGGATGCCTTGATTCAAGAAGCGCAGGAGCAGATCGGCAAGCCGGTCGCTGTCATGACCAAGGAAGACAAGATGAGGATGATTCAGCTGCTCGACCGCAAAGGAGCCTTCCTGGTTAAAAAAGGCGGAGAAAAAATTTGCGGCTATCTGAATATATCCAAGTATACCTTGTACAACTATTTGGAGGAAGGCAAAACACTACTGGAAACAGAAGGGAATGAGGAAGCATGAACCCTACCGTTGCTTCGTCCTTTGTACCGGAAACGCCCTGTATCATCATCCAGGATGAGATCATGAAGCACAACATTCAGAGCATGGCGCATACAGCCCGCCGGCATCAAGTCCGCCTGCGGCCCCATGCCAAGACGCACAAGATGCCCCACGTAGCGCACCAGCAAATCGAGGCGGGAGCCGTAGGCATTACGGTAGCCAAAGTCTCCGAGGCTGAAGTGATGGCGCAGCACGGAATCACCAGCATCTTCATTGCTTACCCGCTTGTCACCGAATCCAAAATCGAGCGCGCCACAGCTCTGAGCAAGCAAATCGACCTGATTCTCGGCGTAGACAGCGAGGAAGGCGCTTTGCTGCTGTCACAAACGGCTGCAAGGCTCGGACATACGCTGAATGTGCGGCTGGAGATCGATACCGGCTTGCGGCGGACGGGAGTATTGTACGAGAATGCCCTGACTCTGGCTGCCCGCATCCATGGGATGGAAGCTCTGCGCCTTACCGGTATCTACACGTTCCGCGGTGCGTTGATGAACAAGAAGCCCACTCTGGATTTGAAAAGCGCCGGTGAGGAGGAAGGCCGGTTGATGGTCGAGCTCGCTGACCGTATTCGGTCCCAAGGCATTCCTATTACCGATGTCAGCGTCGGCTCCACCCCGACGGGCGCATACGCTGCAGCCGTTGAAGGCGTTACCGAAATTCGCCCGGGCACCTACGTATTTCAGGATCGGATGCAAGCCCGCTTTGGCGTCTGCGGGATAGAGGACTGTGCAGGCAGCGTGCTCGTCACGGTCGTGAGCCGTCCATCAGCCGATCTGGCCGTCATCGACGGCGGCAGCAAGACGTTCGCGACCGATGTGCAGCCTAACACCGAGCCGCTCCTACTCCAAGGCTTCGGCCATGTCGTCGGCCTGGAGGACGCCATATTGGAGCGAATGTCCGAAGAGCACGGCATGCTGCGGCTCGGTCCTGACGCACAGCGTGCCGGATTGAAGGTTGGGGACCGGCTGCATATTATTCCTAATCATATTTGCAGTACCGTTAATTTGCATAATCGCGTCTTTTTCCAGCAAGGAGACCAGCTTGTACCATTCGACGTACTGGGGCGGGGAATGCTGGAGTAGCACTTTTCAGGTTGCTCGCATTCGCATAGACTCCGCTTTTTTTCGTCGGAAAATTTTGAATATTCCAAATAAACAATGCCTTAAGGAGGGCTACATAACGCATGCTGGATTTAATCTTGAAAAACGGACGTATTGTTGATGGAACAGGCAACCCCTGGTTTATCGGGGATGTAGGCGTCAAAGACGGGCAAATTGCAGCTGTAGGGCAGCTGGATATGGAAGCGCATGAGACGATTCATGTCCATCGGCAGGTGATCTCCCCCGGCTTTATCGACGGCCACTGCCATTCCGACCTGATGATTCTGGACCATCCGCTAAGCGAGATTAAAATTCGCCAAGGTGTGACAACCGAGGTGGTCGGCAACTGCGGGCTCGCTCCCGCACCCTTCGTCCGGGAACAGGCGGAGCTGCTGCAAAGCTATGTCCAACCGGTGCTTGGGAAAACCTCCTGGGAATGGCAGTGGGAAACCGTCGAGCAATATATGCAAACGCTTTCCAAATCATCCCCGTCGGAAAATATCGCAACTTACGTAGCACACGGTGCGCTGCGCATCGCGGTGATGGGCTTTGCCAATCGTCCCGCCACCTCGCAGGAGCTGATACGAATGAAGCATATGCTGGAAGAAGGATTGAAGGCCGGTGCCATCGGCTTCTCTATCGGACTGCTGTATGCACCGGGAAGCTACACGTCCAAGGAGGAAATCGCCGAGCTGTGCTCCGTACTGCCCAAGTACAACGGTCTGTTCTCTACCCATATTCGCGGCGAAGGGAACAACCTGATTCCTTCTGTCAAGGAAGTCATCTGGATTGCCGAAAAGGCCGGCGTCTCCCTGCACATCAGCCATTTGAAAGCCGCAGGCAAAATCAACTGGGGCAAGGTGCTGGAAGCAATGGAGCTCATAGAGGAAGCACGCTCCCGCGGGCTCGATGTTACCTGCGACGTATACCCTTATAACGCAGGCTCTACGTCGCTGACGACCATCCTCCCTCCATGGGCGCTGGAAGGGGGCATTGAGAGCGTGCTTGAACGCTTTCGGGAGCCCGGCTTACGCCAACGCATCCGCGAGGAGCTGGGACAGGAGCAGCAGGACTGGGATAACCTGGTGTGCTCCACCGGCTGGCAAAGCGTCTTTATTTCCGCCGTGCACAATGAAGCGAACCGTCATCTTGAAGGCAGGCACTTGGCTGAAATCAGCGAGGAACGCGGCCAGCATCCGGCCGATTGCATGATGGATCTGCTGCTTGAAGAGCAGGGCCGCATCTCTATCGTCTATTTCCACATGGCCGATGAGGATGTGAAGCAGGTCATCGGCTACGAGCGGTCGCTGATTGCGTCTGACAGCCTGACCTGTGAGACGGGCAAGCCGCATCCGCGGCTGTACGGTACTTTCCCGCGCGTCTTTGCCAAGTATGTGCGTGAAGACAAGGTGCTCACAATGGAGCAAGCCGTCCGCAAGCTGACCTCATTCCCGGTGCAGCGTTTCAAGCTCGGCAAACGCGGCCTGCTGGTCCCCGGCTATGCCGCCGACATTGCGGTATTCGACCCGGAAACGATTCAGGACAACGCAACCTTCGAGGATCCGCGCCAGTACCCGGCAGGTATTTCGCATGTGCTGGTCGGCGGAAAGCCTACGCTGCTCGGCCATCGTCATACCCAGGCCAAAGAAGGCGTTCTGATCCGGGCGCATCACTGCTGCAGTCATTAGTCCTTATTCCTTTATACAAAGAAACATTACATGATCAAATCTAATGCCATTGGAGGTCATCATTTATGAGCAAAGTCGAACAAAAATTACTGGAGATGGGCATCGTTCTTCCCCCATCCCCAGAGCCGCGCTTTACCTATGTTCCGTGCAAACGTACAGGCAACCTGCTGTATTTGTCCGGGCAGGATTGCCGGATCAACGGTGAGCTGATGTACGAAGGCAAGGTCGGAAGCGACCTTACGATCGAGCAGGGCCAAGAAGCCGCGCGGCAGGTGATTATTAACTGCCTGGCTGTGCTGAAGGGCTACCTCGGCGACCTGGACCGCGTCGTCCAAATCGTCAAGCTGCTCGGCTTCGTGAACAGCGCGCCCGGTTTTGGAGACCAGCCCTATGTTATGAACGGCGCCTCCGACCTGCTGGTCGAAGTATTCGGAGAGAACGGCCGCCATGCCCGCTCCGCGATCGGAACGAGCGACCTGCCTTTCCATACGCCGGTAGAAATCGAAATTATCGTGGAAATCCGCGACTAAGCGCTCTCTGGCGAGTATACTTTGGAGTATAGACATCCATGATCGCATACTTAACTGACCAAAAATAAAAAGTTCACTGGGAGGCGCTACAAAGTGGAATTTCGATTGGTACAAAGCAGTGAATTGAAGCAGGCCGTCCAGCTGGCGGACGACATTTTCCGCGATGCCGAGCAAGTCTCGATGGGCACCGCCTTCCCGCTTATTTTCTCGCCGGGGCAAAGCCATTCCTATGGAGCCTTCGTCGGTGACAAGCTCGTCTCCTTCATGGGCTTCGTCCCGTTCGTTCTGCAAGCAGGCGATGCGCGGCTGAACGTATTCTCGATGGGATCGGTATGCACCCATCCGGATTACCGCGGCCAAGGCACTGCCGGCCGCCTGCTGGATCTGTGCAAGCAGCACGCCGAGCAGGCCGGCGCTTCGCTGGTGTTTATCTCGGGCGACCGCTCATTGTATACGCGGGCGCACTGCTATCACTTCGGCCGCACGGAGCGGTTCACGCTGGATGCCGAGGGCGCAGCCCGGCTGCGCTCGTTAACCGCGGGGATTAGCGGCCGCACGGTCCGCCCGCACGCGCCGACGGACGCGTTCGCGATGCAGGCTGCCGCGAACGCCCGTGAGGTCGCGTTCGCGCAAAACGTCACCGAGCTGCAGCGGCTGCTCGGTGCGGAAGCCCACGCCAGCTGCACGAAGCTGGCGCAGCAGGTGCTCGTCGCCGCCCCGGCGGGAGGCGGCGTGGACAGCTATGCTGTGATCGAGGCCCCCGGCCGCTATCACAGCAAGAGACAGCCGGCGGCCACCGAGTGGGCCGGGCCGGCTGAAGCCGTCGGCGCGATGCTCGCCGACGCGGTGGAGCGCTTCAACCTTGCGGAGCTCAAGGTTGCGGTCGGCTGGCATGAGCACGAGCTCATGCAGCTGCTGCGCGAAGCAGGCTTGGCCTCGACGCCGGGGACGAACAGCGGAACCGTGTTCGTCGTAAGCGCCGAGCGCCTGCTCGAGCAAGCCGCTCCCTATTTGCGCGCGAGCGGCAGTCCTGTTCCTGCAGTCACCGCCCTGCAGGAGGGCGAATACCGCGTGACGCTCCCGGATGGAAGCGTCAGCCTGGAGCTGTCCGCAGAGGAGCTGGTCTCTCTGCTGTTCGACCCGGAATCGGCGCATGCAAAGCAGCTGCCGGGCTGGACCGCCATCCCGCTGCCGCAGCTAAACGGACTTGCCTATACTTAAAATAGCCCCACAAAGTGTGGCACTTGCTTCGGAGCTGATTCAGGTACTTTGCGGGGAGCCCCGAAATCTATAAATTCTATAAACAAAACCCGATAAATCGCATCGCAGCGGTTTATCGGGCTTTATCATTTTATCAAATGTTACGGCTTCTAAACGAATGTTACGGTCCCTTGCTGATCGAGAAAACGACGGTGTCGCCTGCTTTGGCATCAGCATTCGGCTGCGGATTTTGCTTAAATATTTTTCCCTTTTCCATCTCATTGTTTTCCATAGAAAATTCGTAATGCAGGCCGGCAGCCAGTGCAGCCTGATGAGCCTCACTCTCTGTCATGCCGATGAAATTAGGCAC
This sequence comes from Paenibacillus vulneris, assembly GCF_039543185.1. Taxonomy (NCBI): domain Bacteria; kingdom Bacillati; phylum Bacillota; class Bacilli; order Caryophanales; family Paenibacillaceae; genus Paenibacillus; species Paenibacillus vulneris. Next base: position 110,613 of record NZ_BAABJG010000003.1, on the reverse strand, counting down.
TTTGGTCGGACTGCCTGGAGGCTTCACTTCGCCGCTACCGGGCTGCTTCGTCTCCTTTGGCGCATCCGGCTTCGGAGTTGCCGTAGGCTCCGGCGTTGGTGTCGGCGTCGTCTCCGAAACGGCGCTGCTGCTCGGAGGACTATAGCCTTTATCCGGCTTCAAGGCCTCGAGCAAGCCCATCAGGATCAGCACGGAGCATATCCCGATAACGACGATCGCCCCGCCGATAAAGAGCAGCTTTTTCATCACGCTCCCTACCGTCAGCTTTCGTGTCTCCTCTTCTTCCTCCTCATCGTCGTCTTCCTCAACGATTCGGGTCGCCTTCCGTACAGGCTCTTCGTACTGGGCCGCCTTCTTGGGGGCAGGCACCTCATCTGCCGGCGATTTCATGATCGTCGACACAGGCCGTTTACTTGGTTCAGGCTCCGCGGTACTTGCCGCGCTCTGTGAGCTTCTCATTATGACTATGCGGGCAAGCTGGGCGATGAATAGCTTTAACGGAACATCCTCCGTCATCGCCTGCTGAATCAGCGGAACAAGCACGCTTCTTTGCTCGCTTGGCACCGCTCTTAAAGCCTGTTGGACACCAGCATCCTCCAAATGCAGCTGTACCGTGGAGGAGCCTGTCAGCATCTGCAGCAGCAAGCTGCTTAATCCGAATGTCCCGCGCTCATTGTCTTTTCCTTGCTCCCAATAATTCATAATCACCGGATAACGCTCCGAATCGAGCCATATATTGTCCGGGCGTACGGAAAAACCGACAATGCCTTCCTCCAGCGCTTTTTGCATGCCTAACGCCAGCTTGTGCACGATGGATATCATTTCTGCAAAAGCCAGCGTCTTCTTGTCGATCTCCGTAATCAGCAGCGTACCATTACAAGGCTTTAGAACAGCGGTTAAACGCTTCGCTGCGCGGCTGTATCCCGTATCCAAAATATGAATAAACGCCCTGTCCGTAAACTGGGATGCTTCCCCTATCATTTGCGTATAGGTCCGAACAAACTCTTCGTCCGGAATATCGAGAGAGTACAGAATAACCTTTCGATTTAGGGATAAATCTTTTCCCATATAGACCATCCCGCCTTCCAGCGGCAGGATCGGTTGCTCGGGTACATATCTCTGCTCCATGCGATCTTCCATCAAAGCAGCCCCCTTTCTCTTTAAATACCCTATCCATCTTACTCATATAGTTCGGACTTTAGTCCGGATTTTCGTTGATATGCTCGAAAAAAACAATTAGCGCGCGAAGAAGAAGGCATTTTAGTACATTACCCATTCTATTATATAACGAAACGGCAAAAAAGCCGACTTTTGCGAATTGGCAAAAGTCGGCCCCTTCTTGTGGCCGAAATATCGTTGATGAAGAGACCGGAGCTATTCCAGATTTCCTTCCAGCTCGATGTACTTCCTGCGCAGCTTATCCAGCGTTTCTTCATCCGGCTTCCAATAGCCGCGCTGATGGCTTTCAAGCAGCGTCTCCACCATGGTATGATAAGCCCATTTGTTATTTTGTTCCATCTGTCGGCTTCTTGATTCATCCTTGACATACACATCATTCAGCTGCTCGAATACCCATGGAGCTACACTCCCTGTCGTTGCAGCCAGACCCATCACATTCTCAAATCGTCTGGCGATCTGCTGCGCTCCATGATAAGAATGAAGCAGCAGCGCATCTATCCACTTCGGATTGGTCAGCCTGGTTCGTATACCACGTGCAATAGCACGCTCCGCTTCCTCTGTAATAACATGCTCGCCGGTAGTATCCGTAATATGAATGTCAGCCTTGCCGCCTTTAGCCATCTCTACCGCTTTGGATAAGCCGCCGAAATATTCATAATAATGATCCGAATCCGTTACTTCATGCTCATGGCTGCTGCGGATTTGCGATACGATATCGACCGCCTTCAGATGAGAGCGCAGCAATTCCGGCTCTCCTCTGCCTCGCTGCGTCAGACTGTATACATAATGCTGGCTGTCCTCGTAAGCTTTGCCCAATTCATCTTCTCCGCTCCAATGCTTGGTTTCGATGAGCCGGGTCACCGAAGTGCCGTATGCTCCTTCAGCCGGACCGAAAATCCTAGCGCTCGCCAGATCCGCCATCTCTTCTGCACTGTAGCCGTTCTGACTTAACGATGCCGCCGTCTCGCAGGTACGGGCTTTAAAGTAGTTCTCTTCCTCCGGCTCATCCAGCTCGGATATGCGCTGGAACAAACGGTTTAAATCCTCCAGCAAATTAGGGAACATATCGCGAAAGACTCCAGTAATCTGAACGACAACGTTCAGGCGGGGACGTCCTAATTGTTCAAGCGGAATGATGTCATAGGAAGTGCGCATCGTCCCGCCAGCTATTCGGACGCCCAAATAATGCAGGATTTGCCCGATGGTTTCACCCTGGGTACGTGAGGTCTCCAGTCCCCATAATACAACTGCCGTCGTATTCGGGTATTCGCCATGCTGGTCGTAATACCGCCTTATGGAATTTTCCGCGGTGGCCGCTCCCCTCTCTGCTGCCGTCTGGCTTGGTACCGCTCGCGGGTCGAACTGAACCAAGTTGTACCCTGAAGGCAGCACTTCCGGTGAGCGCAGGGCATCCCCCGCCAGCTTCGCCGGAATGTATCGGCCTTCAAGCGCTCTAAGCAAGCTCTGCAGCTCATTGTTGCTTTTGCTGGCTTGATAAGATGTATAACCGTATTCGAGCGACTCCTGCATTGCTGCCCGCCATTCGGCTGGCGCACCCCGGTAAGACTCTGGGAGCTCTCTGGTATCTATGTAGGCTTGGACAACCGCCTCTGCTTGCTGATCAAGCTCATGCCATAGTTCGGTCTCCCCACCAGCTGCCCCTGCTTCTGTATTCCGGCCGTGAAGATCGGCCAGCAGCCCGCGCAAGGAACGGATGCTACCTCGCTCGTGACGCAGGACGAACCTCATATGCGCAGAGGCTTCCTCCGAAGAGTATCCCTCCCCTAATACATGAAGTCCGCTTGGGATCAGCGATCGTTTCATCCTATACAGCTCTTCTTCGATGGTTTCGGGCTCGCCAGCATTAAGATGGAGCTGCTTGGCACTATCCAGCATTCTGGCGAGGATAGCGGCACACCGGTCAGGGTCCAATTGCTCGGCAGCTCGGTATTCGTGAAGCAGCGCTTCAAGATCCGACCATTCTCCATACAATTCGGCTTCCATGAAAGGCGGGGCTTGATAACCGATCAGGAGCGCATGGCTCCTCCGCTTCGCGATCATCGCCTCAGAAGGATTGCCGACATAGTAGAAATACAGATGTGGCAGCTCCCCGATAAAATCATCAGGAATGCAATGAGCAGACATTCCGGATTCTTTGCCCTGCTGAAACTCAAGCGTTCCATGGGTACCGATATGGACTAACGCATCCGCCTTCCACTCTTCCCTGATCCATTGATAAAATGCAGTATATTGATGCGGCGGCAGCAGCGTCCGGTCATGGACCGCTTGCTCAGGATGCTCATGGATGCCGCGTGAAGGCTGCAGCCCAATAAACACATTCTTATTGATGATCCCCGGCAGAAGAAATGCTCCCTCCTCCGACATGACGTCGCCAGGTGGTTCTCCCCACCGTGCCACAGCCCCCTCTCCCCAGACTCTGCTTAGAAGCTTACGCTGAAAATCGGAATCATGGAAGCGAATCATCGAAGACGCTGCATGCTCGCCGGTCCATACCCCCGAATTCACCAGCCCGCCCTCTACGAAGCTCGTATGCAGCTCCTCGGCGGTCATTTCCTCTACATCGTAATCATTTTGTTTTAGCAATGTAAGCAGGCGGGATAAGGATTCGAACGTATCCAGAAAAGATCCGCCGAACACATTCCCTTCTCCCGGGGGATAGTTGTAGCCGATCAAGGCCAGCTTTTTCTCCCGGTTTGATGTGCCTTGCAAATGGAGCCACCTTCGGATGCGGCCGATCAGCTTATCAGTTCTTTCGGGAATCAACGCCAGGCGGGTACGTTCAATGCCAAGCTCCCGATCCGTGCTCTCGCGCTGCAATGCCGCTACCGGGTACGTTTCAATACTGCCGTCCAGTTCCGACAGCATGACTTGAACAAGCAGCTGGGAAGGATTCAGACCGCGAGCCGAGTGCTCCCATTCCCCGTGCATCATCCCTGATAGAAAAAACGGATGAAGCATCGGCACTCCAAGCACGGTAAGCAGCTCTTTGGCTTCACCGTTAGCATCACCGCCTGGTCCGGAACCGAGGCGGAACGGAAGGAAATTGACGAGCAGGCTGACGCGACGTTCCGCATCCTGCAGCAATTCCTGCAATTTTGTCACAGAAATATTCATAACCGATGGAAAAGCAATCGGCAGAACATCAGCGAACTCCTCGATCTTACTACTGATCGGGCCGATACAATCCGAAAAGAGCCCTGGATTGCCGTTACCTAGAAAGAACAGAGCTACAACAGGCCTGCTGCTGGCCGTTCGGCTGCTCCAGTAAGCGGAGGCAGAGGAATAGGCGGTTCTGGTTGCCGGATCTACAATGCACAGCTCCTGCAGCACGTTCGGCTCGGCAGGTTCCGGCAGTATGTCGCAATGGCCGTATTCCCGTCCCGCCATACAAAGAAGACCGAGCATATTGGCCGCTCCGCCGCCGCGCCAGTATTCGTTGAAGGAAACGAAGCTCAAATAATCTTGGCGCAGCTCTTCAGCAATCGAATGCGCTCTGCTTCGCAGCGCCGGAATAGGCAGATCATCTGCTCTCAAGCTGCCAAGCCTCGTTAATGCCCGAATATCGGAAGAATCGCTACCTACCGGCACAACATGAGCGGTCAGGCTGCTAATAAACCGGGAGAGGCGTCCGACCACTTCTTTGCGGACTCCGTGGGCGTCAAAGAGCAGTAAGTCTGCTTCCTCGAAGCTTCGCTCTTTTTCACTATCCAAGACAAAGGCTTGCCGTCCATCCAGGTTCATCACGCTCAGCTTCAAGAGACTTCGCTGATCGTCGTTCAAAGACCTGTACGCTTCCGACAGATGGGCCTGAATCATTTCGTTGCTTGTCAAAACGATGATGTTCAATGCTGTATCTCCCCCCATGAATTATGTAAGCATGCTGCGTACGGCCCGTTCGATATTGCCTGCTTCTATTTGTTCAAGACGATAATAGGCTGCCTTCAGTCCCTTTGCCAGCTTGTTCGCAAACCCTAGGGAAACGAAACCGGCTTCCGTATCGATCACCATCGTCTGAATGCCGGAGACGGCGATTCGCCGGGCGATATTCAAGCTTTCATTCCATGGATCACTATCCGGTTTGAGGCTTACATTCGCCTTACCGTCGGTGATAACAATCATGGCGGGTACTAGGCCGCTCTTTCTTTTCATCCAGGCTTCCAGCGTTTCCGCGCCCTTCCTTAAAGCAGCAGACAGAGGCGTCTTGCCCCCTGTAGGCATGATTCTCAGCTTGCGTTCGGCAAGCTCGACACTCCGGGTTATGTTCAGCATCAACTCGGCTTTCTCCCCGCGAAATGCAATCAAGCCTACACCATCCCGCTGCCGGTAAGCATCGCGCAGTAAAGATACGATAGCTCCTTTAACGGCCTTCATCCGCTTGGAAGCGTTCATCGATCCACTGGCATCCACTACAAATAGAAGAGCCGTTCCCAATCGGGCTTCCCGTACTTTTTCCCGAAGGTCGCTTGTTTCGATCAGCAGCCGGTTGACCCGTGCCCCTTCGCTCCTCAGTAACCGGTCATGGCGAAGACGTTGGAATGGGGCCGCCGCCCGCAGCGTTGCATCCAGAGCCAGATCCCGAACCGGCCCCTTGGGCAGCATAGCCCGAACATAGCGGCCCGATGTGGAACGCACTCCCGCTGCGGACTTGTTGCGCTTGCCGAATCTTGCGCTGCCAGGCTTGGATATAGCGGTAAAGCTATAGCGGAACACTTCGTAATCTCGCCCGATCGCCTCTACGATTTCCCGCGCACCAACCGTATCCGGTGATTCCCCGTTCCTTTCATTGACAGGGGCTTCGTTATGAGCATTCGCTTTGAAATCCATCCCAGAATGTTTGGGCGGCGAAAGCTCATCCTCTGCATCCTGCTGCTGGGCTTCGGATGGTGCATGAGGGGAGCATTCAGGACGAGATGGCACTCCAGGCATCTCGTCTTGTCTGTCGGAGCCATTCGTTACATGGCCATTATACGGAGTTTCGGACAAATCATTAGGAGCCTTACCGTCTCGCATCCGATGCGGGATCACGTATGGTACCGCCTCCTGCACATGATGCGACTTCACTTCCGTCTGGCCCTCCCAAGCGGCGATAGCCGTTGCTGTTTGGACAAGTATCATTTCCGCCCGGTGCCCCTGGCACCCTGCTTCTCGCGATATTTCAGCTGCCAACCGCAGCATATCTTTGCCTACATGTACTGAAGAAAGAAGCAGCGATGCCTTCGTCACCTTGTTAAGCAGCTCTCTTGTTTCCGTCTCATATTCACTGACGAAAAGGGCTTTGTTTCGTTCGAAAGCGAGACAACGGCGAATGATTTGCTGTCTCTTTTCATGCTCTCGCACAGGTTCCATCTGGACAAAAAGCCCCCATTGATCGGACAATGGTTGCTTCAGCACATGGCTATACAGGGTATCCACATGTATCGTTCCGAACAGAAGAAACCGGGCCGTCTTGAGCTCCGACAAGCCTTCCCGTTCGATCCGGTAGGAACCGTTCTCCGCCGTTTGCAGAATGGACCTCAGCAGGGGCTCGGACATCAGCTGCACATCGTCTACAGACATCATTTGTTCATCTGCTTCCGAGAGTAAGCCAGGGGCAAGCCTCCTTTCTTCCTGACGGAAAACCGCAGCGCTATCCAATGCCCCGAACAGGCGATCTTCGGTAACATGAACCGGCACGACAACTCTTCTTCTTTGCGGCAGCAATGCCGCAAGGCCGCGCACTAGCGTCGTCTTGGCTGTTCCGGTTTCTCCGCACAGCAACACGCTGCCAATCCGGGGATTTATGGCGTGAAGCAGCAAGGCCTTTTGTGCCCGTTCCTGCCCGACCACCGCACAAAATGGAAAAGGAGCCGAGGCCTCACTAGGAAACATAATGACTCTCCAGCTGCATATTGTTCAGCAGCATGCGGATGGATTCCGCTCCATGAACATGATCTTCAAAAGGCTGCTTGCGCATCCGATGGGGCATGACCAGCATGGCCGCTTCCATCATATCCTCCGCTGTAACCTGCGATCTTCCGTCAAACGCAGCTATCGCCATGGACGTCTTGATTAAGGTGATGTCTGCTCGATGGCCGTCTACTTCCAATCGGATTCCGATATGAGCAGCCCATTCCAGCATAGAATCCGTAGGCTCCATCAGGCTCAGCATCCGGCGCGATTCCATTATCCGCTTTTGAAGCGCTGCCTGCTCCTGCTCGAACCGTCCCCGAAACCGATCGGGAGCCGATTCGAACGCAAGCCTTCTGCGAACGACCTCCATTCGGGTGTCCACCTCCTTCTCTCCGTTCACTTCGACGGAGAGAGCAAACCGGTCCAGCAGCTGCGGGCGAAGCTCGCCCTCCTCGGGATTCATCGTGCCGATTAGGATGAATCGCGATGGATGCGAATAAGAAACCCCTTCTCTTTCCACAGTATTAACCCCCATAGCCGCCGCATCCAGCAGCGCATCCACGATGGCGTCATCCAGCAAATTGATTTCATCCACATATAAAATATGTCCGTGGGCGGCTGCCAAAAGCCCCGGCTCGAAACGCTTTTCGCCTTGTTTGATCGCATGCTCAATATCCAGCGTCCCTACGACTCTGTCTTCGGTAGCGCTGACAGGCAGCGTAACCACATGGATATCCGGCATGAGCTCGGCCAGCGCGCGAACCGCCGTCGATTTGGCAGTCCCCTTCTCTCCGCGTATTAAAATGCCTCCAAGCCTAGGATTGACTAGATTGAGAAGCAGCCCCTGTTTCATTCTTTCCTGGCCAACAATGGCCGTAAACGGGAACATGTCCTGCATAGATCCTGAACCTCCTTTGATAATGGTTATCCCTATGAGCGGGAAAATGGTTGAAACAGCTCCTCTCGGTTGCGATCAGGCGCTTTTTTCTCGACTAGCCCCGTTATCAGGCAGGAGGGACGCCCGCTCTCGCTATCCCAGTCCATTCTGGCTCTGACGCCAAAGACGTCTGCGAGCATGGAAGCCGTGATCACTTCCTCCGGGGTACCGCTTGCATATAAACCGCCTTGCTTCATGACCGCTATTTCATCCGAGAAAGCAGCCGCATGGTTGATATCATGAAGCACCATGATGATCGTGACTCCATACGACCGGTTAATCTCTTTTATCAGTTCCATAATTTCGAGCTGATGGCTGACATCCAGATACGTTGTAGGCTCATCCAGGAGCAGAATACCGGGCTGCTGGGCAAGCGCCATCGCGATCCAGACCCGCTGCCGTTCTCCCCCTGATAACGAAGCAAGCTTGCGCCCTGCATAGGCTTCGGTGCCTGTCTGTGCCAGTGCCCAGTCAATGATCGCTTCATCCTCCTTACCGAGCCGCTCCCAAACCGGCTTATGGGGAAACCGCCCGTAGCCGACCAAGGTTCTTATAGTCAGCTCAGGCAGCTTTTCCTGACTCTGCTGGAGAACCGCCATTTGCCTGGCCAGCTGGCGAGGTGTGATGCTGTTCAGCGCCTTGCCATCCAGATGAATGAAGCCGGTCTGTACTTTCAGTTGGCTGGAAATGGATTTCAGCAAGGTGCTCTTCCCGCATCCGTTCGGTCCAAGAATGCTGTATATGTTCCCGGAGTCTATATGCCAATTCAGCTTGTTGATGACCGTTCGGCCGTTATACTGGACGGATATATCGTGCATCGCCATCGAGATCATTCCGCTTCTCTCCTCAACAAATATAAAAAGAACGGCCCTCCCAAGGCTCCCATCAGGATACCGACAGGCAGCTCTATCGGGGCAAAAAGAAGACGTGCCAACGTATCGCAGCAAGTAACGACGATAACGCCCATCAGAGCCGACGCCGGAAGCAAAAACCGGTAATCACTGCCGATAAGGAGCCGCGTCGAATGAGGAACAATCAGGCCGACAAAACCGAGCAGGCCTACGACACTGACCGCGCTTGCCGCCAGAAGCGCAGCAACGGCCGTCATGACGAGACGGGTCGCCTCGACGCGAAGCCCCAATCCCTTGGCATTCGCATCGCCTAGCCCAAGAATGTTCATGTGGGCGGCACCTGCCAAAGCCAAGCTTGCGCCAATAACTGAATAAGGCAGCATGATGGATAATTGCGGCCAGCTTTTGGCTGCCAGCCCTCCCACAAGAAACACTAACGCCCCGTGGACTCGGTCGCTGTAGAAGGTCAGCAGTGCCGAAATGCCGGAACCGAGAAAAGCAGATACCGCTACGCCTGCCAAAATAATGCGTACAGGCTGAATACCGCCTTTCCAGGCCAGCAAATAAATAACGACGGCCGCTCCCGAGGCGCCGAGAAAAGCCATCGGAGTCAGCAGCCAGGGCAAATTCGGGAATAAAATCAGAATCACGACGCCGACCAGCCCCGCACCGGAGGAAACGCCGATAATATGCGGATCCGCCAGCGGATTGCGCATAACTCCTTGCAGCAGCGCCCCTGACAACGCCAGATGAATCCCCACAAGAGCAGCAATCAGTGTTCTGGGCAGCCGGATATTCCAGATGACTTCCTTCATCGGACCCGCATTATCGTGAAACAAATAGCCCCATATGTCAGGCAAAGATATCGAGACCGCGCCGGAGCTAAGGCTGAACGCAATAGACAGACAAGCTGCTGCAAGGAGCAGCGCAAGGACAACCGTACTTCTTTGGCCAGAGATTCGTTCTTCCTTACTTGGCATTCTTATAAATCTCCGGGTACACATATTCGGCTAAATAAGCGACGGATTCGTTCAACCGGAAACCGGGATTGGATAGCAGCAGGTCGGATGGAAGGACGGTCATGTGATTTTCCTTGACCGCTCGCAGGGAAGACCAAGCTGGCTGTGCGGCGAGCTCGGATTTTATTTTCTTCTCACCGTCCTCACGGGCGCCATGAATCAGGATAAATAAGTAATCAGGATTCAGCTCCACCACCTTTTCCAAACTATAGGGAGCCGTAGACTGGCTTTTGGAAGAAGCATCGAGCGCTTCAGCGACATTTTTCATCTTCAGCATCCCTGCGACTTCAAGTCCGACCGTATTGGTTCTTTGAACGGAGATGCTGGTCGGCGTGACATTCAGCATAATAAAGGTCGGCTTTTGATCCGGCAAGTTGGCCGTGAGAAGCTTGATCTTCTCATCCAGCTTGGCAAGCTCCTCATCAGCTCTGTTTGGCTTACCGGCAAGTTGACCGAACAGAGGGGCTTTTTCTTTTAAATCCTGATAAGTGCTGAGGCTGAAGAGAGCAAACGGAATGCCGCTTGCGTCCAATACATTGGCTAATTCACGATGAAATGAGGTGGAACCGACCACCAGATCCGGCTTCAAGGCCAGGAGCTTTTCCGTATTGACGGTTGTCATTCCCCCTACATCTTCAATACCCTTTGCTTGTTCAGGGACGGCTGCGCTTGGTGAAGTAGTCTTGGCAATGGCGCTTCCGTCGACAGCATAGAGAAGATCCAGCAGCTGCGGCGATAACACGATGATTCTCTTCGGCTGCGTTTTCAGATCAATCGTACGTCCTATGTCATCCTTAAAGCTCATAAATCCCTTTTGGTCCGGGGCAAGAGATGACTTCGTCGTGTCCGCAGCCGGTTGTGATTCGGTAGAGGCATTCCCGCTATTCGGGATCGCTTTCGCGGAGCATCCCGCTGCGATAATCAAAACAAGGCTGGTCATTAGCCATTTGGATAAAGCTTTCATTGATTTCTTTCCTCCCGAAGAGATAGGTATCATGGATTTATTTCATCTGAGCGAAACATAAAGACCGGAACCCAGATTCCGGCCTTACCCATCAAGATGATGTATTATCTCGTTTCGCGATGAAGCGTTACTCTTTTTAGACGAGGACTGTATTTGCGCAATTCCAGACGTTCCGGATGCGTCTTTTTGTTCTTCGTTGTGGTGTAGTTACGATCACCCGTTTCTGTGCACGCCAATGTGACAACGACTCGCATGCGATCACCTCCCTTCATTGGAACTTTGCTAACACTCAGACAACTCCATTACTTATATGTAATTTTTACGATTATTAAAAATAATAAAAACCATCTACCAAGATAGCAGCCCCTCTTCTCACCATTTATCATTTCCTATGATTTTCATCATTTAAGTACTCTTGCCTTTATTTAAACGTAATAATTACACATAAGGAGTGTACCAAATATTTATTTATCCGTCAAAGCCTTTTCTAGAATCGCCTGTTAATGAGTATCCTGCTCAACCTTTTTCTGGGGAAAGCGGGTTTAGCATTATCGATTGGCACTAATCGTAAGAACAGCCGATGCTCTATCGCTGCAACAGAAGTATATGTTCGAATTTCTGTTATTTTTAGCTTATTTCTGGTTTTACAATAAAACGGACCGCTGATTATAATGGACGAATCATGTGTGAAATCGAAAGGAATTCTGCTGTCATGGCCCATCAGGCTGTTTTTTTGCGTTTACTCGGCGTCTCGCTGCTATGGGGATGCAACTATGTCGCAAGCGCCTATTTGCTGAGAGATTTTTCTCCTATCTTCTTGTCTTACTCCCGTCTTGTACTAACCTCACTCTTCTTAATTTCGGTAGCTTTGATCAACCGGAGGATGAAGCGCCCGACCGTCCAAGAGTGGCTTATCCTGCTATTTGCGGGCCTGTTCGGCACCCTGTTCAACCAGTTCTTTTATTTCATCGGTCTTCAGCACTCTACGGCCGGTAATGCCCCGCTCATCATAGCGCTCTCTCCTGTCGCTACTACTTTACTTGCCCGCATTTTCTTGAGGGAAGCCATCACGGTGAACAAGCTGACCGGTGCAGGCCTTGCGCTTATCGGCGTCGTTCTTATCGTGCTGTTCGGGGGCAAATCCATCGGCATTTCGCAAGGCGATATTTTGCTGCTGATGGCTATGCTAGCTCTGTCCGTCAGCCTGCTGTTCATCCGCAAACTAACGACCAGCATGCCATCCTATGACATCACTATTTTTGCAACCGTCATGGGAACGGTCCTGATGACTCCCGCGGCCCTATGGGAAGCGAGTCAAGGCCATATGCACTTCAGCCTTCACCTCACGATGTGGCTGCTGCTGGCTTGCGCCGCTATTTTCGGCCAAGGCTTGGCGGGCTTTTGGTGGAATCAGAGCATTTCCGAGGTAGGCGCATCCACGAGCTCCATGTTTATGAATATCCCCCCGTTCATCGCTATTATCGTGGCTTATCTCGTTCTTGGGGATACGATCCAGATGGTTCAAATCGTCGGCGGGATTCTTATTCTGGTTGGCGTAGCCGTATCCAATCGCAGATCAGCTGCACAGGCTGCTGCTTCCTAGAAGCTACAGGTTCAAGGCGTTCCGCTGCGGAACGCCTTTTTTCTGCTTTTCAGCCCACTTTTATGTAATGTAATACAACATTTTTTTCGTATTTCGTGAACCTTCTCACTGCAGCGACAATGTTTTCAATTATTTTTCAAAAATGCTGTTGAATGATGTTGTTTTTGTGTGAATTACATTTACACTCCAACCCGAGCACTATACAATATAGCAAAATGCTATTGGTGGTGACAGCATGACGAAGATGAAAATCGGCTTCCGTACTCTAAAAACTGCCGTCGGCGTCAGCATTTCCATTCTGCTTGCCCAGCTGCTGCAGCTCGAATACTACTCTGCGGCGGGGATACTGACCCTGCTGTGCATTCAAAAATCACGCAAGCAATCAACGCAAGCCGTCGTCAGCCGATTGTTTGCTTGTCTATCCAGCCTTTTATTCTCGAGCCTGCTGTTTGCTATCATCGGCTATCATCCATATTCCTTTCTCGTTTATCTGCTGCTGTTTATCCCGTTCTGCGTCCGGTTTCGCATGCAGGAAGGCATCGCAAGCAGTTCGGTCATCGTCATGCATGTCTATATGCATCGAGGCATTGAACCCGCCTTTTTCCTTAATGAGTTTTTGGTGATAGTAATCGGCTTAGGGGTCGCCCTGCTTGTTAATTGGTACATGCCCAGCATTGATAAGGAGTTAAACCGCCGCAAGGAGGAGGTGGATCGGCTCATCTCCGTTATTTTGAAAGAGATGGCCGCCTATCTCAAGGAAGGCTACACGCTGTGGGACGGGAAGGAACTGCTGCAGCTTGGCGACGAGCTTCAGCAAGCCAAGAGGCTCGCAGTGCTCGATGCGGAGAATAATTTACTGCGCAAAACGAACTCCTACGAGAGTTATTTTGATACAAAACGCCAGCAGTACGAAATCCTGGAGCGAATGCTCCCGTATATTTCAAGAATTTCGGTTAAGATGGACCAGGGCATTCGGATAGGAGACTTTATTCTTGAGGTCAGCAGCCTGAAACCTGGAAGCTCAACAGCCCATCTGCGCGAAACGCTGCGTGCCATCCGTGAATACCATAAGCTGCTTCCCTTGCCGGAAACGCGCCATGAATTCGAAAATCGCGCCAGCCTTTATGCCGTAGCGAACGAGCTGGAACGGTTTATTCATACAATGTGATCAGGCTATGATTTGATGCCGGTGAATCTGAGGAAAAACCTATAGAGCTCGAACTTTGCCAATATACTCTGGTGGGTATGCCCCTCCAGCCGCCACTATTGAAACTCGTGCGAGTAAATCTATGCACCGGTATTTCACAGCTTTCAATGGTGGACGTAACCTCCTCCGGGCATACCCACCTTCGTAGGCAGCATAGTTCCCACAAAACATTTTTTCAACAGCATGCCGGAACCGGAGCATGGCGCTCCGGTTTTTCTTTTCTACGGCACCCCGCTCCACACTTCACACCTCTCGCTTTAGCACCGCTATACCGTGAACCGGCAGACTTAAACTATCCCCTGCAGGCTCTCCGCTTTCCAGATCGGTATATTCGCGCCCATCAAGCGGAATCTGCTGCTCCATCCCGCTGAAATTCATTACGAACACATAGTCCGTTTCCCCATCCGTCCTCCACGTGGCCGTAACACCCCGCGGCAGGTCGGTATTCAATGTGCGGGGAAGCCCCGCTTCCTCAACGATCCGTTGGTAAAAAGCGGAAAGGAAGTCCGCCTTCAGCCGGGCAGCCATATAGTACGCGCGTCCTTGGCCCAGACTGTTCACTGTTAAAGCCGGGCGCCCGGCATAGAAGCTGTCCGTATAGAGCCCCAGCACCTCGGCGCTCTCCACATGAATCAGCTCGCAAATTTCATGAGCCTCGAAGGTTCCTGTCAGACCAAGAGCGTTATCCGGCGACAACGCCAGCCCGTTCCGGTCTTCCTCGTACAGTCCTTCGATTTCCTCCGCCCAGATACCGAGCACCTTGCGAAGCGGTCCGGGGAAGCCTCCTAAATGGCATAGATCATGCTCATCGACAATGCCTGACCAATAGGTAGCCACCAAGGTACCGCCGTTCTCAACGAATCGCTCCAGCTTCCTGCCTGTCTCTTCACGGCACATATACAGCATGGGGGCGATAATCACTTTATACGGTCCGAAATCATCTTCGCTGCCAATGACGTCCGTCGGCACTCCCTGCTCCCAGAAGGCCTGATGATGGTCCAGGACCGTCTGCTCATAATGGATCCCCATATTTCGGGGACCCTGAGCATTCTTCACGGCCCAACGGTTATCCCAATCAAACAGAATCGCCGTCTCCGCCGGAGTCGAAGTGCCCGTGACTTCCGAGATGGCCGCCAGCGACCTCCCCAGCTCCGCCACATCCCGGAAGACTCGCGTGTGCTCATGGCCCACGTGATCCACCACGGCGCCATGAAACTTCTCGCTGGAGCCGCGGCTCTTGCGCCACTGGAAGTACTGCACGGAATCCGATCCATGGGCTACCGCCTGCAGCGAGGACAGACGATGCATGCCCGGCTGCTTCAGCTTGCTGACCGGCTGCCAGTTCGTCAAGCTCGGCGTACTTTCCATAAGAAGAAACGGCTTCTTCCGAATGGAGCGGAATAAATCGTGGTAGAACCCTATGGATGCGCCGAGCTTGATATCGTTCGTCCCTTGATGCCAGGTCGGGTACGCATCCCAGGAGATCACATCCAGCACATCGGCAAATTTGCGGTAATCCAGGCCTTCGATCATATGCATGTTCGTGGTAGCCGGAAGCTCGGGATTGGCTTTCTTCACCGATTCTATCTCATGCCGGCAGAAATCGACGGTTTGATCCGTTACGAACCGGCGCCAGTCCAGATTCATGCCGTGAACCATGTTCTCTCCATGGGGAGCTGGAGATTCCACCTGAGACCAATCCGTGTAGGTGTGTGCCCAGAAGGTCGTCCACCAAGCCGCATTCAGAGCCTCCAGCGTCCCGTACTTCTTCTTCAGCCAGCTGCGGAAGGCATCCTGACAGAGGCCGCAGTGGCAATCTCCGCCGAATTCATTGGAGATATGCCAGCCGAGTACGGCCGGATGCTTGGCGTAGCGTTCAGCCAGCTTGCCGTTGATGATGGCCGTCTTCTCCCGATAGACCGACGACGTGTAGCAGTGATTATGCCGCATTCCATGCAGGTTGCGGACCCGATTGGCTCCTACGCGCAGCACCTCCGGGTATTGGGCGGACATCCAGGCGGGACGCGCCCCGCTCGGCGTGGCAAGCCAGGCATAAATCCCGTTCTGTGCAAAACGCTCCAGCACCTGATCCATCCATTCGAAGGAAAACACGCCTTCCTGAGGCTCCAGCGAAGCCCAGGAGAATATGCCGATGGCCATGACATTGCAGCCGGCCAGCTTCATAAGCCGGATATCTTCCTCCAGCACCTTCGGATCATGCAGCCATTGCTCGGGATTATAGTCCGCGCCGTGCATCAGGACGGGCAGCTTACTGCTTATAGGGGAATGTTTTCCTGTCATCTCTATCGCTCCTATAGGAATCGTCATATTTGCATATATCTCTTTGATAATAGATCATGGGCAGCCTACAAACATAGAACAGAAGCAGCAAAAAATCGTCCGTTCTTAACATACAGTCCTGCATCCATAGTGGCAGCAAACAAAAAAACTGCACCTTCAACTGTTGGATGGTGTCTAACAATTGGGGTGCAGTCAGAATCGCTCGCTCAGGGACTTTTTTATTGCATGTACCCTTCTCACAGACCGCAGGTCTACAGAAGCTCCCTTTGCTGAAAATAAGCTTTAAGCCTTTGAGCCAGCTCATCATCGGATAAAGGATTGCGGTGGGTATTTTCCAAATAAATGTATTTTTCCGTTTCCGGCATCAGGAACTCCTTATACCATAAGAAAAAGTCGGGACTGTCTCCATGGATGCGAAGGAACCTTCTTACAGTATCCACATTTTGGACGGTGCTCTGAATGTTCGTAAGCCAATCCGCCCGGTAAAACCGGTCCCACTTGTCATGCTCGGAAGCTCTTAATTGGTCGAGTCCTTTCTGATAGCTCCACATCGATTCGGAGGCGCAGACGAACGCTTGCGGGTAACGCTTCTCGCTATACTCTCTGTAAGCGCGGCACAGCCAATAAAACCCTTCGCAGCCGGACAAATGAAGGGCACCATGGAACTGCAGCTGATCGCCGGCTCTGCGCCTATCGTCCGTTCCAAGCTGATTCAGCACTTCGCCGCACCGCTTGAGCCATGCGCCCCATTTCTGCATGCCGCTCTCCAGCCGTTCCTCGAACCCCTTCACCTGCTTCAGGAAAGAATCCGCCTCCGCAGCCCAGAATAATCTCGGATTCGGTTGATCTCCCTTCCCCTGCAGCCAATGGCCGATGATAACCCTGGCCGGATGGTGATAATATTCGTCTCCAGCCCAATCATCGTCATGCGGTCCGTACGACAGGGCCGCCTCCGCATAGCTGCCGTATAATTCCTCCAGCTCATCATGATGGGAGCCATAATAGCTGCGTACGAATTCAGTTAAATGCTTGCCAACATCCACCGTGCCGGCGCTCCACAGCTCTCGGATCACATCCAGCGGATAGATATGAGGCCTAATATTGCCGCAATTGAGCAGCAAATATTCATCTGCGCCGGAGGAGAAGGAGTTCTCAAGCTCCTGCTTCAAAAATTCCGCCGGTCCCGGGAACATCGTCAGATGGTTGGAGGCTTGCAGGTCATGAAACGTCACGTGATAGTACAGGCCGTGCTTGCCTCTATCGTCAGCCGCCGGGAGCGCCGGTACCCTAAGATTGTGATTGCCGTGCCGGCGGGAAACCATCTTGCCGTACCCGTTATCGGCCCATATCTTGATCACGTCCTCCGGAAGCTCCACGAATCCTCCCTTGTACAATTCGGCGATTTCTCCATATAGTGCTGCGCAATAAACCGGATTGGAGACGGCGCTGCCGATCATGTCGTACTGCTTGCGAATCACCTTGCTTATCATCGCCCCGCGTTTTTCGGGAGTGTCAAAAGCAGGATCATCAATCCAAAACGGCTTATCTCCTTGCCCGCGGAACGAGAGCACCCAGAGAACCTTCTTGTCCTTTTGCTTCTCTATAGCCTCCTGCCACAAGCTTTCGAACAGCTTCGGATGCTCGTGATAACTGGCCGTTCTGCCCGGGAAGGCACGAAGGAACATTTCCGCTCCCAACGGCTCCGCATGATGATGCGTTACCCATAGCCCCATCTCGGAAGCAAGCTCATAATGAATTCCATGCTTCGGCAAATCCGTGCCGGGAATGACCATATTCCCCCCGCAACGGAGCAGCGCTTCAAATACGGGTTCCCACACTTCCCTGGAAGGCGGATATGGGTCTTTCCAGCCGATCAGGCATACCTCGTCGTTGACAAACCAGCCCCGGTACCGAACCCTAGGCTCAGGAGCATCATAATCGACGCATGGAATCACGAGCTCTTGGCGCCTGGTTAACGACTGGTCCGCCCAAAACCAGAACGGCTGGATGCCCAGGAATTCCCTGCTGAATGCTAATATGCCATACACAAGGCCCAAATCATCATAGCCGATTATTTCCATGCGAGGGTTGCCGCCATTGCTGCAGAAACGAAAGCCGAACGCTTCCGGACGCTGCTGGCAATCATCCTTCTCCCCGGCTATACGGATACCGATTTCCGCTGCCTCCGTTGCTTCCGTCACTAGCTCGGGTTTGGCTCCCAGCACGGCCTCAAAGTCTCTGATCAGCATCCGGATTCCATGCTCGACCGGAGAAGTCCGTAATTCGGGAATTTGGATACGCACTCGCCCTTTTATTACCAGCGGGCCTTTAACATGCTGCTTCACCAGCCAACCTCCTTTTCATCTTTTATTTACTTTCGTTACGAAGCTGAGACTCCCGATATTGTCCCGGAGACACTCCGACGATTTTCTTGAAAATCCTTATAAACGACGTCGTATTTGCATACCCCATAAGGTCTGAGATGTCCTGTACCGAAACATCCGACTCGCGAAGCAGTTTTTTGGCATGTTCGATTCGTAAGCCGATCAGGAAATCCGAGAAGTTTTGGCCGATGCTTTCCTTAAACAGCTGGCTTAAATACTTGGAGCCGATTTGAAACCGATCACTCAGCATGGTGAGCGAAAGATTCGGGTCCATGAAGTGCTTCGTCACGAAGTCGCGTATCTCTATCATCTGTGCATTGTAACGCCTGCTCTGCACAAGTTCTCCGATGCACCCGGATAGCTGCTCCAGCTCCTTAAGGAAGCAGGACTCGAGCTGGGCCAGCGTATCCGATTGCTCCAGCGCAAGAAGCAGGACCGGCTTGGCATCCTGAAGCCATAGCTTGGCTGCTTCAGGCAGCGTTCCCTCCATCTCGTATTCCAGATGAAAGATGAAATAATGCAGCAGCCGTTCAACATCATCCTTGCCAAGCCGGTGAACGGTCATCTCGTTGAATAGCTGATTCAGCTCACTCAGCCATTCGGGCTCCGACATGCGGAGCTTGCGTACGATCGTGCGGATCATTTCCAGATAGGCGAACCATTCTCCGTCAGGTCTCCCCTTGACTTCAACCGCGTCGATAATTTGATTTACGCCAAGCGTCACTTTCCGGCTGACGGCCGCCGCCGCCTCATCAAACGAACGCCCTATCTCCGATTCCTGAGTGGCTGCCGAGCCGATGCCGATCGTAACCGTAAAATCCAGATGCTTCTCTACCCAGGCTCTGATCTGGTCCGACAGCTGAAGCATGTGATGCTCCAAAGCCTCGCCTTCCTTCGAGAGAAGAAGAATAACAAGCTGGTGCTTCGAAATCCACTCCGCTACAATGCTCTGGCCGTTTTGTTCGGCTATCTCGACAGTGACACTGCTGATAATGAATTTGAACAATGATTGATCGTTAGGACTGTACTTCAGTCCGAACTGCACATAGTGATCAAGCTCCAGCAGCCCTACGATAAAGTGGCCCGCCGATAGCCCGAAATGATGCCATTCCTGCTCCCACGCAGCCCGGTCGTCATCATATTCGCCCTTTAACAAAATTTGCAGAAACTGCTGTCTTCGAATGACCAGATGCTCCTGCTGCTTTTCCTGAAACGCCATGTTGTTCGTTATTAACCGCTCGATCGCATGGTCGATAAACGCAAACTCATTGCTCTTATCTCTTTGATCGGAAGGCTTGATAGCCGTTGAAAAGCGGTCGATCCGATGCAGAATGGCTTCAATCGGTTTGTAGCTTCTCCGTGTCACGTAGAAGGTCGACCCGATTGCAAAGACGATGGCCCCAAGGCCCAGCATGACCCACACCGTGCTTCCGTGGAACAAAAGATCGAACAGCTTGCCGCCTTTAATGCTCATTCGATACTTCCAGCCCGTGTAATCCGAGACGATATCCGCATTCAGACTGTTATTGGACGAAACCAGACGGCTATCCTCGAAGAAAGGCTTTCCTTGGGCATCATACAGCTGCGTCTCCGTAATTTTTTGGTCGATCATCTGACGGATGTAGGAATCTAACGAGGAAACCTTGATGTTAATGATCATATAGCCGAGACTTCCGGAATCGCGCGGAATTTTCAACCCCAAGGAGGTAACGCTCACAGACGTCGATGCGTTCAGCCCTTCGTTCTCCTTAAGCCGTGGCGAAGACCAGACTCCCGCCAGCATGCGATCCAGTGAGCTGCGGATATAGCTCTGGTCCGGAAATTGTTCTATCGAACGTATCGTGCTTTGATCAAGAACCTTGCCATCCTTGGCCCGATATAAGTAAATCGAATCGACGAGCCCGTATCGAACCATGAGACTGCTCAGCATATTGGACACATCGAATTCCTGAGCCCTGTCGGAGGGACCGTCGAGGAATTGCTGCAGCTCACCGCTCGTTTCTATCATTTTCTGAGCATCAAAAGAGATGCCTTTTAACGAGCTGTCCACCATATTCACAATATACGCAGCCGTGAGCCGGTTCGCCTGAATAGCATTTCGAACATTAATTTCATTGATGATGGAAATAAAAATAAATATCAGCACACTGACAGTAACAAACAGAATGGGGAGGTATGACAGCAGCATCCGCTTAATGTAGTTGTTGTTGATATTCATGTTCCCCACCCTTTTATAGTAAACATTCAGGCAACCCCCTCTACATTAGAAGGGATTGCCGTACATCCTGCTTATTTCTTTTTCATTTCCTTGTAGGCGGCTCTGCGTTCATCCATCACAGCCTGCCCGCCCAGCTTCAAATATTCCTCCACTTTCGAGTCAAACAGCTTATTGAATTCTTCCGGCTTGGCCAGAATGCTCTTCACTACAGCTTCCTGCGCCTTGTCTCCCAGCGTCTTGCTGTATTTGATCTCGGAGTCGATCGGCCGCTCGAAGCGCGGATTCGTGTACCCGTCATTAAGAGCATTGATCATCGTTTGCTTGGCAAGCTCTTTGTAGTTCGGGAACTGAAGGGCACCGGCCTCGATATTTTTATCCTTGGAACCAAAATCTCTTCCGTTGCTGATAATTGCAATATCGGTGTTGTTATAGTACGTTTTCTTCGCTTCATCGGTCGTAATGGCCTTCGGGAAGCCGTTCTCCAGCGTATAATGCTGGCCCTCGATACCGTTCTGCAGCGTAAACAGCACGTCCGGCTTCGACATCCAGTCCAGATACTTGATCGCCTCCACCGCATGCTTGCTCGACTTCGGAATCATGATATGCATGCCGATCGGGTCGTAAATCACTTTCGGATGCTTGCCTTCCTCATTCGTAAATGGATCCATAGCCACATACTCGGCGCCTGGAACATTTTTCTTAAGCGTATCGAATACGTTCCCTGGTCCCATCAGGTTTTGGTGAGCCGCCAGCGCCGTGAAGGCGCCGACATAGCCGTTCGCCACGTCCCGCTCGAAGCTTTTGCCGTCTTTGTCCAGAGCGAAATCCGGGTTGATCAAGCCCTCTTGATTCATCTTATTCAAGAACTGGACGCCGTCCTTGTAGCCCGGCTTCAGCAGCTCCGGCATCGCGTAAAAATCTTCCTCCGACAGCTTTTTAACGAATGAGCTGATCAAAACACCGGGAGTCGTAATATTCGTGCCGTTCGAAGCGCTGAAATCGTAAGGAATGACTTTGCCGCCGGTTTGCCCGGGGTCCTTCTCCTTAAACGCTTTCATAGTTTGGTAAAACTCCTCTGTCGTCTTCGGAACCGGCAATCCCAGCTTATCCAGCCAATCTTTTCGGATGTAGGAGGATTGAGTGAATTGAAGCGGCCTCTTCGCCGGGATCGTATACTGCTTGCCGCTAAAGATGCCGTAGTTGAGAACCTCCTGACCCAGGAACTTCTTCAGATTCGGCCCGTTCTCGTCGATCAGCTTGCCGAGCTCGGTCAAGCCGCCGCCTTTGACATAATTGTAAATCGTGTTCATGTCATAAGTAAACACAAGATCGGGAGCATCGCCGGTGGACATCAGCACGTTAAGCTTATCTACCTCCTGATTGCGCGGAACCGGAATGAACTGCAGCTTGATATTGTTCGGATCGCCAAAATTTTTCTGAATCCATTGCGTCCAGAAGTTGTTGTCGACCGGTCCTGCGCCTGCGGGCGCATTGCCGCGATCGAATATCTCCACCTTCAAGGTGACAGGCTCCTTGCCTGCACCGTTGGATTGTCCCTGTGCAGAATCTTTTGCTGGACCAGAGCATGCCGACAGCATACCGGTCAGTATTAAAGCCGCCGTTGAAGCTCCTAACCACTTTCTTTGCTTTGCCTTCATGTTCAGAACTCCCCTTCACCTATGTTTTCGACTTTCAAATCATCTTCACCTCTAAACAACAGAGGTATTGCCAACTCCAGATTGATCCAAATCCGGAGGAACGGATCAGCCTTTGACCGCTCCGATCATGATACCGGAAACAAAATACCGTTGAAGCCATGGGTACACGATTAAAATCGGCGTAGTAGCGAACATGATGCTGGCCGCCTTGATTCCTTCCGGGACGACATCGATTTGAACCGCGCCCTCCTGAGCCGTTAAGTCCGTTACCATACTGTTCATCACGACCTGGTACAGCTTCAGCTGAATGGGATACAAATTCGCGTTCGTAATGTAGAAGAGCGCATCCATGAAGCCGTTCCATCTGGAGACCGCATAGAACAGACTGAGCGTCGCCAGCACCGGCAGCGAAAGCGGCAGAACAATACGCAGTAACGTGCCGATATGAGAGCTGCCGTCCAGGTACGCCGATTCTTCCAGGCTCGCCGGGATCGACGAGAAGAAGGTCCGCAAAATAATCAAGTTAAACGCACTGATCATTCCCGGTACGATGAGCGCTAACAAATTGTCCAGCAGACCGAGCTGCTTCACCAGCAAATATTCGGGAATCAAGCCGCCGCTGAAGAACATCGTAAAGACGATCAAGATCATGAAGACCGATCTTCCCTTCAATCGCTCCTTCGTCAATGGATACGCCGCACAGATGCTCATCGCCATACTCATTGTTGTATAGGCAGCCGTCAGAATGATGGTCAACCCCATCGACCACAGCATTCTTGAATCCTGAAACACGATCTCGTAAGCATGAAAATCAATTTCCCGCGGAAAAATCGTGACCAGATTGGACAAGACGGCATGCTTGGAGCTTAATGAGATCGAGATAATATGCAGGAACGGCAGGAGACACAGGAGCATGGCTGCTCCCACGATCAGCATAATGACGACGTCTGTGATCCGTATCCTTGGCGCTCTCCGCTGTAATCCAGTTGTCATATCATTCCCTCCTACCATATTCCTTGCTCCCCGAAGCGCTTGGCGATCGTGTTCGCCAATATGACGAAAACAAGTCCAACCAACGCCTGGAACAAGCCCATCGCCGTTGCCAGCGAGAATTGTGCCGATTGGAGTCCCGCCTTGTATACGAAGGTGCTGATCACTTCCGCATAATCCATAACCAGCGGGTTGCCCATCACATACGGCCGTTCAAAGCCGATCGTCATAATATGGCCAAGCTGCATAATAAGCATCACGACAATCGTCGAACGGATACCCGGAAGCGTGATATGCCATATTTTCTTCATTCTTCCTGCGCCGTCAACTTCCGCTGCCTCATACAGCTCCTTGTTGATTCCTGTTAGCGCTGCCAAGTAAATGATAGTCCCCCAGCCAGCACTGTGCCATATCCCTGTTCCCAGGTACACGAGCACCCAGTTATTTTTTTCCGTCAAGAATGGAATGGGCTGCAAGCCAAGACTCGTAACCAGGTTATTGACGAGACCTCCGTTGGTAGAAAACATCTGATACACGAGGCCGCCGATAATGATCCACGAGATAAAATGGGGCAGGTATAAAATGGTCTGCGCCATTTTTTTAAACCAGATGACCCTGAGCTCATTAAGCAGAAGCGCAAGAACAATAGGTGCGGGGAATGAAAAGAATAAATCCAGGAAATTGAGGATCAGCGTATTCCGAACAACCTGATAAAACTGGCTCATCGCAAACAGCTGCCGGAAGTTATCGAAGCCTACCCACTCGCTGCCGGTTACCCCTTGGAAAATACTATAATCCTTAAAAGCAATGGCCGCTCCATACATCGGAACGTACTTGAAGACAATAAAATACAAAATGGGAAGAACAAGCAGTAAGTACAGCTGGTAGTCCCGCCAAACCCCCGTTGCCTGCCGGCGCCTGACGGCCGTCTGCAATATATGCGGCTTGCTCTGTGTTGAACTTTGGTCCATGTGCATCCCTTCTTCCTGTGACGTACTTGTTGCTATATCATGATCATGCAAAACTATAACATCTACGACCCTATGGTTTCGGCTCGGGCCGATTACCCAAACTATACGCGGCCTGCTGTTTACAGCACAATAGACTTATTTCAGGGTAATTATCCGAATTCCGAAACCGTTGATACGCTTGGATTTATTGACTTGCTTCATGGGGGAAGCCGTTGTTATGGATAGTCTTTCTTTGGTACAATTTTGACTTTCTTGGACATTATTGCAGCTTGTGCTGTATTTGAAGCCGTTCATCCTTTCCTTGTTAGAAAACAGTTCATTAACAGATAAAGGTCAACCGCTTTTTGGCTCAACACCAAGAGCCCTAGCCAGAGATGGTCTCCGTCTAAAGCTTTTATCACAAGATGATATATCCATAAATAGAAGTGGAAAAAGAGTTGTAAAAAAGAGGCCTTCCAATGGAAAGCCTCTTCCTGTATTTGATGTATTCCTCTAACCTACTCGATAAAATGAACGGTATGTAAAAACCGTTTCAGCATCGTTAACCCTCTTATTTGGCCTTTACTTCAAAGTGCTGGGCTGGCTGATTGCCAAACTGTATAGATTGAAATACACCGTTCGTGTACTCGGCGACAATTTTGTTCCAGAATGCCCTTGCTGCCGTATTGTGTTCGATTTGGGATACGATCCATCGTCCCGGAAACCGATCGAAGGTCTTGAACGCCGCGGATCGGCCGATCCCCAGCTTCTGATATTTGCGAAGGATAAAGAACTCCGCCATCAGCCAGGTGACGGATTGATCGGGAGCCCGCTCCCACTCCCTGACCAGCACCAGCCCCGCCAATTTTCCCGACTCGCGAATGAAGAACGGATGCCGGCTCGAATCTGTCCAATAATGGTCCAGCATCCGATATTCGAATTGTCCGTATGGATTTAACTCCAGGCTATCCAGATACTCGCTTAATTCATATAAATAAAATTCCAGCAGATTGCGCAGAATCCCCTTTTCCTCATAAGCGACACGCTGCAGTTCTACCTCCATCTCCCCACCTCGGCCATCCGTTAATTGAAATGCTGAATGACTTGCTCCAGGCTCATTTCACTCATGGAAGATATCCGTAAATCATACTTCTCGAACGTAAGAAACTGCGTCAGCTCATTAGGTACGATAACGCACTTCATTCCCGCTCTTGTCGCCGCCTTGGCGCCATTGGAGGAATCCTCGAAGGCAACCGATTCATTAGCGGCCACCTCGAGAAGCTCCAGCGTTCTCAAATAAAGAGTAGGATCCGGCTTCACCTTCTCCACCTGATCCCCTGTTGAAATGGCTTCAAAGTACTCACCGATCTGCAGCTTGTTCAAGAAAAACTCGATCCACTCCCGCTTGGAGCTGGAAGCAAGCCCTATTTTCAACCCTAAAGATTTCGCTTCGTTCAAATAATCCTGAACTCCATCTCTCATAGGAACCGCTTTCATTTTCTGCTTATGCAGCTCTTTTGCCTGCCGCTTAATGTCATCCCGGCATACCTCCAGGTTCACCACCTTCTCATCGATATATTGGTTCAGCGCCGAATCGTCCGTCCCTACACAATTTACGAACAGCTCCCAATGAAAATCGATTTGGTACGCCTCGAAAACTTCTTTATACGATTCGTACCAAACGGTCTCCGTATCAATGATCAACCCGTCAAAATCAAATACGACCGCCTTTATCATGCTGAGTCCCCTCCTATGGTTTGGCTTGCGGCAATACGTCGTCTTCAATGGCGCCCGCTCTGATGTACATAATGATTTTACGGGATTCGGCTTCCACTCTGTTGGCCCCTTCAGCGCTAAGCCACCAGTTATCGCGTTTGGTCGTTTGGTCGTCTACCGGACATAGAGTATATTGGACCCACCGGGGCATGTAAGTTTTCAGAGTCAGATGGGCTCTTCTCACATGATATGCTGAAGTAACGACCAATAGCCTGCGGACATTCTGAAGCATTAGGCCTCTATCAAGGACGAGCAGGGAGGCGAGAACATTTTCTTTCGTGTGCCTGGATTCCGTCTCCGTCAAAATATGCTCAGGAGGAACCCCAAGCTCAATAGCTCTCTCCCTCATAAGCATTGCCTCGCATTGATTGGATTGCGCCGGCCATACGGTTCCCCCCGACAGGAGAAGCTTCGGAGCCCTGCCTTGACGATACAGCTCGACTGCCGCAGGCAGCCTGTACCGCAAGCTTTTGTTGCTGCCAAATACAAAGATGCAGTCGCCGTGACTTCCATCGTCTGCAATGCCTTCGAACAATAGTGTCGTCATCTGCTGTCTCGTCAGACGATCAGGATCCAATTCTGAAATACGAATCGTAATCACCTCCGCTTCTCCATGCAAGCATCCAACTTACTTCCATTTTATCACAAAATAATAGGAACGACCGGACATAACCAATTTTCGGATTGCAAACATATGTTCTTTGTTATATAGTTTGATTATGGGTAATACTGGGAGGTGGTGCTGTTTCGCCGACAAGGAATCCGCGTCACGGAAGCATCATGAATTCCAACCATTCAACCAAAGGAGCTGACATTGATAATGACAGTTAGATTGCTGCCTTATTTTGTGATGAACGGTAACGCCAAGGAAGCTATTGCATTTTATGAAAAAGCATTGAATGCCCAGCTGCTCCACAGCCTTACGTTCGCCGATATGCCCGCTAATCCGGAGTTCCCGCTGCCTGACGCGGCCAAAGGACTGATCGCCTATTCCTTGCTGAAGGTCGGCGAGACGGACCTTATGCTCTCTGATACGTTCCCTGGTCAGCCCCACCAAAGCGGCAATCAGGTTACCGTTTGCATTTCCACCAAGGATGCGAGCGAAGCGAAGCAAATGTTCGAAGCTTTGTCGGAAGGCGGACAAGTTCATATGCCGCTGCAGGAAACCCATTTCAGCCCTGCTTATGGCAACCTGACCGATAAATTCGGCGTCTCGTTCCAGGTTTTCACTGAAGGCGAGCATTAAGAAGCACACCGTCAAACGGACATACCGAACGTCCAAGCCTTTGCTTGCTATATGCGGCAGAGGCTTTTTTTAACATGATGACTTTAGGGGCTCCTTGCAAAGTAATTGAACTAGCCTCGAAATCAATGCGCCGCTTTGCGGGGGTGTACTAATTACTCCCTTCAATGAGGTGCATCCCTTTGAAAATAAACTGTTGAATCTTTCATAGAGCAAGCGTACGTTTTTTTCCAATCCAAATTTGTACAGCCGTTAGCTGCCTCCCGTTTCACCAAAAATCAATCACTTCAGTATATTCACCTTGTTCATGAAAGATTGGGAATCCTCCATATCTCCATGAATGAATGGGATAGTGTAAGCCTAAATACTATACCCACGATACCCTTGGATAGATCCGGCTGCGGTGCCTCCTGTTTATTCATCTCAGGTTAAGTCTCGCTCCCATCCCGAATCAAGGCTTCTACGATCTTATCACAGGTTTCGCTTAACCGATCGCCTGCGTCATGGGGGGATGAGGGCTCGCTCCAGCTGAATCCATCATCCTTATACCTCGGGATCAAGTGCATATGATAATGCCTCAAGTCGTTGAATATGCCGCCATTCTGGCATATCGAGATCCCATCAGGATGAAATACTCGCTTGATTATCGAGGATAGCTTCATGGAGGCCTCCATAATGCGGTGTGCTGTTTCCATGTCCATTTCATCGACGTCCAGCACATGCCGTTTCGGAAGAATGAGCAGATGACCCTCGTTAAACGGAGCTATATCCAGAACACAGGTTAGATGCTCATTCTCATAAACGACCTTCACGTCCGGCTCCGTCCCTTTGGCAATTCGACAGCCCAAGCAGTCCATTACCCGTGCCCCTCTCCGGGTCCGACTCGTTTGGCCATGAAGATATCCGGTTTGCCGAATCCGTTCGCATCCGGCAGGACACCGACCACTTCAAACCCCAGCTTCTTGTAAAATCCAAAAGGATGTCTGTTACGATCCGTCAGCTGCACCACCTTGCCCAGCACATCCGGATAAAGCTCTTGTCCGTATAAACTCGTACCGTTCGACTCATCGTCTGTTCCCAAGTAGATCGTGATGCCTCCTCTAGCTTGGACGCATGCTTCAAAATCAGTCACTAACGCCCTGCCGATCCCGCGTTCCCGATAGCTCTCCGCTACCACCAACGGATGCAGCTCCCACACATGGCCGCCGTAGCTGCTCTGACCGCCGATCCAGCCTACGACAGTGCCGTCTTCATCAACCGCCACTCGGCTGATCCTGTCCTCCTGCAAGCTCTCCTCTACTTCTAGCAAGGCGTCCTCCATGGTTGCCCAGGCTTCTGCGAAGTTTACCATCAAGATGGCAGCGGCCCCCTGTATTCGTGCCAAGTCTTCTCTGCGTAAGTCCACGATTTGCATTAGCTATTCCCTCCACATCTTATGTTATAGGGTTCTTTCACTTAAAATCAGCCGTTGCGTTTACTAAGCACATTCTTATTTTCATTATTTTACCACACCCATCCATGTCCCGGAGTGAAAAAACAACTACGATTATACTCTCTTCAAAGAAACTTCCGAGCTGCTCGGTATAGTGTCTGATAAAAGTCTATTGACAACAACTGGATTCGAAGTTACCATGAATAAAAAATGAATGAATCATTCATTCACTAATGGAGGCGTTGTAATGATGCACAAAATAATGAATAATAATCAATGGACAGCACAAGGCAAATATATTGTGATCACCGGAGCTACCAGCGGAATCGGATTGGCGGCAGCCAAGGAACTGGCCGCTCGTGGCGCTAACTTGGGCATTGTGGCTCGCAATCAAGCCAAGGCGAATGAGGTGGCAGCCCAGCTCCGTGCTATCGCCAAGGATAATACGGTAGACGTTTTCCTTGCTGATATAGCTTCTCAAGCATCCATACGCCAGGCGGCGAACGAGATTTTGAGCCGGTGGTCCAGGCTGGATATGTTGATCAACAATGCCGGGGCTATGTACGAGACGCGCCAGCTTACAGTGGACGGTTTGGAAATGACTTGGGCGGTTAATCATCTGGCCCCTTTTCTGTTAACCGGCCTGCTGCTTGACCGTTTGAAGCAAAGCGGGAATGCCCGTATCATTACAACCGCCTCCCACGGGCACAAGATGGCTAGGCGTGGAATCCGTTTCGAGGATATTAGCGCAAAACAATTGTTCACCTTCCCGCTCAATCTGTTAGGCGGAGCTACCCTCCGCTATGCCGAGACGAAGCTGGCGAATATATTATTTACCGCTGCATTAGCCCGACGCTTGGAAGGAACGGGGGTCTCCTCATACTGTTTCGATCCCGGCCTAGTGGCCACCAATTTCAACCAAAATAACGGGGCGGTAGTTCGCCTGTCGATGAGCGTGATGAAATTATTTTCCCGTACTCCCGAGAAGGGTGCTGAGACGCTGGTCTGGCTCGCCGACTCCGACGACGTTACGGGGCAAAGCGGTCTCTATTACGCGGATATGCGGCAAAAGACACCGGCAGCACCAGGTCTTAACAGAGCTGCAGCCGAGAAATTGTGGAGCATCAGTGAAGAACAAACATCCTATTCATGGGAGCGTGTATGACTGTGGTACCAACAGGCGAAACCAAAGCAGAACCTATTCCAGACGAACGAAAGGAACAAATCAAAAGAGCCGCACTCAAAGTATTCGCAGAACGGGGCATCTCGGGTACAAAGATGAGTATGATCGCCGCCGAAGCCGGCGTAAGCCAAGGGCTTTCTTATCGGTATTTTGAATCCAAGGAGGAAATTTTTACCTTACTTGTACAGGAAGCGATGGAGGCGGCCCAATCCGCTATTCACAGCCTGCACCAGCTGCCCGGCACTCCCCTGGAGCAAATCCGGACATTGACGGCTCAAATGCTGGAGGACAATCAAAAATACAGCTTTCTTCTGCTGCAGCATGCGCGGCAATCCGATGACGTGCCCGGTAAGGTTAAAGAAATCCTAGGGCAGTATTCGCCTCAAGAAACGATCCAGCAGCTGGCTCCTATTTTAATAAAGGGACAGGAGTCCGGGGAATTTTGCGCAGGAGATCCTTCCGAGCTGTTAATGCTCTATTTCTCCGTTATCACGGGATTGATGCTTCAGGAAACGCCTGAACAAGGCTGGTTCAGCCAGATCGATATTCTTATGAAGATTTTGACAAAATAGCTCTTCTGAGTAAACGGTCTTTTCTTAATAGAAATAAACGCTTCGTCATCCTGCACATCTTGAAACTCCGGCTGCGCCATAAACCTATGGATATATCTCGCCCTCATGCCTTTGTTGCCTTTTATGTTCACTTCGACAACTGCAGATGGCGCAGCGTTTCCTACTTATTTGGGCATTCATACGCTATCCCCTTCCGTCAGTGCGGCCGAACCGCAATCATTGCCGCCATAAATAGGAAGCCAGATCGAAAAAGCCGATCCCGCACCCTTCGTGCTTCTAACGTGAACCGTCCCGCCGTGCTCTTCAAGAATCCATTTGGCGATCGATAACCCTAATCCGCTGCCAGGCGTCATTCCTCTGGAGGAGTCCGCCCGGTAAAACCTGTCGAAAATATGAGCAATCTCCTCCTCACTCATGCCGATTCCTGTATCCTCTATCCTGAATCCTATTCTGTACTCCTCCTTCTCGATACTCAGCTTGACAGCCCCTTGGGATGTGAACTTAAAGGCGTTTTCGATAAAAAGAAGCAGCATCCGCTGCAAATAATCTCTATCTCCCACGATACGAATCCCCTGCGTGAGCTCTGCCTTCTCTACAGCCCAATTGACATGCTTCGGAATGGACTCGACTTTGCTTAGGACGGTTTCAATAATTGACCGCAGCTCCCATACGTCCCTGCTCATTTGTAAACCGGAATCGGCTCTAGCTAGAGACAGCAAATCGTTGACGAGTCTCCCCATCCTCTCGGAAGCATCCGTAATATCCTGCAGTGCTTCCAAAGAGATTTCAATTTCCTCAGGAGTATGAGGCCGCTTGCGGTTCGAGGCTCCCCATACGTTTTTCAAAAATTCGGCATTTCCTTGAATGGACGTCAACGGAGTTCTCAGCTCATGCGACGCGTCGGCTACAAATCTGCGCTGCATCATCGACGATTGATCCAGCTTGGCATAAATGGTCTGAATGCGTTCAAGCATCTGATTCATGGTTTCGCTTAAAAGACCTATTTCATCTATTGGCCCCTGATATTGGATTCGCGTTCCAAAGTCGTCGCTATGCCGGATTTTCCTGGCCGCAGCCGCTAACGAATAGATCGGCTTAAGCGCCTTGCGTGAAAAGAGCCAGCCTATATAAGCGGCGAGGGTCACTACAATGATGGCTAAGAGGCCAAGAATCCAACGCAAATTCGCGAGGAACCTTTCCATTACGCCGACATTATAAGCGGCCTGCAGCACTCCGACGGTGCTTCCATTCCAAACTAATGGCTCGCTATAGATCAAAAAGGACGTATTATGGATCGGAACGACGGAATACTCCTCTTCTTGATTTCTCGTCAAAGCCTGTGAAGAATAGGGAAGCTCAGCATGGCTCAAATTGACTGTCTTGCTCTTGGTGCCGCTAAGGAAGTTGGTAATCTGAATGTACATTCCCGAGCTGACGGTATCCAGATCATCAAGCCCGATGACCAAATTCGAGCCTCGCGGGGAAATTTCCAGCTGGTAAGCAATATGTTGATGAATTTGTGCTGTCTGAGCCTTCAACGATTTTTTCAAATCATTGTATATGGAAGCCTCCAAAAAAATATAGAGAGCAGCACTAAACAATAATAAAACGCAGGTCAAAATGCCCGAATAAAGCAGGGTTAATCTCATACGGATCGTCAAGGGAAATCACTTCCATCCAGGTAGTCGATATACCTTAATTATCCATACGCAGATTAACATGAAGTTAAAATAACCTAAATCTTCAGGAGCCGTCAGCGAAGCTGAGCCCCTTCTCTGCCAAGGCGCGGCGAAGCAGCTCCATCGCTTTGGGACCCATGCCGTGAAGTTGAAGAACCTCGGATTCCTTCAGCTTGGCGAACTGTTCCAGACGTACATAACCGGCACCTGTAAGAGCTCTTACAGCCGGCTTCGCCAACCCCGCAGGAAGGTCGGATTCCGGCACCGCGCGCTGCACTTCCTTGCTATCGTTTCTCTTATTGGTCATGGTGCTTTTCCCCTTTCATTCGTTAAAATGCATTCCTTAAGACTATGGCAAGAACTTTGTCGCGTAATGGATTCTCCTGTAGTCCTGCTGAAAACCAAACTTACTGTACAGCGACCTGGCCGCTGCGTTAGCAGTATCAACAGACAATCGAACATCCTCCGCCCCTTGGACCGTTAATCTTTGCAGGATTAGGGATAGCATCGCCTTACCGATACCCCGCTTTTGATGCTCGTGCCGTACCGCAATGGTAGGTATTCGCCCTTGGGTCCCTCTGAGAGTAGCTGAGACGAAGCCCAAGGGCTCTCCTGACAGAGTAGTACACAACAGATACAGTTCCGGTGAAAATCCTGTCCCCTCGAACTCATGGACAACGCTTGCCGTACTTTTATTACCTCCAAACGCATCGTTATAAATTTCAGCCCAGGCTTGGGCATCTGCAAGGGTCGGGGCACGGAACAGCCATTCCTTTGACGGAGCTCTGTGCCTCAAATCCTCAACGGCCTTCCAACGAAGAACCTCCAAGCTTTGCTGCTCCTGCATGCGGAACCGAATGCCCAGTGCAGTTTCACCAGGAATACGTGTTATGGCGCGATGAATGAAATGAATCGGAGTCGACTCTTCTAATGCAATCTTTTCAAGTTTCGAGAAAATAAAGTCAAATATAGCAGTGCCAATACCCTGTCTGCGCCAATCAGGGTCAACCGTTCCGTAGCAATAAACCGCCGTATGAGAGTTCCTTTTGACGAAACACAAGGAAAAATACGCAGCCATGTCTGCACCAGCCTCAACGACAAAAGTATGCTCGCGAATGCGTTCGCCCGGTTCATCCAGATCACGCTCAAACTCTTCTGCTGTTACTCCGTACATGAAATGATACGGTTCGCGGCTAATCAAGGATACGATAGCATGGGTATCGGACGGCGTATGTAACCGAAAAGATATTTTTTCTCTCGGCGTCTTCATATCACTTACCTCCATATTTGGTATTTCTCCGTCAGCTTTGTCCATAAAATTCATATAATTCAAGACTCCCCCAGCGTAATCCGCGTCTAACACGTTAGGTCTTTTTTTAAATAATAATGAGTGTGTCCTCCCGCGTTAGGAATCGTTCCGTAAATATCAAAACCGAGCTTTTGATAAAATCCCAACGCCTGAAAGCTTAATGTATCCAGCTTGATGAAATCGCACTGCTTCTCTTGGGCCATGCGTTCAGCTTGGTCGAGCAGCTGTTTACCATAACCCGATCTACGGTATGCTTCCTCTACAAACACATAGTGGACCTCCAGCCAGTTCCAGCATACTTCCCCTACTAGTCCTCCCAAAATATGACCCTCGCCATCTTTCAGAAACAGGTTTACCTCTTGATATCGGTTCCTTAGCTCAGCAGGAAAATGACGCCAGTTAAACTCGATCAGCTTATTTCTTACCCAGGCTTTGCCTTCGCTGTCGATTTCTTGTGATAGGTACAATTCCACCGAGATCCCCCCTTTTCGTTGCATTTCCAAACCCTTTACCATACAAAAATACAATTTTTTTCTGGAAAGTGGATGATAAAAATCATCTATATACAAACATTCCACCGCTAGTCGTACATTCCCCCACAAAGTGGGCTTGGCTTGAAATCTAATTAAAGGTACCTTCCGGGGAACCTCTATTTGTAAACCCTAGCATGTTAAAAAAACGGCTGCCGAAGCAACCGTTCTCTTTGCAAATTGTTAAATTAACGAGTTATAATTTCCGCACGTTTGTCCGGATGGGCTTCATTATGCTTCTCAAGCCTTTGCATCAGTTCCATTGCTTGCTCCGGCCAGTTGACGCGGAATTCATCCCAACCGTGAAGCACGACTCGGCAAGGCAGACGTTTGTTATGGCCAAGCGCATCCGATACAGCATCCCAATCGGCCATTGCTTCCTTAGAACCGACCTTGCGCTTGAGCAGAACAAACAGATCCTCTTCCTTCTTCACTCTATCCAAAGGAACAAAAATCCGGTGATCATCATTAACATCAAAATAGTTGCCATCCGGATCGTAGAACTGAAAGTTGATCCCGCAATCGTCACGGTCCCGCAATTTCGTAACCTGTACGCCATGCGCTTTCAAGTGCTCATATAACCCTTCGATGTTCTTGACGCTAAAGCACCATGCCGCTTCCGGTTCCCCGCCTTCTTGCTTATAAAAGTTGACTGTCGATTCCAGATCGGTATGCACCAGGAATAAGCCCATTCCGGGCATCGATAGCATTGCATGGCTTCCGGGTTCAAGAATACTGGATTTCATTCCCAGCATCCTATCGTACCAATCAGCAGCTTTAACTACATCCCTGGTTGGAATATATACACACGCGAGCCCCTTCCATTCAAATGCTGTTCTTTGAGATGGGTCCTCTGTCTTCATCTGTACGCTCATCATAAGCCTCCTGATATTTTATTGGTTCAGGGCAATATGCCTGATCACAATAGGATGCCATTACAAGGTGCTAATCTGACATGAGCCCAAACTTTTTTTCGGCTAAACGAAATGGAATTTATTACCTAGGAAATAACGATTTAAATCTTCACCCGTTCTCACTTATCAGGACGGTACAGTCATTTCGGCAAGATGCCAGCAAACACCGGCCGGGTCGATTAGATGGATCTCCCGCTTCCCCCATGGATATAAGGTCGGTTCCTTAACCTTAATAGGGAATCTTTCGGCAAGCTCCGCTTCCTGTATATGCCTCCACCAGCCGTCAAGATCATCGACGAGCAATTCAACCATGAAATTATCCTGCAGCTCTTGATTGTGGATATTTTGCAGGTAGAAGTCCTGACCTTCCTTTCGAAAAATGCTCAAGCCATTATCCGAATATACCTTCTCAAAGCTCAGTGCTTCGAAAAATCGTTGGGCCAGTGCATAATCCTTTCCGGAAGGAATAAACGGACGAAGCTGAAATGCTTTCATATTTGTCCCTCCTTATCCCCTTAGCAAGGTAAATAGTCGAACAATGCGTCCAAGGAACGGATCTCCCGCTGTACCGGCACAACCGGAGATTCATTTTTTCTATTAAGCCATATGCCGTAAATCCCGAGCTTCTCGCAAGGAACAATATCCGTACGAACATCATCGCCTACATAGGTCGCCTTCATAACATCTTCCCCTGCAAACTGACAAGCGTATGTGAATATTGCCGCATCCGGCTTCGATACCCCGATGTCTCCCGAGGCGACCACAACATCAAAATAATCCTTCAACCCCATTCGCTCCAGCTTCATCCTTTGTTGACGGGAATCCCCGTTCGTAATGACACCCAATTTGTATCCAGAGAGCTTTTGGAGGCAGGGGAGCACATCGTCATAAGGCTTCCAGTGCTGTTCAAAATGATGAATATAGGTATCGAAGAAAGATGACGCTTCCTTATCGCTGATTTCCCCTTTTACAAGCTCCTTCATTCTTTCCGCCTGCTGCTGCCCAAAGGTCAGCTCTCCCTTTAAATAACGCGAATAATGCTTTACCGCTACGCGGCACCATTCCACATAAAATGACTCACAAGGCACGTCTTGAAGCTTGAGCCTCTCTCCGAATTGCCGATGGAAGCCTTGAACTCCCATGAATTCCGCAGCTTTGAAATCCAATAAGGTTCCGTCCAAATCAAAAAAGATCAACCGCACTCACCTCCTAAGACAATATAGCGATGAGGGTTTACTGCTCCCCGGTGTTTTTCGAATAGACGAAAAATCCGCTTCTCTTTTCCCAGCCTGCCGCCTTCCAAAAGCGATTGCCGATCTCATTATCCTCGATAACGAAAATATGACATTTATCGATCCCTTGCTCCCTCAGCTTGGTTAAGCTTGTTTCTACCAAGCGATGGCCGATTCTTTGCTGGCGATACTCCGGATTTACCGCAACGTGATAAATAAAGCCCCGCCTTCCGTCATGCCCGCACAATATCGTCCCCACTACCGTCTCCTTATCGACACATATGTAGCTAAGCCCCTGGTTCCGGTGCAAATAAGCCGCAATACTATCCTTCGAATCCGCCTCGCTTAAAGCCAGCCCGTCGATCCGCTCCCATAATTCGATCATCTGCTCATAATCCCGCAGCTTCATTTCTCTGATTGTAGTCATAAGATGTACCTTCATTCGTTTGTTAGTTTATCTCCAAGCATATCGCTGGAATGGTTAGCTTCATTATAGGTTTCGTCTGGCTGGAACCGCAAGCTATGTAAATTGCAACCGGCCGGCTTCCAGCATGGCCCTAGCGTTCGGAATCTCCTTAGGATTCAAGGCTCCCCTCCTTCAATCCGTCTTCGATTCGGTGAGAGGCGCATAATCTGATTATCTTTCCGCTCCCCGTCGAACCATTCGCGTCCGTAGAGCACCTTCACTTTTTCAAAGCCGCATTTCTCATAGCTTCTAATGGCCCTGGTATTCCAGGTTTGAGGGGCGATATAGATCTCGTCTGCTCCCTTTACATCGAACAAATAGGAAGTAACCAATCGCAGAGCTGCTGTCCCAATCCCTTTATTCTAATACATGCTTTCTCCGATAAACAGATCTATCCCGAAGATCCGACTATCCTCCTGAGCACCATAAGCCTTGATTT
Organism: Paenibacillus vulneris; assembly: GCF_039543185.1. Classification (NCBI taxonomy): domain Bacteria; kingdom Bacillati; phylum Bacillota; class Bacilli; order Caryophanales; family Paenibacillaceae; genus Paenibacillus; species Paenibacillus vulneris. The sequence continues at coordinate 73,667 of NZ_BAABJG010000003.1, read as the reverse complement.
CTTCCTGCTGCAGAGGGTAAAACTGAATATATCCAATTGATGTCGATTCCATCTCGATCATACATGGGGTTACATAGTGCTCGCCCTTTGCCCGCGGGCCATACTTATCCTTAATCCGTTCTAGTGTGTACCGGGCACTGGGCCCCTCAATGAAACGAAGCACTTGCTCGTCGTTAAGCCATCTCAAAAGACTTGCATAATCTTCATCGGCATCCTTCATCAAACGGATCAAGACTCGGCTATCCTTAATAAGCAACATAGCACCTCGTTCCGTATTTTATAAATCTGCATAGTGGGAGATTCTGAAGCTCATTGCAAGTATAATAGAAGATGTATTATGAATGGATTAGGGGGTATCAGAATGAAGGATATAGTAACTAAGGAGTTGGACACCGCTTTAAGCCATTGGAATGCCATGTCCCGATCGGATCAGGAAGAGGCGGAAGAGATGGCGAATGCATTTGAAGCAGCCTTCTATCGTTTCATCGACGCGCTGCGCGAATGGGTCTATGCACTAAACCCTCGTCCGCAAACTTTGGATGAATTGTTGGAGATGCCCTTTATCCAGGACATCACGGATCGCCTGCCTGCTCCGCTTTACTTGAACTTCGAAACGGAGGCCGAGCAGATTATGGAGAATAGGAGCAGAATCGACGACGAGAAATATGATTAAAGGCCGGACATCAGAAGAAAACCAATGGTCTACTTCGGGCTGAATCAGCCGGTTTACTCCTCGTCGTAGCCATTAAAAAGCTCATCGATCATCCGGTCCTTGTTATTGAGAAACTGCTTCATGATAATAAAGTGATCGGTCTCTTCCAACCGCCGCTCCTCAATTCCCTCCGGCGTCAAATAATAAATAATGGAGTCAGGGTACGCCATTAATATTGGAGAATGCGTGGAGATAATGAACTGGGAGCTCTGCCCGACCAGCTCATGAATACGCGACAGCATCGCCATCTGCCGGAACGGGGACAGGGCTGCTTCCGGCTCGTCCAGAATGTACAAGCCTTGTCCTCCAAATCGATGCAGGAATGCGGCGAAGAAGGATTCTCCGTGGGACTGCTCATGCAGAGACTTTCCTCCATAGGAGTTTTTGATCGGCGGCCCGAAAGAGAATTCGTTATCCAGCTCCTCGATATGAGTAGCCAGATTATAATAGCTCTCGGCACGGAAAAAGAATCCGTCCCGCGGCTTGCGCCCTCCGCTGACCAACCGAATATGCTCATGCAAATTCGAATGGGTGGCTTGCGTTGAAAATGTAAAATTTTTCGTGCCGCCCTCCGGATTGAAGCCCCAGGCAACGGCAATGGATTCCATTAATGTTGATTTGCCCATTCCGTTCTCGCCGATAATGTAGGTCACTTTGGGATGAAAAGATAATGTATGCAATCGTTGAATAGAGCCTAGATGAAATGGATAATGATCAAAGGAAGGAACACTTTCCCTTATTAACTCTATCCGTCTCAAATAAGGTTCTCGGGTTATTGGTTTCATTCGCCGCATCATCTCCGCTGCAATTCTGGTAATGCCATATAGGTCAGGCTATAGAGGCCGCATTGTTTATGGTGACAGGGACCCAGATTTCCACTATCGATTCTTCGTTGAAAGGTCCCAGGAACCTCTCATCATAGACTTCCATATGATACCCTGCCCGAACGCTCCACTTGGGGGACAACCAATCCCTATATATGCGGTCGATAAAGGTCCGAATAAAGCTTAATGTTCCTCTGTATGTAAAAACGGCATAGCTTCCCGCTTCCGCAACAAATGTAGTCATTCCCTCAGGTATAGCCAAGCTCTCCGTCATGACTTCAGCTCCCGCTACGAACTCAAAACCGTCTTCCCTTGTTGAACCTGATGGTACCAGTTCCACACCGAAGGTTCGTCCAGGGATCACCTGATCAACCTCGTTAGCCCGCTCCGCCCATTGACCGTACAACTGCGGAATCGCGTTATCATAGGGAAGCACACGCTGCTGGAAACCAACGATCACCAATCGTTCTTTCTTAACCAAAACAGGTTCCATCGGTCAATCGCTCCCACATGAAAGATTGCTTAAAATCCCTATTATTTGTAAGTTATCCCCATTTTACCAAACATAAGTTCTTATTACAAGTAAAATCCTCTGTTATGAAAAAAAGGCTGCGAGCCCTATTTATCTTCTAATGATCCGATACAGGCCGCAAAAGGGAATGATGAAGCTGTAGAAATTTTCCTGAATGGCTTGTCAGACGGCACGGCTTCATGATAGTATACTATTTGTACTAAGAACACTGGTTTGCAACGCGGAGCCGTGGTGTAGAGGCCTAACATGCCTGCCTGTCACGCAGGAGACCGCGGGTTCGAATCCCGTCGGCTCCGCCATTTATCACATCCGATTTCAATTGGTACATAAGCAATCGAAAGCATAGAGCGGCCTAGCTGCTCTTTTTTTGCATTCCAGGTCGGCATTACCAGGAGAGTGTGATCTATATGCTTCGACGCGGACGGTTCGCCCCTACCCCCTCTGGACAGCTTCATATCGGAAATGCCTTTACGGCGCTGTGCTCATGGCTGCAAATCCGCCAAGCCGGCGGACAATTCCTGCTGCGGATTGAGGATATCGACAAGCTAAGATCCCGCCCCGCCTTGGCGGAACAAATGCAGGAGGATCTGCAATGGCTCGGCCTTGATTGGGACGAAGGACCTGGCATCGGCGGTCCCTTCGGCCCTTATGAGCAAAGCCGCCGCGAGCTGCTCTATGACAAGGCGCTGGAGCGGCTGAAAGCGGATGGGCTTACTTATCCGTGCTATTGCAGCCGCGCGGACCTGGCCCGAATTGCCAGCGCGCCGCATGGCCTCTCTTCAGAAGGGGAAGCATACCCTGGCCTATGCCGCCATTTAACGGACGAGGAGCGACGCGCGAAGGAGGCGGTTAAAACCCCTTCACTTCGGTTTAGGATGCCTGATGACCCGATCAGCTTCGTGGATGGCATCACAGGTACGCAAACGTATGGAGCTGAAACGTTAGGGGATTTTGTCGTCAAGCGGGCTGACGGGATGTTCAGCTATCAGCTGGCCGTAACGGTGGATGATTCAGCGATGGGGATTACGGATGTGCTGCGGGGAAGCGATCTGCTCGACTCTACGCCGAGACAGCTTGCTCTGTACGGGGCGCTCGGCCGGAAGCCTCCGCGTTTCTCACATATTCCTCTGCTGGTCGATGCGGATGGCAACCGATTCTCCAAACGGGACAAAAGCCTGTCTCTCACAGCGCTGCGTGCTGAAGGGGTTGCACCAGAGCGATTAAGCGGGTTGATCGGCTATTTGGCAGGCTGGCTCGATCATCTGGAGCCCGTCCCGGCGCAAGCCCTAATCCCGCGCTTCCATACAAAGCGTTTGAACAAGCGGCTCATTCCGGTCAGCGGTGAACAGCTTCGTTGGCTTCGAAGCAGATAAGGGATCCTGGCATAGCCTTACATGTTGAACACAACTACAGACTTTCATTAAGCAAATCCGCTCATGAATATAAAAGGCTGCCAGCGATGCTGGCAGCCTGCTTCTTCCATTCATGCAAAGATTAATCCCTCAAATAGAGCAAAATCGATTTGATCTCATAAGGGCTGATCTCCAACGAGATCGTCCCCTCTTCCTGCAACCCGTCGATAGGACGTTCCATCAAGTCCGTCTCCTGCCAGCCTGCAATACAGGCATCGCTTGTCAGCGTTACCTTGCCTCTCATCCCTGCGAATTCATGCATCCGCACGATGACGGCATTGCTGTCCTCCGCCTTTTTCACCGCATCGATCATCACATGGTCCGCAGACAGCCCCAAGAGAGAAAATTGCGGCTTCTCCGGCTTGCCGCTAATCGCTTGCACCGGATTGTTCAACGCCCAGGCGGATGGCACGGTGCCGCCCTGCAGCCAATCGCCCTCATGCGGATATAACGAATAGATGAATTCATGCTCACCTTGATCCGCCTTAGGGTCCGGCACCATCGCCGACTTAATCAGCGACAGGCGAAGCACGTTATCCTTGATATCATAGCCGTATTTGCAATCGTTCAATAAGCTGACCCCATAGCTGCGCTCGGATAAATCCGCCCATTGATGCCCTACCGACTCGAATCTGGCATAATCCCAGCTTGTATTCCAATGTGTCGGCCGTTTTACATTACCGAATTGAATGTCATAGGTAGCCTCGGCAGCATGAATTTGGACGGGGAAAGCCGCTTTCAGCAGCTGGCGCTGCTCGTGCCAGTCAACCTTCGTTTCAAAATCAATCCGCCGATGCGCGGCATAGACGATCATCCTTTGGCAGATGCTGGAGCTTCTATACTTCCACTCCATCCGGACTACAGCTCGAACCGGTCCGGCCTCCTCCACTTCCACGAAGATCAGCTGCTCGACCTCACGCATTTTTTCCTGATAAAAAATATCGATGTCCCACGCCTCGTGGCGCCCCTTGGGTTTATCCTCGAATACTTGAAGCACGTTGGCGCGAGCGTCCTTAGCCAGCACCTCACGGTCTGCCGCGAGATCGTACAGCCTTGTCAGCTGCCCCTTCTCATTCCACACGATTTCATAGAATGGTGTCTTAAGCCCGCTCTCCGTAACACGGAACGGCTTAGGCTGGCTCGCATGACCGCTCGAGACCGCGGTGAATCTCACCGTTGTATACCCCATCGCCGGCATACCCGGCACGTAAACATGCCATTGCCCGCCGCTAAGCTGAGCCTGGAGCGCATTCCCTTCGGTATCCGTCCATATGCCTTGTTCCATTCCGGCCAAAGCCTCAATACAGACTACATCGCTGCGCTGCCAAGAAGCGCTGTTAAATAAAGTGAAGTGCTTCTCTTCCGCCCCTTCTTCCCCTGCAACAAGCCGTTCTCCCGCTTCCTGCCACGCCTGACGGGCAATGGCAAAGGCTTCGGCGTATTCTTCTCTGCTGTCCTGATACACTTCGCCGATCGAAGAGCCAGGGATGATATCGTGGAACTGATTGCGCAGGATGATTTTCCAGCCTTCGTACAGCTTCTGCTGCGGATAGAGGCTCCAGACGGACTGCAGGCCGCTTCCCAAAACGGACATCCATTCCGTCTCCCGGTACAACAGCTCCAGCTTGCGGTTTGCGCGTTTGTTGTAGGCCTGGCTCGTATAAGTGCCGCGGTGAAGCTCCAGATACAGCTCGCCATTCCACGTATGAACATAGCGGTCCGTGAGGGCTATCTCCTCCTTCAGCCGGTCAAAATATTCATCAGCCCGTCCCGTCTTGGCTTGCGGAAGCCCCGGCATGCTTTCCAGCCTGCGGCGCATCTCCAGCATTTCGCGGTTAACCCCGCCGCCTCCGTCTCCATAGCCGTAAGAGAGCAGCAGCTCCTGATTGATTTCCTTATCCCGGTAACCGTCCCAGATTCCTTGAATGGAAGCCGGAGTGATGCTGCCGTTATAAGTGTAGTAAAAGGCTCCCTCGCTCGTCCCCGGGTCCGGCGTCGTAATGAAATGGGTCAGCACTTCGCTGCCGTCGATGCCTCTCCAGACGAACGTATCATGAGGCATCCGGTTATATTGGTTCCAGCTGATTTTGGTCGTCATGAACATGTCGATACCAGATTTCCGCAGGATTTGCGGCAGCGCCCAGCTGTAGCCGAACACATCGGGCAGCCACAAGTAGCGGCATTCTACGCCGAACTCATCGCGGAAGAAACGTGTGCCGTACAAGAGCTGCCGCACAAGCGATTCCCCCGAAGCCAGATTGCAGTCCGCTTCAAGCCACATCGCCCCTCCGGCTTCCCAACGCCCCTCTGCCACACGCTTTTTGATTTGCTCATAAATGGCCGGGTAATCCTGCTTCATATACTCATACAGCTGCGGCTGAGTTTGCAGAAACACATAATCCGGATACTGCTCCATTAATCTAAGGACGGTGGAAAACGACCTCGCCACCTTCTCACGCGTATGCTTTAAGCGCCATAGCCAGGCCACATCGATATGGGTGTGCCCGATGCAATAAACGTGAACCGGATGGTTCTTGGGCATCCGACTGAGCTCCGAGCGCAAAAGTCCCAGCGCTTCCGCCAGCGAAGCATAGAACGCTTCTGAGCCCGGCTCGCTCCAATCAATGAGCAGATAGGCGCGGTCCAAAGCCGACAGAAGCTCGTGCCGCTCCGGACGGTTTTCTTCGAGCAGCTCCACCGTTTCAAGCACGGCCCGGCTCGTATAATAAAGATCGTCCGCCGTTTCGTCCAGCCAGCTCAGCTCAGCGCGTTGAAGTTGGTTTTCGATAGGCTCGGCTTTGCCGTACCCGTTCAGCCCTGACCAGAGGCGAAACTGAAATTTCACTTCGGTTCCCGCCGTTTCCGGAGCCAGGAATACTTCCTCGTGATTGGAATCCACTCCTTGATACGGCTGGCCGTTCAAGAACAATAGCGATTCGAAGCCGCTGTTGTTGCCTCCGCCCGTCCGGCCGAAATCGAACCGGCCGACGATTCTTTTTCCCTGCCAGCTTGCAGGAACGTCCGCTGTGAAGGCGAGCCACCTGTACAGGTCCCGGCCTGTCCACCGATCGCCTATCGATACCTCCTTCCACTCGCCGTCTTCAGTCGGGTAAGCACCGATCCGTCCCTCCTCGTCCTGCTTCATCTTCATGCCGGTGATCTGTATGCTTTCACGATACCGGAAGCCCTCGATATCCTTAATTCGCGCGGCCAGCTTTTCCTTCGTCCATAACATGCCTTGTCACCCTTCCCTCGATGGTAATCTGCCATGACAAAATACCCGCACAAAGTGGGGTGAGTCTGTTGGTAAACCTATAGAGCCTGAACTATTGCCAATATACTCCGGTGGGGTACACCTCTCCGGCCACTATTGAAACCCGTGAATTGGATTAGATTTAGCGGTATTTTCACGGATTTCAAAGGCGGACGTAAACTCCTCCGAGGCATACCCCTCCTCCATATTTAGCATACTTCGCGCAGAACAGGGTTACCCAACAAGTTCCCCCACCAAGTGGGGCCATGGCTTCGAAGCTAAATCTATAAACGCCACATGGTCAAAAAACGACAGTCCTTCCAATGAATCAAGTTCATTTTCTAGGACTGTCCTTTTTGTGCTGCTTTCGTTAACAAGTACTGGTTTTATTATAGACCAGCCTCGATTCCATGAAGGAAGGGCAAATCAACTATCCGTGGCGGAGGAATTCGCTTTTTTCACACCGTTCTTTAAATCCCATCATAGCCGTCCTCTTTAAAGACTGGCTGCAGCTTAAGCTTATATTGAAATTCTTTCTCGTTGAAACGGTATGGCTCGAGCAATTCAGGTCCGCATGAGGCTGACCCGACCCCGCTCATTTTATAGTCAAGATGGACGATCGTTTCCTTTCTTTTGACCAGCTCGTAGGTATGCTCCGCTTTCGTTAGATCCTCCGGCGTATAGTGGGACGCTTGGAAGGAGAACGGTTGAGAAGCTTGAAAAGCTAGACCCATACCGAGTGCGTTCGAGACAACCGCCCATTCCGTTCCGAACCGCGAGCCGTTCTCCTGCGGCATAATGTAATTCTCGAACATCTCGTCTACCGTTAGCTGATAACGGCCTTTTTTCACGCTCTGGCGTTTGTCTATATAGCTCTCATGAGGTCCGTTCCCGAAATATTCGACTTGCTCCATCCCTTTAGGCATCGTCAGTTGCAGTCCAAAGCGGGGCAGAAACTCCAGATCTTCTCTAACCTTCACCTGCACATCCAGCTCGATCGCTCCCGTTCCAGCGATGATCCAGTTGGCTTCCCCATGCAGATACGGATAACGGTTATACCCCGTCAGCGAAAAGCTGACGGCAATTTCTACCGCTTGGGATCCTTGAGCTTTCCATTCGGCACGATATACCTTGGTCTTGGCCCCATCGAGCCCCTTGTCCTGCCACTTTTTCCTCATATACATGTCATTGTCTATGGGAGCGCGCCAAATTTGGAAGTGGGTCGGAGCGGCGAGCATAGGAACTCCTTGCTTGCTGATCTCAACAAAAGCTCCGGCATTCAGGTCGAATACATGGCGGAAATCAAAGCCTTCTACAACAAGCCTTCCGGCTTCTTCCCGTACCTGAATATCGGAAGCACCCCATCCGTCGCCTCCCGCAATTGGAGCATCGATCGAATCCTGCTCAAGCTCGAACTGCTCGAACATGATCTCGTAGCCTGCTTCCGCCCAACGCGTTTCCTCTTTGAGCCAGCAGGATAGCGTCAGGAAAAACCTTCCTGCCTGATTCGCCGGTACTTCATAAGGAAGCTTCAAGACTTGTGCTGCATGCGGAGCAGCTGTAAGCTCCCATACGGTTCCTTGCTGGATGATCTCTCCATCCTTCTCCAGCTTCCACCGCAGAGCCAGATGCGACAAATCTGCAAAATCATACAGGTTCGTTACCTTCACTAAGCCTGTCTTCAGGTCATCCGCTTCGATTCGAACAGGTGCGATCACCTGCTTGAGCTCAAGCAGCCCCGTATGAGGAGTCCGATCGGGTGTGACAAGACCGTCGATACAGAAATTGCCGTCATGCGGCACCTCGCCGAAGTCTCCGCCATAGGCAAAGAACGGAACGCCATCCGCCGTCTCGGTCTTGATGCCGTGATCGCACCATTCCCACACGCAGCCGCCCATTAATTTGGGATAGCGGTAGATCACTTCCCAATAGTCCTTCAAATCCCCGGGTCCATTCCCCATCGCATGGCTGTACTCGCATAGGAACAGCGGCTTCGTATTGCTTTCATCCTCGGCATACCCGCGAATATCGTCTACCGAAGCATACATGCGGCTCTCCAGATCGAGACATTCCACATTCGGATTTCCTTTATAAACCGGCGCCGCTCCTTCGTAATGAACCGGTCTGGAGCTGTCGCGTCTGCGAGTCCATTCTGCCATAGCCATATGATTTTCGGCATACCCGGATTCGTTCCCCATCGACCACATGATCACGCAAGGCTGGTTTTTGTCGCGCTCCACCATGCGTTCGGCCCGTTCTACAAAAGCCGCTCTCCACTCGGGATTAGCGGACAATTTGTGAAAAGCTCCTTCCGCCCAATCCTCCGCTCTTCCGATCCCATGACATTCCAGATCAGCTTCATCGATAACATAGAAACCGAACTCATTGCAGAGCTCAAGAAACCGCGGATCGTTCGGGTAGTGGGAGGCGCGGATCGTATTTACATTATGCCGCTTCATTAAACGCAAATCCTGAATCATGTGAGCTATAGGGATGGTCTGCCCCAGCTCCGGGTGGGAGTCATGACGATTGACCCCCTTCAGCTTGATCGCCTGATTGTTGATCTTAAATACGCCGTCCACAATGTCTATCCGCCGGAATCCGACCGGAAAACGAAGAACTTCCTCACCGGAGCACACGTACAGCTGATACAAGTAAGGCTGCTCCGCGTTCCACAGCTGCGGATTGTCCACGGTTAACTGCACGCTGCCCCGTCCATCAACGATCGTCACGCCGTCAACCACCGGTTTGCCCTGAGCGTCCTGAAGCTCCAGCTTCACTTCCGCGCTTCCCGCTGCTTCCAGCTCCACCTGCAGAACCGCCTGGCTGAAATCCTCGGCCAGTTGCTGTCTAACGAATACATCGCGAATATGAGAGGCGTCCCTAGCCAGCAGGTACACGTCCCGGAAAATGCCTGTATACCGCCACAAATCCTGATCCTCCAGATAAGTGCCGTCACACCATTTCAGCACCATAACGGCTATGCGGTTGCGGCCGCGCTTCACATGGGAGCTTATATCAAATTCCGAAGGAATCCGGCTGCCTTGGCTGTAGCCGACAAATACTCCGTTCACCCATACGTAGAAGCAGGCGTTGACTCCTTCGAACACGATGTACTTGTCCTTCTCATCCCACTGTTCCTTCAGATTGAATTCACGGACATATACGCCTGCGGGATTCTTATCCGGAACATACGGAGGGTCCACAGGAATCGGATACCGGACATTCACATATTGAAGCTGGTCGTATCCGTTTACCTGCCAGCAGGACGGCACCAGCAGATCGTCCCAGCCGCTAAGATCGGCCTGCTCCTGATAAAAGCCATCCTGCACCTGAGTCACACTTGGATAGTATTGAAACTTCCAGCTGCCGTTCAATGTCTGATAAAAAGGCGATCCTCCCCTTTGGCCTGCTTTCGCAGTTTCCTTGCCGGAATAGGGGATATAGTAGGACCTCGCCTTCTGGCGATTAACATGGAGGACATTCGGGTCCTCCCAATATTTGTTCACAAATGACATAGTGATGAGCTCCTTTTCTTATTTCATTGTCAAAGCAATAAAATTACCTATATTATATAAAGGTATCACCCTGCCGCTAAGATCATAAAGCGGACAACATCTAGTACAAAATGGACATTCAGAGGTATATATGATGCAGCATTTACAGCTTCGAAGCAGCTTGTTCTCCTCACTTGAGGGAGAGATCCCTTTTGCCGTTTATACCGTCGGTGCCGATGAACAGAAGCCTATGAACCGCTGGGAAGGCTTCTCCGCCAATCAGTTGCTGCTGTCCTTCTCGGGGACAGGTCTCTTTCGCTTGACAGGTGAGGACAAATGGGACACTGTACCACCCCGTACGCTGCTGTACATCCCTGCCGGGCTCCCCCATGAGTACCGTCCGCAGGATGCCGAGCCTTGGCTCGTCGGCTATGTTACGTTCATGGAAAGAGAGTCCGGGCCGTTGTCTCATTGGGGGTTCGGTTCCACATTTTCCCGTATGCAGCTTCAGGAAATAACCCGCTTGGACAAACTGCTCTATGCGATTTGGAGCCACTCCGGACCGGACTATGATCCTTGGCAATCCGCGGAGCTGCTCTTCTCCTTTTGCCTTGAGGTCAAAAAGCAGGCAGCCGCGGCAGGAAACCCTCCAAGTACAAGCCTGCCCAAACCGATGCGGTATCGTAATGCGGTCGTCCACACGGCTACCCGCTTCTTGCAGGATCATCTGCAGCGGAACCTGGGGATGGCTGAGCTCTCCGCTCATGTCGGCTATTCTTCTAAGCAGCTTACTCGATTGTTTCAAGAAACGCTGGGAACGACACCGCTTCAATATTTGCAAAAGCTGCGTCTCCAGACGGCAGCCCAGCTGCTGGAGCAGAATCCGAACATGACGGTTCAGCAGGCGGCCATGCATGTCGGGATGGAAGCCGTTTATTTCACCCGTCTATTCCGCCGGTTGTTCGGCGTCACCCCTTCCCAGTACCGGGAGCATAAAAGCTTGCCAGCTCAGCTTCAAAATAAAACAACCCTTAAAAAGGAATAATTCCATTTTCAAGGGTTGTTCCGTGACTCGGCTTACTTCGCCAAAGTGCCCTGCAGCTTGGCCGAATCGAAGTTCGGGTCTGCTTTGGCCTGCGTGTCTCCGGAAGCTTTCGCTTTTTCCAGAGCCGCATTATATCGCGTATTCAAATCTTTGATCACTTGATCCAGGTCTCCGCCTTGAATCATATATTTCGTCAGCGCATCCGAATTCTTCATTCCTTCGACCTTGCTTTCAATAATCAGCGTAGGGGCCGCAGGATAGAGAGCGTCATATTTCGTAGGGTTAAAGCCCTCGATGCCCGGAATATTGGCTTTCTTGGCCGTAGCAGTAATATGCGGCAGAATGGATACGCCGAAGCCGTTCTCCTGGTAACCGGATTGAACCTCGTCGCTGTACATGTACTCAAGGAATCTCCAAGCTTTTTCCTTATTCTCGGAATCCTTGCTGATGGACAAGTACGCGCCCCCGTTAACCAGCGAAGCGCCCTTCACCGTACCGTCAATGGTCGGAACCTGTGCAGCAGCCCATTTGATTTGGGCAGGGAATTGGCTCTTGTATACAGCCGGCTCCGCCGAGTGGTTAATGTACATACCGATCTTGCCTTGAGCGAATTGCGCGCGCAGCGGATCGATATCCAGCCCTTCCGAACCTGGCAGCATGCTGCCGTCAACCTTCATTTGGCGCAAAGCTTCCGCAATTTCTTTATAAGCGCCGAAATCAAATTGTCCTGTCTTCAGATTGTATCCTTCAACAACTCCTGTACCGCTCAACGTTGCAATCGGATAAGCGACGCGGTCGATAGCCGAGGTATTCTTGAAGTTGCCCGCGAATCCGTAAGCTCCGATGCCTTTGCCCGCTTCCGTAAGCTTCTTGGAGACTTCAACTAGTTCCTTCAGTGTTTTTGGCGGTTCTTTAATGCCCGCTTTCTCGAACAGATCGACGTTATAAATTAAACGCCAAATCTGGCCTACGTTAGGCAGACTGTAAATCTTGCCTTCATACAGGTTCTTTTCCTCGATTAACGTGCCGGAGAACTTCTTCTTCATATCCTCGCTCATATAAGGATCCAGCGGCGTCAAGAAGCCTTTCTTTACCCAAGGCACCACTTTGTTAAAGTCAACACGCAAAATGTCAGGCGCCTGCTTGCTGGCAAAAGCGATATCTACGGACTGGTCGTAATTATCGGCCATTACCGTCATCTCAACTTCTACGTTATCTTTGTTCGTTTCATTGTATTTCGCAATCACTTGTTTAATATAGTCGGCATCGGAACGGTCATTGGTCCAATACGTCAGCTTGGTTTTGCCTCCGGTTTTGGCGCCGCCGTTCGTTGCAGAAGAACTGTCCGGCTGAGTCGAGCAAGCGCTTAGCGATACTGCCAGCAGCATGCTTAAGGCCGGTACGTACACTTTCTTATTCATCTAAAATCCTCCCCCATGCAGGTTAAAGTCAGGTTTGCTTGTTTATTATAGTTCATTCCGAACGAACCGCAGGAAGGACAAATCAACTATCCATAGAGGATGAAATCGCTTTTTTTCCATCGAGTGGAAGCCATATCGTAACCACAGTGCGTTCCATGGGTTCACTGGCAAGCTTCAGTCTCGCCTCGGAGCCGTAATACAGCTGAAGCCGGCTGTACACATTGGATAATGCATAGGATGACCTTGCCATGCCGGGAGAGGTAAGCTGACTATAGACCTCCTCTGCATCCATTCCGCACCCGTTATCCTCTACACTTAGCTTCAGATAGTCGCCTTCCTGCTCAATACAGATATAAATAAACCCGCCCTGCTCCATCTGCTGAAAGCCGTGCAGAATACTGTTCTCCACCAGGGGCTGTAAAAGAATTTTGATCATAGGCAGCCGGGCCAGCTCCGGATTCTTCAGCTCGATAATATAAGTAAACAGACCCTCGTAGCATTTTTGCTGAATATCCAGGTACTGTCTGACATGCTCCAATTCCTTCTCCAATGTCGTCATTTCATTTCCATTGTTTAACCCAAGCTGGAACAGCTTCGAGAGAGAAATAATCATTTCCCTTACATCCTGCTGCTCGGCCGTTTCGGACTTCCAGAGAATCGTATTTAACGTGTTGTATAGAAAATGCGGATCAATCTGGGCTTGAAGCGCCTTAACTTCGGATTTCCTCTTCTCCTGCTCCGACAGCTTCACCTCTTCGATCAAGGCCGCCAGCTGCGTCAGCATCCGGTTAAAGCTATGGCCGACCTTGGTGACCTCATCATTGAACTGGCTCTCGAAACGAACGTCCAATGTATTATCCCGCTCCACCTTATGCATCAGTCCCTGCAGCTTGTACAAAGGCCTGAGCAGCCGTTCGGACAGCACATTGGAGAACACAAACGCGATCACTACGCACACGCCCATAATCAGCACAATCCACCATTTGATTAACGTGATTTGGCTTAGCAGCTCCGACTTCGACTGCAGGCTGATCAGCGTCCAATCTTCGACCAGCCGCAGACGTGAATAGTTGACCAGCAGCTTATTATGCGGTTGACCCATCGTATATTCAAAATGCCCCACCTTCTGGTCCGCCAGCAGCTTTAAGAAACCGGGGTCATTTCTTAGAGAAGAGGAGGCTGCAGTCATCGGTACGGCCTCCCGCCCCTCGCTGCCTAGCAAGAGAAACTCCGCTCCCTTGCTGTTAAAATTTTGGTAAATGTCCTGCTTAATGTCCTCTTCCTTCACATTGATCACAATATACACATCCGAGCCCGAGCCCTCGGTAAACGGCTTGAGCAGCAAGGAGATGACGCGGCTGCGCCCCGTGAACAGGGTATCCTCATGTCCTTCCATCCAGACAGCAGGGCTGCTGCGCTCTTCTAACAGGTTGTACATTGAAGTGCTCTTGAACGGAATCTGCGTATTACGCACCGCATTGGTAGGGTAGAAGTCTCCGATGGGCGTGCTGATCAGTACAGACTCAATCGATGACTCGTTCAGCTTGATTTGCGTGAAGGGAGACTGCAGCGCGGATAAATGCTGGTAATAGCTATCCACGTTACGCATGGCGGAATCCTCCATCATCCGCTTGAACGGCTCGCTGATCATTATCGTCGAAGACGATACCACAATATGCCTCAGCCGTTCATCGAGCACTTGAGCGGATTTGTTCAATGTGTTCTGACTCAGCTGAAACGCATTATTTTCCGTTACCTTGGAGGCAATGTAGTACGACATGATCCCCGTAGCCGCGATGCACAGCACCGTTAAGAAAATACAGGTAATCCAAATTCTTCTCTTCAAGGATGAGCGATAAAAAAAACGATTCATCTCTTAGCTTCACCGCCTGCTGTATGAAAATCAAAATCGATAAGTCCCCGATCATTCCGTAACTATTCGTTCTCTTCATGATTTCCTGTCTAAACGAAAATAACTCTAGCCTGAGCTAGAGTGAATCTGTTTAGAAACCTATAGAGCTTGAACTATTGCCAATATACTCCGATGGGACATGCCCCTCCAGCCGCTATTGAAACCCGTGAAAGGTGATTCTATTTAGCGGTATTTTCACGGGTTTCAAAGGCGGACGTAAACTCCTCCGAGGCATACCCCACCTCCATATGTAGCATAGTTCTCGCAAAACAGGTTTTCTCAACAATCTAACCTAGCCTGAGCTAGAGGTTATTTTCGTTTAGAAATCATTTATCCTTTTAAGGAGCCGGCCGTCACCTGCATGAACGATTTGTTCGCGAAAATATAGACGACAAGCATCGGTACGATCGAAATGCACGCCCCGGCCAACATCAGCTGCAATTCGGCGGCTGCGCCGACGCCATATTTCAGGTTCGTCAGTCCGACCGTCAAGGTCTGCAGCTTCGGATTGCTCATGGTAAATACGAAAGGAAGAATATATTCGTTCCAGGCATTCCGGAAAGTGAATAACGCCGTTACGCCAATGGCTGGTTTAAGCAACGGCAGTATAATTCGCCAGTATACCGTGTAATAATTGCATCCGTCAATATAAGCGGCCTCGTCCAGATCTTTAGGTATCCCTTTGAAAAAGCCGATCAGCATGAAAAAGGCAGTCGCATGAGCACTTATGAGTATCAGAATAACTCCCCAGAGCGATTGATTCAAGTGCAGTGCGACCATCAAGTCGAACTGAGGGCGCAAAACTACCGCGCCGATTGAGATAAACATGGTGCTCGCCTGCAGCGCTACGTACGCTTTTTTCCCCGGGAAATTTCCGTGGTCAACAGAATAGGCGGCCATGGAAGTTACCAGCAGAGTCCCGACGGTAGCGGCTGCACTGACGAACACGCTGTTCCAGGTAAACAGGGCGAAGTTCGCCTTTTTCCAAGCCTCGATGTAGTTGGAAAAATGCCATTTCTCAGGAAGCAGCGTCGCTCCAACCGTCACTTCCATGTTCGTTTTGAAAGAACCCAGAATAGCCACCACTACCGGGAACAAAGTCATGATCGCGAGGGCAAGCAAAAATACCCATAAAATCGTGAAAGAGATGTATTTGTACAATCGTAATTGCCGTTTCGTTTGGTTAGCGGCATTTAAACCGCCGGGTGCAGATACATTCGTATTCATCGGTTGATTCCCCTCTCTCCTGAAGAATGATTAGTACATCTTGTTAAGTCTGCGGGAGGCAGCAAAGTACACCAGGGTGATGATGCCTACAATAACCGCCGTTACAAAGCCTACGGCACTCCCGTAACCAATCTGTTGTACGTTCGCATTCGTCGTGGAAACCGGGAAGAAGAGCTTATACACATACAGGAACATGACTTCCGTCTTGCCGAAAGGACCGCCTTCCGTCAAGACCATAATGTTCTCGTAGCCTTTCAGAGAAACCGTGATGACGAGCATCATAATCATTTGCAGGATAGGGCCGAGCATCGGAACGGTAATAAACCAAAATTTTTGCACCGTATTGGCTCCATCGATGGAGGCTGCTTCATACAGATCGTCCGGAATATTTTGCAGACCTGCGATAAACAGAAGCATATAGTTCCCGACCGCCCCCCAAATGGCAATAATAATGACGGTGAGCATGGCATGGTCAGGGCCTAGCCACTCAATCGGCTTGGAGATGATGCCAAGCTTCATTAAATATTGGTTCAGAATCCCGTTGTACGAATTAAATACAATCCCGAAAACAACGGACATGACCGATGCGCTGATGATCGTCGGCATGAAATAAATGGCCCGCAGCAGCTGCCTGCCCTTCAGCGCCTGATTCAGAATGACCGCCAAAATCAGGGATAAGGGGACCGTGACCACAATTTTGCCTGCGGCATACAGGAACGTATTGTACACTGACTGCCAGAACTGATCGTCCTTCATGACGCGGGTAAAGTTATCTATACCGATAAAATTCGGGACACCGTAACCCTGATAATCGTAGAACATAAACCGGAACGCCCACAGTATCGGATAAATACCGAGAACCAGCGTGAGCACCAGACTAGGTATAATGAACACATAGGAATTGAAATAGCTTAATGACCTCTTAGACACGCGTGATCCTCTCCTTATGAACTTTCTTCCTCTTAACTATAAGAGAAACATTGCAGGCTCAAGGAGAGAGAAACTCACTTTTGAGAGGGGATAATGCAACTGTGATCGTCCGCCCCATGCATCGCAAGGTCCATATGACTTACTTGGGAAGGCCATACAGCTGCTTGAACTCCGACGGCGTCATGCCGGTATGCCTTTTGAACAGCTCGGTAAAATACGGTCTGTCCTCGTAGCCGAGCGCAAGGGAAATTTCCTGCACCTGCATGCCCTGCGACAGCAGCTCCTTCGCCCGCTCCATCCGTTCCATCGTAACGAACTGTGTAACCGTCATCCCGGTCACCTTCTTGAACAGGTTGGAAAAATAGCTGGCGCTCAAATACACCATTTTGGCATATTCCCCGACTGTAAGGTTCAAGTCCAGATGCTCCCGGATGTACGCAATCACTTCATCTACCTGCTGGCTCGCCTCTTTGCTCTGCTGCCTGCGGATTTTTTGGCAGCCTACCCGGCACAGCCGTTTAAGCTGCTCCTGCAGCTCACCAAGGTTGATGGAAGGGTCGTTCTTCATATCCAGCATCAGGGCTTCCATCTCGGCCATTTCTTCAGGCGGCACTTTCTCAGCCAGCACCCTGTTAATCAGAAAGGTCAGCTCAAAATACACCGATTTCATCGATTCCGGATTCGGAGGAGTTGACATCGACATCGCTTGGCTCTCCTGAAAAAACTCCTCCAGGCTTTGCAGAGCCTTCTGCTCGTTGCCCAAACGGATGCAATACAGCAGCTCTTTTTCTTTTTCCGTAGAATACCTCGGAGACAATCCATTATGCTCGGGAACGTTGCTGAAGCTGTAGACGCTGTCGCCCCCCGTATAAAAGTTGTACGACAGAGCGGTTATGGCCTGTTGATACGAATGCGCGATTTCATGAATTTCCTGAACCTCGCTGCCTAATCCGATAGAGACGGTTTCGCGGGTGTAGCGGCTAATATGCTCCCGGCATTTTTCCGCTATAACTTCCATTTTCTCAGTGGGTGAAGGGTTCAAAATCGCCGCAAACTGATGCACATCCTCCCGGAACACCAGCCCCGTCGTATAGGTAGCGATCGTTTCCTCCATTATATTTTGAATGGCAAAGCGGATTAGCTCCACCTCACTCACCGGGAGGGACTGGCTCCGCTCTGTGAAATGATCAATCTCCACGAGCATGACGGTAAAATGCTGCTTCGCAATCGGGATCTGCAAAAAATCCCATCGTTTGCTTGCGCTAATCGGGCTTGTCGGGTAACGCATCAGCAATCGAAAATACTCCTGGCGAAGCAGCGGCATGCTCTCGCGAACCTTACTTTCCATGTCCTTCATCCGTTCGAGCTCGGAAAGCTCCGTCTCCAGCGCTTTCTTGGCTTTCAAGACGACCTCCAATATTTGTGAAGGGGTAAACGGCTTCTGAATGAAATCAAATGCCCCTAACCGGATCGCTTGCTGGGCATAGTCAAAATCGGTATAACCGCTCAAAAAAATAATTTTGGTCAAATCCCCTTGCTTAACGACCGAGCGGGTCATTTCCAACCCATCCAGCTTCGGCATGCGAATATCGGATAAGATCAAATGGGGCTTCGTTGTTCGGATCAGCTCAATCCCCTTTTCTCCATTCGAGGCCGTGCCGACAATCTGAATTCCATGCTCCTCCCAAGGAATATGATGAACAATGCCGTTCACAATGGTTTTAATATCATCAATAACGCACATGCGCAGTAATGGTTCCAAAGCCGTAAGACACCTCTCTTATACGCCAAGACACATTGAATTTACTTTCAGTTTATCCATATGGATGACATTATAATGAACCTCCTCTCTTTTTTACAGCCGGTAATTTCACTCTTGTCCAGGGACAAAGCAATGGTTTTTCCAATGTTCTGACGCTTGCCTTGCGGACAAGAATAGTGAAATTCAAACCGTCATGGTAGAATAGGGGTCATGGGACAAATAGCAATCGAAACCTATGGAGGCACTTTAGCATGAATAAACGCTATCGTATTACACGAACCTTGCAGGACAACAACCCATCGGAGTCAACCATTACCTTGGAAGAGTGCAAGCAGTACTTTTCATCCAAGCCTGATTTTGCCTATACATCCGTGTTTACGGTGAAGGGCACCACCAGCATGTCCATTGAGGGCGACTTTTTCATGTGGAGCTATGGCGATGCGAAGATTCCTTTCCGTCATTATCAAGGGGACCTTTATGTATCCGGGACCAATGAAGCCGTGATCCCCACAATGATGGAGGTTGCAAGCGATTTGAGGGCAGATATAGTGGAAGAATAGTGCGGGAGCGATTAAGACGCTCTTCTTGCTAACAGGTCAATCAGGGGTTCTGGTTGGCCTGTTTTGTTAACTGGCATTGTTAACAAATGTTCAATAGCCCTATAGTTCACTCCATCCCCTAAAAAAGCAGCATTGCACCAATAATATTCCTTGACAGGAATATTCCCTTTGCGGTATATTTAATTCATAAGAAGTCGATCCTAATAAAAAAGGAGATGGGATATTCCGGCAGACCATCATGTAACGAGGTGAACGACATGTCAGGTAAACATCCGGACATGAACATGAAGACGCTGAGCGCTTTAGCCGAGCCGAATCGGATGGACATCGTCGAGCTGCTGCGAGACGGTCCCCTGACCGTTGGAGAAATCGCCGACCGGCTGGGACTCCGCCAGCCCCAAGCCTCGAAGCATTTGAAGGTGCTTAGCGAGAGCGGGATTTTGGAGGTGAAGGCCGAAGCCA
The DNA here is from genome assembly GCF_039543185.1 of Paenibacillus vulneris. Classification (NCBI taxonomy): domain Bacteria; kingdom Bacillati; phylum Bacillota; class Bacilli; order Caryophanales; family Paenibacillaceae; genus Paenibacillus; species Paenibacillus vulneris. The sequence continues at coordinate 54,118 of NZ_BAABJG010000003.1, read as the reverse complement.
ATCGCCGGATCTACAAGCTGCGGCCTGAGCCCTTCCAAGCTTTGGATTCTTGGGTGGACTCTTTCCGACGCGTCATGGAAGAAAGATTCGATAATCTGGATAACTACTTGCGTGAACTGCAAAGCAAGGAACAATCATTAAAGCATTCAAATCATGAGGAGGAATGACCATGTCAAGCAACGCAATGGTTTCGAGGGTGGAAAATGATACGGTGCTGGTACTGGAGCGTGTTTTCGACGCGCCGCGCGATCTCGTGTTCAAAATGTTTAAAGAGCCGGAGCATCTTAAGCACTGGTGGGGACCTAGAGGCTGGGAGGTTCCGGTATGCCGCATCGATTTCCGTCCAGGGGGCGTATGGCACTACTGTATGAAGTGTGTCGATCAGAACCAGGGGCAATTTTATGGTATGGAATCATGGGGCAAAGCAGTGTACAAGGAAATTGTCGAGCCGGAGAGAATCGTCTACACGGACTATTTCTCCGATGCAGAAGGCAATTCGAACGATTCTATGCCGTCGACCAAGGTCGTATTGGAATTTATCGATTTGGGCGGTAAGACGAAGCTGGTCAATCGTGGTGAATATGTGTCTGCGGAAGCGCTCAAGACCGTTATGGATATGGGCATGCTGCAGGGCATCACCGAAACTTGGGATCGTCTGGAAGAGCGTCTGAACGAGGTTAAGTAAAACATTGCCGCCTGGCTCCGAGAGCCGGCGGCTTTTTTGATGCCTGATACGGGGAACGGCTAGCGCCGTCAGATTGCTTTATCCATTACGTTGCTGGAAATCCTTCATAAATGCCGCCAACGCCTTACAAGCCTCAAGCGGTACCGCATTATAAATGGAAGCACGCAAGCCCCCCACACTTCGGTGTCCAGCCAGGCCTGCGAATCCGCTGCGCTCAGCCTCCTGTACAAACCGTTTCTCTATATGCTCGTCTTCCATCCGCCAGGTAACGTTCATAACCGAACGCGCCGATGGATCTACGATCCCTTGATAAAAACCATGGCTGGCATCAATAGCCTCATACAGTAGTCCGGCTTTCCTCTCGTTCTGTTCCTCTAACGCCGCAATCCCTCCTTGTCGCATTACCCATTGCAACACCAGCTTCATCATATAAATGAATGAACCGGAGGCGTATTGTTCAGCGATTTGTGCTGGACATAGGTGGTGTATTTGAAGACGGCCGGGATATGTTCATTACACTCCCTTAACAGATCGTCCCTTATCATAACCGCTGTCACCCCAGCGGGACCCAGATTTTTTTGGGCTGCTGCATAGAACATCGCAAATCGGGTCCAATCCATTCTTCTGCTCAATATATCGCTTGTCATATCCCCAATCAGCGGTATTTGCTCCGTATCGGGGATTTCATGAAACTGCGAACCCTCAATCGTATTATTGGTCGTCATATGCACATAAGCCGTATGACTCGCTAGCGGCAGGGTTTTAATCTGCGGGAGTATTCTCCATTGGTGCTCCTTGCTGCTGGCCACAATGTTTGCATGGCCAATTGTCAGGGCCTCGGCATAAGCTTTTTCCGAAAAGCTTCCCGTAAGGATATAACTGCCAGTCTTACCGCTCTTTAAAAAATTCATTGCCGTAAGAGCAAACTGCGTGCTTGCCCCTCCCCCCATGAACAACACATGATAATCCTTAGGAAGCTCCAACATCCGGGCTAATAATTCTTGCGTTTCTTCATTCAAATGTTCGACAGCCTTACTGCGGTGGGACATTTCCATCAGTGACATTCCATACGATGGATACTCGACAAAATCCTGCTGTCCTTGCTGCAAAACCTCCAGCGGTAGAGCCGCCGGCCCCGGATTAAAGTTGTAGACGCGATTCATCCTTACTCATCCTCTCCCATTTTTGTGGAAACAAAAAAAACGCTCTTCGTCCACATTGGGACGAGGAGCGTCTGCTCGCGGTACCACCCAACTTGATCGGCTGCGGGTTACGCAATCCGATCCTCTTGGTTCCGCGATAACGGGCGGGACCGGTAGACTTAGGAAGCATTCCCCAAGGAAAGCTCTTGACGAAAACGCCTCCGAGTTGGATTCTCATCATTGGCATAGTCGGATTTCCAATTGTTAATGTCAATTATATCCATAATGACCAATGTGTCAATCACCTTTTTCGCATAACCAGTTACTTAAGTAGGTATCTGGAATTTTTCCTGAGGGGGAAACTTTCATCCATCCCATGCGTCTAAATGCGTGGAAGATAGTGGTAATTTTGACGAAAATAAATGGATTTCAGCGATTCTGCTCCATCAGCGCAATATTCATTACATGTTTAACCATATATGCTGCAAAAGCTCAAGCCGATACGAGTGTAAATGAACAGCCGGGAAAGCTTACACTGCTTGCTGACACCCCTGTTTATAATGGGGCCTCAACAAACGACGGGCCAGTCGGAATTATATCAGCCTTCCAGTCGGTTCAGGTAGTTAAAACAAGCAATGGTCTGCCGGAATTACCTAATCATCTGGAAAATAACTGGTATCTTATAAAAACATGGCTTGGCGAGAAATGGCTGCAAAATGGGCCAGCGGTCATCAAAGAAAAATATTATGCAGTCCGGATGGATGTCACGTTGAAGGATATTGAGGACATTTATGACTTTCCCAGGGACAATGAACGAACCGTGGGAACACTGTCCCCACAGACAGTAAGAGTGCTCGGTGAACTTTATACTTGCAGTGACGAAACTCTTGGCAGCGTCCAACCGGAATCAGAACGCTGCCGGCCATGGTATCGCGTAGTAACCTATTTAGGAGAAAAGTGGATTCACCCGGCTAGGGCTATTGAGCATTACGAGGATAACGAGGCTGCAGCTCACCTCACCGCTTCAGAAGCGAACTACCGGGATAAATTCCGCTCATCAGGCATGAAAGAGTTTGAGCCTCTTTTCGACAAATTGTCCCTGGAGCCTGTTTCACTCCACACCGAAAACGACATAGAGCGGCTTGAAGTGCGAAAGCTCTATCGCCACAGAGACATTTTAAATAACGAAGAGACCGAAGCGTTAAAAAACGCCATATTCAATGAAGTCGGAGGTTCCTTCCCTCTCTCCATCACCACCTTCACTATTTCACACCAGGCGGATGTTAAAGGGAATATTATGTCAATCGATCATTCAAGGAAACGTATTCTTGTTATTAATTACAATAAAAGAACTGGATTGATAAATCCTACTCCTGAGGCGAGTTGGTTTAGTGTTGCCGGCGATTCGAACATTCATAGAAAGGGGCAGGATTCAAAGCTCCGCTTCGATGACCTTACCATTGGCCAGACCGTAGAGGTTTGGAAAGCGAGGTTTAGCTTATTGAGTTATCCTGGGCAGACCACCGCCTATGAAATAGCTATCGCTGGAGAAAATAAACCAAGTGAAGAAGGTATCCCGCTAAGCACCATACTTGATTTTGATGTGACCCGCATCGATAAAATTGAACTGGAATTTAAACAAGGAAAGCGGATCACCCTTCAAGAACCCGACATCATCCAGGCCATATCCGACCGATTGCAGCGCATCCGTTTGCAGCCAGCCGATCAATACCAGGGACAGGATGAGGATTCGTACACCATGACGTTATATCAGGGGGACAGGAAAGCCTCTTATTCCAGCGATCTGCTCCTTCTAATGCTTTCATACAAGCAAACCCCTTTAACCATCGAGTTGGATGAATTTATCCTTAAGCTCTTACCGAAGAATAAGCTGCCAGCAGATAATCGATGATCTCGTTCTGCCCGGTAGGCGACCAGCTCATGCCGATCCAATTCGGGGTGAAATGAATCTGATGATTCCGAACGGCCTTCATCGTACTCCATTCTTCACCAGCCAGCAGGGCCGCAAAATTAGCTTCGTCCTTCGGCCCCACGTGATGCTTGTAGATCATCAGGTGGTCGGTCTCGAAGGGCGGCATATTCTCCATCGAATACTCCTTGCTCCGTTCATGCTGCGGGACACAGCTCCCCGGCTTCAGCCCAAGCTCCTTATACAGCAAATGATTCAAGGGATGATCGGTCATGCCGTACACGCGGAATTTGCCGTAATAAAAGCGCATGACCGATAGCGTCTCATTCCCGAGCCGTTGAGACAGCACTTTTTTGGCATAATTCACCTTAAGCTCCATCTGATCGAAATTATGTCTGGCTTCCTTCTCACGGCCTACAAGCTCCGCTATTCTCCAATGATGTTGGCGCCAATCCATCGTAAAATCCAGACAAATCGTCGGGGCAATATCCTTTAGACGATCGTAGAAGGGCAGATGCCGATAATCGGATAAAATAATATCCGGCTGGGCTTCCCGTAATGCGTCCAGCTGTACCTGAACAAATCTTCGATGCTCCTCCGGACTCAGCTGCTCAATGGTATAGCCATTCATTTCATACAAGGCTTCGGTGCCCAGGGTGCGAAGATTTTCCCTATATCTGTAGCAGGATGCCACTCCCACTCTCAATTGCTTGCGTTTCATATAAACGGTGGGAGATAGACCGATCGTCCTTTTGAACATGCGGCTAAAATAAAATTCATTTCCGAAGCCGACGGATTCGGCAACCACCTGAATGGAGCAATCCTGCTTCAGAAGCCCTTTGGAGCTCTCAATCCGAATCTGGTTCAAATATTGAACCGGTGTAATCCCTTTGGCTTTTTTGAAGCTCCTGGAGTAGGAGGTCCTGGTTAAACCGGCTATATCCGCTAACGTATCCAGCTTAATTTTCTCGGAGTAATGCTTGTACATATACCCGATGCTTTCGTCGATGCCATTGCTCGCTGGCTCTGTCCCTTCCTGCTCAGGCAGCTCCTGTAGAAGCTCTTGAACAAGTCTTTGAAAAAGCTGATGAGCCTCTAAGGAAGCGGTTTTGGACCCGGACTTGCTGAGAGCGTACAGCTGCTCGATTTGTTGAATCCATCCTTTGGCGTGCTGGAAAGGCAGCCTGCCGGTTGGCAAAAGGTCTATACTGCCGTTCGAATCTTGGCATGACCATTCGCCTTTTTGCCTGGTAACAGTCACTGGCCGCAGCATTAACAAATAGTAATCCGCATAATCGGACTCCAGCATTACCTCAATTTCCATGGAGGGCTTCAAATAAAACAGTTGGTTGGGACCTAGGGGAATCATTTGATTTTGTATTCGTACCATCCCTTTCCCGCCGGTTACTACGCACAATAGGTCAGCAGGAATTGCCGGAAACTGCGGCGTATGGTACTTGGGATAGCGACGCTTATGTATGGAGGAGAGGAAAACAAGAGGATATTGGCATTTCAGCATCTGCATTTCACCTTCCCCAACAGCATTGAGAATCATTATCATTACTTTGTAGTATAGATGGTTTTTTCACTGTTGGGAAGGGTTATTCCGCTGCGTTCTCTATTTAACTATGCTCCACGATAGTCAATCGCTCTTCAGCTGCAGTACGAGGTCTTGCCGGCGGAATGATCTCCGGGTACCCGATATGAAGCACGCCTACAATCTTCTCACCCGGCCGGATGCCGATCGCTGTCCTGAAATCAGGCTCATAGCTGTAATGGTTGGTTTTCCATACGACGCCAAGCCCTTGCTCCCAAGCTGCAAGCTGGAAGTTCTGAATCAGACTGCAGACAGCGGCATAGTCCTCCTCCCATACTTTTTGCCGGGGATCCTCTTGCATGACGATCACGAGATGGGCCGGTACCCGCAGGAAGTAGTCCATCTTTTTATTACCGTACTTCTCCCGCTCCTCTGCCGAATAGGTCTGTACCATTGCCTGAGCAAGCTTGGCTCTCCCTTCTCCCTGAAACAGGATGAATCTCCAAGGCTCCCGGTACTCATGGTTCGGGGCCCAAACCGCCACATTCAGAAGCTCCGTCAACAGCTCGGTCGGGACCGCATCGCTTTTAAATAATCTGACCGTTCTTCTCTGCTTGATCAATTCGGCCACTCTTCCTGCCGGCTTCGTATCCGTTCTTGTCATACAACAATCCTCCCTGTTCTAATGCATAGTCTTATCTCGAGTTTCGTCTCGCGTACAGCAAATAAATAAAAAATGGAGCTCCTACAGCGGAAGTGAAGATGCCTACAGGCACATCCAACGGGAGAAAGCAGGTTCTCCCTACAAGATCGGCCAGCATAACGATGGCGCCTCCCAGCAGCGCGGAGACGGGCAGCATATTCTCGAAGCTGGAGCCGACCAGCTTGCGCGCCATATGCGGTGCGATAAGCCCGATGAAGCCTATAGCGCCCGCCACAGCGACGGCAGCTCCTGCCAGCGCCACACTAACCAGCAGCAGGAGCATCCGGTTCAGCTCTACAGAGCTTCCGACCCCTGCCGAGATGTCGTCCCCAAGCTGGCTGATGTTGACATGGCGGGCCAGAATGAAAGAAAGCGGCAGCAGGACGGCTGCCCAAGGCAAGATGGTCAGAACGTTCTCCCAGTTGGCGGCATACACAGACCCGGTCAGCCACAGATAGGCTTGACCCGCATCATTGCTGGGGCTAAACATAATCATCATCGAGGTTGCTGCAGACATAAGAGAAGACATGCCGACGCCCACCAGAATAAGCCGAAAAGGGGTTATGCCCCGCTTCCACGCCAGCAAGTACAGCACAATGGAGACGGCCGCCCCTCCTATTAATGCTGCAACCGGCAGCCAGCGAATGCTCAAGCTGCCTGCAAAATAAGTAAGAAAGCCTACGGCGGCAACGGAAGCCCCGCCCGTTACTCCCATGATATCCGGCGAAGCCAACGGATTGCGGACGATGCCCTGCAGCATCGCTCCGGCTGCAGCCAGCGAAGCTCCCGCAAGCAAACCGACCAATATTCTCGGCAGCCTCAGCTTCTGAATCACCATGGAATAGTCATCGGAGCCTGCTCCGAGCAGGCTTAGAACCACGTTCCACGGAGAGATATACAGCTCCCCCATCCCGGTGCTCAGGATGGCTATCAGCAAACAAGCTGATAAAAGCGCAAGCGACACCCACATCGTTTTCTTGTGCATCATCATGGAGAGATGGCCTTGCTTAGTGCGCAAAGGGACATATTGCTTCATGATCGGGCCAACCCCTTCCGCGCGATATACATGAAGAACGGGGCTCCGATTAACGCGGTCATGACACCTACGGGCATCTCTTCCGGAATCATGATGAACCGGGCGACCAGATCCGCCGCAAGGAGAAGAATGGCTCCCAGTACAGCGCAGTACGGGATCACCCACCGGTGGTCCACCCCGGTAAAAAATCGCGAAATATGCGGGATGACAATCCCGATGAAGCCGATCGGTCCGGCAACGGATACGGAGCCGCCGGCCAGTACAACGATAATGATCCCGGCCGTCACTTTAATCCACATCGTCTTCTGTCCCAAGCCTTTCGCTGTATCCTCTCCCATCATCAGAAGATTCATATCCTTGGCGATGGCCCAAGCCGCTATCCAACAAAGAATCATATAAGGCAGAACTGCGATTAAATTATCGGGGGACCGGCCGGCGATCGTCCCTGTCAGCCAGTAGAGCACCGTATTCAAGCCCTGCTTATTCAAGACGAGAATGGCCTGGGTAAAAGAAGAAAATAAAGCGGTCATTGCCGCACCGGCCAAAACAATCTTCAAAGGCGTTAACCCGTCGCGTCCGGCCGAACCCAATACATACACGATAATGGCGGCGCCGGCCGCTCCAATAAAGGCCAGCACCATAAGCATCTGCATGGATGTGACAGAGAATACCACTGCTCCCAATACGACAAGGAAGGAGGCACCGGCATTCACCCCGAGCACGCTTGGTGCTGCCAGCGGATTACGAGTCAGCGTCTGCATGAGCGCGCCTGCTATCGCGAGACTTGCACCGATCGACGCAGCAATAAACGCCCTCGGTATCCGGGTTGTGCGGACAATGACCTGCTCGGTAATTTCCTCATTGTAATGAAAAGCTGCATCCCACGCCGTGTGCCAGCTGTAGTTCGTCGCTCCGAACAGGATGCTTGAGGCAGCGCACAGCAGCATAAGGATACTGCCTGCCAATAACCCGAACCACTTCCATCCGGTTGTTGATTTGCTTGCTATCATCTGAGAATCTCCCTGTGATGCGCAAATGAATGAGCACCCGGCTCATTCATAGGCATGTATTAGCTATTTGATATCGAAGTATTTGTACAGATCTTCGAGCATCGCTTTTGCTGCCGTAGCACCACCGCTTAAATTCCATGTAATGACATCTACTTTGAAATATTTATCGTTCTTGACGCCTTTCAAGCCTTTCCATAGCGGATGCGATGTCCAGTCGCCTTGTGTTTTCGCGTGGTTCGCATCACTTGTGATCTGGGTGATGTCGAATATGTAGTCCCCGTCAAGCTGAGACATCTGTTCTTTCGAAGTTAAGTTGACTACGTTCTTGCCTTCCACCTGCTGAGCTTTTGGCCGGTTAAGTCCCAGCTCTTTAAATATCGTCCCTGCGAAACCCGTGACATATATCCGCGCGCTGCCGTCCTTCTCAAACCGGATCAGCGATACTTCCGTATTCGCAAGCTTATTGCCAACCTTTTGCTTGAATTCGGCGACACGCTTATCCCAATCGCTCAAGAATTTGGCCGCTTCGTCTTCTTTATCCAGAGCATCCGCAGCCATCTTCAAGTTTTCCTTCCAGTCAAACAATTCCTCCATAATGATCGTAGGGGCGATGCTGTTGAGCTGAGGGTATATTTTTTCGTGACGTGTTTTTTGTCCAATGATTAAATCAGGCTTCAAAGCCATTATGGCTTCCACATTCGGCTGAAGCTCATCCCCCAAGTTCTTGACCCCCTCCATTTGAGGACGCAAATAGTTGTACCAAGGCTTTTGATCCCAGGATTCTACAGCCCCGACCGGTTTTACGCCAAGTGTGACAACAATATCTACAGCGCCGTTAAACAAGACGACGACGCGCTCCGGTTTCTTCTTCAACGTTACCGTACCCATAGCGTGTTTAATTGTTTTCTCTGTGTAGGCGGCAGCGCCTTGCGGCGGCTTACCTCCATCGGCAGCCTGACCGCTATTGTTCCTATCCCCGGTCCCAGCCGTACTCGACTGCCCGCAAGCTGAAACCGCCAGCGCCAGGACTAGCACCAACATCATTTTTATTACTCTCATCCGATTGCTTCCCCCCGTAAATAGACCTTTCAGTTGATACTGATAATTATTATCAATTATAGGAGGCAGACTTTTCCTTGTACATATCTAATATTAGCCGTTTCACATACTAAATTTATCCCATCCTCCCCTGTACACCGTTTCAGCTTTATAATATGGAACCCTGAGTTGAGCTACAGCACAAATAGCCCTCTTTTGTCGGAAGAAAATAATGTTATAGGCTGGAAAATAAAGTACTCGACTTGCGCAGGCGAAATTGACAAGTATTTGAGTGAAAAATTCTATCATTTTCAAAAAACACCTCCAAGTTTATTTCCATATCTAACGACATGGTAAACATCACTTGAAGGTGTTTTGTACATATCTTAGCGACGCTCGACGGCTACGCCCCCAAAAACGCCCCACAGATTTGCAGGATCATTTAAGTATTTATGCGGAAACCCCAGCTCAATCGCACTTATCGCATCGAGTCTATGCAGCTGCGCTTCAGACAGCTTCAGATCCAGCATGTTCAAATTGCTTTCAAGCTGCCCAGCTTTACTAGCACCCAGCAAAATAGATGTAACGGACGATTGGGCTCTCAGCCATGCCAACGCAACATGTGCTGCCGGAGCGTTCACTTCATCTGCTACCTTTTTGACTTCATCCACGATATTAAATACTCGCTCGTTTAACATGCCATGGCTAGCCATCATGGTTATCCGTGAACTCCAGCCCTCGGATTCCATATTTCGCTGCTGCAAATCCTCTCTTGAATATTTTCCGGTCAAAAGACCGTTAGCCAGAGGCGACCAGACAATAATCCCGAGCCCCATTTCCTGAGCCATCGGAGTGAGCTCTCTTTCCGACGTTCTCTCGATCAGACTATGTTCGTTTTGCAGAGCAATTAGAGGAGACCATCCTCTCAGGTCTGCGATCGTCTGCATCCGCGAAATCTGCCAAGCTGGCGTATCCGATATCCCTGCATAGAGCACCTTGCCCGCTCGCACAAGATCATCCATGGCCCGCAGAACTTCTTCAACCGGCGTCGTATTGTCCCAGGAGTGCAGATACAGCAGGTCGATATAATCTGTTTTCATTCGTGACAAACTCTTTTCAACAGAGCGAATCATATTTTTTCTGTGATTTCCGCCTGCATTCGGGTCCCCTTGGTGCGTATTCATCGTATACTTTGTAGCAAGAACGATACGCTCACGCCGCTCGCCTAGAATGTCACCCAACATTTTTTCCGAGCTTCCGTTCGTGTAACCGCTGGCCGTATCGACAAAATTTCCGCCCCGATCAAGATAAATGTCCAGCATATTGCGTGCTTCATCCTTGTCTGCACCCCATCCCCAATCCGTTCCGAAAGTCATGGTGCCAAGAGCAAGCTCCGAGACGCGTAATCCGCTTTTTCCTAATAAATAATATTTCATAAATGCCTCCTAATCATAGTTATTCATTTTTTTCAAAACTGGAAATCTTTCTTTTTTTATAAGAAAATGATCATCGTTGGATGCGCCGCTTTTTACATGAATCAAACCCCCTTCAAGTAATATCTCTCCACCATGGAACCGATGGCATTTCGGAAGAACCAATCTCAACACTTTCACCTATGCGAGGTACCGCGATGACGACGCTTCTTTCAGCTGCAGCCTTGAGAACACGCTTGATCGGTTCATCCCAGTCATGGAACGCGAGTGTAAATGCGCCCCAATGAACCGGGAGCAATATGTTACCGTGAAGTTCAATGTGGGCTTGAACTGTCTCCTCGGGCAGCATATGCAGTGGCCACAAGCCATTGTTGTCGTATTGTCCAGCGTCAATTAATGTCAGATCAAAGGGACCGCAGATTTCGCCAATCTCTTTAAAGTGAGGGCCGTAGCCGCTATCTCCGCTAAAAAATATCTTTGTATGTTTTCCTTCAATAATCCAGGAACACCACAGCGTAGTGTTTTTCCTAAAAATCCCTCTTCCCGATGAGTGCTTTGCCGGTGTGCAGCGAAACTTCAGTCCTTCAAACCCAAATTCCTCCCACCAGTCAAGCTCCACAATCTTGTCAGGAACAACACCCCATCTTTCCAAACGGCCGCCAACCCCAAGAGGGACAAGAAATGTTCTCACTTTATCTTTTAATTTCATGATAGACCTGAAATCCAGATGATCATAGTGATCATGTGAGATAAGCACCGCATCAATCTGCGGAAGATCCTCGATTTCAATGGGCAATTGTTCGCTATAACGTCTGCCGCCAAACCTGAAAGGAGAGGAATAGGACTCAAATATCGGATCTAACAGTAATAGCCGCCCCTCCAGCTGAATTAACGAAGTAGAGTGCCCGAGCCATGTAACAGCCGTTTTATTAACATCTTCCTTTGATAAAGGTGCCACGATTCGCTGGACCGGAAGTATTTCTTTCGGCCGAGCCCTGGGATTGCCTTTGATATATTGCCGCAAGATGGGGAGCAAAGCCTTCACGTTGTAATCGACAGTCGTTTCAACAGGATATTTAAACCTCCCGTTTACGAAGTTTTTGGATGTTTGATATTCCGTTCTTCTCTTACTGGACATAGGTACCAACTCTCCAATTGTTTATTAAAATCAATAAAAATTGAACGTTCATTCATTTATGATTTAAAAAAAGAAGGACTCCTTATGCTTTGACAGCGTCCCAGCTTGATTGAATCAAGTCCTTCACATTTTTATCATTAAATTCAAATTCTCTTCTGTAATATTGCTTGGCAAGCTCGGTAACAGGAGCATAAATCAAAACTAACATCAGCATGGTATCGTAATCTTTAAGCAGCTTCTGTTCTTTGCCTTCCTCAATCAATTTATAAAAAGGCTGGAACATCATACTGGAATCTTCAAGATACAAATTCTCGACAAGCGGTGAGTTGCAAAATTGTTCATAGAAGAGGAATTCATCTTTATGGTTAAGAATGAATTCAATATAGTTGCTCATAATCAGTTCAAATCTTTCCTTGACCGGCATTGGATGATGAACACCCTGGAACATACTCGAACTAATCTTTTGCTCGACATTCAAAAACAGCTTCCTCAGCATGTCCTCCTTGTTTTCGAAGTAAACATAGATCGTTCCTGGCGATACCTTAGCCCGTTTGGCGATTTTAGACATGGAAATTTCAGAGAAGCCGATCTCATTCAAAAGCTGTATGGTTGCTTGAAAAATAGCTTCATTTTTATTTTTGTCCTTATATCTCATGGTTGAATAATAAACGATCATTCAATTAAAGTCAAATACGCTGACATGTGAAGTCGCTAATGGGTCTAGGAAGAAACGTAACGGCCGCTGCTCCCATCGACTTAGGCAACAACTTCCCCCCTTACCCTTTAGTACCTGAGCTGTTCTTTTAGCCTATTTCGGGTATCATCCAGAATGACCGGGGTGATGGAGCCGCTGCTATACTTGAAAAAGCTGTACACATCTCCGTTTCCCGACTGAATGTACCATTGTCCGTCCTCCTGAAAGGGAAAAGCAAACTGCGGCTCGCTGCCCCCGGCAAAGAATGAATTAGCCGCAGGGGCGATATGCGCGGTTTCAAACTGCTTCACGTCAGGATTCCACCGATAAACGGCAACATAAGGATCCTGTGTCCACAGCGTCTCAATAATTTCAGCCTTATGGTCACCATCAAGATCGAGCTTGTAAATCTCATGCATCTGGAAATCGTTATCCTTAACCCATTTACGGGAGTCCTCCCTGTAGTAAAAGATGCTTAATCCGAAGGAACCGTTCACTTCAAACTCCGGAACCGTCCCTCCTCTCCACTGGGAAGACTCAACCTTACTCGATCCGTCGCCAGAAAGCCGCCCTAAGCTATACCAGGTATCCTGATCCTGCAAGTAGCCATAAATGAGATTCTTATCGTCTTTATGTGCGTAAAGGTGAACAAGGATAGATTGCTCATGGCTTGTCTGAACCTCGATTGTATGTAAAAAGACCTCTTCTTTAGGGGGCTTCTCTTCACGCAACTCCTGAAATTCAGTTGAAGGCAGCGGGTAAAATTCCAGTTCAAGAGAGTGCTGGGTTGACAGTTCTTGATAGTAAGGTTGTTCCAAAACCTGCTGCGGGATCGGTGACGCTGCAGCCTGGGTCTTGCTTTCGGCAGCCCCTGAACAGCCGGTGACCAATATCGTCAGGGCCATAAATCCAATCCATCGTTTCACTTACATTCTCCTCACTAATCTCCGGCATCTCTCCGTATGGGAAAACAAATGTCTGTCCACGAGTCCTCCGACTCCGGCCCTTGGTGCCGTTCACCGTAGATTTCGAAATTGTTTTTCAAACGGGCTTCAATTGTCCACCATCGGTGAATTCATTACCGATATAAACCACCAGAGAAAAAGAAACGGAAGCAGGCAGACAATGGTTAGGAGTAACACAACAACCTTATTGCTTCCCTTGCTCATTATCATCCCTCTCAGTTCTGAAAGCTCTTCCTAAACCATAGACGCATTTCACTAAAGTAAAGTTATATACCGCGCCTATTTTATGAAAAGCAAGCTGCCTCTGCTGTTCCTCATAGCTGCAGCAATGCATAAGCGCCCCCCATAGATGCAAATAATACTGTAATAAATTAACATTCGGAGGGCGGCGGCAAAGGCATAGGCTATTCCTTATTAGCCGCTGCGACGTTCATTGCATTTTTAGTGGCTATGGAATTTCTCACCCTTCATTGGAACCGTTCGGAAAAGATATTAAAAGGCAAATCCGTCCTTGTCATTTCGGAAGGACAATTGGTGTTGGATAACCTGAAGAAACTTCGCATGTCCGTAGATGATCTGGAGAAACGGCTGAGAATCGCCGGGATTTCAAGCATCCGGAACGTAAAGACCGGTACAATCGAAGACAATGGAGAGTTCGGGTATGAGCTGATGCCCCACGCCCAGCCGGTAACTAGGAGCGATCTGGAGCTAATGCTGGGAGTGAAGCTCGGAACGCCAGCCCCGTCTCCCAATATTTTCACAGAAGTCAGCAAGGACCGGCATGACCACGAGATTCCCCCAAGGCTTCAATAAGCCTTCGGGCTCTTTCCCGAACGATCAGCTGCTAATTACAACCCAATCATCCAGCCTTTTCGATTCAACAGGCAGCTGCCCCTGCTTTATCCATTCCACGGCCTGAACAACTAGCGGGGATGCATTATCTTCCGTAATGTCTCGAGTGGAAACCCATAAGGCACCTAAAGAATCTTGCCCATCAAAAGGGTCCGGCTTCGGCGCCAACACTCCGCCCAGCTCTTGAACCAGGTAAAATACAGCCACATGATGAATATGAGAGGTTCCCTTTTTACGTAATGCATAGGGAACTATATAGTCGCACACACCGAGATTCCTTTCGATGCGTACCTTCAACCCTGTCTCCTCGACAAACTCTCTTATCACCGCATCGTTCAAGGTTTCATGCTCCTCTACAGTACCTCCCGGAAGATCATAACGCCCGATATAGGGGCCGCCCCCTTTTCGGATCACTAACAAATCCTCCTGACGCAAGCAAATCCCATACGCTCCTAAATGGCGGTGCCATACTTCCTTAGGTTCTGTCATCCATACCTCCATGAAATAGGTAAATTAAGAGCCTTATTTGTCCTCGGCTGCGAAATACCGGTTACCGTCGATATCGCTAAAATACAGCCACCACCCGCATCCGCCGCCATCCTCCAAGGTCGCTGTAATACCGCTATCGATCAGCTTTTGCTGAAGCTCCTTAACATTTTCGCAGTAAAATCCAATGATGTAGTTATCCTTGCCTTCCGTTGGAATGACCAGCCTTGTGGGGTCGTTGGTTTGAATAAGATGGATGGCGGCGCCTCTATCGGGGAGATGTAAAAAAGCCATGGTCGATCCGGCAACAATGGGCCTCTCAAGAACAAATCCAAGAACGTTCACGTACCAATTGGCTGCCCGTTCCAAGTCATGAACAGGTACCTGATGATGAATCACCGATTGAATCCCCATATAATGCCCTCCCTTAGAAAGAAAATTCCATATTTACCCAATAACAATATCGTACATTTGTTCTTATGTAAATGATCTTTTTTTCAAGTGGCAGTTATGTAAAAACAGGCCGCCGGATGATTCCAGCAGCCTCATGGGTCTACTATGTCAGTACATGATGTTATTTTGCGTAAAATCTAACATACTCAGGATAGGCACGAAGATGGATTTCTTTGGCCCGTCTTTGCGTCTTTTCTTTGACCTCCGGTATGCTCTCCGCCTCCACATAATCAGCAAGAATATCAATAACATCATCCAGCAGCTTGGCTCTGAAGTAAAGCTCCATTCTTTCAAGCAGCTCTTCCCCTGCCAAACCTACAACCCTCTCCTTCCACCAAGGCCATTTGGGGGAGCGAACCATCGGCCAAAGAAGCACGGAGTAATCCATCGCGGCGTCCCCGTCGATCACCAAGTTATCCCAATCGATAATCCAAAAGTGACCGCTATCCTCGATTAAAACATTTTGCCAGTTCAAATCGTTATGCACGACATCCTGCGCCTGCTTCTGAAAAGCTGCGTTTCGGCTCGCCATCCGTCTCAAGGATTCGACTTCATGATCAAACCAATCCAAAGAGCTGTCCGTCACAAAGTCCAGCAAATGCCGTTTGGCCCGAATGACTTGCATATCCTCTTCGAAACGGGCAACGTATTCCTCTATAAAGGCATCCGCGTAAGATCGCCCCTTCGCCTTCCCTGCGATTCTGTGCCGTATCTCTGCATCGGAATGCAGCCGCTTCAGTACGTTCAGAAGCTTCTCAACAACCAGATCCGGATTGGAAATGGAGCTTAGCGGCTCTCCCTTAATATATTCAAACACCAGGCCATAGGGATACCCGGGCAGGATCTCCTGCGCCACTTCTCCCACCAGCCGGGGGGCGTGATACTGATGGGACAGATACTCGCTGATCAGGGTCCATTGCTTAAGACTAGAAGCATTTTCTTCCGTCGAAAGCTTGACATGCCGTATCGTCTCCCCGTCGGAAATCCGATAGGACTGATTGACGAATCCTCCCGGATTCCAAATATACTCAGCTTTCGTATCCGCTCCCTTCAACCCTAGAGAAGACGAGTTTGCGGCGGCCCATTCTTTCATTCGCTGCTCGGCGGCATGCAGGTCCATCCCTTTTCTCCCTTCGGCTTAGTCATAATCCATTTTCACAGCGGCAGTTCGGCAGTAAGGTTATATCTTGACCGTCAAATTGTGCAGCAAGCGTTCTCCTTCGGAGGCAAAGCCTTTCCGGCTTCTTATAAACTCTTCTACCTCCGACAGCTTCGCCGGTCTGTACCCGGGTCCCCCGCATCCGCAGGAATGATAAGTAAAGCCGTGTTGATACAGCTGCTCGACCTTCAGCCATTGTTTAAGGTCATTTTGCCTAGGCGCCTTAAAATCATGCCCCATATCCTTCATGACTTCTCCGCATTGGGGGCAGTTATAATGTCTGTTCTGGGCTTCCGGTTGATTTAGCTCATAACGGGAGGTTTGTTTGAACACTTTGCGGCAGGCAAAACAAGCGTAAATATCCTTGTATGGACCGTACATCCCGTAGCGGCACATCCAAATCACATCCTTCATGCAAATCATTGTTTAATAGCTTAGCAACGAAATACCCCACTAAGATCTTATTATCCAGGTGAGGGCATCGTCCGTTATTTTTTCATTTGGTCAAAAGCATCCGGGTACACTATCGTCTTGAACACTTCTTTTGTTGCCTCGTCCTTGATTTGGATGGACACTTTCAGCTTTTCCGAAGAAACCCCATTAAACAATTGGTAATACATAGCGCTCATGCCAAGCCCTAAGGATGCAATTCCGTCAAAGCTTTTTTCATAGGCGCCTTTATCCACAATCAATGTAAACTCGGAGAAAGATTTGTTATGAGTGACATCCTTAATGGACTTGAAGCTGTTGCCGCTCTTCAAATCTTCGACGGAATCCGTAATGGACTTTTCCATTTTCTTCATCATCTCGGCGTGGACCGATTTAGGCATTTTATAGGTGACGGAACCATCCGGATTTGGGGTTACATCCTTCACCCCGTCAGCCTTTGCTTTTTCGATGACTTTGTCCATATCCTGGTTCTTAAATAAAGATGCCGGGAGAGTGATTTCGACGTTCAAGAGTCCTTTATCCACTTGGACTTTCTGTGCTTCACCCTCTTGCTTAGCTGTCTCTGTGCCTCCGGCCTGGCTTGTGGTTGGTGCAGCAGTCTGTTCTTTGGGCTGACATCCTGCTAGGAGTAAAATGCATGCTGCGGCAATTATGAATGGTTTCATCTGATTGAATAGCCCCCATGTCTTCTGTAAAAAATAAAATGCCTCCAAGGTGCTTCCCCCAGGAGGCGCGTGATCCGCTGTTTCCGGACGAGAACGATAATACCATATCCATCCAAAAATGGTCAAATTACGATCTGCTCCTTGAATAAAAAAAGAGCGACCGTTTTAAACCGCACCTGCGGAAATAAGGGTCACTCTTACTAGCTATAGGGTCAGCCCCTACGAAACACTATGCATTTTAGTACACGTCGCGTTGGTAACGTCCTTGCTCTTGCATCGTATTGAGGTACGCTTCAGCCGCTTCGCGGGTCATGGAGCCTTCTTTTTCAATGATATCAATCAAAGCGTTGTGAACATCCTTCGCCATATACTGCTTATCGCCGCATACGTAGAAGCAAGCTCCGCCTTCCAGCCATGCAAACAATTCTTTGCTGTTTTCAAGCATTTTATGCTGAACGTATACTTTTTGCTCTGAATCACGGGAGAACGCGGCATCGATCCGAGTCAATACGCCGTCTTTTTGATATCCTTCCAGCTCGCTTTGGTACAGGAAGTCCGTCGCTGCATGCTGGTCGCCGAAGAACAGCCATGCTCTTCCGGACGCTTTGCTCACCGCACGCTCCTGAATGAAGGAGCGGAATGGCGCGATTCCTGTTCCCGGACCTACCATAATAATATCGGTGTCCTGAGATTCCGGAAGATTAAAGTGCTTGTTTTGTTGAATAAAAATCGGAAGCGTATCGCCTTCATGAAGACGCTCTGCGCATTGAACGGAGCAAACTCCTTTGCGTTCGCGTCCATGGGCCGTATAACGCACCGCACCGATCGTCAGATGCACTTCTTCAGGATTGGCGGCAATGCTGCTTGCAATGGAATACAGCCGCGGAGGCATTTTTCTCAACAAAGCAACCAGCTCTTGGGCAGATGCTTTCCAAGGACCGAAATCCCGAAGCATATCAAGAAAATCACGGCCTTCGGTATATTCCTTCAATTGATTCGCGTCGGCCGCCATCGCTTTCAGCTTCTCGTTATCGGTAAATTCAGCCGCCTGCTGGAGCATTTTTCTCGACAACAATGTGAGCTCAAAGTAGGTAGACAACGCTTCTTTTAATGGCAGAGTGTCCCCTTGCTTGCTCACGGCAACAGGCTGATCCCCATCCCAGTTCATTTCGCTCAGAATGGAAGCTACCAGCTCCGGATCATTGGTAGGAAGAATACCAAGGCAGTCACCTGGAACATATGAAAGGTCGGATCCTTTTAACGAGAGCTCGAGATGTCTCGTTTCTTTTTTGGAGCCTGCACCGTTTAAGTTTACATTTTTAATTACTTTGGCTTGGAACGGATTCGTTCTTGAATAGGTTGTAGGCACTACAGTCGATTGCATAGATTTCACCTCTAAAAGTTGTTTGTAAGTAGGATACCACAAGAATGAAAAATCAGATATGTTTTTTCACGTAAATTTTCTTATTATTGACAAAAAGGATGGTTTTATTACTTAATCTGTCAAAAAAGGACGAGCAGGCCGATATATAAATTGTTGTGAAACTTTCCTCAGCCCTTGCTCGTAGTATATGATAGAACTAAGCCTAAGCTTACAACTCGGCTGGGCTTAGGAATGTTCAAATGAATTCCAAATACTTTAGGAGGAAACAATGGACCCCGAACCGGAACGAGAAAATTTATTGGAATTACTGAAGAAAGGTAACAAATCTTCTGCACTGGCGATGATCGGCAACGCTTTGATTGCCGCAGTCAAGGGTGTGGGTGCTGCCATGAGCGGCAGCGGATCTATGTTTGCTTCATCCATGCATTCATTGGCGGACAGCATTAACCAAGGCTTTGTATTCGCAGGCAGCATTCTTGCGGAGAAAAAACCTACCCGGCAATTCCCTACGGGATTCGGACGAGTGATTAACATTTTCTGTATGATAGCTGTGATTGTAGTAAGCATCATGGCTTACGAAACGATTCGCGAAGGATGGCATTTGCTTCAGCATCCCGTTCAGGCCGGCGGAGGGTTCTGGTTAAATATCGGAGCGTTATTGTTTAACCTTGCCGTCGACGGAGCTATCTTGTTGAAAGCGATGAAGGAAATTACGAAGGAAGCCCGGGTCGAAACCAAGGGATTCGGATTTATTTTTTCATCTTTTAAACACGTGGGCCGCTCAGCGCCTCCTACTCGTCTTGTGTTTTACGAGGATCTGGTTGCTGTTACAGGCGCGGTATTAGCTTTGGCAGCCGTGCTGATCACTTCTTTGACGGCCTTTAATGCGTTGGATGGCGTCGTTACCATCCTTATCGGCTTATTAATGGTAGGCGTAGCCTTTAGAGTTGGTTATGACAATATGGTAGGCTTAATCGGTGTAGCTGCTCCCCGTGATGTAGCTGAGAGGGTCGCCATGCTGATTCTTTCCGATAAAGATGTAACCGACATTAACGACCTCCGGATTACCCAGGAGGGACGCTATTACCACGTCGATGCTATGATAGAATTACGCAAAGGCCTTACCTTGGCCGATGCTGACGATATAAAGTTTCGGGTTCAGGATAAGCTGATAGCTGATCCCGATATTACGGATGTTGTGTTAGGAATTATTGAGGATAACGGTGTCAAAGACTGGACGCCTGAGGTTCTTAACGAATTTGCTTAATGAATGGCTCTAGGTAAAAAAGCTGCGGCATTGATATGGATACCATCCATGTCAATGCCGTTTTTTGTGCTGGCCTCGGGCAGTAATTGTCAGCCCGTTCGCTCGACTATGCTGGCTGCCGGGGCCCGCTAACCGGCGTAGTTCTATTCACCAGCCTGATTATCGTCCGGTGATGCCCCGGTCTCCGGCGGCTGTGCTGCCGATTCTTCTGCGCCGGTACTTGGAGCGAAAGCCAGGATTTCCTTCAAGCGGCTTTGAACACTATCCATCAGCTCTTGAAATTGCGCTGCCTGCTTGGAGGCAGGGTCTTCTTTAGCAGCAGCTGCGGCGCTGGCCATTAAATAGATCACCCCGGACCATTCCTTCATAAAGCCGCGCAAATCACGTTTCCCATAGCCGCTGCCGGAGAAGCGTTGGCGCCCGTGACGTTCCCAGCGGGTCTCGGTACGATCATCGGCCTCAGCCCCTTCCCTTTCGCGAAGAGTGGCCAGACCCTCTTCCGTTATACGGTACAGCTTCTTACCGTCTGCTTCAGTGCTGTCTATCAGCTTCATATCCTCCAGCAGCTGAAGATTAGGGTAGATCGAGCCTGCGCTCGGGGTGTACAATCCGCCGGTTTTTTCCTCCATGGCCTTGATCAATTGATATCCGTGCATAGGCTCCGCTTCCAACAATCGCAGTAAAGCAAATTTGAACTCCCCGCGTTCAAAAAAACGGCGCTTGCCTTCACCGCGCCCCCCAAAGCCCCCGCGCGAACCGCCATGGCGGTGCCTTGAAAATTTCTCTTGGAAAGCCTCTTGATGAAGAAATCTTCTGCGCTCTTTATGACGACCATGATAATATTTCATTCTATACCCACTCCTCAATACGATATATCGTTATAATATAACGATATATCGTATTGGTCAATAGCTGTTTAAACCGCACCAACAGATTCATTCGCTAACGAACCTTCGAGGGACCGTAATGGAAAGCTTTCATAGGTGAAAAACCTAATGAAGGTTTGATCATCCCACGATGAGCAGCATGTCGGTTCGCGTCACGACGTATCTTCCCCACATGGAATTCAGAAACTACGAGGGATTTTTTTCAGCAAACAAAAAACAGCCGCCTGCTTAAGGCAGCTGCTCCTTGTACTCGCACAGGCCGCCGCGCGGCATATGCCTTCACATAATGAGATTTATTCCAAAATGGTTTGGAATTAAGCTGTTTTTAAAGATTGCCGGGCTCTAACTATCTTGGAAAATAAATAACGGACTAGCGGCCCCATGATCAATAACTGCAGAGGAAAAGCGAATACCAGATTTTTAATGAAAATCAAAAGGTAGCTTTTTATCAAGGAGTCTGAAGGAAGTCCATTATTGATAGAAGCCGTTATCAGGCCGTAGAACGACATCATTGTTACCATGCCAAGCACCATGCAGCCGGACATGGCCAGGATCAGCAGCAGCTTCTTGCTCTTGTCAAACGGCAGTTTGGAAACCACCTTCCCGGCTATCGGGCTCACCACCAGCAGCTCCAATGCTGCAGCAACCAGGAAGGTTACGATAAGCTGGAGCAACCCTTTCTTAAACGTCATGCCGCTAAGCAAATCATTCATCAGCAGGTTATAGAAGGTCATTGCTATAACCATTCCGCAGCACATCATCAGTCCAAAACAAATCCCTTGCTTTTTCGTTGTAGGCAAATCCTTTCTTCCCTTCTTTTATTTTTCTTTGTAAGTATAGCGAAACGAAATTTTTCTCATAAGTGAACGTTTTGTGAATTTTCAGCAAAACAAAAAAGAGCAGACCACTGAGGTACCTGCTCTATGTATTGGATTCTGCGGCTATTTCATTATCTGCGGGTCATTGAAGGGTGGTCATTACGCTAATCGTCCACATGGTTAAGGCGAACATCGTGCAGCTCCAAAACAACTCGGCGGTGTATTTTCTCTTATGAACGATTTTCTCTATGGCTTTCAGGAATATCCATACAAAGAGAAAGCTGAATACCGGAACAAAGTACACGGCACTAAAGCCGAAAATCACCATAGCTGCTCCCCCAGACTCGAAATCATTTCATGGTCTGCTGCGAATGAATCCTGTTTAAGCGATCTGAACAATTCTTGCATTTTGGCATAGCGGATAAGTATGGATAAAGCCGGATATAGAAGCTTTCATCTCCTCAAAGGAATCCCCGTAAAAATATAAAGCCGTTTCGGTATTCCCCTGCCAGTACCGTTCCACTTCTCCCTTAGATCCCACAAGCGCGGATAACTCCTCTAATACGACATTGCAATCGCACTCCGCGTAAACGTTGGCAGGAAGATGGACCCCATCCAGATAAACCGCCAGCCCTTCCTTTTGGCCAAAGTCAATGCGTTCGTCTGAATCTTCTATCATGAGATGCGATCCTTTGGGAGCGCCCGCGGCTTCAAGGATTCCAATCACTTTACAGATAATCATTTCGCGATCGTTCCCGCTATGAAGTTGAATTTCAATATCGCAGAACAGAATTTCCCCCGACTGGGACTGCATCGTCCCTCCTCCGATGATTTCACCGTAGTTATTGGAGCAGAGAAATTCATCCAACGGATCCTCATACAGCCCCGCTCTATCTACCGGCATTATTTTGTCGTTCAATTGAATAACCATAACGATTCCATGTTCATTCGACATCCTCTCACCCCTCCCAGATCTATTCGACGCTTGGAAAATAATCCCTCCCCTTCAATTGGAAAAAGTGCTGGTTTTCATTTGTAATAAAACTGAAATATACCATTCATCTTCCTTTAATGTTGCTGGGCTATACTAATACCTGACCCCCTTTTTAATATATAAACCTTAAGACCCGCGGCCCGTTGCCAGTGGGTCTCTTTTTTTGTATGAAGCAAATTAGTAAAAGGAGCAACTTCACGCGGTTCCCCGCCGTCATTGTTGTTAGAAAGGTCCAAAGGAGTGAAATTCCATTTGAATGCGGCCATAAAACAGCGCACCCGTATCATCTTATGCCTTCTATTCGCCTTCTTCGTCTCCTTCGCTATCACCCTTTATCTGCTTATATCGGACAAGAACCATGCAAGCATTAGCATGTGGATGTTTTTCACCCTGTGCTCACTAGGGCTCCTGGCAGGCAACGCGGCGGTTTGGCTCATGCTTGTCAGCAGAAGCAGAAGGGCAGAACGACGGAGTACGGACTGATCCCTTTACTATAAAAAAAAGCTGCCGATAGGCAGCCGCACCCTCATTCACTTTTTCGCTTCTCTCTTTAAAGCCGATTTCATGTCTGAGCTCAGCTTCTCGATATTCGGCTCCGGTACGCTTTCCTTGGTGAGCTTCGCTTTGGTCTTCAGCTTGGCGATCCGATACACGCTCGCGTCTATCGTTTCCTGCTTCAGAGCTCCCTCGCGCGCCGCTTGCAGCAGCGCATTCAGCACGGCCCGCTCCTTCGCAGGCTCATGTCCGACCAGGACGATATCCGCCCCCGCCTGAACGGCTTGTACAGCCGCCTTATCGATCGGCATCGTCGAGCCGATAGCCTCCATCGTCATATCATCGGTGATGACGACGCCATTAAAGCCCAGCTCTCCCCTCAAATACTGCTGAATGATGACAGGAGATAGTGATGCCGGCAGCTTCGGGTCCAGCTTCGTGACGAGGAGATGGGCTACCATCACCGCATCGGCTCCTTGGCGGATCGCTTCGGCGAAGGGCGCGAACTCGACGGTTCTCAGTCGTTGCAGATCATGCTGAACAATGGGAAGCTCCTTGTGAGAATCAACAGATGTGTCCCCATGCCCGGGAAAATGCTTGACAACCGGAATAACGCCGCCGGACTGTATCCCTTTCATCTCCGGAATCGCCATCCTGTTTACTGCTTCGGCCGTGGAGCCGAAGGATCGGTCCCCGATGACCGGATTGTTCAGATTGCTGTTCACATCGAGCACCGGGGCAAAATCAATGTTCAAGCCGAAGGCCCCCAGAGCGTGGGCGAGGGTGCTCCCCACTTTATAGGCATAGTCCGGATCCTGGGCAGCTCCAACAGCCTGACTTGCAGGAAAGGCGGGAAGCTCCTTAGGCAAACGCGATACCCTGCCGCCCTCCTGGTCGACGCCCAGCAATAAAGGGAGCTTGGCGGATGCGTTCTCCTTTTGCATCGATTGGAACAGGCTCCATGCCTGATGACTATCCTTGATATTAGGTCCGAAAAAAATAAAGCCGCCAACGTGGTCCTTCGTAATATGGTTCCGGGTCGTGTCATCCAGTACGGTTCCTTCTACTCCGAACAGCACCATCTGCCCGAGCTTTTCCTCCAAGGTCATCGAGTTAACCAGATCCTGAATCGGATCCGGAGCAGCTGTCGGTTTCGGCGATACGGCAGGCGGTGCGGTCTCCGTGCTGCCTTGCCTGGGGGCAGTCGTACAGCCGGAAACTATAATCAGGCCGAATGCCAATGTGCAGTTAAGCATCCTGTGCAGCAGCGATCCTTTCATTCCTTCACCTCCATGGATTTCCTCTTGTTAGTCTGGCATGCTGTGCGCCGAATTAATCCAATGATCCAAAAACGTTTCCATTTCCAGAAGGAAACGGTTGCTGAGCATAGAATACTAAGTTAAATAACTCAACCTAAGAGAGGATGAATCTGCATTGCTATTCCAAAAACAAGATCGACTCGTTATGATTGGC
Organism: Paenibacillus vulneris; assembly: GCF_039543185.1. NCBI lineage: Bacteria > Bacillati > Bacillota > Bacilli > Caryophanales > Paenibacillaceae > Paenibacillus > Paenibacillus vulneris. The sequence continues at coordinate 29,424 of NZ_BAABJG010000003.1, read as the reverse complement.
GACTCCATCACGGATTGCGGCCGAAAAAAACCGGAAGGGGAAGGCCGTAACGATTCGCTCGGCAACGGCTATGTCGCTTTGGTCGATGCCTTCCTTCAATCCTTTTATCCGCAGCTGGGCATCCGTGTGACGAATATGGGCATCGGTGGCAATACCGTGCGTAACCTGAAGGACCGCTGGGAAACCGACGTATTGAACCTGAAGCCGGATTGGCTGTCGATCATGATCGGCATCAACGATGTATGGCGTCAATACGACTTGCCGCAGCTTGTCGAAAAGCATGTGTACATAGAGGAGTATGAGCAGACGCTGCGCGAGCTGGTCGAACGTACGAAGCCTTCCCTGAAGGGCCTAATTTTGATGACTCCTTACTACATCGAGCCTAATCCCAATGATGGCATGAGAGCCGCTATGGACCGGTACGGCGCCGTCGTCAAAAAAATTGCCGACCAATACGGCGCTGTCTTCGTCGACACGCAGGAGGCGTTCAAGCCTGTGCTGGAGCATATTTATCCCGCAACGTTGGCCTGGGACCGGGTTCATCCGAACATGGCGGGCCATATGACCTTGGCCAGAGCATTCCTTAACGCTGTCGGCTTCTCCTGGAACGGAGAACAATAATTCTTCTAGGATTGATGCACATAAACTATGTAGGCGATCCCTTCTCCGGAATCGCAAGACCAACGCCAAGGGCTGCCGCGGATAAAGCGGCAGCCCTTATTTCATGAAAGCACTTGAAATCACGGCGGCCAGCCTGCAGCCTAGACTCCGATAACCGTCAGCTCTTTCGGATAAGTTGTCAGCACTTCCGCCCCTGCCTGAGTGACGTATACATTATCTTCAATCCGCACGCCACCTAGTCCCGACATATAAATTCCGGGCTCCGCCGTGAACACCATGCCTTGTCGCACCAAATCCGTATTGCCGCCATGAATGGAAGGATACTCGTGGATTTCGAGCCCGAAGCCATGTCCTGCCCGGGTGATGAAATATTCCCCGTACCCTTTGCTCTCAATAACGCTTCTTGCGGCATGATCCAAACTGCCGAAGGGAACTCCCGGACGAACAGCCTCAATCATGCTTCGGTTCGCTTGAAGCACCGTTTCATAGATCTCCTTGTGACGCGGGCTCACTTCACCTACGGCAAAGGTACGCGTCAAATCCGACGCATAACCCTCCATGAAAACACCGGCGTCAATGAGCAGGAACTCTCCCTCACGGACGGCGTCCGTCCCCGGTATCCCGTGGGGCAGACCCGTCTTCTCACCGGTCAATACCATTGTATCGAACGAAGGTCCTTCGGCCCCCAAGCGCTTCATGCGATATTCCAGCTCCGCAACAAGCTCCACTTCGGTTACCCCCGGCTTAACCAGCTGTACCGTATCCCGTACGGCCTCCTCTATACACTGAATCGCACGTCGTATCGAGGCGATTTCCTGGTCGCTCTTGATCACCCGGAAATCGGCAATCCGGTCATCCAGCTGAACGATCTCCGCGGCTCCCGTCGCTTCCTTCAAGGCGAGATACCGCTTCACATTCATATGCTCGGCTTGAATCCCCATACGGGATATGCCATTCCCAAGATGGCGTTTCAGCACCTCATATGGGTTATCCGTGTCTTGGTGCGAAACGATGCGTGTTAAGCTCGTTGAACGCACAGCCTTCTCGTAATCCAGCACGGGAACCATCAGCATCGGATCCTCGCCTTTGGCACAGATTAGCGCCATAAAGCGCTCATGGGGGTCCGAATAAAACCCGGTAAAATAATAAACCAGCTTAGGCAGCGTAATAAACAGAACATCCAATGCTTCATCTTCCAGAAGAGAATACAGCTTCTTGATACGGTCGTTCATCTGTTCAGCCTCCTTCAATTGCCTTCGGCATCCAGTCCGCAAGGCGGTGTTTCCTCACTCACTCTTCACCTATTGTATCATAGGCGAGACCCTTGCTTCCTCTCCGCGTACTCCCCTTCACAAGCGGAGCATAGCTTTAAAGCGGATTCATGTGCATCGCGGGGAGCCCCGATTTAAATACTAAAATGAGAAAGACCCGCGCGAAATCACAGCGCGGGTCCAGGTTGTTGAAAAAACCTTTTGCGAGAACTATGCAACATAAGGAGGCGGGATATGCCTCGGAAGAGTTTACGTCCACCTTTGAAATCCGTGAAAATACCGCTAAATCCAATCCAATTCACGGGTTTCAATAGTGGCTGGAGGGGTATACCCCGCCGGAGTATATTGGCTATAGTTCAAGTTCAATAGGTTTTTCAACAGACTCGACCCGCGCGAAATCATAGCGCGGGTCTCCGAATGGCCTATACTCCTGACCAGACGTCCTTGACGTAACGTCCTTCCTTCTGCAACGCTTGCAGCCAATCGCCGGCTGCTTCTTCCGATACTCCCTTGACCTCGCAATACGCCTGCTTCATCGTCTCTTCGACCTCCGGCGCCATCCTGCTTCCGTCTCCGCACACATATAGCATGCCGCCCCGTTCGAGAACGCCGATGAATTGCTCCGCATTGAGCTTCATTAGATCCTGGACATGCTGCCGCGGCTGCCCTTCCACTCGGGAGAACGCCGTGTGAAGCGTCACAAGTCCGTCGCGCTGATCCTGCTCCAGCTCTTCCTGATATATATAATCATACTCAGGATTACGGCAGCCGAAATACAGATGCGCCTCTCCCAGAGTCTTTCCTTCCAGCTTGAGGGCACGCCTTGCCTGAAGGAAGCCGCGGAACGGCGCTACTCCCGTTCCGGGTCCAATCATGATGATCGGGGTCTCCGGATTATCGGGCAGCTGGAAGCCCGACTCAGGGGTTTTGACGAACATGACGATGGCATCACCCGGTTCGCGTCCTGCCAAGTAATTCGAAGCTACGCCCAAATAGGTTCCGCGGCCGCTTCTAGCCGGTCCCTTGACGACGCCGACGGTAATGCTGACCTTATCCTGCTGCAGCTTGGGCGAGCTCGAGATTGAATAGTACCGCGGCTTGAGCGGCGGAAGCAGCTCGATGAACCGTTCAAACGGCAGCTCGCAAGCCGGGTACTGCTCGAGCAGCTCAAGCATCGTCAGACGCTTGCTCTGCACCTGCTCCTTGTAGGCCTCCTCCTGAAGGAGCGCCTCCAGCTCCTTCTTGTGCGGCGGGCAGACGGTGAAGGCTGCAAGCTCCCTCAGCTGTGCCCGTGTCGCCGCCTCCTGCAGCTCCACGCTGTGGCTCAACAGGTCATGGACGCTGATCGGCCGGTCCAGCGGCAGATGAGCCGCGCTGCGGCCGCTTCCGCTTATGATGAGGTGATCGCTGCCGCTCAGCCCGTAGCGCCGCAGCACACGGTCAACCAGCTCCGGCGAATTCTCCGGAATCACGCCGAGGTGATCCCCCTCCTGGTAAGTGACCCCCTCGGGCAGGACAATTTCCAGGTGCCTTGTGCTTCGTTCGCTGCCTTCCTTCTGCAGCTCCCTGTTCTCGGCAACGGCAGCTAGCAGCGCATCGTAGCTGTCCGCCAGAGGCGTGCCAACCAAGCCGCTGACAAACTGTATGCTCAAGGTGCTGGTCTCCTGCCGGGGCTTGCTGATGGCCTTCAAGCCCATCTCGTGGAGGACATCCGGCCACAGATGCTCGCTCCAATCGTCGATCTGCTTCTCGAAGTCGCCGCTCGCATCGGCCTCTCCACGCACGACCAGACGCGTCGCTCCCTTGGCCTGCAGCTGCTCGTCAATGAAGCGCGGAATATGCTGGTACGTGCTTGCCCAGTTATGGTCGCCGCAGCCGAATACGGTATAACGGACTCCCTTCAATTCACCCTGCTCCACGCCTTCCAGCCACTGCACGAACTTGCGGGCGTTGCTTGGCGGTTTGCCATTGTAGGACGCCGTGACGATGAATACGGCTCCTTCCTTGGGCAGCTTGCCTACGTAATCGTTGAGCGTAGCAACCTCACTGCGGAAGCCCTGATAACGGGCCTTATCCGCCAGATCCCTGGCGATGCCTTCAGCGGTACCGAGATTACTGCCGTACAGCACCAATAATGGAGTTTGGTGAGCCGCCTCGACGGCTGCTGCTGGCTCTTCCTGCTGCGCAGACCGCTTTTCAGCTTGAGGGGCCGTGCCTACAGTCGCGAATACGGTTTGGGCACCGCGGGGACGAACACGCATCGTGAAGCCTTCCGGCTTCAGCGTCAGCGTCTCTTTTACCTTCAGCTGATAATTCGTATGGTCGATGATTTCAAAATGTCGGAGCACCATGCCCAGAACAAGTGTGGCTTCCTGCAGTGCGAACTGCTGTCCAATACACGCGCGCTGTCCGTTGCCGAATGGCTTGTAAGCATGAAAAGGAATCTTGCTCGGATCTTCAAAGCGCTCCGGCACAAACTCATCGGCGTTCTCGCCCCACACCTCAACATCCCGGTGCAGCTTCGGGATCAGGACGCTGACACTGTCCCCTTGCTTCATCGGATATTTCCCGGCCAATAAGGTGTCTTCCTTCGCATAGAGCGAGAACGCGGGAGCCGTAGGCCACAATCGCAGCGACTCATTAAGAATCATACGGATATAGTTCAGCTCCCGTACCTGTCCATAGGTCGGAACGGGATCCTTAAGCACCCGATCGACCTCCTCGTAAGCCTTCTGGAGCTTATCGGGATGCTTCAGCAAGTAATATAGGGCGAAGGAAAGCAGTCCGCTGGTCGTTTCATGTCCGGCAATCAGGAACGTAATGATCTGATAACGGATGTTTTCATCGTCCAGCGCCTCTCCCGTATCAGGGTCCTTTCCGTTCAGCATGTGGGCCAGCAGATCGTCACCCTCGCTTCCATGGGCTTTGCACTCTGCAATAATTTTATCTACAAGCGAGTTCATCACCTGAATATCGTGCTTGAACTGCCGCTTCGTTATGACCATCAGCTTATCCTGCAGCCCGAGACGCTGAAGCTGATTCATCGCCTCGTTCAATGCGCGCACCATACTCGTTATGAAAGGATGCGGCTGTTCGCGGTAAAAGCTGTTGAACCGGTAATTAAAGCCGCAAAGCCCGATCGTATCCAGCGTCAAGCGGGTCATATCCTCGGGAACCTCGACGCTTTCATCGGGATTCAGCCGCGCCCATTTTTGAATGAGCTGAACCGCAATATCGACCATCATGCCGTGATAGCCCTGCATCGCTCTTTGCGAGAAGCTCGGCAGCAAAATATTGTGCGCCTTGCGCCAATTGGGCTCTTCTGTTTCGCTTGTGAACAAGCCGTCCCCCGCAAAAGCACGCACCTTCCTGAGCGGTGCCCATACTCTTTTATCAAATCGGGATTCGTCGCAGGCATCCTCTACCAGCTCATGACTGGATATGAAGATTTCGCTTCTTCCCGGCATATCGAATCGAAAGATAGGACCATATTCGTAAGCAACCCTGACCAATGATTGAACAGGCTCATCCAAATTCAGTTGAGGCAGGTTACCGAGCGGTCCGAAGGTTTTGGGCTGAGGGATCGTAACAGATTCGGGTTGAGTCATAGAGTTCATCCTTTCCAATGGAGACTTTATCGTACATGAAATCAAGTCGTAAGTTCATCTAGTTAATTTGCCAATAAAGTGCTTGATTATGCAAAAGCAACCATAGGAATGAATATTCATTCCGTATGTGGTTCAGAACTACGCAGACTTAGCATTCTGCACAATTCCTTCATTTCCAAGCATCGTTCAGACGTTCTTCCCATGGATACTGACCGCATCCCAGCAGCTTTCCTCCAGTTGTCCCAGCATTTGCGGAGTTTCCGTCAGCTTTCCGGCGCGAATCAGGCTGAACACCTTGGCAAATGCACCAAACACAATCGCAATCAACACATCCGCTTGTAACGGACGAATGATCCCTTGTTGAATGCCTGCAGCGGCGTAAGCATGAAGAAAATCCATCAATTGACGAAACGACTCCCGGCTCTCCTGGTCCAAATATCTCGCATTGCTATGAGTATCAACGAAATAAAAGCCGTGGATATTCGCCTTGGCAAAACGAACCATAGCGAAAAATACATGTCTGAACTGCTCTCTTACACCGCCTGCTTCGGGATAATCCCGCTTAACGGTGTCATGGAGACCTTGGACGCAGTCTTGAAACAATGCATTCACCAGTGCCTCCTTGTTCTCGAAATACCGGTAAATCGTGCCCGTTCCAACCTCCGCCTTGTCGGCAATCATCGGTACAGTCGTCCCGTCATATCCCCGCTCTGCGAATAAGACGAGGGCGGCCTCCATGATTTTATCCCGCTTGCTTAACGTCGCTTCCATCTATCGCCCTCCCTCCAAGAAATGAATGAATATTCATTCCTCACCTTTTTATTGTAAATCAGCCTCATCAATGATTGCAACTTCTGTGCTTCCTTTACCACATTTAGCAGAACATTTTAATGATAGAAATGCCTTCGATGACCAAATAAGCTAAAGGGATCAGCTCGACAAATCGAGCACGCATTACCGCCAAAGGTAAAATAGAGTAGGGAGCCTGCTAAGAACGAACAAGGAGTGGGGATTTCTCGTTCCTTGTTCGCATATTAATGCGCCGCGGAAAAGAACCACACTAAGCTATTCCACATTATGGTAAAATAAAGAGAAAGAGGTGATAGTTTTGGCACATCCAATCGACTTCATCAGCGATTTTTTACAGCACGATTTATCCCAAAGAGAAGACGTGGAGACCGTTGTTTTGTGCGGCTCCTATGCGAATGGAAAAGCGGCAGAACACAGTGACGTCGATTTATGTTATATCGGCGCGTTCGATCATTTTCAAAGAGAAAGCATTTACTATTGCGGACGCGAATTCCAAATCATGATTGCGCCCTGGGCATGGTATGAGCATGTTGTTAAGGATTATGAACGTAAGGGAAACATCGCCACCATTACCATTATGCTGGCCACTGGCCGATGTTTAATCGGTGATAACGGGAGATGGCGGGAATTGCAAGCCTTGGCACACCGTTTCTATCATGAGGGCCCAAAGGCTCCATCAGCTGATGAAACGAGAAAACTACGGGTTCAGCTAACCGATTTATGGGAAGATTATCTCGATATTATCGATGATCGGGAAAAAGAATGGCTATCCTTCGTGATCCTTCAGGAGTGTGTCAATACGTTATTTGTAACTCGCCGATGGTGGGCTGTAAAGCCCAAATACCAGCTTAAAGAAATAAAGAGCCGCAACGTCAGTATAGCCGAACTGCTTGAACGGTGCCTCGCTTCACCCGGCTCCAAAGAGGAGCTGGAAACGCTATGCTCCTATGTTCTTGAACCAATCGGAGGTTGGATGAAGGAGGGCTGGAAGGCTTAAGACAAACTGTTCAATACTAGATTTGATCGCATTACCGGAGCTTCAGTCTCCGAAGGAATCTTGCTTACCAACAAAGCCGTGATATTTTCTATCACTCTCTCATCCCCCGATCAGCTATCTGTCTAAGAAACTCCGGCACCAACCTGTAGAGCCCTGCCTATACGGGAAACCCCTTCTTCTATTTGCTCCTCATTCAAATGACCGTAACCCAGCAGCATCCGGTTGTCCGGCAGCACCGTTACAGCCACCTGCTGCTCCAGCAGCGCATCACTCAAGCCTTCCGGAAACGGATGCTTAAACTCTATGACCATATGCAAGCCGGCAGCCTTGCCGCATACCCGGAAGGACATGTCCACCACCTTATGCAAAGCCTCGACCAGCTTCTCGCGCCTCTTGCGGTACAGCTTTTTCATTTTAAGGATATGGGTGTTGAGATAGCCCGCCTCCATGAATCGAGCCAGAGCCAGCTGGTCCAGGCTAGGCGTCTGGTAATCGGTCAGCTTCTTCAGCTTCCTGCACAATGGAACCAGCGGCTCGGGCAAGACCATGTAACCGATCCGAAGTGAAGGAAACATGATTTTACTGAAGGTCCCGATGTAGATGACTCTCTCCGTGCAGAGACTTTGCAAGGAATGAACAGGCGCGCCGTCGAACCGGAATTCGCTGTCGTAATCGTCCTCCAGGATGTAGCTCCCGCAGCAGCGGGCGTACTCCACCAGTTCAATCCGCCTTTGGATTGGCATGATTCCTCCCAACGGGAACTGATGCGAGGGCGTGACATAAATACATCTGGGCATGCTGTCCGCGGGCAGGCTCTGCGTCAGCATGCCCGAATCGTCCACCGGGATCCGGTGCAGAACAGCGCCTGTCGAGGTCAGAATCGTCCGCAAATCTTCATTGGACGGGTCTTCAACTACCGCTTCATCTCCATCCGCTAGCAGCGCCCTCACGATAAGATCCAGAGCCTGCACGGCACCATTGGTGACAAGGATCTGCTCCGGCTTGGCAATCACGCCCCTCATCCTCCACAAATAATCGGCCAATATCCGCCGCAATTCCGGATTCCCTGAACAATCTCCATAATCGAGCTGCGACGTGGAAGCCTCCATGCACACGCTCTGAAGAAGGGCGCCCCATTGCTTTAACGGAAATAAATCGACGGCCGGAAGTCCGGTACGAAACGAAATCACATCTTCAGCCGAGTCAGCCCCTGCATGCTCATTCTCAGCTAATTTCCTAGGATTCGCAGGCCGATACCCGAGTAAACGCGCTCCTTCCGCCACATAGCTTCCGGCCCCCTGGCGCCCTGTAATATAGCCCTCGGCCAGCAGCAGCTCGTATGCCTCCAATATCACGTTGCGCGAAACATGCAGCTCCCCGGCCAGCTCCCGTGTGGAGGGAAGCTTGTAACCCGCCGGCAGCCTGCCGGATAAAATAGCGTCTCGGAAGGCTTCAAACACCTGCCGGAACATGGGTAACCGTGATTGCTTATCAATGGAAAACCACAAAGGCCGATCCCTCCTTTAAAGTGGTACTCTCAAAACTCCTCGTTATTGGCTCTACCAACAACCAGTTGCAGCCTGCTACAGTAAGATGAACCCAAGTAAAAGGAGATGCTTAACGGATGAACGTTCGAACTACCGCTTACCTGGAGCTGAGTGCCGCCGCTGTTCTCATAGGAAGCTCTGTCGTAGCAGGCAAATGGACCACGATGCAGCTGCCCGTTTTTTTATCCCAATCCATAAGCCTTGCCATTGCCTTGATACTGCTGGTCCCGATGGTATGGATGAGCCGTAGCGCCCGTCTTTCACTGGCCAAAAAAGACTTGCTGTATTTACTTTTACAGGCGTTCCTTGGGATGTTCCTGTTCCGCGTGCTGCTGCTTTACGGTTTAAAGACCGCACCCGCCGCCGAGGCCGGCATCGTAACCAGCCTGACTCCGGCTGCCGTAGCCGTTTTGTCCTTTATTTTCCTGAAGGAACGATTGACGACTAGGCTCCTCATTGGGATAACGTGTTCCTTATTGGGGATTATCAGCATTCAAGCTCCGGCCTGGTTCGTATCAGCCTCTTCGCTCCACTCAGCAGGCTCCTCCTTCGGTCTGATTCTCATTCTGGCGGCTGTATGCGGGGAAGCGATGCTCACCATTCTGCGGAAAATGACGGCAAGCAGCGTGTCCTCCCTGGTCGGAACAACTTACGTGACCTTGTTCTCCTTCTTGATGTTTACCCCGTTCGCACTGGTCGAGGCTAATCAATATGACTTCGCTTCTATTCATCTGAAGGAATTCGGCATGCTGCTGTACTACGGCGTTTTCGTCACTGCTCTCGCCTATATCCTGTGGTTCCGCGGTGTTGCCAAAGTATCTGCGGGAACCGTCGCCGTCTATACCGGATGCATCCCCGTCAGCACGCTGCTGCTGTCGTATGCCGTGCTGAAAGAGCCGGTCTCGGCGGCCCACCTTGTAGGCAGCGCCTTTGTTTGCTTAGGAATTTGGCATGTGTCCAGGAGTCATGCTGCAGAAGCCCGATTGGCAGCCGTCAAAAAATAAACTACCATTTTCAGAAACAGATATAAGGCGGGCGGTGTAGTTATGAAAAAATGGCTTTCAGGCTTGACGATCAGTACCAGCTTGAAGACACCTTTAAGCTGAATCTTCATTCATCCCCTCTTTTTATGTATTCAATATTACCATAAGTTGGATAATAGAGAGGTAAGATTTAAGCCTCCTACCTTAAAAAAGAAAAGCTATCGGCCTTAACGGCCGACAGCTATTGAAATATCCTCATACATTCGCTCCAGCACAGCTACCCCCGACGCCTCACTCTGCTTGGCGAGCTCCAGTAACCGGATTGCTTCCCGAGCCTGCTCCGGATCGTTCGGTTCGCCGCCGTGCGGATGAGGAAACCGCAACTGAAATTGACGAAAGACTTCCGCTACCTGCTCATAATGCTCCCCCGCTTCCCGGGCCAATTCCCGGAAAGGTTCCCCAATTTCCTTGACTCCACTCCATCTATCAGGCAAAGTCTTGAGAAACTGGGCGGCAAACTCCCTTGCGTCGCCAACCACCTCGGCATTGTAAGCATTGCCGAACGGGTTTACGGTACGGCTCCGGAAGGCCTGAATCCAGGCATCGTAGCCGGCTAATCCGTGCCTGTACTCTTTGGACAAAGTAGGAGCTTCCTCATGGGCGAATTGTATCGCCCGCTCCAAAGCCGCTGTCAGCGCCTGTACCGGATCGCTGGGAACCGATTCAAGAATTCGCAGCATGAAGACGAAGTTTAACGGCAGCTCATTCAGCTTGGCATAGGGCAGGGGCCCGTCATGTGAAGGGTCTTTGCAGTAAAGCTCCTGCAGCTCGTCGTCATATCCGTATATGACCCCGAATTCCGGAATAAACAGACTCCATCCGATGGCCGGGATCCCGCGGTCGATCGTCTCCTGAGCGAATCGGATCGCTTGCTCCAGCTTTTCCGGCGGTGCCGGTGTCCGAAAGCCATGAAGCTGCTCGCACCGGAATCCAAGAAGATTCAATCCCTTTTCCAGCAGCTCCATAGGCGAGAACATGGTCGGTCCCGCAGGGCTTACATCCGCAGGATGAATGTTGATTCGAAATGCATGGCCGGTCAGCCCCATCACATCAATCAGGGAATAGTCGTCTTTTTTGTCCGTGTATTGCAGTGCTGCATAAATCGATTGCGCTGCCGCGGTATACGTCTTGTCCCAGGAACGCTCTGTCATCTCCGTCATCTCCTCACATTCGTATAGGCTGTACAAGCACTCGGCGGGTAGGCTTCCCCTGCTGCTGCTTTTCCAGCAAAAAACCTTGAAAATAGACACGAATGCGTTCCCTCTGCACCTTCGTACGTGAACGGGAGATCGCCGTATAGACCGAGCCGATGGAGACACCCAGCGCTTCGGCAATCTCCGCAGGAGTAAACTGGCGGAATACATGGGCCTCGAAGATAGCCCGTTCCTTCGCCGTCAAGCATTGGAGCAGCTGATACAACCCGTTATACAGATCCTTGCGCATCCACTGGACCTGGGGATCTTGATGAGGACCTGGCTTTTCCTCCAAGCGTACCGTCATGCGATATAACAGGCGATCCAGCATGAAGCCGTCGCCCGTGGGAGAGGACGGGAATTGCCGTGTTTCCAACGCGGAAAAGGAGCTCTCTCTTCCGCTCGGCCCTCCCCTGCGAAGCTTCATCATTGCCTGATTCCGGACGATCCGCTGCAGCCAATACCGGAATTTGCCCGGCTCCATCAACGTTTCAATCCGCAAAAACGCGGCCACCAGTGCCTCCTGAACAATATCCTCCGCCAGATGCCCATCCTGTGTGATGGTGGCTGCCCAGCCTAGAGCCCTCTCCCGATGCCTTCGCACCAGCTCCCCGAATGCCTCACGATCCCCTGTACGAGCACGATCTACCAGCCGGTCATCCTGTAGGCTTATGACCTCCTCCGCATCATCCCTAGTTCCATCAGAAACGGCAGAGTCCTCAAACCATTGCGTAATCAACCCATTCACCCCTACGTGTCCATGTTGGTTACCATTCGTATCAACAGTTAGATGCCATTCGGAGGAGAAATCTTACAACGAGGTTACCGGAATTTCAAATGAAACCGTGGTACCTTGATCCGCCAGGCTTTGAATCGTCAGCCCGCTGCCATACATTTGCTTTAATCTCCGATTCGTATTGGTAAGTCCGATCCCGCCCCATTCTTTCTTCTTCGTTGGGTCCAATGCCTTGCGGATGTCGTCGGCCTTCATCCCCTTCCCATCGTCTTGAACCTCTATGTGAATGCAATCCCCTTTGCGATCGATCCGGATACGTATCGTCCCGCCCCTTGCGCGGCTTTGAATGCCATGTCTCACCGCATTTTCTACCAGCGGCTGAATGGTCAGCGGCGGAAGAAGCAACGTCTCATCCTCATTCCCTTCCCACAGGATGGAGAGCCTGTCGCCAAAACGTTCTTTCTCGATATACAAATAAGTACGGACAAGTTTCAGCTCATGAGAAAGAGGTACCAGATTGCCTGTGTTTAGAAAATGAAAGCTGATTCGCAGGTATTCGATAAACGCATCCCCCAGCTTGCGCATCCGATCGGTATCCAGGTCACTCAAGGCCATAATGGAGTTCAAGGTATTAAACAGAAAATGAGGCTGTATTTGTGCCTGCAGATAGGCGGCCTCCATGCGAAGATGTTCGTGAACCGACTGCTTCAACGCAATTAAGGACCGGATTCGGTATTTTAACTCCAATGCATCGACCGGCTTGGCGACGTAATCATTAGCGCCGGACTTAAATCCGGCATAGATATCCGCGGGCTCGTTACGTGCCGTTAGCAGCAAGACAGGAAGCTCTGATACAGAGAAGCGCTCTCTTACCAAACGCGTCAGATCGTAGCCGGACATTTGCGGCATCATTACATCGGCGATAATCAAATCCCACTGCTCCGTGCCGAGCAAGGACAATGCTTCGTCTGCAGAGGAAACTAATTTGAGATTGTAAGGCTCTGTTCCGAGAATGCCTGCAAGCACCTTCAGATTCACCGGATCATCGTCTACTGCAAGTATATTAGCCCTTCCTTCTTCAAAAGGTACCGATTCCACCTCGATAGAAGGGTATGGGTATGGACCTGCTACGTTTTCCGGAAGGAGCCGGGGCGGTGTGTCTATGCCGCACGCCACAAGATCTGATGCAGGCATTTCCTGCAAATCCAGCATAGGCAGCGTGAAGCTAAATACAGAGCCTTCACCCGGATTGGAGCGAACCGCAATATCCCCGCCGTGAAGCTCCACAAGCTCCTTGCAGATGCTTAACCCGAGTCCAATTCCCGAGCTATTACTGCCGCCGTGAAATCCCTGCTCGTATCTGTTGAAAATACGGGACTGCGTCTCACCATCCATGCCATACCCTGTATCGGAAACTTCAATAACGACCTGGCCGTTTTCGCTTCGGGCAGATACGGCTACCGTCCCTTGCATAGTGTACTTTAGAGCGTTATGAACCAGATTGAACAAAATTTGCGTTAATCTTTTTTCATCTGCAAGAACGGGCGGTATCGTCTCCGGGATCTTCATTTCCAGCTGAACGGGCTTGCTCTCCGTCATAAACGCAAGCATGCCGAAAACACCAGAGACAATGGAGCGTACCGCCAAGGGTTCCTTCTTCAGCACAATGCGCTTCTCCTGAAGACGCGCCACGTCCATTAAATCCTCCACCATATGAGACATCCGGGTGCTGATCATGACGAGCAGCTGCAAGTCCTCCATGCTTTTGTTATCCAACGTATGCCGCTGTCTGTTCATAAGGCTTTGGGAAATATTCAAAATCCCATGCAGCGGAGTTCTTAGCTCATGAGATGTATTGGCGAGAAACTGATCCTTAAGCCTATCAGCCTCCCGAAGCTGCTTGTTCAGTCTCGCATTTTCCTCGGCATTGCGGAAATACTGCTTGAACCAATAGGAGGAGAACGCGATAATAGCCGCAATCATATCGACCGGAAAAAATACGTTGCTAACCTTTTCGGTGAATTGAAACAATCCCCAAAGGATGCTTGAAGCAATACTTATAATCGCAAGCAGCAGATAGATGGAGTCCTTTTGCTGTCTTAGCACCATCTTGATGGCCAGATAGACAAACCATAGCATAGGAAACAAATACAAGAACCCGAAGAGCATTGCTTTTCTGGAATAATAAATAAGCGGAGGCGATGCAAATACGATGAAGATCGAATATAGTACGAGCAGAAGGATATACAGATGAAACAACCGTCGATTGCCCGACTTTCCATATAACATTTTAGTCAAATATAAAATAAAAAATGAAACCCCCATGTAGGCGAACAATCGGATTTTTTGTATCCACATGTAATTGATCGGAAACCAGAGCTGGAGTATCTTGTCATTATCGGACACAACCGTAAGCGCCGCGGCCAGAAGCAGCAGGAAAAATACAAGAAGTGCTTTTTGCCTTGGATAGAACAGATACAATATACATGCGTATAGGCCATGCAGCAGCAGAACGACGAACGTCACAAGCTGAAAGCCGATGGAATACCAACGCTCAAAATCTATGGCCGCTTGCGAGCCGAATCGGATCGATTTGGCTATGCCCCCTAAAAAAGGATGCTCAAAATTAGCCGCACGGATAAGCAGCTCGATTTCCTTCGCCCCATTGGCCTCATACGTAACGGTATACGAAACATTATAAGGCTTGTAATTTTGCTGATTTTCTGCCGGATGGCCGAATTCCTTTTGTTTTTGACCATTAATCTCTACGACGGAAGAGGCTTGGATGTCCTGAATCCAGACTGCATAAGGCTGCTCTAAGGCAGAGTCGACCAAAATACGAAGCCGGTAGGTCCCGTATCCGTATGACGTATCGGTACCTTCCGGGAAAGCGCTGCGCCAGTCCCCAGGAACCTGGAGATAATGTGGGGCTTCGGAAGAGCGGCTGGAGGATGCTTCGTTCGAGATGAAGGCTGACGGGTAGAACTCCCACTCCCCGTTAAGACTGATGGCATGTGAGGTCTCAAAGTTCCAACCGCGCATGTCAAGCACGCCTTTCTCAGCAAGGGGATGCTTCGGGTTTGGAAATACCTCGGACCAAAGCAGCCGAAAGCCTAGAAGAACCGTGACAAACAGAGTGAATATGAAGAAATATTTTATGTAGGATTTGTAATCCTTCGTTCCTAGAGCAGATACATTGGGCACGATCTTTGTTGCTCCTTTTTTTAAAACCAGGCTATTATGCTAGGTGTGTAATCTTTGAAGACGGTTTAGGGCAACGAGGCGGCTGATCCGAAGCAGCAACCAGCTTATATTCAATCACTTTTTCAATACCTTGGGCTGATTGATCATTGCTACCCGTCCTCTTTAAATATATCATAAGCTTGGAAGCATGAGGCGGATAATATAGAAAAATAATAGCTTTTATAGAAATTGCCCCTATGATAAAGGAAGTGTACGTCTTGGAATCATCCTATTTATTCGTCCTGGTTGTAGGGCTGGCGGCAGGCGCCATAAGCGGCATCATCGGAACTGGCTCATCCATCATGTTAATGCCTGTTCTGATCGTTGCCTTCGGTCCCAAGCAAGCCGTACCCATTATGGCCGTAGCCGCCGTCATGGCCAATATCGCAAGGGTCTACACCTGGAGACGAGAAATTCATTGGAAAGCATTCGCCGCATACTCGCTTCCCGGCATCCCCTTTGCTGCATTAGGGGCACGTACGCTATGGGAATTACCCGCTCATTGGGTTGATATTGGGCTGGCTCTATTTTTTCTGGCGATGATCCCTGTCAGGCACTGGCTGCAATCCAAGCAGATACGTATCTCCCTGTGGCAGCTTTCGGCTGCCGGAGCTGTCATCGGCTTTTTAACAGGAATCGTTTTATCTACAGGACCTCTCAGTGTGCCTGCATTTACCTCCTTCGGTCTAACCAAGGGAGCATTTCTAGCTACGGAAGCCGCCAGCTCGCTTGCCATTTATTTCAGTAAAATCGCCACGTTTCGGGAGCTCGGAGCCCTGCCGGCGGACATGATCCTCAAAGGTGTTATCGTCGGCAGCTCCCTCATGCTCGGCACTTTTGGAGCCAAGGCCATTGTAACAAGAATGAACGCCGCATCCTTCCATTACGTATTGGACGTGCTGCTGTTCTGTTCGGGGATATCTCTGCTGTGGGCGGCCTTTCACTAATGCAAGATGGCTCAGAATGGTTATACGGTTCCATGGTACGCATAGAATGGAGCCTGTTTATCCCCCGCAGAGCTTAACCTCAACTCCTCGAACAGGGCAGGCATGAGCCGCCGGGCTGTGTCCATATCCGCCCAGCGAAGCTCGGTGATATCTTGATCCGGATCTCCTTGACAGCTCATATCGCCATGAGTGATTTGGGCAAAAAAAGTGACAATCACAGCATGGCTGCCAGTCTCTGAAAAAATCTTCTCTCTCAATGAGCTCAGACCCGTAAGGATGACATGGAGTCCGGTTTCCTCTCTCGCTTCGCGCACCGCTGCCTGCTCGAAGGTCTCGCCCTCTTCAACCGCACCCCCCGGAAGATCCCAGTAGGTTCTATCCCCTTTCACGTTTTTCACCAGAAGGACGTTGCCCGCGTCATCCGTTATCCAGACCAATGCTACATGAATTTTTCTCAAATGAAGCACTCCGTTCTTATTGGGATTTATTGTTTTGTGGAAAATGAACCGCCCCTGGTGTGGGAAAGGCACTTTATCGGAAAGTTACTCTGCCAAGAGGGCCAGCCCCCTAAACCTAGGGGACTGGACTGATACGAGCTATCGCAGCTGCGACTGCTCTATCCCTTCCTGCGGCCCATCAGCAGGTAAGAAAGCAGGCTCCCGCCTAACAAAATCACTGCAGCAGCCAGGAATGATACACGCATCCCGGCTGTGAACGATTCGCTGCCGTTTATGATCGCTCCGGCAAAGGCAACGGCAAGGGTAGCCCCGAGCTGTCTGCTTGAATTAAGCGCGCCGGATACGGTGCCGGTCTGTTCCTTCGGCGCAGCAGAAATAACGGCCGTCATTAACGAAGGGATCGTGAGCGAGACTCCGAGGCCGATTAGCAGCAATCCGATCGCTGCAAGAATATGGCCCGTGTCCGTATCCGCTCCGGTTTGCAGCAGCACGCCTAAAGCCGTAAGTGCGAAGCCGGCTGTCATAGGGAGTCGCGCTCCGAAGCGCCCCACAATGCGCCCGGTTACCACCGGATTTACCGCAAGCGGAATGGTCATCGGCAGAAGTGCAAGTCCTGCCAAATGAGCGGATAAACCCCGTATTTGTTCATAGAACAATGGCAGAATGAATAGAACGGCCGATAAGCCGAAATTAATAGCCATCCCGTTAACCATGCCGGCGGATACGGTAGGATTACGGAATATAGAAAGCGGGAGAAGCGGCGCCTTGGCCTTGGCTTCGTGGATCAGGAACCAAAGAATGCTCAGCGCGGAGAAGCCGAAACCCCCGGCAATGACCGGGGAGCCCCATCCATAGACCTCCCCTTCCATAATTGCAAAGGACAATGCTGTTATTGCGGCAATCGCAAGCAGTTGTCCTAACCAATCGAAGCCGCTTTCCCGGTTTCGTTGCGTCTCCGGGACCAGCCGGGATGTTAACACAACGCTGGCAGCAAGCGGCACGTTAAGAAGAAATATGCTGCGCCAGCCAAACGAATCGACCAGAAATCCGCCGATAACAGGGCCCGACGCCATAGCGATTCCGGTTACCGCCGCCCAGATGCCCATAACCCGAGCACGCTTCGCCGGTTCAGGAAAAGCCCGGGCAATTAGCGAAAGCGAGGAAGGCATCAGAGCAGCCCCGCCGATGCCAAGTACCGCACGCATGGCAATTAACCAAGGAAGCGAGGGAACGGCGGCGCTAACGGCCGATGCGGCAAGAAACAAGACAAGACCGCCAACGTACACCCGCTTGGCTCCCAGCTTGTCGGCAATTCCCCCCATTGAGAGCAGAAAGCCTGTAAAAACCAGGGTGTATGAATTCACGACCCATTGCAGGCCGACGATGCCTCCGCCCATGTCCGCATGAATTGCCGGGAGCGCAATGCTCACGACAGTTGTATCCAGGAGGACCATAAAGTATCCTAACGATATGCCAAGAAGCAGCAAAGCCCTTGTCATCTTATTCGACGTTTCCGTCTGAATTTGCGCGATGTTGTCCAATTTGTCTCCATTCCCTTCTATTCCCTAATTGAAAGCAGTTGCTTTCTTCAGGGAGAGTGTATAATGGATGACAGCAGCAAAGAAGATGACGGTTTATCCTAGGAGTTATTCTCCTACCCTAATATCCTTCTTTAGAGGCAGGTGAATCTAATGGCACCAACGGCCAAGGAACGGCTTATGGAGCTGGCCCAGTTTTTACGTTCCAGGCGCGCGCGCCTTTCTCCTGAGCAGGCAGGTCTTCCCGGCGGAGGAAGGCGCCGCACGCCAGGACTGCGCCGGGAAGAGGTAGCGCTGCTCTCCGGAGTCAGCGTGGATTGGTACACCTGGCTAGAGCAAGCGCGAGACATTCAAGTATCCTCACAGGTTCTGGACAGCATTGCGCGCACGCTTCAGCTAGATTCCAATGAACGCAAGCATTTGTACATGCTTGCCCTTCAACAGCTGCCAGCCGACGCCGCACCGATCGATGAACCTGTAGATTCAACGTTACAAGCGTTCCTCGATCTTCAAGGGACAAGTCCGGCGTATGTTACCGATCAGCGCCTGAATATCGTAGCGTGGAATCGGGCGGCTTGTCTCGTATATGGGGATTATGCGTCGATGTCCGGCCGCGAGCGCAATTCGGTCTGGCGGACGTTTACGTCCCCGTATGTCCGCCTGATGCTTCAGGAAAACTGGGAGAACCATGCCCGGCATCGGCTGGCTAATTTTCGCGCCCTATACGGAAATTTCGTCGGCGACCCTTGGTGGAGCAGTCTTATTGAGGAATTGAACCGAACCAGCGCAGAATTCAGAGCCTGGTGGCCGCAGCATGATGTGTTAAGCGGTCCTGAGGGGCTGAAGGTCAATCATCATCCGGCAGCGGGACGTCTTGTTTTCGATCAGATTTCGTTTCTTTCGACAACGTCACCGCACCTAACAGTGACAATTAATATGCCTTTAGACGATACCCCCGATAAAATGAAAAAGCTTCTAAGTCTGTAAGGGCGAATCAAGCTTAATGACAAGTGCAAGCAGATGATTCGGCGGCAGTGAAGATATCGCACCCGTCTGCCGTTATCGTCCGATTCCTCTAATCCAGAATGAACTTCATAATAGTCCAAGAAACCCTTGCCAATCCCCCATGTTCGCACCTCCACTTCTTCTATCATTTGATCCGCGTTTCATTCCCCGAACACACTGCGGAAAGGGAACGGAATGATGCCAGCTCCCGCGCTGCCCGGATGATTTCTCGTTCCACGGCGCATCCTTCCCTTCTATTTACTTACTTTAGTTGAGAAACCATAAAAAAGTGAGTAATATATAGGATATAGGAGGCGAAATCAAATGGCCCATCAAGCAAAGAAAATGGAAATTGGAATCAGCACGTTTCTGGAAGCAACTCCGGATCCGGTGACCGGTAAAAGCATCAGCCATGCCGAACGTCTGCGTGACGCAGTAGAGGAGATTGTGCTGGCCGATCAGGTCGGTCTCGATGTCTATGGCATCGGAGAGCATCACCGGGCCGACTACGCAGGCACTTCACCAGCCGTTGTGCTGGCTGCGGCAGCGGCTATGACCAAGCGGATCCGGTTGACAAGTGCAGTAACCGTACTGTCCTCGGATGATCCGGTTCGCGTATATCAAGCGTTCTCTACTCTAGACGGCATCTCCAACGGCCGGGCGGAGATTATGGCCGGCCGCGGCTCGTTCATCGAATCGTTCCCGCTCTTCGGGTATAGTCTGGAAGACTATGACGAGCTGTTCGAGGAAAAGCTGGAGCTGCTGCTCAAGATCAGGGCATCGGAGAAGGTGACCTGGCGCGGCGGGCATCGTCCGCCCATCGATAATCTCGGGGTTTACCCCCGCTCCGTGCAGGATCCGCTGCCCGTATGGATTGCAAGCGGCGGAAATCCGCAGTCCGCCGTTCGCGCGGGGATGCTCGGGCTCCCCATCGCCTTCGCCATAATCGGCGGTATGCCGGAGAGCTTCGCACCGTTAGTGGCGCTCTATAAAGAGGCCGCCGTCCGGGCCGGGCATGATCCCGACAAGCTGGAGATCGCGACCCATTCGCACGGATTTGTCGGCGACACAACCGAACAAGCGGCCGACCTGTTCTTCCCGCCGACACAAGCCCAAATGAACGTCATCGGACGCGAACGCGGCTGGGGACCGTACACCCGCTCCACCTTTGATGCCGGACGCAGTCTTCGCGGTGCGCTCTATGTCGGCGATCCCGAATTCGTAGCCGAGAAGATTCTCCTGCTGCGCAAAAAACTGGGAGTCACCCGCTTCTTCCTCCACATCAACGTCGGCACGATGCCGCATCGCGACATCATGCATGCCATCGAGCTGCTAGGCACTCGGGTAGCGCCTATCGTGCATAAGGAGCTGGAGCGCATCGAATCCCAAGGATAGCGGCGGCCAGTTATAGCTCCAAATTACAAAAAGAAGTGTGCTCTCCCACACTTCTTTTTGTAATTTCTGGTGCGGCTTCATCAACCGGCTCCCGAAACGGCTATTCCTGAAAGCGATGCAACTGAAAATAAGCCTTAACAACCTGACACGCGGTCTAGAACGCTTATCAAATACGAGTCCAGCCGTTCAATGATGATCTGCTTCGTTAGTCCGTTCATCCCTACCGCCGTCCATCCCTCATAGACGTCAGGAGGCCAGAAGGCATAATCGATCAAGGTAACCAGATCCCAATAGGGATCGTATTGAAAGGAGTCTCCGGTACGATTCCGGTAATACTCCAAAAATGCGTCGGCTGCACCGACACCATGCAGCTGCGCAAGGTTCACGCGGCAATGGCCGACGTCGATGCCTGCCGGACCCAGACAGCCGTTGACCCAGTCCACCACGCCGCTCACTTTATCCCCGCTCCACAAAATATTCGTTGGATGATAGTCGCGATGAATGAAACGTGTCACTGCCTCCGGACGGGAGGCTTGGACGATCTCGGCCGCCATCCGCCACTTGTCCGGATACCTCGACCACGAAGATGCATCCATCTTGGCAGCGTTGGTATACGGCTTAAACGTCCATCCAAAGCCACTTGCATCCGCCGCATGAATGCCTGCCAGCGCTTCGGCCATTCCTTGCAGCCACCGGTTCGGCTCCCTCGGCTCCAGCACGACGGAGCCTTCGAGCCGGGTCATCATTAGGGCCGGCATGCCGCACTGATCCCCTGTCGCGTCGAAGGCAATCAGCCTCGGCGTCTGCACGCCGACCGACTGCACCGCCCTGCGCAAGCTCTCCGCTTCGCGGACAGCCAGATCCGGCTCCTCCCGAACCCATTCCGCATTATGGAACTGGCGCAGCACGACCGAGCTTACTTCTCCGCGTACAGCCAAGCTGATCCCATGAACCAAAGATGACACGCCTCCGTGCAGCTGCTGTACGGAAAGAATTGTCGCCTCGGGATGTACGGCCCGGATTACCCAACCCAGGACGCGTTCCGAAAGCTCCGCATCGATCGAACCCATACTTTTCCCATCCTTTGCTTAGATTTAGTTGCTCCCTTACCTCCTATAAGGCGGCTCGTTGCCTCCGCCGCCCTTTCCTCCCATCGCACCTCGGGTCACCTCATAAATCATGCGGTGTTCTCCCTTTTCTTCCCCCTTGCTCCAACGCTCTATGAAATGTACCAGATACTTTTCTTTTTCCCCGGTCTCTTCCACGGCCGTTTCTCGCTCTACATCATACCCTTCGATCTGAAGCTTCACCATACCGGCTTGCTTAGGGAATAAGTCGATTACCGTTCCGGTGCCCGAAGTCGCGAATTGCACGGCATCCGTACTGGTAAAGGGCGGCTTGGGTGGCGAGAGAGCATAGATCGATCCTGCGGATATTCCAAAAAGAAGAAGGGGTGCGCTGAACAGTACAACGCGTAAGCTCCGTCTAAGGTACGGAAGAAACGCCAGAATGATTCTGTCAATAAGAAAGAATAAGATCGCCGAAGCCCCGCCCATGATGCTGAACATGGAAGATTGGAGGACAAAACCGAATAAAAGCCCGAAGACAGCATGCAGCAAGCCGGACGTTATCCATTCGACAGGACCGGAAACTTTCAGCTTCGCTGCGCCCAGCTCCAACAGAGAGGAAATAAGAATACCGTACAGAAAAATGGAAGGTACGGCATACATCGCAATGATAGCAGCCCAGGACAAATAGTTCTGAGCGGCATTCCAAGCTCCCTCCAGAGACACGAAGGGAAATGAAACCCACAGCACGATAGCCCAAGAAGTGAAGTAGGCGGCGGTCAGTTTTCTCTTAATCATTCTGTCCCCTCCTTTAAGGCCGAGCCATCCTGATGAATGGATTGGAGAGCTCTCTGATCCAACACTCTAGAAGACGATGTCATCAAGTGAACTGGACTTGCCAAACTGACATACTGTACCATATTATTGTAATTTTACCAAACAAATGTTCGTTTAGCAATGATGATTCATAGAAAAAAGGATCGAAGTACTGGCATAGCAGTCTGCGATCCTTTATTTATACGCCGAATTGTTTGAAAATAGTTTGGTTCAAGCCGAACTCATTCTAGCTGAAGCCCTGCTCCTCCGCGTAGCGTCCCCAGTGCGGGCGTCGGCCGTCTTCATCGGCAAATCCGTAATCGTCCGATAATCCCCATGAGCTGAGGAGCTGGCCGGTTTTATCCATCACTCGGGGGTCCGTCGCCAAGGAAGCAATCGCCTGCCCGACGAAAAACGGAGTCTCCGATTGCAGGAAATGAATATCCTTCTTCCCTGCTTCCTGCCAATTCTCCTCCGTAACTCCGAAATGCTCCAGCATCTCCTCGGAGCGCAAAAATCCCGGGGTCACCGAAACTGCGGCAACGCCATGCGGCTTGAGATCGGCCGCCATCGCTTGAGCTAGATGAGAAACTCCGATTTTGGCAAGGCTGTGGTACAGATTGCCCCGATAGTGATAGCCTACCCCGTCGGTCACTTCGACGATGAGTCCCCGCTTACGTTTCACCATAAGGGGCGCGGCGTAATACGAAGTGATCATGTGCGAGTGCACCGCTTGCTTTTGAAGAAGGAGGCCGTCTGCCAGCGGGCTTTCCCAGAAGCCCGTACCCCAGTGGACGAGCATCTCCCCGCCCCATACGTCATTGACGAGAATATCCAACCGTCCCTTCTGCTCATCGCTTATGCGCTCGAACAGCATCTTCACCTGGGACTCCTCTGTATGATCCACAGCGTGGTATATGCCGAAGCCTCCCCTGGCAGTGACCAGCTCAGCGGTTTCCTCAATGGTTTCCGGTCTCTTCATCGGGGACGGGTTGCCTCTGGTGCTCCGGCCGGTAACATACACTGTCGCCCCCG
Source organism: Paenibacillus vulneris (assembly GCF_039543185.1). Classification (NCBI taxonomy): domain Bacteria; kingdom Bacillati; phylum Bacillota; class Bacilli; order Caryophanales; family Paenibacillaceae; genus Paenibacillus; species Paenibacillus vulneris. The sequence continues at coordinate 6,094 of NZ_BAABJG010000003.1, read as the reverse complement.
CTTCTCCCAGCTTGATTGCAATGGCTCTGCCCGCACCACGAGTCGCTCCGGCAACTAGAGCAACGCGCCCTTCCAAGGGCTTGTTCGCATGAATGCTCATCCTACTAGCAACTCCTTCTCTCTTAGTTTCATCTTTAAGATAACAAAGTAATCATGTCAAGGACTGTCATATATATGTGATAAAATAAAAGAAAACCATGAGCAAGGAAGTGATGCCCTTTGAGAGCGGACCGGCTTTTGAAAATTATGCTCCTGCTGCATACGCAGGGCAGTCTGACCTCGAATGAGCTGGCTGCAAAATTAGAAGTATCCGTACGAACCATCTTCCGTGATATGGAGGCGCTTAGCGCTGCAGGCATACCTGTCTATGCCGAACGAGGTTCGCAAGGAGGCTGGAAGCTGATGGAGGGATATCGCACAGACTGGGCCAACATGAACAAGAGCGAGATCGTCTCCTTACTCGCTGCCAAGCCCCATCGTCATGTCGCCGATCTCGGCTGGGACAGTACCTTTGAGGCCGCGCTGCTTAAGCTGCTGGCCTCATTGACCCCCACCTTGCGGCGGGATGTCGAGTACACCCGCGAGAGGCTGCACGTGGACGGAGCCGGATGGCATCCGTCCGGAGAGAATGTGCCGCTCTTGCACCTTGTGCAAGAGGCCGTCTGGGAAGGGCGGCAGCTTCATATGGACTACGTATCGGAAAGCAGATCCGGCTATCGCACGGTGCATCCGTTAGGCCTTGTAGTGAAGGGCACGCTTTGGTACCTTGTTGCGCTTCCTGCTGATTCGAATGCTAGCGACCCCCAAAATATGAAAACTGTCGAGCCAAGAACCTACCGTATCTCGCGCATTCGCGCGGCGGAAATGCTGTCAGCACCCGCCGTACGGCCGGAAGGCTTTCAGCTTGCCTCCTATTGGGAGCAGTCGGTGAATCGGTTCCGCGCGGATCTGCCGACTTATCCGGCACGCGCAAGGGTGCACGAAGAGGCCCGTGCCCGATTGGAGCAGACACGTTATGTCCGCATCCAAGCGTGGAGCGAACCCTCCCCTGACGGATGGTATGAGGCTGAATTGGCATTCAATACCTTGGAATCGGCTGTCGGGATCATACTGGGGTTCGGGGCCCGGCTTCTCATTCTGGAACCCGCAGAGCTGCGGCAAGCCGTCGTGGCAGGGGCACAGGCTATTATGACGATGTATGACTGATTCTTTTTCTTCGAGACCGGAACTTTCTATTACAACCACTCGTCATAGTTGTAAATAAATAGGAGGCGAATGCTGATGAGAATCGAGGATGCCATCCAGGAAAAGTTCAAATGCTCCAAATGCAGCGGCACTAGCTGCAGAATCAAGGAAGTTGCTATGACAGGAACCGGGTTAAGCAAGCTCCTAGATATTCAACACAATCATTTTCTGTTTGTTTCCTGTGAGCATTGCGGTTTCGTCGAAGTGTACAATCCCAGTATTCTTGAAGGAAAAAGCCGAGGGCAGCTGGGAACCGTACTGGATATTTTGTTTGGCTAGGATTAATAAACGCCGGAAAGCAAGAACCCTCCATCACTTTATCCGTGTGGAGGGCTGCTTGTGCTGCTTAAGACTTAGCGCAGTGGTTACTCTAATCCGCCTATGCCCAGGAGAGCCTGGCCTTCGTCTCAGCCACAGCCTGATGAAACATCTCATCGGCCGCCTCGATCCGCTCTGCTATATCTTGCACGGTTTTGACCCCATATAGATATTCCAGAGTCAGCACCACGTCCGCCGGAAAATCCCTCGAACCGTGCACTAAATAGCAGTCCGCCTGATAAGGAGTATGGAGGATGCGGAGCACATCGACCAACGGCTGCAAAACGTATTTCTGATAGTAGATCATCTACTCCAAAAATAGCCCGCGCTTAGTATACTTCACTGCCCGGCTCCTCTGACTGTATATAGCCTGGGCCTGCAGCCATTGCTGGCGAAGCCGGGATAGATGGGCAGCAGACTCCACATGCGCCATTTTCACAATGCCTGCTTTATCGATCAAAACAACCGGTACTACGGTCAGGTCCTCATGGATAAATGCAACGGGCATACTCTCGCTCTGCACGGTCACATCGATCAACAAATGGTCCGGGGTCCCTATGATATGATAAACCTTATAACGGTTATTGGCGGGCCGCCCCGGCTGTTCATAGGCAATATCGACCGCACCCATGCGTCCGATACAATCATCCAGCCGCGACAATGCGGCCTCTCCGAAGCCTTCCTTGGTATAGCACACCATGTCGATGTCCGAATATTCGTCCAAGCTCCCGGTACCGTCCGAGCCCTCCAGCCAGATTGCCAGTATATAGTCCTGACTTCCGAGATCGGCGGCGATTTCTTGTATAATGGTCTCACGGGTTATCGTCATCCTGACATCCTCCTCATCTGCAGCGATCTATGAGCAGAACAACCTTACAGCTGCGTTACCCTATACTCAAATTCAACTTCATGCCGAACAGGGATGCCGTCGTACCCTACCCATGGAATGGAGGGCTTTATTTTTCGTGCTTCCGTAATCGCATCGGGATAAACAGCCTTTAAATCGAAGCCTCTTTTCTGATAAAAGCGTATCGCTTTTATATTATCATTGGACGTAATCAGCCAGACTCGTCTGCAGCCCTTCTGTCTTGCTTTTTCTATAACAAGTTGGATTAGCTTCGTTCCTAGACCTTTGCCCTCGATTCTGCTGTCCAGAGAGACAATTTCACATTCGTCCTCACGCAGATGATAGGTGATTAATCCCTGGATCTCGTCGCCGATCATTGCGGCAAATCCCGGCAGTTCCTGCAAAATATGTACGCGGCCCCTTGATACGATCATAGTGCCTCTCAATGCTTCCATGCCCGCCTTCAGCTTTTCATCCAGCTCATCCAATTCTCTAAAGATCATACGCTTCCTTCCCCTTAATAGTGCAATTATCCCATGATCAAAAGTCCATTATGCTTTGAAGCAGTCTTATGCTTTCCGCATCTTTGGCCCGCGGTAGTCTGCCGATTTGCCTATGTCGAATGATCATCAAACTCCTTTAGGCGGCAGCCTTTTCCTAATAATATGCTTCATCCACATACCAAATAAAGGTAATAAATCATTATACTCTTATGGCCAGCTGCCATTAGACGAAATATTAAAGCGTTGGGTCCCAATCCGTAAGTACCTGTTTCACGCGCTCGGCGGCAGCTTGGCTAAATTCCTCGGTCATCGGCTCCGTAATATAACGCGGCGTCTCTCCCGGCTCCTTGGCCAACAGATCGAACCAATGTACCGTCCTGTACCGCCAATAGTTCACTTCATCAAAGGTAACGTAAGGCTCCAGAGCAAAGGCTTTGGATTGAATCAATTGGCTCCAAACCTTGCCGGTCCACGGTTTGTTTCGATAGTAGTTGAAATCGATCTGATCCGTATCCCGATAATAGGCTCTTCTCATCGATTCGGGTTCCAGCCCATCAGCCAAAGCCTTCTCTTTAAAGCTGGAATACACTTGCTGCACCCAAAAATAATCGGTAAGCACATGAGCAAAGTATCCTCGAACAAACCATTTCCATTCCTCATTGGCATTCATGCTGATGTAATGGGAATATTCCCTCTGTACGAGCTCCCGCTTACTAGTATCGGATTCAGCATCAAAATGAGTTCTCTTCTTATCCTCTCTGCTTGCGTTCTTTCTCATGTGGATAGCATCCGGCGCTATATTGCCAAGAATAAAAGAAGCAGGAATATCCTCATTCCGGAAAAAATGAACGGCAACTTGGAAATGAATCATCGGCAGTGGCATCTTAGTAATGCACCTCGTTTTATTTTATTATAGTTATGTCAAATTCAACGAACGGAAGGAATACGTTTTGTACTGTCCACTGTCTGAAGATAATTTCAAGAGGTTGCCGTCCTTGGGCAGACCTTCGAAATACGATCCTATACATCCCGTCGTACACCGGTGTCCGGATAGTAGAATGTGGGCCTGTTGCAAGCCGTACTTTTTCTCGAGCTCATGCATAAATGCGAAAACCCTTCTAACAAACCCGTCCACATCCTCAACGCCTTCATACACGCTGGGATCGGGAACGGCACCGGCCATCTTGACTTCCGCTTTGGTTAGTCCGTCCGCTTCGCCCAGATCAAACACATCGAGTCTCGGATCCGTTATCGGCGGCTTCCCCGTTATGATTTGTGCCGTTTGGAGCGCTCTTTCCTGGGGAGAGGAAAAGACGTAATCAAACGGTATGTGCCGAAGATGGTCTCTTACCCATTCCGCCTGCTTGATGCCGCTGTCATTGAGCGGAAGCCCCTGTCTCCCCTGCAGTCTGCCTTCCTTGTTCCTATCGGTTTGCCCGTGCCTGATGACATAAATCATGTATGTTCTTCCTCCTATCTATGTCGTATAATAACAATAATTGTAATTTATAACAGGATCAGAAGGGAAGAGGTTAATTGAAAGCGGTTCAACAAATGTATCAGACTTTTCAGGAGGATATGGGCTGGGACAAGGTCGATAAGAATGACTTTCAATCCAGCAAGGAGTTTCTGCTGTATATTCACATGCTGCTCACGACAGAGGTTGCCGAGGTAGCGGAGGAATTCCGTACCCTGCTGTATAGAACGGCGGATTTGAGGGACGCGGGCCTGGACCAAAACGAAGCCTACCTGCAGGCGAAGGAAGAAATTAAAGAAAATCTGGGGAAGGAATTTGCCGACTGCCTGGCTTATCTGTGCAAGCTTGCAAATTTCTTTGAGCTGGATTTGGAGCATGAGCTGGAGAACAAGCTGGCCGAGATCAGACGCAGATATAATAAGTAATGGAGCTCTGTATGGCCGACCCGCATCCGATCGAGTTCTCACAGCCTATGATTCATTTCTGATCGCTCTTCGAAAAGCCGGTCAATACCAAGCAGGTGACGAATGCACCGAGGGCTGCAACGATGGCGAACAGGAGACCGATGGCTCCCATAAAGGTATCCTCACCCGGATACGATGGCTTAAGTGTCATCAGCCCATACATGAACATCATGCCTAATAAAGCATAAAAGCTGCTTCCCACCAATCCCATCTTGATGCGGTCACGCCGCAGCCCCCGCCAAGAGCGATTGATGATTAGCCATACATAGATACTCCCCACGACAGCAATAAGCATCAACAGAATGTGAACGTACGGTATGGAATACATTATGGCCCCGTAAAATCCAAGCACGGCGGTAAAAAACAATGCGGCATTCACCGCAAACAGCAGCAGACCGCCTTTCCAATAATGATGAAACCATGCGGCTCCTCGCAATCTTTGAACGACGGCGTTGTCGTCAAGTATAGCCCTTGCCAGCGCAGCTCTGAATGTCATAACAAGCGTAACCCCTATAATTCCCAGTAAAAAAAGAATGGTTAACGACACTGTACCCCGCCTCTCCCGAATCGATTCCTTCTATTCATTAAAATACAGCGAAAGACCGAATTAAAGAGAAAAACTTCTTCATGTTCTTTCGGGTTTTGGGCAAAAAAAGAGACCTCTTTCGAGGTCTACAGGCTGTCGAAAAAGTCTCGACAGCCATTCTTTATGCTCATTTTTATCACGACACCGCGTTAATGTTGTATAATATAAGTACTACATTAATCGGACGGTGAAAACAATGCTTCGTTATAATCAAGGTAAACAAACTGCGTATGAGTTCGTATCTATCGAAGACCTTGTTCCTCAAGATCATATGCTCCGCAAAGTGGACAAATATATCAGCTTTGACTTCATTCGTGAAAAAGTAACTCCACTCTACTGTGAAGATAATGGAAGACCTGCTATTGATCCTGTTGTTCTCTTCAAAATGATCTTCCTTGGCTATTTTTACGGCATTCGCTCGGAGCGACGCTTAGAACAGGAGATTCAAACCAATCTCGCCTATCGTTGGTTCCTTGGACTTGGTCTGACCGATCGCGTCCCTGACCACACAACAATCAGCTGGAACCGGCGCAAACGTTTCGTAAATACAACGGTCTTCCAAGACGTATTTGATGAAATTGTGCTTCAGGCAGTCCAGCATCGCATGGTGGGAGGGCGAGTGCTAGTTTCGGATTCGACCCACATCAAGGCTAA
>NZ_BAABJG010000002.1:206667-206850 GCF_039543185.1 Paenibacillus vulneris | reverse complement strand
CCAGTGCGTCTTCAGGTAAGCTTGTAGCTCCGTTACCGTTACTCCGTCCACCCCGGGTGCTCCTCCATTTTTGGACCACTCGCTTGTAGGCGAGCAAAAGGTTTTCCCTTTCGAGCATCCGCTCCAACAAGTCGTTACGGACTTCGCGAGAGGAAGGGACGATTTGTGCCGACGAAGAACTCG
>NZ_BAABJG010000002.1:0-206614 GCF_039543185.1 Paenibacillus vulneris | reverse complement strand
TGCTGACTCCTGCGGATTCAGCGCGGCCTTACAGCCGCGGTTACGAAGTAACTTCGCGTGTTCCGCAGGTCTCCCCAGATAAGAACGTCATCTTTCCGCCCGCGCTCGCCCAAGTCTACGGCTGTAGCCTTTGGCAGCTTTGGATTTTGTCATGGTATGGTGACTCATCCGACTGCAACCGCCTCAAATTGGATTCGTGTACCTCAAGCCGTGCGTTTGCCTCCAGCTTTCTTCAGATTCCGCCTCACGGCGGACACCCTTGCTCTTGGCTAATGGTAGGCGCTTGCCAGCCCCCATTCCGGACTTTCACCGTAGAGATGACGCCCATGCTGGGCGTACATACAGAAAACAACCACCCTTGAATTTCAGGGTGGTTGTTTTGCGTTTTGCGTTTAGTATGCAGATTCTCGTCAGATTATTGGGTCATGACTGATGCCTGGGCGGCATTCATGGAGAAATATTGTGCGGGCGAAGAAGCATCCGGCGGGAAATACACGACAAGCAGCCGCTCTTCATCCGTAAGCATCTCGCCCGTTTCCAGATAGTGGTCCAACCGGAATGGAAGCACTTCGATCATGACATGCTTATGCAAGTCCTTCTCGCTAATACGCAGGGAAGCGAAGGTTTCCGAGACGGCCTCGGGATGCTCCGCCAGCAGCTTAAAGTAACCGGCCTGAGCTGCCTTATCCAGCTTGAAGTCCCACCATATTTTTCTCGGCTTGTACTTATGGTTAAGGAAGTAATCCAGCTTCATCAAGCCCTCCACTACCTCCAGGCTCTTGGTTCCCCGCTGGATCAGGAAATCGCGCAGGCGGGTGAACAAATCCTCCAGCTGGTGGCCGATTTTTTGCCAGCCCCGGGATTCCCAGAAGTCCCCGAATTGCTGAAAGAAATCGAAGGCCGAAGGGAATTCCTCTCGAATCAAATAGTTTACGGTATGGTCCATCCGGTGGGCATTCCAATACTTCTCCAGAACATCCTCCACCCGTTTAATTCGAACCAGATCCGAGAAAGGCAAAATATCGTTGCCGAGAATTTCATAAGGCGCATAATCCATAAATTTATAGCCGTATTTCTCCGCATCCGCCCTCATACCGGTTCCTCGAAGCATTTTCAGAAATCCAAGCTGCAGCTCCTCCGGTCCCAATGCAAACACGTCGTTGAACGTTTTGCGGAACGAATTGTAATCCTCCTCCGGCAGGCCGGCGATCAAATCGAGATGCTGGTCGATCTTGCCGCTTTCCTTGACCTTGGTCACCGTACGGGTCAGCTTGGTGAAATTTTGCCTCCGTTTGACGAGGCTGTTCGTGATATCATTCGTCGACTGGACGCCGATCTCAAAGCGGAAGATGCCGGGCGGCGCGTTCTCCGCCAAATAGTCCAGCACCTCGGGCCGCATGATGTCGGCGGTAATCTCAAATTGAAATACCGTACCACGATGGTTTTTTATAAGAAAATCGAAGATTTCCATCGCATAGTCCCTTTTAATGTTAAAGGTCCTGTCCACGAACTTGATCAGCTTCGCTCCCGAATCGATCAGGTAAAGCAAATCGCTTTTGGTCCGTTCCATATCAAAATACCGTACCCCGACCTCAATGGACGACAAGCAGAATTGGCAGCTGAACGGACAGCCACGGCTCGTCTCGAAATAAACGACACGGTTCGCCAAACTTGGAACATCCTCGGCAAAGCGGTGCGGTGAAGGAATGTCATCCAGCTGCAGCTTGGGACGGGGCGGGTTGATGATCACTTTATCGTTCTTGCGGTAGGCCGCACCGAACACGCTGTACATTTTCCGGTCTCCCGAAAGCTCCTGAAGCAGGTGGTGGAACGTTTCCTCCCCTTCCCCCATCACGATGTAATCCACCTCGGGAAGTCGGTTCATCCAATACTCCGTATCGTAGGATACCTCCGGTCCTCCCAGCACGATAGTAAGCTCCGGCTTGATTTTTTTCATCATGTTGATGACCGTAATCGTCTCTTCAATATTCCAGATATAACAGGAGAAGCCGAGAATATCCGGATTTTTTTGGAACAAATCGGATACGATATTCATCGCAGGGTCCTTAATCGTATATTCTACGATATCTATATCAAAATCTTTCTCGCTGAACGCCTTCAAGTAACGAAGCGCAAGCGAGGTATGAATATATTTCGCATTCAACGTAGATAGCACAACTTTCATTCGAATACCCTCATTTGCTGGCAGAATCAATTATTCCTTTATTCTACACGGAAACAGGGATGAACACAAAAAAAAGAAAATGGAACGGCTTCTCCATTTTCCTGCTATGCCCAGCTGTTATTTGATTCAGTCCAGCCCGACTCCGGGGTCATCGCTTGAAGCATAAACTCGTCGCTGCCTTCCCCGTTCCATACATTGGCTTGGCTTATTAATTGAGCTTCTACCTGATCCTTCTGTGAAAGCAGCTCTTCGCGGTCACCCTCGGATAAAAGGAGATTTCGTTTTAATTGCTGGCGCTGCTCCATTCGTTTAGCCATTTGATATAAAATCATGCTCGATCTTCCCTTCTGCATTTTCCTCGTTATCGTTAGGATACCGCCCCAATATTAAGACAAGATTAGCGGAACATAAACCATTCGTTAAAAATCCTTTGACGATACGGATTCTCTCTCTATTTTTCCCAGTGAGTTGAAATATATGTAAAACGATGGCGCCTTATGCCAAAAAAAACAAGAACATTGCATATTGGCGTTTTCAGCGTCCTTAAGTTTCTCCCATCAGGTCGAACGTGTTATAGTATCTGTAACTGTATGAATACCCAAACCATCTATACGTAACGGAGCGAGGAATAAAGATGAACAAACCTAAAGGACAAACTGCCCCCCGTCAAGGCAAAAAGCCGTACAACGGACAGCAGCCCCGATATACAAATAGCGGCGATGACGTCAAGATCGGCGATCGTATTGTCGTAACGATAAAAAGAATCGGAATTAACGGAGAAGGTGTAGGCTATTACAAAAGAAAGGCCGTCTTTATTGACGGTGCCCTGCCCGAGGAGGTTGTCAAAGCCAATGTGACCAAGGTCGAGCCGACCTATTTGTCCGCAAAGCTGGCCGATATCGAGAAAAAATCTCCGGATCGCGTGAAGCCGCCCTGTCCGGTGTACGAGTCCTGCGGAGGCTGTCAGCTTCAGCATATGACTTACCCCGCTCAGCTTCGTGCCAAGGAGGAGCTTGTGCGAGAAGCCTTCAACCGGTACGCCAAGCTGGCGGATTTGCCGCTGCGGCCTATTCTCGGGATGGACGACCCTTGGGGGTACCGCAATAAAGCCCAGCTGCAGGCGGGCTGGGCTAATGAACAGATCATAACGGGGCTGTATTCCCCCGGCTCGCATCGGCTCGTCGATATTTCAGGCTGCCCGATCCAGCAGCCGGCGATCAATGATGTCATTGCCAAGGTCAAAGCTATCCTTTCCCGGCTCCATATTCAGCCTTATCAGGAGCGCAGCCGCAAAGGGACCGTACGCACCGTGGCGGCAAGGGTCAGCAGGCAGACGGGGAACGTCCAGCTGACGTTCATTACCGCCTCGGACAAGCTTCCGGAGAAGGAACGACTGATTACGGCGATCCGTGCGGAGCTCCCGAATGTGACTACCATCGCCCACAACATTAACAAGGCCGATACACCGCTCGTGTTCGGCGAAGAGACCCGCGTCCTGTGGGGTGAGGAACGTTTGGACGAGGAGCTTGGCGGCCTTCGCTTCTCCTTATCGCCGCGTGCCTTCTTCCAGCTTAACCCCGAGCAGACCGTCAAGCTGTACGATGCTGCCAAGGAAGCAGCGGCTTTGACCGGCAGCGAGCTTGTCGTCGATGCTTACTGCGGTACCGGCACGATTGGTCTATGGCTCGCTCCGCTAGCCAAGGAGGTTCGCGGCATCGAGATCATCCCCGAGGCGGTGGATGACGCCCGCCGCAATGCCGAGCTGAGCGGTGCTGACAACGCGAAGTTTTACGTCGGGCGCGCGGAGAAGCTGCTGCCCGAATGGGTCAAGCGCGGCACCCGTCCCGACGTCATCGTCGTCGACCCGCCGCGCACCGGCTGCGATCGCGAGCTGCTGAGCGCGATCGCGGCCGCGAAACCGGCACGACTCGTCTACGTGTCGTGCAACCCCTCCACCCTGGCCAAGGATTGCCAGGTGCTGCTGCAAAGCGGCTACCGGCTGGAGTGGATCCAGCCGGTGGACATGTTCCCTCAGACGGCACATGTTGAGTGCTGTTCACTGTTGGTGCTGAAAGATTAATATAAAGATGTATCGGTGCTCAGACCCTTCCCATAAATGGAAGGGTTTTTGATTTATATAACGAACATTATTGAGGGGGGAGTTTGAATGCACAATTTGCGTGCTTTAAATAATTATATGGTCAAACAGATGGACAACAAAAATTGTATCGTATTCGTTACGGGTGGAAAAAATCAGGTTGAAGTCATTGTAGATGTAGAAACTTGGCAAAATTATTTACACAAATATCATTGGACTGCAATCAAAAAGGATAATTATATCCAAGTAAAAACAAGCATTAACAAGCACTCTGTACGACTACATAGAATGATAATTGAAAATGAATATTCTGAGATTGACTATTGGGGCAACACTATTGACCATATAAATAATAATCCTTTAGATAACAGAATTGTGAATTTAAGAATATATAATAGCAAATTGAATTCTACTAATATAAGAAGTAAATATGCAGATGAGGGTTTGCATTTAATTTATCCACAGTTAAGTAAAGTAAATGGTGAAAAGATTGTTTACGGATACAAAGTGCATACTAATATTTTTGATGAAACAGTCTATAAAAATTTCCAAACAGTTGAGGAAGCAATAAAATACCGTGATAGTGTAGTACTTCCTTATATCGAGACTAGATTAAATGAATTAATAAAGAAAACTAGGGATATAGAGTTTGAAAGAGGGTTAAGAGATAAACTTAACAATAATGAAGAGGAAGAAATAATTAGAATATTGGAGAAATATAATTTTAAAGTAACCAAATGTGAAGAATAGGAGCAATCGATAATTGGATAATATACAAATTATACATAATTGTCCCTGCTGTGGTTACCCCACACTAGAAGAAAGACGTAGTTGGGAGATTTGTTGTTTATGTGATTGGGAGGATGACGGGCAAGATGACCCTCATGCAGATGAAGTTTGGGGCGGTCCTAATGCAGATTACTCATTAACGGAGGCAAGGAATAATTTTAAAAAGAATTATACAATGTACAGAGATAAGAGAAACATTTTACGACAGACAGAAAAAGAACTAGTAACTAAGAAAGCCCTGATTATTGAATTTGATAAGCTAAAAACTATTTCCAATGATTCAGCTAAGCAAATATGGAATGAAATTTTTTCTCTTGAAAATGTATTGGCAGATATTGTCCACGAAAGTACAGAACACTACAGTAATAACATAGAGAAAAATCAAGAAATCATAAACCTAATTAATTCCGATAACCCCGATACAATAGTTAGTGGCTTGCTTTCCCTTGCATTAAATGCGGATGATGGAGAGTTTGTACAAGACCTTATGTTCCGATATAGTCAGCATAAAAATGAAAATATAAGAGGAATAGCAATTCTATGTTTTGGTCATGTTGCTAGAATACACAGAAAGGTTAATAAGGACCTAATTATTCCACTTGTTAATGATGCATTGAATGATGAAAGTAAATTTGTTAGAGGACATGCTCATTCAGCTTTAGATGACATAAAAATGTTTTGTAAGTAATCACGCTTCGGGGATTATCTCTGAGGCGTTTTTTTATTGAGGGGGGTGGGTGACGATTAAACCCAATTTCGCATCTTCAGTCAGTATAACCATTATCATCCTAATTTCACTAAAATATTCTGCTCGAATAGGGAGTGGGTTAAAACAAGTGAACTTCTCCGAGCTTTCCTCAAAGAAGCCCTTAAAAACCCATGGTGGAGTTTCTTGCCTTGTATTTATTTCGAAGTAAGCATAAATATAGTTAAAATTTTTGGTGAATAAACCAGTGTTCAAGCATGCTTTATCGTTATGGATGAAAATTTTCATATTTTTATTTTCATCATCAAGAAGATTTGTTTCATCGACTAATCTTTTAAATGTGTGCTGAAAATAATTCTCCAAGATTGGGTAACTAAAAGTATGGCTTTAAGTCAATGTTAAGTAATGAAGGAGCGTCCCTACGGATGCTCCTTCATTTTTGTTTTAAATTGTATCAGAGCAAACACTACTCCTTTGGGACACATGCATGTTTGTTTTCACTGTCTACTCGTCACATGATGGTTCAAAAATGAGGTGTGGCTGGTTGCTTCTGTTCTTTTATATATGGGTATACTTTCGAATTAGATAATGAAGAAGAAGGGACTTTCACGAGTCAATCCAGTGACTTGTAGGATAGTCCTCTTGTTTTTTCAATAATGTGTCAACAAAGCGAAAATTGAAATACTGTTATTCATTATTGTTACGTATCTAGCACTGCACCTTGTTTTACATATTATATGTTTTATCGTATTATATAAATCGAGGAGGATGTGTAGATATGATAGGCGAAAAACAATGCAAAACATGTAAGGAGGTCAAACTAATCACCGAGTTTTCCTCGAAAGAAAATAATTGTAAACAATGTTTGAGATCAAAGAGTAAAGAAAATCTCTTAAAGCGTGCTTTGGAACCAAAGGAGTTCGTCATAGAAAAACAGTGCGCTCGTTGTAAGAAAATAAAACATAGATCAGAGTTCTTCAAGGACAAATATACAAAAGATGGATTACGAAGCTCATGCCATGATTGTGGGAAGTTGTTATCGCTTGAATATGATTTGGCTATTAAAGCAAAGCGTGAAGCAAACCCTGAATTGTACCAAGTACCCAAAAAGAAGTGTCCTTACTGTAAGGAATTAAAACATAGAAGCGAATTCAGCAAACACAGCTTCAAATTAGATGGTTTACAAACCTATTGCAAATTTTGTAGAAAGGAACTCGACAAGAAACGAAGGGAGCAATTCGTAGAGAAAGTAATTGTGGAGAAACGTTGCAAAAAATGTAGAGAAACCAAAAAAACGATTGAGTTTACAAAAAGCGTTAGTTCTAAAGATGGGTTTTCAAACACCTGCAGAGCGTGTTTGTCTATTCAGTATCGTAATCGAAAACGTGAAAAGCAGATTAAAGAGCGAATTGAGGCAATAAACTATGTAGAGATAGAAAAAGCTATCCCAAAAGAGATTGATTTGAATCAAACTAAGATCTGCTCTAGGTGTAGATTGGAGAAAACACTTCGTGAATTTAACTATAGTTATACTGTGAAAAGATTTCGTTCTGAGTGCAAGCAATGCGGTAAAGAAATAAGGCATAATTATACAGTGAATAATGAGATAAAGCGGTTACAGCGCTTGAAACAAAGGAGAGATTCTGAATGATAAAGCAAGAAGCCGAAATCCAAGAAAAATACACAGAGGTATTCGTAACGAAAAGCTACGAAAAGTTTAACACCATTGACGGAAACAGGATTATCAACGAATTGCATGTAAAACGTCTTATTGATTCCATGCAACAGAAACAATTAATTACACCAATTATTGTAAATGAGAAATATGAAATTATTGATGGCCAACACCGTTTTAAAGCCCAATCAATATTGGGGTTGCCTGTGTACTACATTGTATGTGAAGGGTATGGTCTATCAGAAGTTCACCGTTTAAACGAAAAAAGCAATAATTGGAAGCCGATTGACTTTCTAAATGGTTATGCAACCTTCGCTGAAAAAGAAGAAAAATTCTTTGAATACGTCTTACTAAAGGAATTTATCGAGAGTAATGCGATTACACCGATTTTAGGTATTTCTTTAACGAGAGGAGAATTAAATGAGCAGGACGCAATGACAGCATTCAAAAATGGTCATTACAAGGCAAATAACATCGAAGAAGTACAGAAGTTTATGAATTTACTCGAAGATTTTTCGCCATATTTTCAAGAAACTTATAAATCAACAAAGTTTATAAAAGCATTCCTGTTATTTTCAAATAGTTCAAAATACAACCATGATAATATGACAAAAAAGCTAGAATATATGAGTGGATACCTTCAACCGCGGAATCAAATTAGTCAATATCTGGACATACTTGGGGATATATATAACACTAGACTCTCAGAGAAAAGTCGTATTCACTTCAAAGGTGAGAAAGAAATTTAAAAGGACGGAGGTACATGATGACAAAATCAAAGACGACAAGCAGTTTTAGATTCGATATCGATTTTATTGATTTGCTGAATACCTGGTCATTTGTAAGTAAGCGAGAGAAGGGCGCTCTCCTACAGGAAGCATTCCGAGAGTACACTAAGATGAAGCAGAACTCTGACGTCGCCGAAAAAGTGAATTTAATCTTGGAAAGCTTGAAAGAGGATTAAATCACGGATGCGTATCTTCCCTCATATCCAAAATACCAATACTCGTGATAGACATATATATATCGACAATGCTCTCAATCTACGTGTGGGTTCGCATGATTCATAGGTGTCCACACGCCAAACGCAAAGCTGTGTGCTAGCTGTGGTCAGCCGAAATAAAGGTGTGACGACTGGAAAAGAAAGGTAATTGTCAGATGAATCAGCATAATTGTACCTGTTGTGGAAAGACGAGGATAGGTCATATTGCTAGAAAATACACAGGGCGGTTAAGAAGCAACTGATTATTTCACTTATTAATGATGCATTGAATGATGAGAGTAAATTTGTTAGAGGACATGTTCGTTCAGCTCTAGATGATATAAAAATGTTTTTTTGTAAGTAAATCACGTTTTAGGGATTATCTTTTTGAGGCGAGTCTGTCAAGTTTTCTGAGAATAAACCCTTAAATGAATCTAGCAACTTCGCTGCCGCGGCTTGACATGGAGCCTCTGTGGGCAGATCTAAGGCGATGCGGCGATATCTGAAAAGCAGGTTATCGCCAAGGCTAGATAGCCTATCATCCCCCCCTCCATGTAAAGCCGCTTTTAGCGTACCTGGACGCGTTCTGGGTAATACACCGTCAATTGCTGAAGGATTTGCCCCCAATTTTGCACGCGTCCCGTCCACTTCCGCTGGACGTCCATCGTTGAGAGGTAGAGCATCTTAAGTAATGCTTCGTCCGTTGGAAAGATACTTTTTCCCTTCGTTACCTTGCGTAGCTGGCGATGACAGCTCTCGATCATATTGGTTGTATAGATGAGCTTCCTCAGCTCCGCCGGATATTTTTAAAGAATGTAGCTTGCTCGTCCCAATTCTGTCTCCACGATTTGATGATCAGAGGATATTTCTGCCCCCACGCTTCTTCAAATCGATCAAGCTCGAGTAGCGTTGCTTCTTCTGACGGCGCTTTATAGATTGGCTTCAGATCGGCTGTTGCTTTCTTGAGATCCTTGTAGGATACATAACGTATCGAGTTGCGGATTTGGTGAATAATACATTTTGTATATCTGTCTTCGGATAGCAAGCTGCAATGGCTTGAGAGAAACCTGTTAGGTTGTCGACACGGGTAATCAGGATGTCTTATACGCCACGATTTTTGAGCTCGTTTAGAACATTCAGCCAAAACTTCGACGGTTCTGTCACCCTTTAATCACGATTTTATTGGTTACATTCGAAATGAAGTTTGGAGAAACCCCAATTCCATACAAACCTTGAAGATGGTCCTAAATGTCTCGAGTACTCACGTCCTTAGCATACAGCGCGATAATTTGATTTTTCAATTCCTGTGAGATTCGTCTGATTCTTCTTGGCCACAACCGGTTGAAATTCACCAAACGATCACGAGGGACTTCAATCTCAACATTGCCGTATTCAAAAGTGACGGTCTTTTTGGTAAAACCATTGCGGCTGTTTTTTGTCTGCTTGTTCTTTACGTCATGTTTCTCGTAATCCAGATGCATATCCAATTCGGCTTCCAAAGCTTCTTGAAGTACATCTGCAAAGAGTTCCTTTAACGTCTTTTGAATATCCTCCGCTGATTGGAAATTACGTTCCTTTACGAATTGGCGAAGTTCTTGCTTGGACAGCAGTCCGCTACGGGTTGTCATGAATGGATCCCTCCAACTTTGATCTAGTAAGTCAGTATTGACAAATTTATCTTAAGTTAAGAGGTTTCACATTTTATTTTACAGACCCGCTCATCCCATGTGGAGTGCTGGGTGTCGCTCACTAGAAAATAACCAATTCGAGCCGCATGTACCTGCCCAAATAACGAAGATCTCAAACGCGACTAAGCTGCCTGAGATCTTCGTTTTTTATGCAATTAATTAAACAAGCTTGAGATTTGCTTTAATTTCACTTTAGTAGGTCTTAATCACGTTTCTTTATGAACTCAGCCATTAACTTGAACACTCCCGCCGAGAAATTCATGGCTATATATATCAGAGATTTTATCCAGCACACGCTGCGCATGCTCTATAAATTTCAAGTCTGCAACCCGATCTTTCAACAGAAACACGCCGGTCTCATTGCAGTGTTTGCCGAGGGCTCCCTCAAATAATAAATTGGCGCCATGGGTAGGCGGAGAGGAAAAAAACTTCATAAACAGTTCAAACCATAAGGTCAATCCGGAATCTTTTCCTTTTCTTAGCGTGTTGTTAATTCCCGGGTCTACGCTTCGGATCTTGATGCCTTCCTTGGCAAGTTGCGGTGCGACGGCTTGAGTCCACAACGAAAGAGCCAGCTTTGAAGTTGCATAAGGGCCAAACATTTTGCGGAAGGTTTTGGGATGCTCTAAGTTTTCGATCGAAAACTCCTTAGTAAATCTAAGCGCCTGTGATGAAGTGTTAATCACCGTTTTTAAGCTGCCGTTTGTCAACAGCTCCTTTAATTCCATCAGAATAATATAAGGAACGACCGCCAACAATTCATAATGCATTTCGCGCCCTTGTTTCGAATAGCGCAGCTCACTCAAGCCTCCTCCGGCGTTGTTGAACAAAATATCGATCCGCTGCTCCTTGCTTTTGATTTCTTCCAAAGAGTGTCTCAAGCTGCCATAATCGGTGAGATCCTTCACTTTATAGGCTCGGAGCCATCCGTTCTTCAGATGATTTTGGAAGAATGTATCATCCGCTGGAAAATTCGACCGGTTTAAAGCAGCCACCTGCCAGTTCTCCGACAGCAATTTCCGGGTTAATGCCAACCCGATCCCACTACTTGCGCCTGTAATCAGTGCGATATGTTCTCGTTGTTTTATATTCAATGTACGTCCTCCTTCATTCAGCCTATTCATCGGTCATATGCGCACATCAGTCGGAGGCGGGCAGGAGGATCAGTTTGTCGTGGGCACGCCCGCTCTGACTGATTTCGACGGCTGAACGCCATGCATCGAGTGCGAAGGTCCTGGCGACCGGAATAGTGAACTTGCCGTCTGCTGCGTACTGGGCAAAGTCGCCGACAACATCATAACGTAGGGTATGTACTTCTCCGTAGCTGGCGCGAATGCCAAATTCAGCCGCTGCGGCGAAATCGCTGACGGTTAGGACGCGCTCGGGATGCCCATTGACGATATGGATTAAATCTATCATTGCGCCGCTGATTGGTGCGGCATCCAGGGCGAGGTCTACCGGCTGCTTCGCCAGTTCGGTCACTCGCTCGACCATTCCATCACCGTACGAGGTCACCATCGCTCCCATTGCGCGGAGTTTGTCGGCGTAGGTGGTACCCGCTGTTGCGACCACTCGAGCACCGCGCATGAGGGCAATCTGGACGGCGGCGAAGCCTACCGTGGTGCCGGCTCCGTGCACGAGTACGGTCTGGCCCGTCCTCACCCCGAGAGTATCAATGCCTCGGTAGGCGGTTTCGACCGCCATTGGCAATGCTGCAGCCTGCACAAAGTCGAGTCCGATCGGGATGCGGAACCAGTAGTACATGATCGCTCGGTCGGATGCACCGGCGCTTGATCCACCCATGAAATCGGCGGCACCCAGAACCGCATCACCTATGGCAACATCGGTAACGCCCTCTCCAACTGCGTCTACAATACCTGACACGTCCAGCCCAATCCCGCGAGGCAAGGGCAGTTGACCAGCAAAGTGTCCCCGGCACATCACCAAGTCAACCGGATTTAACCCACAAGCGCGCACACTCACGCGAATGCGTCCCGGCCCTGGTTCTGGGATCTCCACCTCCTCAAGGCGCAAGACGTCGGTGGGTTCACCGTAGTCGTGGAACCGAATTGTTCGCATGGTAGCAGGGTTGGATGCCTGATTCTTCACATTTTTGAAAGACGTATCTAAATTCTCCATTTCGATGTTCCCTCCAGTTTGCTCTGATGGAATAGTGTTCTCTGTGAATTCATACGGTCATCCAATGAAAAGCACGAAATCCTAAACGATTAAGTTCACTTGAAGGCAAGATGACTTGGAAAGTTACATGAAAATTCATGACATTCCTGCCTACATTTCAATAGTCATGAGAAGAAGCCCTGAGTCAGTTGCGAACTGAGAGTGCTTAGATCTGGGAGCCGCCTCCGTCAACAGGGAACTCAGCCCCGGTGGTATAGGTGGCCTCAAATGCCAGGAATGCTACGGCTTTGGCGACCTCGACCGGATCCCCGAAACGCAGCATTGGGATCTGCTGTTTCATCTGCGCCTTCGTCTGTTCTGCAATTTCCTTCGGCATCGACCGCTCCAGGATCCCTGTGTCGATGGGGCCGGGGCTGACTGCGTTGACGCGAATCTTCCGCGGTAATAGTTCACGGGCCAGACTACGAGTCATGGAGCGCAGCGCCGCTTTACTGGCCGCGTACGCACTGATCATCGGGATACCCAATACGTTCGTTATAGAGGTGGTGAGCACCACACCACTTCCTTCGTTAAGCAATGGGGCAAGTTTCTGTACGGTGAAGTACGGACCTTTAGCGTTGATTGTATGTAACTCGTCGTACACATCTTCGGACATTGACTCGAAAGGGACGTAGCGCGTGATGCCGGCGTTAACGAACAGGGCATCGATCGTGCCGAACTCGGCCTTGACCCGGTCGGCCAGCTTATCGATATCCGTCAACGATGCGGTGTCGCTCAGCAATGAGACCGCGTTGCTGCCGAGTTCCTCACTAGCCGAGTCAAGCTTAGCCTGGGTACGTCCGGTGATCAGAACGCGTGCTCCTTCATCCACTAGCAGCTTCGCCGTCACGAGGCCAAGTCCGCTGCTACCTCCCGTGATCACTACTTTCTTGCCAGCGTATTTACTAACAGGATTGTTTTCCATGTTCATCTTCCTCCCTTGGTTTATCCGGTATATAATCTTGCAACTGACGGACTATTGTTGGATAAGAAGCCCTTAGGTAGATTGCACAAGCAATCACCATAATGGGTATGCACTGCTTTCACAGAACCCATCGTTTCTAGTTTTCTTGTTTTACTTTGAACCAACGATAGACCCAACAGTGTAGTAAAAACTACACTGTCTGTGTTAATCTTATCTAAGCGGTTTGGGTTGTACAACCAGTAAACAGCCGCATTTGTGGCTTATACAACACATGTACTTATTTGTTGTCTTTAGCTTTCCTAACAACGCATGCTTACCACTATATCCCAAAGAGAGAGGGAGAAGCATAACATGCTCACTCACACAAACGATCCCCGTGTGAAACGGACACGTCAACTATTGATGCAGGCTTTTATGGAATTGCTTGAGAAGAAGAAGAATGTCTCTTCTATTACCGTACAAGATATTACGGCTTACGCGACCGTAAATCGCTCCACGTTCTATGCGCATTTTGAAGACAAATTCGCATTTCTTGAGAGCTGGATGAGGGAGAAATTTCAAGAGAAGCTGAAGAATGAGCTGCCTAATGCTGCTTTATCCGATACGGGGAGCCTGCGAACGCTTATTTTAATCGTTTTCGATTTTCTTTTCTGTACTCGTCCGTATATGACTTTAGCTGACCGACAGTATGAACCGTTATTTCAGGTCGCAATGCAAAAGGAACTACATGACCTATTATTTGCCTGGTTAAGTGAACAAGCGGAACCTTCCGTTTCACGAGAAACGGTTGAGACTGCCGCCCTGATTACAAGCTGGAGCATTTTTGGATCAGCCGTCGAGTGGAGTAGACATCCACAACATAGATCGGCGGAAGACATGGCTCGAGAAGTTTTGGTGGTCGTCGCTGCTGGTTTAGCACCCGTAATAGGGTAATGATATAGTGTTGTGAACAGGCGAAAGGTGATTCTGTGAATATCAGAATTGTGATGAAGAGCGACAAGTAATAGTCGATGACAATTTTCGTATCGGTGGGCAGTTGTTCCAGTAGGAGTGTAATTATTTATTACGACAAATATGATAACGAGCTCTGCCCCTCCTGTAACAAATGGTTGTCTGCTCCGTGTGGAGATTCATCTTGTATTTATGTAATGTTCGACCTAATAAGCCTCTAAAAAATCAAAACTCTTGCTGATAAGTCCTATGAGACTATGGAGTAACGAACCATGAAAATGATGTGGTGTTGGCGTTGTAAATGTGAAATGCCTATGTTAGATGAAGGAGAATATGCACGGATTCATAAGCTGTATGGTGATTGTATGAAAGCAACAAAGGAGTTTAGGCAAGAGCATGGGCTATCATTAGAACAGATATCTATGGATGAGAGATTTAGTCCTTTCGTAAAGGAATACGAAAAAATAACTGGTGTTTCGGGCGTTCATCATAACGCAATTATGCATCATCGAATATCTTTATTTGGCGACCCTTGCCAATATTGTGGCAAGCCATTGAGGACGCCAAACGTAAAGCTGTGTGCGAACTGTGGTCAGCCCAAATAATAGTTGATGGCTGAAAAAGAAAGGTAAGTGTCAGATGAATCGGCATAATTGTCCCTGTTGTGGTTATCCCACACTAGAGGAAAGACGAGGCTGGGAGATTTGTTGTTTATGTAATTGGGAAGATGATGGACAAGATGACCCCCACGCAGATAAAGTTTGGGGCGGTCCAAATCAAGATTATTCACTTACAGAGGCTCGGGAGAACTTCAAAAAACACTATATCATGTATAGAGATAGACGAAGAATCCTAAAACAAACGGATAAAGAAATTCAAACAAAGAAAAGCTTAATTAATGCATTTGAAAAACTAAGAAGTGAAAATAATGAATCTGTTCATCAAATATGGCAGGAAATCGACTCTTTAGAAAAGGTACTAGATGATATTGTTCATGAAAGTTCAGAGCGCTACAGCAATAATATAGAGAAAAATCAAGAAATCATAAACCTAATTAATTCTGATAACACCGATACAATAGTAAGAGGCTTGCTTTCCCTAGCATTAAATGCGGATGACGGAGAGTTTGTACAAGACCTAATGGTCCGATATAGCCAGCACAAAAACGAAAATATAAGAGGAATAGCCATTCTATGTTTTGGTCATATTGCTAGAATACACAGAGCGGTTAATAAGGAACTAATTATTCCACTTATTAATGATGCATTGAGTGATGAAAGTAAATTTGTTAGAGGACATGCTCATTCAGCATTAGATGATATTGAGTTGTTTTGCAAGTAATTACGCTTTGGAGGCCTTCTCTGAGGCGTTTTTTTATTGGGGGGTTACGATTAAATCCATTTCCGCATCATCAGTCAGTATAACCATTATTCAGATAAGGAACCGCCCCCATTAGACCTCAACGAAAGAATTTGATCCGCTTCCCATTCATTAATGGAAATGGCTTCTTTTATTATTGGAATGTCCCGGGAAGTTGAAATTCCTTAGCCTAGCTTTCTCTCTAGATGCCCAGAATTGGTGCATGATGCGTATATAAATAGAAATCCGAGTGTGCATCATGACGCAACAAAACAACCTTTTACCTACTTGTAATGGTTGTAATATGGTAATATTGTCCATTGGGGGGTGTCACCAATTAAGGTTGTTGATTATATACGGTATATAACATTCAAGCTCGCTGGTGCTGGCTATGCAATATTCTTCCTATGGGTTTTTGTCCTGCTGCTAACAGGGTTTAAATTGTACGAATCCTTTGCTTCTATTAACGAAATCAATGGGTGGATAACAATATATGGATATGGCTTTTTGTGTTCGATAATAATTGATTTAATTGTAAATTACATACCTTCCCAAAAATCTATTATTAAGTTACTGTTATACGCCGCGGCAGGCTTTGGATTTTTCATTTTTTCGGCAGGGAAAGAATGGATAATCTTTATGGGTGTGTTCGGTGTGATATTCTCCTTGATTTTTTATTGGGGTACCATAATATTACCTAAAAGACGTAAAATGATGTGGCTATTTGCATTTATTATTCCACTGCTTTTATTTACATCAATGAAGATTCTGCTAGCTGACAAAAAGGTAAATTTCCATGATGTAATTAGTGGCAATTCATACGAAGCCAAGTTCGATTACTTTAATGGGAATCAAGAAATCCCGATTTATCTAAAAAAAGGGCAGAAACTGGTTTATGTGTTTGTTTGGAATACAACACCTGTAGGTAATGGCGGGGCAGTTGGGCATCAAGTACTAACGCCCAATGGCAAATATGCATCGTTGCACCAAAGAAGTGATCATAAGTATGAGATAAATGCTGAAGAAGAAGGATTTTATAAGCTCGTAGCTCATGCGGATAGATTAAAAGGTAGTTTTACAGTCTCTTGGGACATAGAATAAAGCATTGAAAAGGCTGCTAGGTTCTAGGATATCAATGAATTGATTTTGATTAATAAGCGGGAAAGAATACAGCGAAAAGGCTAAAGAAGCCTGCTCCCTCAAACCTTTCCCTTTTTTTTATTTGGACATGCTTTAAACTATAATAAAGTTGTGATATAAAGAGCTGAGGTAGAATGAAGGAAATGCGTATTTTTTGAACTACGTATGAGGGAGGATCGACCATGACCAAGAGTAATGACACCAGCGATAAAAAGGGGTTGTCACCAGAACAGGCTGAAGAACTATTCGCAGCATTGAAAGCCCGATTTGAGAAAAATATGAACCGCCATGACGGCCTTGAATGGGCTGATGTTCAAGCCAAGCTCGAAGCTAATGTCGAAAAATTGTGGTCGCTCCATGAAATGGAGAGAACCGGCGGCGAACCGGATGTGGTCGGTCATGATCTAGAGACGGACGAATACATCTTTTACGATTGTTCCGCGGAAAGTCCTAAAGGCCGCAGAAGTGTTTGTTACGATCGGGAAGCTCTCGAGTCACGAAAAGAACATAAGCCGCAGAATAACGCTATGGATATGGCAGCCTCCATGGGGATTGAACTTTTAACGGAAGCACAATACCGGGAATTGCAGAAGCTTGGAAAGTTTGATACGAAAACATCGAGTTGGGTGATAACCCCTGACAATATTAGAAAACTTGGCGGAGCCCTCTTTTGTGACCGGCGCTACGAGACTGTGTTTGTGTACCACAATGGCGCGGAATCCTACTATGCCGCCAGAGGGTTCCGCGGCTCGCTGAGGGTCTGAATTTTGGAGTCCCTCAGTCATGTGGAGTGCTGTATGATGCCCTTCTCACAGAG
The DNA here is from genome assembly GCF_039543185.1 of Paenibacillus vulneris. NCBI lineage: Bacteria > Bacillati > Bacillota > Bacilli > Caryophanales > Paenibacillaceae > Paenibacillus > Paenibacillus vulneris. The sequence goes on along the minus strand of NZ_BAABJG010000002.1, from coordinate 189,121 downwards.
GGCATTCTTTTTTGGAGCGTTTAGGAACGCAAATCTATCATTTATTCCAGTAAGGCCATTACACATCATAGGAGATGTCTCATAGAACATGTTAAAGAAAGAAGTCGCTAATATTCGCAAGCTGTTTAAGCTGGATCATGAAAAGCTTCAAATTCACGATATTTTGAATGTGTATATTATGAAGGAAACAAGCGAGATCTATCATTACGAACGTCAGCCTTTTGCGCTATTGGACAGGGAAAAACAGGAGCTTTATATGGGGAATTTCAAAAAGCTGATGGCCGGCGAATTGGATCAAAAGCTGTTCGAGCTAAAGCTTCACGAGGAAGCGGAGACGCCTACGCGGGTACTTCTTCATCAAGGTCTGGTGACCGGCAATCCGGAGGAATGGCATGATCTGATGATCCTGCTAGTGGAGAAAATGCTGGCGGATACCCAGTATGAAAAGGATACGGTGATTACTTTTGTCCGAGGCCAATACTACCAGCCAACCAAGGCTAGAAACGAAGAAGCCGAGGTGAGTGAAAACGACGAGATGTTCTCCAACCTGTTCATTCTGTGCAGCATCAATTCAACGGAGCAGCAAAAGAAAACGCTCATGTTCGATTACGTCGAGCGGGAATTCAAATACAATGTCATCGTGGACCCGATCATTAAGTTGAGCTCGCCGGAGCAGGGCTTTTTCTATCCCAGTGTAACGGATGGCTATTCCGATGTGAATCGTATTCTGTATTGCTCGGGGAGAGCGAATGATCCGAATCAGCATTTCATCGAGGAAGTCTTGAATGCCGAGAAGAGCGTGACTGCGCTGGAAGAGAGAGCCATTTTCGAAGAGATCGTAAAGGAAGTGGCGGGAGATCAGCTTGATACCTCAACGATAGCCAGCGTATACGAGGAAATTCATCAGGTCATCGAGACCCATGAAGAGGAAGAACCTCCTAAGCTGGACTATAAGGATGTGGAACGCTTGCTGACGGTCAGCGGCGTGGAGAATGTGACGGCGGAAAAGGTGGAACGAGCGTTCCAAACGATCGTCGACGACAAAAACTACGAAATTAAAGCGAGCAGCGTCATTCCGAAATTCACTTCAAAATCGATTAAGATCGATACGAAGATCGCCACCATTTCAGTCAGTCCTCAGGATCTGAAGTACGTAAGACAGGTCAATTATCAAGGGAAACGCTGCATCTTGATCGAGGTGGACGAGGACGCCGTCATTGACGGATTTACGCTCAGTACGGAAACGTTGTAGATTGGGAGCCTGGGATTGAACGTACCGCAAGCGATCTGATCTCAAGTAAACTTTATAAAGCGCCTCCTGATAGATATTGTAGGGCACATGCTCACATTCCATCAGCCGAGGCGCTTTCTTGCTTATAAAGTCGATGCCTTAGCGTAAAGCACTCTACCCTACTTTTCGCTTGACCCTAACACTAATGTCAGGGTTTATAATGAAATCGAATCGATCATCAGGAGGCGTTGAAGCATGAAAATCGGAGAGCTTGCAGCCCTTACCGGGGTCAGCATCCGTTCGCTGCGTTATTATGACCAGCTAGGCTTGATCAAGCCGGTTCGGCGTGAGAACGGCTATCGGGAATATTCGCCGCTGGCGGAAGAGCAGGTGCGGACCATACAGTTCTACCTCAAGCTCGGACTGTCGACGGAGCAGATCGCCGGTTTTCTTCATTGTGTCTTGAAAAATAAGGAAGCCTTCTGCCAGGAAGTGCTCCCGGTTTACCGCCAAAAGCTTGCGGAGATCGATGCTCAAATCCACCTGCTGCAAAACATCAAGTCGAATCTGGAGGAGCGTATTCAGTCGATTTTGGATGAACGGCAAACCCACGATGAGGAGGAACAAAAATGAGCATACCCAGAGTCAACACAACCACGTTTCGGAGCGCCATTAAGGAAAAGGAAGTGACGCTTGTCGATTTCAGCGCCCAATGGTGCCCACCCTGCAAAGTGCTCCTTCCTATTCTAGAAGAGCTGCAGCACGAGGAAGGAAGCCGCTTGTCGATCTTGCAAATAGATTGCGACGAGTCGCCGGAGATTGCAGCTGAATATGGCGTTATGTCCATGCCGACCGTTATCGTATTTCATAACGGCGAACCCGTGGACAAATTTATTGGCCTCCGGCCCAAGGGAGTATATCAGGCGGCGCTTTCGCGGTATGCGTAATACTTCCGAAAAACGACATGCCGCAGCAATCTTCGCCAATTTGTGACATATTTGCAGGAAATCCCCTCCAAATGTCGAAAGAAAGTAAAGGCGATTAGGTATAACCTGTCGCCAGTACATTCCATCGAATGAAGTAGCGGAGGCATTTTCCATGAACCGAATCACCCTTATGATCATGCAGCTGTTCCTGATGATCATCGCATCTGCTTGCGGATCAACCAGCAGCGGCAAGGCTGAGAATCTGAAGAGTCAGTCGGCTCCTTTTGCTATTCTTCCCTCTCCTTCCTTGTCGGCGGCACCAAGCCCAGAGCCGGAGGAACGCAAGCTGACACCCGACGAAGAAGTCGCCCTGGCTTATATTACCGACTACTTAAATAGTGACGATCCCGAGGGCAAAGCCAATTACGTGAAGCAGCATTTTGCTCCCGATATGCAGGAGACGGCCTTGAAATACGCCTCTACTGTCACAAAGAAGGATAAACGCTTCAAAGACCCGAGCGTTAAGGAATCGATACAAATGCCGGTTAACGGGGTTCAGGTTACCCTGGTACTCATTCAGGGGTATGAAGACCAGCCATGCCGCGCATGCAATAACTTCAAAACCATTAAAGAAGTCATCCTGATGATCGCAGATAACAAAATGGTGTGGGGTTACTTGAAAACGGACGATTTTCACGAACGGCTGTCCTTCTATTTACTCCGGCATCAGTTCAAAACCGCCGCGGGAGAGGTTCCCGCATTAACCCTAACAGAGGGGGCGCCGGAAGAGGATCAGGAAGTGGGGCTTGCCTACATCCATGACTTTTATAACAGCGATGATTTAAAGGGAAAAAGAGCATTTCTGTTCCAATCCATTCAGCCATCGGTAACATCCACTTTCTACGCACATACCCAGGTAGCGACGAATAAAAACATTCGTCTTCAAAACGCCAAGGTTGCAGAATCGCTGCAATATCAGTTGGAAGAGCGGCGAGGCTCCTTGGTTCTCCTTCAGGGAGAATGCTCGTGTGACAACAAGGAATTGATTATACTGGTCGTCGATGCCAAAATGGCATGGCAGTATAAGAAGCTGGATAAGCTGCAGGAAGATATCATCTACCATCTTATCCGCGACAAATTCCAGTCCCCTTCCCCTTCCCCTTCCTGATATCATACAGCTCCATACAGAAGCCCAGGCTGGCAGGCCTGGGCTTCAATATGTTACAACTTTACTCCGATAAGCCGCCCACATCCGCTTCCCCCGCTCCCTTGTGCTGCTCATTCGCAGAGACGATCAGCTTCTGCAGCCATTCCGGGACCTCGGAGTCCGATACGTTCAGCATATCCAGAAAATCAGAATCGTGCAGCAAGGAACGGATCCCGGAGACGGCATTGCGATCACCGCTTACCGAGCCGAACCCTTGGGTCAGCTTCTGGTGGCTCTCGAAGCCAGTCGGCCAGTTGTTGCCCATATTAATGCAGGCCGCATTTTCTACGGAGCCGATACGGATGGAGCCGATCACAAATTGAGGAGATAAAAAAGAAGATATGGCCATAACCTCCCATCCTGGAATGAGTCGCTGATCAGCTTTTGGTTACGCGGTAACCGGTTTGCGTCCGCTGCAGGCCTGATAAAGGAGGATCCGACATCTGGGAGGAAGGATTCGCCTTATGGGGGCTTTGCCGCTGCTCGGAGGGCACCGCAGAATCCGTCTTCCTTCGGATGTCGGCCTGCAGGGAAGATGAATCCGGGGTGATCTTGGCGCCAAAATTGTTCCCCAAATTCAGAGAGCCGCTTAGCTGCTCGATATCCAGATTGTCCAGACGATACTCCATTTTCTCCACAACCGGCTGATGAATATGGACATTTTCGATGGTAATCTGCGTCGTATTCGTTCTTAATTGTTCAAGGGATTGTTCAATTCGGCTAAACCGGTTGTTTAAATCCTGAAACCGTTTATCCAGCTCCACAGCCAGCGCTTGGGGTTGGGGCGGCCGCTTTTTCCAAAACATATGACTCACATGTTTCGTAACTTGGTCGTTGATACAGTATCGAATTGATCATCATCCCTTAAAGACGCTTGTAAACCGGTGATAAGAAGATGCTTTCCGTTGACTGTGCCAAAGGCTTGGTTGCGCTTGGCCTTATGCTTATAATTGCACTGAATGTTGCTTCCATGGAAAATGCCTGACGAGCTGGACACCGTTCCAATTTGAAGATCATAGAAATGGATTCGTACCATCTTTTACCCACCTCGCGTTCTTTTTTGCCCTGGAAGAAAGGTTCAAGTAAAATCGATCGGGATCTGTGTCTGCTGTACGGAGGCTTCAATTTGCAGCTCAATCAGAAGCAAGCCTCTGCTATATTTAGCGGTGATCCTGTCTGCGCATACCGGCTTAGGCATCGGCAGAACCCGCCGGAATGGCCCGAAGAACCGTTCATTCAAGGTGATCCGATTCTCGGTGACTGGATATGTACAGGGAATTTCCCCTTCCAGCACCAGGTTCTGCCCTTGAAGAAAGATGCCGAGTTGATCCGGAGAGCTGAGACCTGGAATTTCGGCAAGCACGACTACGGCGGTGTGGGTATGATAAATATCAACACGCGGACCCGTCTTAGGAATCATCTCGGCGATATCCTGCCAGAACTCCTCCCCCAACACTTCGCTGGCCTGCTTATGAAACGTATGCACTTCCTTCATCGGATTTGTTTTTTCCTTATCCACCAGCCGACATCACCACGCTCTGACAGTTGCTTTTATCATTATCTATGTATATGTACAAGAAAAGAAATGATGCTCCATGCCTCCCCACCGGCTTGTCCTATTTAAAGCAGACGCGACATGGGATATCCCGGTGCCGGTCAACATCTTGATGCGCTCCCCTATCAGCCGCCTACTCCCGAATGGTTATTTCATGAAACGGCTCTTGATGTCGCGATTTGGGCAGCTGCACCTCAATCACATCGCCGTCTTGTCTTGCGCTGGCCTGGGCCGGCGATATGTCGCTGGGCAGTCTGATTTCCTGGGTGCCCCCCATAAATTCTATTTTGCAGGTATGCCTGTTGGCAAAAAAACGAAGATTGCTGCTGGACATGCCCTCCGGGATTTTACAGCGCAGGAAAATCACCCTTTGGCTTTCAAACAGCTCATACTCAAGGCTATCCTCCGTCGAAAAGGGGTCGTATCCCGCTGAGTGGGGTATGGAGTGCTGTACGAAGTTTTTGAGGGTTTTATGCACGAATTTTTCAATTCCGGTATTTCCGGCAGGAAGAGGGAATTGCTCGATCAGGGCCCTCTGCAGCTCCTGCCAGCTCTTGATGGAATTCCGGGTAGGGTCCATAATGTTTCACAGCCTTTCAGAAAAATCTATTCTTCCTGAATGAATCCTGCTGCTTACCGTCTGCCGACTTTAGCCGAAGCAGATTAGTCCCCGAACATATTGTTTTTTAATGCCTGCTGCAAATGGTTGATCCGGCTAAAAAGCGGCTTATTCGCGTTATCGTAGATCGGGGTGATGAGCCCGTGAAGCTGAAACAGCGTCGGTTCTCCGCATTTGGCACAGAAGGCGGCGTTTTGCACATTGAGATACGAACAACCTTTTTTTAATAAGCCAGGCTCGTCAGAGCAGCGGTTTTGTAAGGGAGCGCCGCAATCAATACAGAATTTATCGTTCTCATTGGCTGTTTTGGAGCAGCGCAGGCAGGTGACTGGTTTCTTATTACTCACAGACCTCTCTCTCCTCTCATGCTGTTATCTATCCCTCTTTATAGCACTTGGGATTGAATGGATGGAGCCGGTTCAATTTCCGTAATCGGATTATCCACGACATCGCTGTCAAACAGACTGGATACAAAGCCGGCCTCAATATTAGCTCCGAATAACTGACCGTTTCCGTAGTTTGTCTTTCCGTTCTGGTTCCAGCCGGGCTGGGAGATTTCTCCGACAGCTATGACAGAACCTCTGTTCAATGTATTCACATTGATCGCACCGGCAGCCAAAGAAATAATAACGGCCACAATGGTTCACCCCCGACAAAGGCCTATGCCTTATAGTATTCAGTCCCTCTATTTAGGTTACAGCCTATGGATGCCGTGCGGCTTGCCCCTACCCGTTATGGTTTGGCTTCTGGATAATCCGGATGTTTTTCTCCACGTGTTGAACATGTTCATTAATGATTCCTTCATTGCGAAATGGCGCGTCAATCACATCGTCGTCGAGAACCATGCTGGCGACTTTCTTTACCTGATTGCGGCCCAAGCTTTTTCCAAAGCCGTAGTTGACTTTCCGTGCGGTTCTCCAGCCTAATGGTTTGTTATCTCCCAAGTCCATGGCCGAGCCATTGTTTAACACGTTGGCATGGATGGCGTTAAAATCTATGGCACATTGCTGCATGGAGCTGCCGGTCCCCGCCAGCGTGATGTATCTCATATCCTCAAAGGGGGCGTCAATCAAATCCGAATCCTGCACAACACTCACTGCGTGGGTCATGGTAGAGCCGCTTAAGCTGCCAAACCCCTGATTGCTTTTGCTGTAAGAGGACCAGCCGATGGCCTGGTTGGTACCGATAAAAATACCGGATGAATCTTCAATATTATTGACCAGCAATTTATTGAACACCACACAGGCTTTTTGATGATTCAGCTTCATGGACCCACCTCCTGCCGGATGTAAGAAATATCGTCTTCTTAACAAGGTGTATGCCTATATTGTATTCCGTCATTCCGTTCTGTTGCTTGGCTACCGAATAAATTGCCCATTTTGTGGTCCCATTCGCGATAAAGCCTTTCCCTCCCCTTGCATCACCCTCAAGATCTTGCTATAATCTTTTTCAACCATTGTTGAAGGGATTTGAAATCATGAACACCACCCTGTTACAACAATTGCATCATTACAAGCAGCGTTAGCACACCTGTACATTTTCAGGGTGGGCTAACGCTTCTCGCGTTGGCCTCCCTGCGGCATACCGAACGCGCAGGACCAAGAGGTCCGGCGCGTTTTTTATTTTATTTGTGAAGAGAGGAATGGGAGCTATGCAAAATGTAAAAGGAACCTACGATTTCTTTGGAAAAGAGCAGGCGCTGCGAAAACAGGTGCAATCCATACTTCAGGAAGTGTTCGAGCTGTATGATTTTGAAGGAATGGAGTCAACGATCCTCAACGAGCTTGATCTGCTGACATCCAAATATGCAGGCGGCGATGAGATTTTGAAAGAGATGTATCGGCTGACGGATCAAGGCTCACGCAGCCTCGGCCTTCGCTATGATCTGACGATTCCCTTCGCCAAGGTCATTGCTTTGAACCCGGGTATCGAGCTTCCTTATAAGAGATATGAAATAGGCAAGGTGTTCCGTGATGGGCCCGTCAAACGCGGACGCCTGCGTGAATTTTTACAATGCGATGTGGATATAGTCGGAATTGAAGGCCCCGAGGCGGAGGCCGAATTAATGCAGGTTGCCGTCGAGGTGTTCAAGCGGCTGAATATCCCGATTACGCTCCGGTGGAATAACCGGCAGTTCCTGGGTGATCTTCTGGAAAAGCTCGGCGTGGCGCCGGAGACCAAGCCGACGGTCATGCTAACGCTGGATAAAATCGCCAAAATCGGAGCCGATGGAGTTGTCCAAGAGCTGATCGGCAAAGGCTTGGCCCCTCAAGCAATCCGTTCCATGACCGAGCTGATCGAGTGGAACAACCCAAGTATGGAGCAAATCCTGGAACGTTACGATGTCCGTGATTCTGCAGGATACAGGGAGATCCGGGCCTTACAGGAGCTCATCTCCAGGCTTGGGCTGGAGCCGACTTGCAGCTTCGATCCCTTTTTATCGCGCGGCCTCTCCTTTTATACTGGGACAGTGTATGAAATCTTCGACGCATCCGGTTCCTTCACCTCCAGCCTGGGCGGAGGCGGGCGTTATGACGCCATCATCGGCAGGCTGATCGGGCGTGAGGATCTTCACTACCCGACTGTCGGCATCTCATTCGGAATGGAATCCATCATGGCGATGCTGCAGAGCCGCCCCTTGGAAACCAAGGCACCATTAGCGTTGGTTATTCCCATAGGGAATACCATTCCCGAGGCTCTGCTTGCAGCGTCCGAGCTGCGAACGAATGGAATTCGCACCGGGCTGGACACCAGCCGAAGGAAATTGAAAAAGTCGCTTGCCGCCGCCGCATCCCAAGGAATCCGGTATGTTATCCTGGTTGGAGAGGATGAAGCCCGTGATAACAGGATTCGTTTGAAGGACATGGTGGAGATGACAGAAGCAGTACTATCTGTAGAGGAGGCTCTGCTCATCCTTCAGAAACAGGCGCTCTGAGCATCCGAAAGAGAAAGAGCGGTCTAAATTCCCACAGTTCGTTGATGGATCCGAATAAAAATGGGTAAACTACGTAAAATAGGCTCATTTTACTACAAAATCACCGTTCAAACGACAAAAAACGGCGATTTTGGCCAGAAAGTTTGACAATTTCGCCTATTCGCTTAAAATTTATTTTATTATGCTATATAATTACATTTGAGCAGTTATCACACGCTCTATGTTTTATCAAGTGTGATTGGATGAAGAACGGATCCAAAATAAGGTTACAATAAAACCCATCCATGCTAAACTCAATTTCGGATGGGGCTTTTACCTGCTCAGAAAGGATGAATACATGATGGACAAGCATCTGAGCGAAACCGATCAGAAGATGCTGTTGAAAGAGGAAGAAAAGCGTTGGCCCAATATTCAGGTGCCGGTTACACTTTCCGATTATTTTGCCAAGCTTACTAAACCGGAGCTGTCAACCATTCGTATGAACCTGGGGATCAAAGGAGCAAGCTCCTTGAAGAAGCAAGAGCTGATAGATGTGCTGGTAGAGCAACTGCCTGCAGCGCTTCCGCAGCTGCTTCAAGCCTTCGATGAAACCCGCTACCAACTATTGAAGCAGCTGGCGGACCGCGGCGGACATGGCTTCAGGCCACTCGAAATGCACCAGCTGGAATACTTCAAGCAAAGAGGAATTCTTTGTACAGGTACGTACAATGGAGACAAGACACTGGTTATGCCTCAGGAAGTGCTAGCATGCTTCAAGCGTGTGGACAGTTCTTCTTATCGGGATCAGGTCCGTAAAAATACGGAGTGGATTAAGCTCACGCAAGGCTTGCTCTACTACTATGGCGTTCTCAGCCTGAATGAGCTGGAAAGGCAAATCAACCAACTGACCGGAGCCCGAATCAAGCTCGGCGATTATACGGCTATTCTTCAGGAAGCCGTCTCCTACTATGAAGAGCTGAAGACCGATACGTACGGCTATGCCAACAGCAGCGTAGAAAATCCGGACAGGGTGATAAGCGAGCAAGAGTCGAGACCTCAAGTGCCCTACTATCCATTTACCAAAGCCCAGCTGCTGCATGCCGGCGCGCCGAATTTCGTCGACCGCAATGAAAGCTATCAGGCGTTTGTGCTTTTCATTCGCAAAAACTATACCATTTCTTTGGACGAGGCGGACTTTATTGTAGAACAATGTGTGGACGCCATCCGCAACGGTCAGTCTCCGGCAGAAGTGTTCAAGCTGCTTCAGCAACTTCTTGAGATCAATGAATTGGATATGGTCAAAGCATTCATGGATCATATTGCCGATCTCCATAACCATACAAGACAATGGACCATAAAGGGATATACTCCTTCTCAACTGTCTCCTGCTAAGGATGCCTCGGCAGAAGCATCGCCGATGAAGCCGAATGTCGTGACATTTGCGGCAAAATTAAAGGTCGGACGAAATGACCCTTGTCCTTGCGGAAGCGGCAAAAAATACAAAAAGTGCTGCGGACGTTAACCCTTTTCTATACCGGGAACCCTAGATAGGTTCTATAACGAAATAGCTGTCCCCCCAGGTAACCATGATCTGCGCGGGATGGCTATTTGTGCTGTGCAGAATAAAAAATTCCATTCCAGGTAACCATTTAGACATGAACAGCACAGATCATGAGGGATGCGTATGCCGCTTTTTTCCTGGCTAAGACGTCACATCGTTCACACCAAGGCCAACAACCATAGTCAAGCCGGGCCTGGAAGAAAAGTCCAGCCCGAACAAACCCATGTACTTGATCGAGCGGTTAGCGTGAACGATCGTATCGCATGGTTTCAGAAGCAATTCCATGACGACGCGGATGTCGTCATTCAATATTTCACCCATAGCTGCGGGACTCCTTGTGCACTCTTGTTTATTAGAGGCCTGATCGATCAGGAGACCGTGCAAAAGGAAGTGCTTCAAGCGGCTCTAGCCATTGAAGCAAGCAATACGGCGGACTTCTGCCGGCAGATGTTCGACGAGCATCATTTGCCCGTTACCGGAATTCAGCTGTCACCTTCCTTAAACCAAGGCTTGCTTTCCATATTGGAAGGCCACGCACTGCTTCTGGTAGAGGGAGACTGCCGGGTTCTTGATCTGCCCGTTACCTCTTATCCCAAGAGAGCCATTGACGAAGCACCCAACGAGTCCGTCATTCGCGGTCCGCGGGAAGCTTTTATCGAAAATTTGCAGGTGAATACTACGCTGATCCGCAGAAGGCTCAAGACGCCGGATCTCAAGCTGGAGTATATGAAGATAGGAAGACATTCGCGTACCGATGTCGCCATTAGCTACGTGCAGGGGATTTGCAAGCCGGAGCTGGTGCAGGAAGTGAAGCGTAGATTGTCTCAAATCGAATTGGACGGCATTATGGGAAGCAGCTATATCGAGGAATTTATCGAGGATAATCCCTACTCCCCCTTTCCTCAAATGCAGTATACCGAAAGACCTGATGTCGTCTGCGCCTCCCTGCTGGAAGGGCGGGTCGCTATTCTCGTGGACGGTACGCCGATTGCTTTGCTGGCTCCGGTCACCTTTTTCATGCTGATGCAATCCGCGGAGGATTATTACCAACGGTTCATCTCCTCCACCTGGATCCGATGGATCCGGTTTGCGTTTATCTTTATCTCGCTGCTGCTGCCCTCCACTTATATTGCGGTAACGACCGTACATCCGGAGATCATTCCGAAACGGCTGCTCATTACGATCACCTCTTCCCGGGAGGTCGTCCCCTTTCCCGCGCTGATCGAGGCTTTCATGATGGAATTGGCTTTCGAGGCACTGCGTGAGGCTGCCATACGCATCCCCAAATCGATAGGACAGGCCGTCTCCATTATCGGAGCGCTGATTATCGGAACGGCTGCCGTGCAAGCGGGGATCGTATCCGCGGCGATGGTTATTATTGTGGCATTAACGGGGATCGCTTCGTTCATTATCCCGCATTACGATCTTGGATTAGCCTTCCGATTGCTGCGCTTCCCTATTATGATTCTGGCGGGGATGTACGGGCTGATCGGGATAGCGTGCGGATTGATTCTTATCTATCTGCACTTGCTCTCTCTGCGGTCATTCGGAACCCCATACCTTACTCCCTTGACCCCTCTCTCGTTCAGCGATTGGAAGGATACCTTCGTAAGAGTTCCATGGTGGTTCATGAGAAGAAGACCTTCTCTTCCATCGACCGGAACGCAAAGAGAACCGAAGCACACAAGAGGCTGGGCACAGCAGGAGGAGGAAGATGGAGATTGAACATGGATAACCGCCTTCGAAAAATCCTCATTGTGCTGATAGCTCTTCCCCTCCTGCTGCTTGTAAGCGGATGCTGGTCGACCGTTGAATTGAATGATCGCGCCTTCGCAAGGATGATGATATTTGATAAAGGAAAAGAAGGCATCGAGCTTACGCTCGGGTTCCCGCTCCCTAACCGGATGATTCCCGGAATGGCCGGCAGCGGAGGAGGACCGCAAAGCGGAAGTCCCTATACGTTTATTACCAAAGAAGGCGTCAATGTCGGACAGGCGCTTCGGAACATTCAAATTGATTTGTCTAGAAAAATTACTCTAGGGCAATCCAGTGTCGTCGTCATAGGCAAAGAGCTGGCACAGGAAGGAATAGCCCCCGTATTGGAGTTTCTGGCCCGGGAGCCCCGTGTTCACATTAATGCCAGCGTGTTCGTGACGGAAGGAAAAGGCAAGGAGATCGCCAATATTCCGACGATTTGCGAAAGATTTCCGACCGATATATTAACCGCCTACGTTCTTCAGCATGAGACGATGCAGACAACGATCAAAGATTTCCTTATGGCCAACTACACCGGGGGGGATATGATTGCCCCCCTGCTCTACTTCAAACCGCAAAAAATTGCAAGTGAGAAAGGCAAATTACAGGATTGGATGGGCGTTGGCGGCGCGGCCATTTTTAAGAACAAGAAGCTGCAGTCTACCATCGGGGTGAAGGAAATGCGGGGGGCGCTTTGGGTTGTTGGACAGCTTGCTGATGCGGAAATTACGATTCCTTCACCAAGTGACGGTCGCAAGGTCAGTTTTTTTATCGAGCATTCCCACACCAAAATAAAACCTCAGCTATCGGGCGGAAAAGCCTCTATACAGCTCCAATGCACAGCGAATGCCCGGCTGCTGTCCTCAGATTCGATGCTGGATGCGGAGGACCCCAAGCAATTGAAAGAGCTGGAACATCAGCTGGAGACGGAAGTAGAAAGACGCATCATGAGCGTGATTGACAAGACACGGGAAGCGAAGTCGGACGCTTTTCAATTCGGCAACTTCATCGCCTGGTACTATCCAAAGCAGTGGAAGACGTTACAGCCGCAATGGGTCGAGCATTATTCCAATCGAACGGCTGAAGTCATCATCCATGCCGATATCGATATCCGGAGGTTGGGAACCGAAACCAAATCCGTCGAATTGGAGGAAACCACATCTTGATTATTATCTTGATGGTATACGCAATCGTAATGTACCTGGAATGGCGATACTTGACCTGGAAACGAAGAAAGCCCCGGACGTTCTTCATCGTTCTTGGCTACAGCGCTGCGTCCTGGCTCTGTCTCGAGCTCTTGTATTTCATCAGGGAGACATGGAGGTTAAAGGACTTTATCGAGGCTGTGTTCGGACCTGTACAAGCCATCTTGAAAATCAATGAATAAGGAAGGAGAGACGGGACAGTGAGACAAATCACCCAACAGCAGCTGTTTATGATGTTTTCCATCTACTTGTTTACAAGCACGCTTGGATTATATGTCAATTTTGTTGTCAACACTTCCGGCTATTTAGCATGGTTAAGCGTGCTGCTGGGTGCCTGCCTCTCCCTCCTCATCACCTATTTTTCCTACAGCTTGGCCAAACGCAGGCCGGATCAATATTTCGTTTATTACGGCAAGGAGATCTTGACGAAGTGGATCCATTATCCCCTTGTGGTATTTATCACCATTTGTCTATTGTTCATCACAGCCTTTATTTTACATGACTTGGAGGACTTCATCATTCAGGTGTATTTGCCTGCAACCCCCAATTGGGCCATTGCCGTATTATTCGGCGTATGCTTTGCGGTTGCGGTGCGCTGCGGCATCGAAACGATTTTCCGCTGCGCCCAGGGGATTTTCTTTATCAGCATTCTCGGCCTCCTTGCGACCCCTTTTTTTGTAAAAAAAGAAATGGATGTGGATATGGCCGTCGCTTTCATCAATCGCTTCGACTTTGCTCAAGTCTGGAACGGGATGTGGGCGAACGCCTCTCTGTTCGGAGAGACCGCGTTCATTCTGTACCTCTTTCCGAAAATAGGCAACCCCGGGAAAACGATGCGCACTATCTCCGGCGCCACCTTTACCGCTACCGTTGTCATTTTAATGAACATCTTGCCCGCCATGCTGATCTTCGGACCCAATTTGATGGCCAATATGACTTACCCTGAACTCGAGCTTATTCGATACATTCACGGGAGCACGTTCTTTGAGAATCTGGACCCTGTCCTGATTGCGCTATGGATCACCGGTTTATTTATTAAAATCAGCTTTCTTATGTATCTGATCGTTATAAATCTGGCCCAGCTCTTCTCGTTAAAAGACCACAAGCCCTTGACGCTGTCAACGGCCATTCTTATTATCGGAATGTCCCTATTCGTTGTGGGCTCGACGGCGGAGACTTCGGAGCTGATTTCAAACGGTCTTATCGGCATGATCATCCTCATTGAGGTGATCCCGGCCTTCTATCTGCTCGTCGACCGGATTCGTTCTTTCAAAACAGCGAAGCCCAAATAACCCTCGATTTTTTATAAAATCGTCAGCATAGCAAAAAAGCTCATCCGAGAGCTTGAGAAGCCTCGAATGAGCTTTCCTTGTTTCTTACCAGAATCCGCCGTAAAAGCCGCCGTACGGATATCCAAACCCGCCGCCGTAAAAGCCGCCGCCATAAGCATAAGGAGCCGTGCCAATGGCTAAGAGATCGAATAATACCAGCGGCGCTAATGCGGATGTTGTGACCTCTTTGCCCTGCTCGGGAGCCAGGATGATCTTATTTCCGCTGATACGAACCAGCTTGCCGCTGACTGTGGTACCGTCTTTTTTAACGGCATAAATCGTTTGGCCGATAAATTGCTGAACATCCTTTTTGCTGACCGTCTTTTGCATGGGAGTCCTCCTCTATATCCTGAATGTAGGCTAATGCCACATAGCATCTAACTACCCTACATAGTACGGAATAGAAGGAGCGGTTGCTTGTTCACTTGTACCTGTCCGAAGAAGTTAGGGACATGACCGTGTGACAGCCGTCCCTACACTTTGCGCAGACGTCCCAGCTCGGTCGTAATCGCCTCGATTTCACTAATGCTGAAATTCGGCTTCGAGGCAACCATCTCATAGATGTCCCGCAAATCCTCGTATTGCTCGTCATTTAATTCGGTTGCCTTCAAAGCGGCGCCTGTCGCCATCCGAAGCTTCTTCTTGATCTCTTCGATCATATACGCTGCATTTTCCAATGTATTTTGAGTTAAATCCAAATTGACTCATCCTTTCTCATCTGAGACCGCCAAGGACGTCGACGTTATCAACTTCCTCCGGCTAGTCTTTGGCTACCCCATTGTACCATGTTTTGAGCGGATGCGAGTACTATGTAAACCGTTTGCTGTACAAAACGGCATAGTGGATAAGAAGAGGCGCTAGCAAGATAGATAATCCGGACAAGGACTGGCAGCCTTGAGCCGCAGGCTATTGAAGCCCCTCGCATAAATACTTCACATGCTGCTCGGCCAGCTTCCTGACGTCTTCGTAGGTTTGGTTGTAGCGGATATTGTAGGAGATAAAGCCGTGCATGGACATAAACAAGCTCCAAGGGACACTATACATCTTCTGTTCGTTGCCCGATTGTCTGGCAATTACGGAACGGACTACCGTGGCGAACAGCTCCAGGCACTGGGCCTGCTCATTTTTCCCATATCCCTGCAGCTCCGCATCGTTAATCATGAACATGATCTCGTAATGATAAGGATTCTCCAGGCCGAATCGGATAAATTCCAGCATCAGCTTCTCCAGCTGGCCAAGATCGCCCATTCGGGTGCGTCTCAGCATCTCTCTCTGTCTTTCCAGCAGCATTTGAAAATCGGCGCTTACCAACGCATGAAACAGCTCCGCTTTTTCCTTAAAATGATAATACAACGCCCCGTGACTGTAACCCATCGCTTTGGCGATGCTTCGCATCGTTAAAGTATGATAGCCGTGTTCGGCGAAAAGCTGCCTCGCCTCCTCCAGTATTCTTTCGCGGCTCAGCTCTTGCGCCACTGCTTTTCTGGCCAACACGATTCAACTCGCTTTCTTGTATATGGTTTTATCTCTATACTTTAATAGTTTATCACTTTATTACTGCAAAGCAAGAGAAAAGATAGGATAAAAGTATGATATCGGAGAAAAAACCTGACGAAGCCCTTTTATGGATGCGCGGCTGCCGTTTAGCGGAGAATAGCAGAAAAAAAGCGCCTTTCGGCGCTGGGGTTGTTGAAAAACCTGAAAATCTGAAAAATTGCTTTGGTACCCCGGTGGGGTATCCCCCTCCGGCCGCTGTTGTTCTCGGAAAAATTTGATTATATTCGCTTTACGGCGGATTTTTTCCGAGAACAAAGGCGGACGCTATCGCTCCTCCAAGGGATACCCCACCTTCACCTTCGCATTTTCTGTACGATTAGGTTTTTCAACAACCTGAATCGCCTTACGGCGCTTTTTTGTGAAGGGTGTAGTATGGAAGCGAGCCGCAGTCAAGCTACGGCTTCTCGGTATGATCCACATATTTCTCTTCCCCCGAGGTTATGACCGCCTGGCCCTGCGTGATGTCGGTCACCCAAGCCACGAAATGGTCCGCCTCCCCGGCCAGAGGAAGACAGAGCAACGTGACCTTATCCGTAAATTCCGTCTCACCCATCAGCATCTCGCGGTTCCGCAGCTCGTTTTCGACTTTTCCGTGCCACGTATAATCGATCTCAATCCGCACCTCGCGGTGAAGCACTTTGTAAATGGGCTCCGCAGCCGCCAAGCCTGCTACCGCACCGTCCGTGTAGGCACGGACAAGCCCTCCTGCGCCCAGCATAATGCCGCCGAAATACCGGGTAACGACCACGGCTACATTTTTCAAGCCCTGGTTCTTGATGACCTCCAGAATCGGTCTGCCCGCCGTACCGCTCGGTTCGCCGTCATCCGACTGCTTCTGAAATTGATCGCGTTCCCCGACCATATAAGCAGAGCAATTATGAGTCGCCATGGAGTGCTCCTTCTTGATGCTCTCGATGAATTGGATCGCTTCCTCCTCCGTCTCAACCGGCATGGCATGTCCGATAAAACGGGACTTCTTGATCACAATCTCCGAGACTCCGGCCTGTTTGACCGTTTTATAATAGGGCAGCATCCCCCATCCCTCGCTTTCTAAACCATTGCAATACCCTACTGTATTCCATTCTGGGATAAACGTCAACTTAACCCCATGAGAAAAAAGCAGCGCACCTCTATCATGCAAAAGGTGAACTGCTTTTTCTGTGCGTTACTTGGACAATCTTGCTTCAAGCTCCGCTTTTTCCTTCTCATAGCCCGGCTTGCCAAGCAATGCGAACATATTTTTCTTGTACGCTTCAACGCCAGGCTGGTCGAATGGATTCACTCCGAGCAGGTAGCCGCTGATGCCGCAGGCTTTCTCGAAGAAATAAACCATATAGCCGAATGTGTAAGGACTCATATCCGGAAGCGTCACGATCAGGTTAGGCACTCCGCCGTCCGTATGAGCAAGCATCGTTCCTTCGAAAGCTTTTTTGTTGACGAAATCCATTGTTTTGCCGCTCAGGAAGTTCAAGCCGTCCAGATCGTCGGCATCCGTTCCGATAGTGATTTGCTCTGGCACGTCCGCCACTTGAATAACCGTTTCGAACAAGGTACGGTTGCCTTCCTGGATGAACTGCCCCATGGAGTGAAGATCTGTCGAGAAGTCAACGGAAGCAGGATAAATTCCCTTGTTGTCTTTTCCTTCGCTCTCCCCGAACAGCTGCTTCCACCACTCGGATACGAAGTGAAGGGAAGGCTCGTAGTTAACGAGAATTTCAGTTGTTTTGCCTTTGCGGTACAAAGCGTTACGAACCGCTGCGTATTGGTAGCTCGGATTTTCATGCAGGTTCGGGTTGGAGAACGCTTCTCTAGCGTCAGCCGCTCCGCGCATCATAGCCTCAATGTCAACGCCAGCCGTCGCGATCGGCAGCAAGCCTACCGCTGTAAGTACGGAATAGCGTCCGCCTACGTCATCCGGAATTACGAAGGACTCGTAGCCCTCTTCGGTAGCAAGCTTCTTCAAAGCGCCTTTAGCTTGGTCTGTCGTTGCGTAGATACGCTTGCGCGCAGCTTCTTTGCCGTACTTTTTCTCCAGCAGTTCGCGGAAAATACGGAAGGCAATCGCAGGCTCCGTCGTCGTACCCGATTTGGAGATCACGTTAACGGAAATATCCTTGCCTTCGAGCAGCTGCAGCAAATGCGTGACATAAGTGGAGCTGATGTTGTTTCCGACGAAATACACTTCAGGCGTTTTACGCTTGTCCTTCGGCAAAAGGTTATAGAAGGAGTGGGACAGCATCTCGATCGCTGCGCGGGCCCCTAGGTAAGAACCGCCGATACCGATAACGACAAGGGCGTCGGAGTCGGATTGAATTTGCTTAGCCGCTTTTTGAATGCGGGCAAACTCTTCTTTATCGTAATTAACCGGAAGATCGATCCATCCCAAATAATCGTTTCCTGCACCGGTTTTGTTATGTAATTGCTCATGGGCCAGCTTGATCGGCTCCGCAAGATAATCAACTTCATGCTGTTGAATGAAAGATAAAGCTTTACTGTAATCAAAAGAAAACTTGGCGCTCATTCGGATTCATCCTCCTTGAATTTGGCTTTCTATTCTTTCAATTAGAATACTGTACTTCGCAAAGGAAAAGCAAGCGACGCATTCACACTGATACTGGTAAAATGCTACAATGGACACAGAGGTGATTCGATGAAAAGGATTGGATTTATCGGATTAGGAACTATGGGTAAGCCCATGGCGGCCAATCTATTGAAAAAGGGCTACGACGTTGTCGTGTACAACCGAAGCTCGGAAAAAGCGGCTGAGCTCGTATCGCTTGGAGCACGCACGGCATCAACACCGTCCGCCGCGGCTCTGGACACGGATGTTGTCGTATTGATGCTGAGCAACGATGCCGTCGTACTCGAAGCGGTCCTTGGCGAACAAGGAATCATCCATGGGGTGTCGGCCGGACAAACGGTCATTGACTGCAGCACGGTATCTCCCGATACCAGCAAGCGCATCGCGGGCGAGCTTCTCGGACGAGCCGTCGATTTTCTCGATGCTCCCGTAACCGGCAGCAAGCCCGCCGCGGAAAGCGGTACGCTTGTCTTCATGATCGGCGGCGAGCAGGCTGTGCTGGAGCGGCAGCGTCCCGTATTTGAAGCCATGGGCTCCAAAATCGTCTACATGGGTCCTACCGGGTCCGGCTCTTACGCCAAGCTGGCGCATAATACGATGGTCGGCATTAACGCGCTCGGGCTGGTCGAAGGCCTATCCATCGTGACCAAGGCGGGCCTGGATGCAGAGCAGTTTCTGCAAATCGTATTTGCAGGCAGCGGCAACAGCAAGCAGGCGGAGCTCAAGGGCGGCAAAATCATCAACCGCGACTTCAGCAATCAGTTCTCGCTTCAGCTGATGCTCAAGGATCTGCTGCTGGCTAACGAGGTCACCAACCGCTTCCAGATGCCTTCTCCAATGCTCAAGGCAGCGGCAGGCATATTCCAGATGGGGCTCAGCAAAGGACTCGGCGAGGCTGATCTGTGCTCTGTAGCTCAAGTCTACGAGGACTGGATGCAGCAGCAGATCGGCAAGGCATCCCCCGTGGTGGAGGAGCGCCGCAGATCAAGCCGGGTGCAGCTGAACATTCCTCTGCATCTATCCGTTCATCAGTGGGAGCAGGAAGGCGCCTTTACCGGTCAAACGATCCCGGGCATCCTGTACGACTTGTCCGAGAACGGACTGCAAATCATCTCCCAGTTCCCGCTGGCCGAGGACATGTTTGTCGTCATTCACTTCCCTAAGGAGGCGTCTCTGCCGCCAGTAACCGGACGAGTCATCCGCATCGAGAGTGACAATAACGGCTCCTTCCGTTACGGCTGCCTGCTCTCCGGACTGGCTCCTTTTGACAGGCTGCAGTTGGAGACCTATATTGCCAGTCACTTGAACCAACAATAAGAGATTGGTTCTGCCGGGCTGCAATGTGAATCATCGAAGCTTTTTTCATCCATCGGCGCTCCCCTAAGGATCCGAGCTTTTCTCGACAATAGGAATGTCCTTCACTACGATCATGCTTTAGTGAATTAAACCTCCTGCCGGGAGAAAAAATACCCTGCTGCAATGCATCCTCCTTGGAGTTGCTTGGCGGCAGGGTATTTCTCATTCCATCATCCGTTACAGCTGCCTGGACTACTCTGCAATATAAGAGCAGCAATAGTCAGTCGGTGTTTTCACCTGCAGCTTGAACTTCGAATTCGCAGGAACGGTGAACTCCCCTGTGCCTTGGATATGAAGCCATTCGCTTGCTCCTGGAAGCAGAACCTCCAGCTCGCCGGCTTGGATCTCCATGATTTCCTTAGCATCCGTTCCGAATTCGTACTCCCCTGGAAGCATAACCCCCAGCGTCTTCTTAGTTCCATCCGCGAACAGTACGGTACGGCTGGTTACTTTACCATCGAAGTAAAAGTTCGCTTTTTTCAATACGGTCACATTCTCGAATTGGGACATGGTTCGCTTATCTCCTTTGGAAGCAAGACCGGGCTGATCAGCCCGGTCTACTGGTATTCTTTTATTTCAAAAGCTGCTTCACGCGGGCAACTACGTTCTCCACGGTAAAGCCGTATTCCTTAATAACTACAGGACCTGGTGCGGAAGCTCCGAAACGGTCGATGCCAAGAACGCTGCCTTGCTCGCCTACATAGCGCTCCCAGCCGAAGGAATGACCCATCTCCACTGCAAGACGAGCTTTCACTTCCGGCAAAATAACGGAGTCCTTGTATTCTTGGGATTGCTTGTCGAACAGCTCCCAGCTTGGCATGCTGATAACGCGAACTTGTACGCCTTCTTCAGCCAATTGCTTCTGAGCAGCTACTGCAAGCTGTACTTCCGTACCGGTAGCGATAATTTGCGCTTGAGGCTTGCCGTTAGCCGCATCGGACAGAACGTACGCACCACGGCTCAAGCTAGCTGTCGCTTGCTCTGTGCCTTCCAGCTTAGGAGCAGCTTGGCGGGAGAAGATGAGAGCTACAGGGCCTTTTTTGTTCTCAACCGCATAACGCCATGCTGCAGCCGTCTCATCGCCGTCTGCCGGACGAATCACGGTAACGCCAGGAATGACGCGCAAAGCGGCCAATTGCTCGATTGGCTCATGAGTAGGGCCGTCTTCGCCGACACCGATACTGTCATGAGTAAATACATAAATTGCAGGTACGCCCATGATGGCAGCCAAGCGAACAGCCGGACGCAAGTAGTCGGAGAAGACGAAGAACGTACCGCCGAATACTTTCAGACCGCCATGCAGCAGCATACCGTTCACTGCAGCGCCCATACCGAACTCGCGCACGCCGAAGTAAATGTTTTGTCCGCTGTAATCTTTGTGTGTCATCACGCCAAGATCTTTCATATGCGTCATGGTGGAGGACTCCAGGTCCGCAGAGCCGCCTACAAGAGATTTTACGTTCTTAGCGATAGCATTCAGCACGATACCGGAAGCGGTACGAGTTCCCTTTTCCGCAGGAGCGGCAGCAGGAATGTCTTTATCCCAGCCTTCAGGAAGGTCGCCGTTAACAGCTGTTTCGAACTGCTTGGCAAGCTCAGGATATGCCTTAGCGTACTCAGCAAACATTTGCTGCCATGCAGCATTCGTTTCGATACCTTTTTGCTTTACAGCGGCAAAGTGAGAGCGTACTTCTTCAGGCACGTAGAAGTGTTGATCCTCAGGCCAGCCGTAAGCTTTCTTGGTTAGAGCCACTTCGTCTACGCCAAGCGGAGAACCGTGAGGACCAACGTGACCGCCTTTTCCTGCTTTGTTCGGGCTGCCGTAGCCGATGACGGTTTTTACTTCGATCAGCGTAGGACGCTCGTCTTTCTTAGCTTCCTGGATCGCTTTGTCGATCGCGTTCAGATCGTTGCCGTCTTCGACGCGAAGCACTTGCCAGCCATAGCCTTCAAAGCGTTTGGTCGCGCTCTCGGAGAAGGACAGGCTCAGCTCGCCATCCAGGGAAATGTCGTTCGAATCATATAATACGACCAATTTGCCCAGCTTCATATGTCCTGCAAGCGAAGCCGATTCGGAAGAAATCCCTTCCATCAAGTCTCCGTCGCCGCAAATGACATACGTATAGTGGTCAATGATATTGAATTTATCTTTATTGTAAACTGAAGCCAGATGTGCCTCAGCGATAGCCATACCTACTGCCATACCAAAGCCTTGTCCCAATGGGCCTGTCGTTGCGTCAACACCTGGGGTATGTCCAACTTCAGGGTGACCCGGGGTTTTGCTTCCCCACATACGGAACTGCTTCAGCTCTTCCATAGGCAGATCATAACCGCTAAGATGAAGCAAGCTGTACAGCAGCATGGAGCCATGGCCGGCGGACAGAACGAAACGGTCGCGGTTAATCCAGGTCGGATTGTCCGGATTATGGTTCATTACTTTCGCAAACAGCTCATAACCCATAGGCGCTGCGCCCATCGGCATTCCCGGATGCCCGGATTTTGCTTTCTCGATGGCATCGATGGATAGTGTACGGATCGTGTCAATGGACAATTGCTCGATCGTTTTATTCATTACTGTCATGAAAAAAAACCTCCTACTTATTTTAGTGAAAGCGGCAATTCCGGACGCTGCTCGGCATAATCGGCAGAATGTACGGAAATGAACGCCATTGTTAACGTGTGCATGATCAATTGCACGGAAACTCACTGGCACCATTTTACCATTGTCCGTATCGGTTTGCCAGCTTAAACCTGAATTAGATAGAAAAAATTCATACGGAAATTGTGACGGACACTAGAGGAATTTGTTTTAATCTGGCGAATATGTAGTATTCTGTGGATGAATGAATCCTGTTTACTTGGAGTGGTAGAAGTCAATTATGGATCTGTTATTGGAGCTTGCCAAGACGCGTCAAACCTATCGGAAGATGCTGAATTTATACTGGATTACCATCCTGTTCACCGTGGTTCTGGAATACCTGATTCACCGCTTGGATCCTTCCGGAGGCGAGAAATCGATCTTAAGCCCGCTGGTCCTCCAGGCGATCGGATTAGCAGCCGTGACCGGTACGTCGGAGATGCTTTACAGGTATCGCAAATTACAAAGCGATGATTTAATGATTATTACCGGCATCATCTTCGCCTCATCGATCATCTATTTGAACCCTAACATCGGCATTGTACCTGCAATCTACATTTTTCCCATCCTAACATCCGTACTATCCTTCAACAAGAAGCGAATTGTGATAGCCCTTTCCTTGATACTCATTTGTTTTGCCGCCATGTATGCCATCACTCCCGAGCTGCGTATCTCCATGAAGCCTATCCATATTATCGGTACTTTATTTTTGTACATCGGCGTCACGATCATTGCCATGAACATTTCGAATAGCGGCATTGAGCTGCTGAACAATCTGAAGAACGCGACCGAGACGAAGCAGGAGCTGCTGGTCAAGACGATTATTATGGACAAGCTGTCCAAGATGGATGCATTGACCGATTTGTACAACCATAAGACCTTCCACGAGTACTTGGAAAAGCTGATTGAGCAGAACGAACGGAATCATCTGTCGCTCCAGCTGGCTATTATCGATATCGATAATTTCAAAAAAATTAACGATACGTACGGTCATTGGGTAGGTGACATTATGCTGCAGCGGGTGGCCAACATCATTAAAGAGACCGTTACGCCGAATGATTTTGTGGCGCGTTATGGGGGTGAGGAATTCGCGGTTATCTTCACGGAGAAAACGATGGAGCAATCGTTCCGCATTGCCGAACAAATCCGCCATAAGCTGTCCGTCACGCTGCAGCCCGAGCTCGATTCACAAGCGGTTACCCTAAGCATCGGGCTTCATGATTACAAGACAGGCGAAGGCAAGGAAGCGCTCTTCAAGGGTGCTGACGCCTCGCTCTACTCCGCCAAACGAACCGGCAAAAATAAAACGGTCATTCAGGCGCTCATCGGCGACCATAAAGGTGCTTGAGCGGCGGCTTGGAGGCAAAATATCCGCACAAAGCGGGGCGCAATTTATACACACTGCATTTGAAAAAAAAGAGACTGAGCGTCATGGGAATGACGGCTTCAGTCTCTTTCGATTTCTATTAATTAAATACAACGGTTTTGTTGCCGTGAATGATCACTCGATCCTCAACATGCCAGGATACGGCACGCGCAAGAACGATCCGCTCGATATGGCGTCCGATGCGCTTGAGGTCGTCTACGTTATGGCGATGGCTTACACGCTGCACGTCCTGCTCGATGATCGGGCCTCCGTCCAGCTCTTCCGTTACATAGTGTGCGGTAGCGCCGATAATTTTCACGCCGCGGTTATAGGCCTGCGCATAAGGCTTGCCGCCCACAAACGCCGGAAGGAACGAGTGATGGATATTGATGATCCGGTTAGGGAAATGCTCGATAAACTTCGGTGTAATGATCTGCATATACCGCGCCAGAACAACCGCATCCACCTTGCCCACCACAAGCTCCAGCTGCCGGCGCTCGGCCTCTGCCTTCGTTGTCGGTGTCACCGGAATGTGGTGATAAGGAATATCGAACGATTCGACCAGGCTCCGCATGTCATCATGGTTACTGATAACCATGGCAATATCGGCTTCCAGATCTCCCGCCTGCCACTGCCACAAGAGCTCCAGCAAAGCGTGATCCTCCTTCGATACGAACACGGCTAGACGCTTCTTGCGGCTGGCGCGGGTAATGCTCCATTGCATCTGGAACTGTTCCGCAACCGCTGCAAAATCCTCTTTGAGCTTCTCTCTGCGGTCATCCAGATTATCCAGGTCGAACTCGATGCGGATGAAGAACATGCCGCCTTCCGGGTCCATCGTATATTGGTCCGATTGTACGATATTCGCACCTTGTTCATGTAAAAAGCGGGATACCGCCGCGACGATTCCCGGCTGATCCGGGCAGGAAACTAGCATTCTGGCGCGGTTCTTCAAATCATCCCGCTGGGCTTTTGGCAAAACATTCGGTGTCATGATACAAACTACTCCTTCGTTATTTCAAAATTTCCGTTACAGCTGAAATACTTTTTGGCCTGCAAACCACGCCGTCAAGCGCTGGTTAATTTGCTCTTCCGATAATTCCGGCAGCACGCGATGCTCGGCAACCAGATCGTACAGGCGCTCCATCGGCTCGCGGCCGTCCTCTTTTTTGGCTTTGGCATCCGTTTTGAGCACTTCCCATACATTCAGTACATAATCGCGCGGATTGATGTCCTGCTTGTTGAAGAAATGCGCGAGCCGTTCAACATCCTCCAGGAAATTGGAGCCGAACCGCTGTTCGACCGTACCGCTCAGCAGAGCGATCTCCGCTTCGTACATCGGACGCTGCAGCTTGTCCTCTTTTCCGATCCATGGGGTTTCCAGAATCAGCGGCAAATGAGTCAGCTTCTCGTGATGAACTACATTGTTCATCGCCTCAAACCCGATCCAGCCGGCTCCGACAGGAGCATGACGGTCTTTGCCCGCGCCTTTCGGATTTTTACTGTCGTTCAAGTGAACGACTTTGATCCGGTCAAGTCCGACCACTTTATCAAAATGCTCCAGCACCCCGTCCAGATCATTGATAATGTCATAGCCAGCATCATGAACGTGGCAGGTGTCCAGGCAGACAGATAATCTATCATTATTCTCTACCTTGTCAATGATGGCGGCGAGCTCTTCAAAGCTGCGGCCCAATTCCGTTCCTTTGCCCGCCATCGTCTCCAGGGCGATTTGCACGTTCGTATCCTGAACCCCGGCCAGCACCTCGTTCAATCCTTGAGCGATCCGTGCGATCCCGTATTCCGCATCCTTGTCTGTGTAAGCTCCGGGATGAAGCACAATTTGCTTCACGCCCAAATAATCCGTCCGGCGAATCTCTTCCTGCAAAAAACGAACCGCCAGCTCGTAGGTATCATCTTTATAAGAGCCCAGATTAATAATATAAGGGGCATGAACGATGATCTCTCCGATGCCATGCTTGTCCATCAAGGCTTTGCCTTCATCAATATATTGCGATTCTATCGGCTTACGGCGCGTATTTTGAGGCGCCCCCGTGTATATCATGAATGTAGATGATCCGTAAGAGACAGCTTCCTCCGCCGCATTCAGCAGCCCTTTGTCTGAAAACGATACGTGAGAACCGATTTTTACCATCGTATTCCTCATCTCCTTTTTTTCGCACTCACTCTATTTTACTAGGATTGACTCTTATCCACAAGGCTACTTTTGGATATCGCCAAAGTAAGGTATAATAAGGATGAGGTGACAATAATCATGAATTCGGGTTTTATGTATTTTATCTTCTTCTGGGTTTTTGTGCTTCTCTTCTTTATGTCGATAGGCGGCTATTTTATGTTCCGCAAGTTTCTGAAGGTGCTGCCTAAAGCGGACGGCAAGTCCAAGCTGGATTGGCAAAACCATTATGTCGAAGCCTCCCGCCACCTATGGACAGAGGAAGCCAAGGACTTTCTTGATATGCTGGTCGATCCTGTACCGGCCCCGTTCCGGGACATTGCCCGCCATTCCATTGCCGCCAAAATCGGGGAGGTCGCTCTGGAGGACAAAGCCGACCGGATTACGCAGGAGCATTGTCTCCGCGGCTATATTCTGGCCACTCCGAGACGCGATTACAAAAGCTTAACCTCTTATCT
Organism: Paenibacillus vulneris; assembly: GCF_039543185.1. NCBI lineage: Bacteria > Bacillati > Bacillota > Bacilli > Caryophanales > Paenibacillaceae > Paenibacillus > Paenibacillus vulneris. The sequence continues at coordinate 162,667 of NZ_BAABJG010000002.1, read as the reverse complement.
CGACAAAAAACAAATCGACTATAGCGCATTAAAGCATCTTCTTCAATGATACAGCAAAGGCTCCCGCCGGATGGCGGAAGCCTTTTTTCGTTGCTATGGATGGATGACCTCAGGATGAGGTCTTCTTACTTCTTACTTCTTCTTGCCGGGTTTAACAGGCTCCGGCTTCTCCTTATCCAGCTTCACCGTCAAGGTGACCGGAGTGCCTGCGATTTTCAGCGGATTTGGTTTCAGCTGGGTTGTACGGAAGCCTACCAGCTTGACTCCTTCCACCGATATCGTTTTGGGCAGCTCCTTCTGTGTCAGATGAGCAATTTTTCCGTCCAGAATGAGGTACAAATCGACCTCATCGTCCGTTTTCATATCGACGGTCAAATATCGATTGTCCTTAGGCAAAATAGCCGCTTCAATCTCGCCGTTCTTTAGATTTTTTTGCAGCACGCCCTTATCGTCGAAGTAATCGCGAACATTGACGATAGAATCATTCGACCAGCTTGCCCCGTTATTGCCGCCGATAATGGATCCCCCTGTATCCCAGTCCGGATACAAAGCCGACGTGTCAGGGTTGTAAATGCCGGAATTGGGGCCGCTGCCCGCTCCGGTTGAGCCTCCCGAGCCGGAACCTTCCAGTTCAATCGTGGAATAGTCGCCCAGCCAGTAGTTTTTGTTTAAATAATTGTATATCCTGTTCAAAATCGTTACCGCCTCGGCACGGGTTACCTTATCCATCGGACGGAAATACCCCAGCTCATTGGCCGTCATGATGCCGGAAACCTGTAAGCTCGCCAGACTGCTCGCCTGGGCATTGGAGAAAGCATCCGTACCGAAGGTGCAGTCGCTCTTTCCTGTTCCCATCATGAGTATGGGCAGGACGCTGTTCGTCTGCAGCAAGGCCATGCCGGATGCGTCCAGGCGGCCATCCGATTTGGCGGCATCGTCATACTTCGCCTTCTCCTCGAACATTTTGATCGGAATATCTTTATATTCCGATACTACGGAGCATACGTCATTCGGGCTCATGCGCCGATCGATCATCCGCGTGTCAAAGAAGGAGTACAGCATATCCGCAAGCTGGAGCCGTGTCAGCTGGGCATCCGGGCGAAAGGTTAGCTCCCCCGTATTCGTTAATCCGAAAACGCCCCAGTTAAACGTTTGGTTGTAAATCTCCGAAATCGGCTTATACGCCCAATGCTGCGGAGATACGTCGGAAAATCCTTCAACCTTTTGCAATCCTGTTGCATATAAATTAGGCCGGTATTTATCGAACAAACGGTATACCATGGTTGTCCATTCGGCTTTGCTGATCGTTTGGTTCGGTTTGAACGTTCCGTCCGGATATCCGGTCAATACTTGCTTTTGCGCCATCAAATAAATGGAATTGACAGCCCAGCCGTTTGCTTGCGCGCTGACATCGCTGAATTGAACCTCTGCCTTGGCCGGCATCGGGGGCAATGCAAGCCCTATCACCGTCAACCATAACAAACAAGTATAGCGGAAGCCTCGTTTCTTTTTCATTGCATACCCTCCAATCCTCTCTACTTATATCGGTTATTGCCGCCTATTTTGTTAATCCATAGAAAAAAAAGACGGCCCCAAAAGAGCCGTCACATTCCAAGTCATGATGATAAATTCCGTCGAAGCCATTCCAAGATGAGCGACCGCGCTATGGTTGGTTTATGCCTTTAGACCTTCAAATCCAGACTTTGTCCCAAATAGGGATGCTGAGCCGCAGCGAAGCCCTGCAACAGCGCATTCACCTGCTCAGTCTGCATATCGGCCGATTTTTTCAACATGGCAATCCCTACGGATTGCTTCAATGCGCTTGCGCTCAGTGCCATGGATGCCGAGCCTATACTTCCTACGTCCATTGTTCGCGGCCCCCTTTCTGTTCGATTTGGACACGATAGCATCCTCTTCTATTATCGGATACTAAAGTCCTAATCTTTAGAAACGGTTTGCTTTCCGTTTGCGGAAAACAAGTCGAGCCAAACCGATTACGATCGCTGCCAGCACTACGCCGATAGAATCCACCATCACGTCAATAGCGTGGCCGGTTCTCCCCGGAACGAAGGTTTGATGCCATTCATCCGAAGCCGCGTACAAAATCGAAAAGACCGCGCCTATACCAATAGAAGGCAAAGGCTTGTACGGCCTTGACAGCAAGGTCATTACGCTAAAAAAGCAGAGGATCGCAAACTCCGTGACATGACCGCCCTTACGGATAAAAAATTCGATAAAATCATACGGCTTCGTCCAGGTGACCAAGCCTCCGTCGTAATAAAACTCCACGTGAGGAATCCAATGAAGCAACGTTTCATAGGGAAGCCACTCGGCCAGCATCGGGCGAATATCCTGCTCTGCATAGGTTTGGGCCGATTTGACAAATATAAGCACGACCCAAAAGCAGGTAAGCGCCAGCCACACCCAAAACGTCCACCGCTTTGCAACTCGAATATGAATCACTCCTATCCGCAAATAAAATAGGTCTGGTTGTTCATATGCGGGGAAAGAACCCCACAAAGTCGGGCCTTGGTTACAAAGCTGATTCAGGTACATTGCGGAAGCCCCGAGATGAAATCAATTGTATGCATTAAAAAAATCCCTTGTTTCCAAGGGATTGTAACGTTCGGATAATAATGCGGTTGAGAGGACTCGAACCTCCACGAGCGTACGCCCACCACCCCCTCAAGATGGCGTGTCTGCCATTCCACCACAACCGCAAGTTAATACTATGAGGGATAAAACATGAGCCATGAAGGACTCGAACCTTCGACACCCTGATTAAAAGTCAGGTGCTCTACCAACTGAGCTAATGGCTCTAATCAAGGCATGCTATTCAATTCGATAACCTTCGAAAAGAATGGTGACCCGTAGGGGATTCGAACCCCTGTTACCTCCGTGAAAGGGAGGTGTCTTAACCCCTTGACCAACGGGCCTCGTTATGCATGTTCTTGGTTGCCTTTTTGACGACAAAAGTTATTATATCTGAATGTCTCGAAATTGACAAGCCTTTTCTTAAAATAATATTTTCGTCTTCAAAAGAATTGTATGATATGCTTTGTACAACGAGGTGAACGTAAAAATGATGATCGTACGCTGTCCGGGTACGGATCATGTGTCGGAGGAAGCCATCCGGCCCTTAACTCCGCATGAGACCGTCTGGATTCATTTGTCCAAGCCGGAGCCCGCCGAAGTCAAGCGCGTACTTGTAGAGATGTTCCACTGCCACCCTCTCGCCGTGGAGGATGCCATCAAGCTGAATCAGCGGCCCAAGATGGACCGGTATAAGGACCATATCTTTCTTACTTTTTTCGCTATTACCGATAAACGATTGGCTCCTGTGGAGATCGGCATTGTCATAGGCGCTAATTATATCGTGACCATATGCAAAAAGCAGCTTAAACTGTTCGAACTGCTGCGGCAGCAATTATTAGCAGTGAAAGAGCTCGCTGATCATCCAGGAGATATTCTGCACCGTTTGCTCGATCTGTGCGTAGATGAATATACCGAAATCACGAATCGGATCGAGGATCAAATGGACGAGCTGGAGCGCAAAATATTCGAGAATCCTTATCTCAAGGTGTCTCATGAGGTGTTTCACCTAAAACGGGCGATGCACCTGTTTCGGCGTATCGCTCTGGAGGAAAGAGCCATCGTGGGATCGATCAGCCACCAGACGTTTCCTTATACCCGTCAGGAAACCGACGCTTATTTCGTCGATATCTGCGACCATATCTCACGGGTGCTGGATTCCCTGGACATGTTCAAGGAATCGTTTACGGCTCTGCTTGAGCTTCAAGTGAATATGAAATCGGACCGGATGAATCAAATCATCAAGACGCTGACGATCGTCAGCTCCATCTTTTTGCCGCTGACCTTCATCGCGGGGGTGTACGGCATGAATTTCAAAAATATCCCCGAGCTAAGCTGGGATTGGGGCTACGCCTATGTCTGGGGAGTCATGATTGGGGTCAGCCTGCTCTTGTGGCTCGTTTTTAAGTGGAAACGATGGATTTAAGAAATACAGGATTACTCAACATCCAGGAAACAGGTGATAGTGTTGCAGACGTTTTTTTTCATCCTGCTGGGTTTTCTGGACGTTATAGCCACTCTCGCGCTCATGTTCAAAACGTTCCGGTGGCCCTTCTGGGAATATTGGCCCCAATTGACAATCATCGGGCTGGTATTATCGATCGTTTCTTATTTGAACCGGATGGTGCTGGATATCCCAAGCTATGATCTGGCCATCCAGTTTGTTTTATGTGTCCTTCTATTGAGATTTCTGGTTAAAGTCAGTCTTGTCCATGCCATTGATGTCTCTGCCATCGGGTATCTCGGCTTTAACGGTATCGTGCTGCTCGTCTATTTCGGCTTGCTGCGATCGGGAATCGTGACCGTTGATGACGGGCAGCAGTCCGCTAACTGGGGAACCTTCATCATCCAGGTATCCGGCGAGCTTGCTGCATTTTTGACGGCCTATCTTCTGTACTATTGTCATTACGGCTTTTCCTTCATCATGAGGCCGCCGCATAATTTGTACTATACCCGTCAATTATCGGGGTTCAAAAAAATAAAAGCCATCGTCAATACGATTGGCATTCTAACCATCTTTGTCTCCGTGTACTGGATTATGAATTATCATGAATCCATCTACATTCTGCTGCTGATCATAGTGGTATCTCTGGCCATACTCGTTTACTTGTCGTATAAGCGGGATCTTCAGGATTGATAGCCGTTCTTTTTTCAATACGCGTGCGGCCTACAGGGAGGATTTTGGAGCTATGGGTTTGCGGTCATGCGCAGTTCTACTCCATTGGGGGATTGCAGGAAAGGATGCTTTTGCAGCCTTCCCTCCCCGGCAGGGGCTGGTCATGTACATGGTCAGAAAAAAGAAAGAACCGTCCAAACGGACGGTTCTTTCTTTTACGGAGAGAGAGGGATTCGAACCCTCGCACCGCTTACGCAGTCTAACCCCTTAGCAGAGGGTCCCCTTATAGCCACTTGGGTATCTCTCCAAAGCTATGGCTCCCCGAACAGGACTCGAACCTGTGACAACTCGATTAACAGTCGAGTGCTCTACCAACTGAGCTATCAGGGAATACATTTTTAAATTTATCATGAATTTTATTTGAAGTCAAGCGTATGCAATTTCAATTTCCCCCTGCATTTTCCACATGCATATTTGCGCGGGTCCAGCTTTCTTTTGCGCATATACTCCGTCTTGCAAGCCGTGCAAACCAGCTTGTACCGGTACGGCTCACGCCGTTTGGCTGTGGGCAGGGATCTGCAGAACCTGGTTCCGCCTACCTGCTTCAGCAGCGCCTTAAAGTCCGCATCCCGGTGCTGGTATCCCCTGTTCAGCAAATGCAGATGATAATGACATAGCTCATGCTTGATGATTTTCTCGACGTCTTCCTTCCCGAATTGCTCCAGCTGATGCGAGCTGATCTCAATATCATGGGACTTTATAAAATAGCGGCCTCCCGTCGAAGTCAGCCTGCGGTTGAATCGCGCTTGATGCAGAAACGGACGGCCGAACGATTCCAAAGAAATTTGCTCCACCCACTCCTGCAGCTGCTGGTCATTCACACTTGTCCACCCACGTTTCTTTCGCTATTCTCACTTGAATTGTAACCGCATCATAGGCTACACTGTCAAGTAGATAGTTTATCCATCGGATAGTTAGAGCAGCAAAAGCACGAGAGGAGTCCTTATTCATGTCCAAAATGAAATACGCCGTTCTGCAGCTGGGCACAGCCATCGAATTTGTCGAGCTGCCCGCTTCCCACATGTACCAATTAACGGCATTAAATTTACGTCTCCATAAAGAATTAGAAAAACTGACCGCATCCAATGTACCTTCCCTTCCTAAGGTTATTGCCGAATGCGACGGCTTGGATATCGTGAATCCGGAATACAAGCTGCATCACGGTCTGGACTACATTAACCAGCTGGAGAAAGCCTTCTCCTCCATCAATGAACAAGCCTACCCGCTGATTTCCCTGCTGACCGAAATTCGCGCACTGCAGGCTCAGCTGGAACAGTGGTACGAGGACGAAGAAGAACTCGCCGATTAGGACCTGCACCTATCAGCCCACCCAGCCATATGCTATACCATAAGAACGAAGGCGCATAACGGAAGGGCGGGAAGGGGCTGATTCATATGCCGCAATGGCTTTGCAATCAATTAATGCGGGCATACTATAACAAGAATTTAAGACAAATCCGGTTGTTGAACGATTGCTGGTTTTTCTACCGAACGCGAAGGAGCGATTCGGAGGAATCCTCATCTTCACAACTTTAATAAAGCGAGTGTTCACCAAAAAATAGAGCATAGCAAGGAGATGTATCTCCGGCTATGCTCTATTTTTATGTAGCCCATAAAAGCTTCTGCTGGCTTTAAGGCCTATCCGGTTTAGCGTATTCCCTTCAAATTGATCGTAGAGGAAATCTCACCTTTTTGCTGGGCATTATGAAGCCCTGGAAAGAAGACGCCGAGACCAGAACCGAGGAAAACGGTTTTGGCCTCGGGCACGCTCCCCCATGCCTATGAGGGCCTTCACATTACCATTAAGGCTTTTTCATGGTCAGGCTAACGCGGCCCTTTTTCAAATCCACGCTCAACACCCATACGGTTACCGTGTCTCCGACAGACACCACATCCATCGGATGCTTCACATAAGAGTCGCTCAATTGGGAAATATGGACGAGACCGTCATTTTTGATGCCGATATCGACAAAAGCACCGAAGTCAATAACGTTGCGCACCGTACCCTGAAGCTCCATGCCCGGCGCCAAATCCTCGATCTGCAGCACATCCGTACGGAAGATCGGGGCTGGCAGCTCGTCCCGCGGGTCGCGTCCCGGGCGCTGGAGGCTGTCCAAAATGTCGCGCAGCGTAGGCACGCCGACACCCAGCTTAACAGCCAGCTCCGCAGGCTCCACCTGCTGAAGCATGTCCTCGAGCTCCTGGGAGCCCAGCTGGGACAGCTTCAGCTTCAGCTCAGCGAACAGCTTGTCCACGACCTCGTAAGATTCCGGATGAATCGGCGTGTTATCCAGCGGATTTTTCCCGTCGCTAATACGAAGGAAGCCGGCGCACTGCTCGAAGGCCTTCGCTCCCAAGCGGGGTACCTTTTGCAGCTGTGAGCGGCTCACGAACTTGCCGTTATCCTCGCGGTACTTCACGATATTTTTGGCTAACGTGCTGTTGATCCCCGATACATAAGAAAGCAAAGAAGGCGAAGCCGTATTCACATCCACCCCGACATGGTTAACGGCGGATTCAACGACGAACGTCAAGCTCTCGTCCAATCTTTTTTGCGTCACATCATGCTGGTATTGACCGACACCGATCGCCTTGGGCTCGATTTTGACCAGCTCAGCCAATGGATCCTGCAAACGGCGGGCGATAGAGATAGCGCTGCGTTCCGCAACATCAAGATCCGGGAATTCGGTTTGCGCCAGCTTGGAAGCCGAGTAGACGCTCGCACCCGCTTCGTTGACGATCAAATACTGCAAGCGGCGCTCCTTGATCTCGCTGATCAGCTCGGCTACGAACTGCTCCGTCTCGCGCGATGCCGTACCGTTACCAATAACAATGAGCTCAACTCCGTAAGTCTCGATCAGCTTGCGGAACTTGGCCTTAGCCTCGGCTACTTTATTGTTAGGAGGGGTCGGATAGGTCACGGCAATCTCCAGCATCTTGCCCGTCTCGTCCACTACAGCAAGCTTGCAGCCTGTCCGGTAGGCCGGATCGACTCCCAGCACCACCTTCCCCTTCACGGGGGCTTGCAGCAGCAAATTGCGCAAGTTTTCGGCGAACACCTGGATGGCCTTCTCCTCCGCCTTCTCCGTCATCTCGTTGCGAACTTCGCGCTCAATAGACGGCGCCAATAGCCGCTTATACGCGTCTTCGATAACCGCCTGGAGCGTGTCCTTCACGACGGAAGGACCCTTGATCGTCCGGCGTCCGATATAATCGTGGATCCGGTCTGTTTGGACCTCCAGCGACACCTTCAGCACATCCTCCCGCTCCCCGCGGTTAATGGCCAGAATACGATGCGGAGGCAGCTTGCGGACCGGCTCCTGGTAGCTGTAATACATTTCATAGACGGATTCCTGCTCGGCATCCTTCGCCTCGGTTCTTACAATCCCTTGGTCATATGTATATTGACGTATCCACGCGCGGATTTTGGCATCGTCGGCAAGCTGCTCCGCCAGGATATCCATCGCCCCCTGCACAGCCTCGTCCGCTGTCTTAACGCCCTTCTCTTCGCTGACGTACTTGCCCGCTTCCGCTTGGAGATCTCCCTGCCGCGGCTGGGACAGAATCCAGGCTGCCAGCGGCTCCAGGCCTTTTTCCTTCGCTACGCTTGCCCGGGTTTTCCGCTTCTGACGGTAAGGACGGTACAGATCCTCCAGCTCCTGCAGCTTGACGGATGCTTCGATAGATTGCTTTAGCTCATCCGTCAGCTTGTCCTGTTCGGCAATAAGCCGAATGACCTCCAGCTTGCGTGACTCCAGATTGCGCAAATACGTCAGTCGCTCTTCGATGTCCCGAAGCTGGTTCTCATCGAGCTCCCCCGTCATCTCTTTGCGATAGCGAGCAATAAAAGGAATCGTATTGCCTTCATCGAGCAAGCCAACCGTAATACGAACCTTGGCTGCGGCTAACCCCAGCTCACCCGCAATTTGCTTCAAAATGCGCTCCTGAATGGCCGCCTTCATCTCTTCATTTAGCTCGGTCCCCGCTTTGTTGTCCTCTAGCTGCAGCACTTCATCCTTCGACATCGACATGTACTCCTTGTCCTCCTCCGTATTCCCACTACTAAGGGCTATCCAGTTCCGGCACAGCCCCCGAGCCCTTGTTTTAGCTGCATGCTGACCCCTCTATGGGGCCAATTTGTAGACTGCCATGCTTATCGAGAGCACAACAGCAACTCTTGTTCACGATGGTCAAAAGCATACAGACAATAAAAAACGAGGGATCCCCCACGCGGTCCCTCGCTTCAATCCCATGAATGCGTTAAAACTCAATCAGTCCCACGCTTACCTGCAATGCATCGTCCACTTTACGCATCGTCTCTTCGTCAAGGTGAGTAATTTTATCTGTCAGACGCTGCTTATCAATCGTGCGAATTTGCTCCAGCAAAATGACAGAATCTCTGTCAAAGCCGTGAGATTCCGCATCGATCTCAACATGTGTAGGCAGCTTAGCCTTTTGAATCTGAGCTGTAATCGCTGCTACGATGACCGTAGGACTGAAGCGATTCCCAATGTCATTCTGAATGATGAGCACCGGACGAATACCGCCCTGCTCGGAACCAACGACAGGTGATAGATCTGCGAAAAAAACATCGCCTCGTTTGACAATCAATAGTTACACCCCGCTAACTAAACGGTCAAGAGTGCTATCCGCTTCTTCCTCCGCTTGAAATGCCTCCGAAGCCATGTGTAAGTTGATTTTCGCCATTTCCATATATCCGCGCTGCATGGATTCCCTCAGGTGACGTTTCTTCCGTTCCACCAGATACAGCTTCATCGCCTGACGAATAAATTCGCTGCGATTCGAGTTTTCCTTTTCCACAATACCGTCTACTTCCTGCAGCAAATAGTCCGGTAAGCTGATCATGATTCGTTTAGTGTTCTGCGCATTGGACACCAAGCATGCACCCCCAAAAACATACAAACAGTATTACCATTATGGCGAATATACAGCAAAATTATACAAGATGAGTATATGCCAGAGGTATAGCAAATATGTTATACCTCTCTTGTTCCCACACCATAGAGTTCCAAGTCATAAGAATCCACAGAAGTATGTATTATACATATTCGCGGCCAAACCCGAAATTCCTCTACTGAGCTTCTATGAAAATGATTGGAAAATGTTCACATCGAGCTGCTATAACCGGGCGTTCCAGCCCTGACGCATCAACGGGTTCACCGTGGATACGACTTCTCCGTCACGGATATATACGCGCGGTACGCGGTGAGAAATCATGCAAGTAATCTCGTAATTGACCGTACCGAGCCAATCGGCATGCTCTTCCGCGGTAATCTTCTCTTCCCCTTGTCTGCCAAGGATAACAACCTCTTCGCCATTGTGGACATCGTCAATTCCCGTCACATTCATCATGCACTGGTCCATACAGATCCGTCCGACGATCGGCTTCCGTTCCCCCTTCACCAGCGCCTGCGCTTTGCCGGTCAGCATTCGGGAGAACCCGTCCGCATACCCGATCGGAAGCGTAGCAATCGTCTCCTCGCCTTGAGTCCGATAAATCGTCCCGTAGCTGATCCCCGAGTTGGCCGGAAGCGTTTTGACCATGACGACCCCCGTTTTGATGCTCATCACGGGCTCCAGCTCAATGACCTGATGGTTCACTTCATCCGATGGATACAAGCCGTACATGCTGATGCCAAGACGCACCATGTTATAGGTTAATTCAGGAGAATCAATCGCTGCCGCGCTATTGCCGGCATGGACATAAGGAAACTCCATACCTTTCTCCTCAAAGTAGGTTACAATCCTTTCAAAACGCCGGTATTGCTCCAGCGTATACGTTTTGTTCTCTTCATCGGCACAAGCGTAGTGAGTGAACAGCCCCTCGACATAAAGCCCCGGTATCGCAAGCGCCCGTTCGATGAACGAAATCGCTTCGGATTTCGTTGTAAGCCCTAAACGGTTCATGCCGGAATCGATCTTGACATGGATTTTCAGCGGCTTCTCTCTCAGCTGCAGCTGTTCAAATGCGTCCAGCAGCTCCTGGCTGTACATATTGACGGTAATATCGTACTCCCAAGCCATCTCCAAGCCTTCCGGAGGCGTATACCCCAATACCAGGATCGGTGCTGTAATCCCAGCCTGCCGAAGCTCCAAGCCTTCATCCAAAAAAGCCACCGCAATATATTCGACGCCGCACTTCAGCGCCTCCCGGCTGACCTCCACCGCTCCGTGCCCGTAAGCATCCGCTTTGACCACGGCCATCATCTTCACCTGGGCAGGCAGCACTCGACGAAACCCTAACAAATTGTGTCGCAATGCGTCCAAGGAAATCTCTACCCGTGTAGGCCGGTAAAACGAATCCATAAGTCCACCTTCTTCTGCGAAAATCAAGGGAAGCTCCCTTAAGCAGGGAACTTCCCCCTTGTCGTTTTCCATGTGTCATTCAATAAACCTATGGTAATCCGATCTACAACAGGTGTCAATGAACAAAATCTTGAATGACGATTAAATTATGAATCTCTTAGAGTAACTAGTTTTGACTTTTTACTTTTACTTTTACTTTATTTGATTCCGAAACAAGTATTTTTTTACTATCAAAAAGCTTAATTTGTAGATCTAATATTCCTGCCTTCGAGTAAAAATTATCAGGAACAATGGCAGTAATAAAGCCTTTATCGCCATACGTGGTCTCTAAAGGTTGATCATTTATATACAGAACACTCCCTGGCAAAATATTTTTTCCTTGAACAGCAATAGCGGATTTTCCCATCCATTGGTTGAAAATTACTCCTGCCTGTATTTCTGAAGGACTAACTCCAGTAATTTCCATCGCTTCTTCTCCAAGTTTATACCTCGGGTTAGCGATTTTGTCTAAAAGATTCAGTTGGCTATAAGCGTACTTTTTACCAAATAATATATCATACTGTAGTTTTGCATAATCTTCTAATTTATTGGGATCAATATTTAACTCTTGATAGTTCACTTCATTGGGTATGACAGGATTCTTTTTATAAATTGAGTATAAGTAATCTGTATAATAAGACCCCTTCAAATCAGCTAGATTAAGAAGATATGTCCCCAGAAAGGAAGGACTCATATAAAGATCCTCTTTCTCGGAGTTCATGTAATTATTCCATATTAGTAATGGAACATTATACATTTTTTGGACATCACTAAAACTATTAAAGATTTTATCATTATTTATATATTTAGCCTCTTTATAAACTTTGTAATCATCACCTAAGATAGGCAAATGGTCTCCATAAAAAGCAATTATTGTAGGTTCATCACTATGTTCATAATAATTTACTAATTGCTCTAACATTTTATCAGCATCTACGAGCCCTTGAAGATATGTTTCTAATATTTTCTTTGATTCTTCTGATAGATCACCTTTCGTAACGGTTATTGTGTTTTCCTCGTACCTGTCTGGTCCATAAGTTCCATGGTTTTGCATTGTTGCGGCAAAGATAAAATCCGGACCTTTAGTTTTTCCAGTCTGTTTTATTATCATATTCCCAACTTCGCTATCGGCTAAAAATGGACCTTTATACTTTTTGTCAAAAAATTCACTACTAATAAATTGTGCAAAGCCCATATAATTATAAACTTTTCTTTGATTATAAAACCAATTATCAAAGGCACTAAAAACTGTTGGATAGTACCCTTGTCTCGATAATATACTCGCTAGGGAGTCAATTTCGCTATTTATATAATCATTATACGCTATCGACCCTTGGCGAAGAAATCTCGTTGAGTTCCCCGTCAATACTTCAAATTCAACGTTTGCTGTACCTCCACCAAAAACTGGAGATAGCATTTTGCCTGAGGAATATTGTTTTTCAAGTTTATGAAAAAATGGCAATGGGTCTTGACTAAATGAAACTTCCTTCATTACTGTAGGGTCCCAAAATGCTTCGCTCAAAATTACAATAATATTGGGCTCCACTGTGGAAATAATATTTTTTTTCTCGATAGAATTTATAATGTTAGCTATATTTTCAGGACCATAGTTACCAGGCTCCTTAACGAAAATAGTCTCTAAATTAAGTCCTGTAGCTAACATAAACCCATTCGCATTATAATTAGTTAACTGATCCCAGTGGTAATCTTGTATACCAAATAAATTCTTTATTTGGAATGGCCTATCTAAGTGTATTGGTACTAAGATCACTAGCCCTACACACAACAAAATGATTCTTTTTTTATAATCAAGTACAGTTCTCTGCTGCGATTTGTACAACCATAGTATACATAATATTATTAACGCATTTATCGCAATAATTAATAAAATGTCTGGCGAAAAAACACCATTTAAATATTGAACTATATCAGTACCTTCATTAAACAAAAACAAATCTGATGGAAGTAAGGGTATACCTAAATATTTAACTTTAGTTTGACTAATAAGTGCAATGATTAAATAAATAATTGCATTAACACAGAAAGTTATCCTTATTCTTCCAATTATTGAATAGAGTACAAAAAATAACCCTAACGATATCACATAATTCAAAAGAAATGACTTAATATTAGAGAATATCCATGAAAGTGCTTCAATAAAACTAGTTCTTACAATAGATTCAAGCAATAGCAATAATAATAACGTTAATACTAAGTATAAAAAAGGTATGCTCTTAAATTTAATTCTGAATCCAAACAAAATAATCCCCCACTCTCTTTATTCGTAAAACAATAATATATTACTTTTTTAATGTATTGTAAATAATATATTACAGTTATATAATATCATTCCAGAACATCCGTTCTTACCAGGTCACAAAATTAGCTGACCTCGTTAACCGAAGTCAGCCTGGAATTTTTTTGTCGCAAAATAGAAATTACTCGATATCATGAATTTCTATTTAGTCGGAAATAATCCTTTACTTGCCCATCTCATCCTGGACGGCTTGAGCAACTTTAATCATCTCTGTCTGATGAAGATCCGCCGTCGACAGCCGGAATTCTACACCTTCATAGGTCCATGTCATCGTCTTCTTCTCGTCCCCGATAACAACAGCCAGGGTGAAGCCCAAATCAACAATGTTGCCCGGAAGCGAGGTTACGGTTTGCGTCTCAGGACGGGACTCCACAAGCGTATAGTTGTACTTGCCGGAGTAGCGCAGCATCACCGCATCTTCATCGCCCAGCTTGATCATCTTGACATCCTGCTTCTTCACGCCGTTAGGTACATAGTGCGGCTCGATTACGCCAAACGACAAGCCTTGTTTGGATGTATCGCCTTTCGTTCCGGCTGCTGTGCCGGTAGTACCTGCTGCGGCACCCGTGGCCGCTCCGTTGGCTCCTGTACTGCTGGAACCGCTTGGCGGGTTGGTCGTCCCGTTCGTCGGATTAGCTGCACCTGTGCCATTGGCAGCCCCCTTGGTTGCCGTACCGCTAGCTGCACCAGACGTCGTTTTGTCTGCCGGCGCTGTGGCGCCAGCATTGCCGCTGCTAGACGTTCCGGCTTTTGTTCCCTTCGCTGCGTCACTGGAAGCTCCGTTAGTGCCTGCAGCGGATCCCGCTTTAGCTCCAGTTGTGCCATTGGCAGTATTGCTGCTATTCGTGGATGTGCCACTGCTGCTAGTCGCTCCGCTAGTAGTGCCTGCCGCTTTATCTGTGGCTGCTCCCTTGCTGTCCGCCTTGCCGTCTATCGTTCCGGCATCATGAGTGCCTGGCTGTCCGGATGTCGGTAAGGACATGATGTTCCAGCTTGTCATATTCCGCTGCATGTCAAAGGAATCCTTATCAAACTTCTTACCGAATTCAAATTGATTGAAATCCACAATCATCATCACATTGGCATTCGCATCGGATACTTCCACGTGCTGCGGCGCGTAATTCTTTTTGTCCAGCCAAATCTTCTGCCGCGCAAGCGATCCGTTCTGGTAATTCGCCAAAACATCGAACACATACGCATTTTGATCCGTCGTAAAATGACGCTCATTATCCATCAGAATGCTTTGAATAAGAGATTGGTACAAATAGACTTGTCCTTGATTTTCCGGCCAATCGCTCTGGAACCGGAAGCTCTTGTTCAAGTGAGGCGTCAGCACAAACACCCCGTCATCGTTACGCAGTACAATCTGAGTAATGTCCTTCTTGGCATTCGTCAACGAGATCCGGTAGTAATGAGGGTTCTGGTACCATACCTCCACTTGATACTCCTGCGGCTCCTGCCCCGTGTGCAGCACCATCCGCCCGCTGCCTTGATAGCTCTGCAGCTTATTCATGACCGAATCCAAATCCTTCACCACTGATCCCGAATCCTTCTTGCCGCAGCCCGCCAAAACCAGGCTCAAGCTCAACACTAAGGCAATCACCCACGTGAATCGCCGCATCTTGAATCCCCTCCACCACACTAAGTTAATTTCAACTGATAACATGTCTATGTGGGGACTTGGACAATTATGCAGACAAGGTTGGGGGAGGAAATTTAAAACTCCTATAACCAGTTGGTTATAGGAGTTGATAGTAATGTCCTCATCACCCAGATATCAAAGAACGAGAAGCTCAATATGTTAGTTTCAACGGTCTAGGATCACTTGACCTTACCTCTTACATTCGATCAAACGAATAAGAGAGCTTGTTATTTCCAATAGGTAACCGAAGGGTTGTAAAAAGAAAAAGTAACACAGTTTTGGGCTAATTAGAATTAACTGCAATTTTCTTTTTCTTAAACACAAAATGTTTTTGTCCTAAATAGTTTAAAACCGTATATAGAAAAGTTCCCAGGAGTACAGCTATGTCATTATTAGATAAATATAAAACAAATAAATCAACAATCTCCTTACTTGCTGTATACGCTATAAAATAACTCCCTATAATCACGATCACAAACTTCCAAAAACTATCTTTTATTAAAGCAGTACTATTAAATGTAAATCTTCGATTAAGTATAAAACTTACAAGGGCACCGATACTATTACCAACAAACGTTGAAATCCAGTAATTGAAACCCATTATTTTTAAGCAGGCATACATTACCGATAATCCAATAATTGTATTAATTATTCCGACTAAAAGGAATTTAACTACACTTGAGTTGCAAATTTTATTTAACATGTTACCTCATACATTAAGAATTTTAGCCAATAGATATTGAATCCTTTGACTTAGTAGTAATAAGTTCATTTTCATTTAATGTCAAATCAATATCAACACAATATTTAGGACGATTTTTTACTTCTTTATATATCTTACCG
Organism: Paenibacillus vulneris; assembly: GCF_039543185.1. Taxonomy (NCBI): domain Bacteria; kingdom Bacillati; phylum Bacillota; class Bacilli; order Caryophanales; family Paenibacillaceae; genus Paenibacillus; species Paenibacillus vulneris. Next base: position 146,731 of record NZ_BAABJG010000002.1, on the reverse strand, counting down.
ATATATTCACCTAAAAGTCCTAATGCTATTAACTGAATACCTCCAATGAACCAAATCGACAAAATGATCGATGTCCAACCGGATACAACATTACCAATTAACTTAGCTATTAGTGCGTAGGCTCCTGCTATAAAACTTATGAAAAATATGGTAGAACCAATTAATGTTACAAGGCGTATAGGGGTAATACTAAAAGAAGTAATTCCTTCTAATGCAAAAGCTAGCATCTTTTTTATAGGGTACTTTGATTCACCTGCAAATCTTTCGTTTCTATCATAATACACTTCGGTAGAGGTAAATCCAATTAACGGAATAATTCCTCTTATGAAAAGATTGACTTCTTTAAAATTAACAAAATGATCTAGTGCACGTTTACTTAGTAAACGATAGTCTGCGTGGTTATGGACAATATTGACACCCATTTTTTCCATAATTCTATAGAACGCAAGTGCTGTATTTCTTTTAAAGAATGTGTCTGACTCCCGACTTCTTCTGACACCATATACAATATCAAATCCTTCATGATACTTCGCAATAAATTCATATATTGAATTTACATCATCTTGAAGATCTGCATCAATTGATATGACACAGTCTGAAAATTCCCTTGCTTTATTTAGTCCAGCCAGCAGTGCATTTTGATGTCCAACATTTTTTGCTAATTTTAATCCTTTTATATATATATTTTCTTTATTTAACTGCTCAATGATAGACCAGGTACTATCGCGACTGCCATCATCAACAAATAAAATTATACTTTGATTAGATATTTGACTCCTTTGTATTAGGTTCTTAATAATATCCGTTAATCTTATTGCTGTTTCGTGCAATACTTCTTCTTCATTAAAACAAGGAACTACAATACTTAAAATCGGCATCCCCTCTGTTTTCATTGAATCCTCCATGTGACATATTTTAATAAGCATTTTTATTAACAAAACCATTAATTATGGTTTTAAAAATAATTTTAATATCGAATAAAAAACTCCAATTCTCAATATAAAATATGTCATGCTTAATTCGTTCTTCAATGGAAGTATCTCCTCGTAATCCATTAGTCTGAGCCCACCCTGTAATACCAGGACGAATATGGTGTTTAACCATGTACTTTGGAATTTCTTCCTTAAACTGATCAACAAAATATGGACGTTCTGGTCTTGGACCCACAACGCTCATATGTCCAAACAATACATTAAAAAATTGTGGTAGTTCGTCAAGACTAGTTTTGCGTAAAAAGGCACCAAACTTTGTCTTACGCGGGTCATCTTCCGTTGTCCATTGAGTATTAGATGATTTTTCAGTTTGAACCCGCATACTTCGGAACTTATACATCATAAAATTTCGCCTATTTAACCCTACACGTTCTTGTTTAAAAATTATAGGACCAGGTGATGTTATTTTCACCCCTATAGCAATAATTATTAAAACAGGAGATGTAATAAAGATAGCAAATGCTGAGAATAATATATCAAAAGCACGCTTAAAGAAACGATTTCTAAATTCATCAAGAGGTATATCTCTGACATTAATAAGCGGCATGCCTGCAAAGTTATCAAAATAAGGCTTTGATGGAAGATAATTATAAAAATCAGGGATGATCAGAGTCTTGACTCCAGCTTTTTCGCATACGTTAATAATTCTTGCATATTTTTCGTGTGCATACAAAGGGAGCGCTATGATTACTTCATCAACTAATTTCTCTTCTAACAATCTTTCAAGATCTGATGTTTTTCCCAATATAGGTTTATAATAATTATCTGGATCAAATTCATGCTCTTTCTGATTATCATCCAAAAAACCTATTATCTCATAACCAAGGTCAGGTCTCTGAATAACATTTTTATAAAATCTTCTCCCGAGTGTACCTGCACCAATTATTAACAAAAACTGTTTGTTATAACCCTTTTGCCTGTAATGCTTTAATGTAGTTTTAAGAATATACCGATAAAAACTAACAACCAAAATATTATTTACCAAAAATAAAATCAAATATGATCTGGATATATCAAGTTCCTTAAAAACGAACAAGAAGCTTAGCAATACAAGTAAACTTATAATATGAATTTGAATAATAGTAAAGAGTTCGTATGAAAATCTTTTTTTTCGCTTAGGTGTGTAAAAATTTAAAAAATAGCTAATGATTATAGCTACACCACCATAAACTATACTCCATATAAGGTAACGACGAAATGGTAAGGCATTATCATAAGGTATAAATTCACTTTCAAATTTTATCCACCATGAAAATAAAAAAACAATTTGTACGCTTATAAAGTCAGCTATCGCATAAAGCTGTGAGAGAAAAGAATTACTTTGTCTTACCAAAATCAATCACCTCACTGATCCAAAGCGATTTAGTGCTACTGATAGCAGGAATTTAATGAAAATACCGAGATAGACAAGGGCATTAACAACGATGCTATATTTTTGTTTATAATGTTTTTTATGAAACAAGTACATAGCTCTATGAAATTCATATATAATTTTAAATGGCTTCCGCCTACTACTTGCCCCTTTTAAATGAAGAATTTGTGTATAGGGATAATAATGAATCTCCCAGCCCGCTTCCTTTATCCGATAACACCAATCTACATCCTCACCATACATAAAGAAATCTTCATCAAGCCCCCCGATTTGATTGATAACCTGGGTTCTTACCATCATAAAAGCCCCCACAAGACAATCGACAGGATAATCTTGATCCTCATCCATATAGCTAAGCTGGTATTGATTAAATTTGGGATTATTCGGAAACATTTTAGATATTCCAAACGCATAGTAGAAGGATGCTGATGGCGTAGGAAATCCCCTCTTACAGGCTTTATCTAAGGATCCATCACTTAAAACCACCTTACAGCCAGCTGCTCCAATAGAGGGGTGGTTATCCATAAATCTGATCATAGTATCTAATGTTTCGGTTTGTACAATTGTATCGGAGTTTAACAATAAAATATAACGACCGGATGCAATTTTAATTCCTTGATTATTGGCTTTTGAAAAACCTAAATTTTCATTGTTTTCAATTACAATTACTCGGGAAAACTGCTTCCTAACTTCATTCACTGAGGAATCTGATGAGTTATTATCTACTAAAATGACTTCGTACTCAAAATCAGTCTTCGATGCAAAAACCGATTGCAATGCATTCAGGGTAAGTTGACAAGTATTATAACTTAAAACAATAATGCTTAGATCCATCGCTTTTCTCCATAGTATTAATAATACGAATAGTATACCATGAAAACAATTGTATGACGATCAGCAAGCATTATTTGAAATACCTGTAAATATCCGTTAAATCTGCAGCGATGTTATTTTGTATGAACTTCCGCTTGCGTGTTAAATCGGGGAGTTTCCGATAAAAGTCCAACCACGAAGCTAGCACTTTCGGTTCCTTAAGAAGAAAATAAAATAAGCTACCGATTTCGTAAATAATAAAGGGGAAGAAATGCCTAACAATCTTACTCGGCTTGTCATTTTTTATTATCATTTTATACCTATTTATATAGGATAACTTTCGGACAAACAAAGAGATTTGGGATCTTCCTCCCTTCTTCCAACCTCTGTCGTGATATGCAATAGCATCACTACAATAATAAGCCTTCCAGCCGAATAATTGACCGCGCCATGCAACATCTACGTCTTCCTTATAAGCAAAAAAATCTTCATCAAAAAAACAGCCATCTATACTAATACTTTCAACCATTCTTTTTGTATATAGTGCCGCTGCCCCGGAAACACCAAACACCTCACCACTATATTCCCATTTGCCGTTTATATCTCCAGCTCCTCGATCAAAGGCTCTTCTTGCTTTATTCATAACCAGACCTGTACTATCAATATAATCTGGCGACTGTTTAAAAAGAAGTTTTCCCGTGGCACTACCGAACTGTTTATTGTTTTCTAGTCTATTTACCAAGGCATAGACATAATCCGGATGTAATATGACATCCGGATTTAAAATCAAACAATATTCACAATCTGACATTCGAAGAGCTTGGTTATGCCCTGCAGCAAAACCACCATTGTGCTTATTTTCAATGATAATGATATTGTTGTATTTTTGAAGTTTTTCTTTTGTAGAGTCTTTTGAATCGTTATCAACTACGATAATAGAGTGAATCGGGTAGCTTTGTCTGAAAACAGCTTCTAAACAACTATCAATGTAAGCTTCGCTATTGAATGTTACAATGTGTACACTTACCCGTTTCATACGGACTCTCCATTATATTTTTTCAAAAATGCTACAAGAGCTTCTCTCCAGGGACGCAAATCTTCAAAATTATTTGTACGAATAGATAGATGGTCCATCACTGAATATTTTGGACGTGCAGCTGGTCTAGGAAATTCTTCCGTAGAACAAGGATTCACCGTTATGTCTAAGCCACTTTCTTCAAATATAGCTTTGGCAAAATCAAACCACGAGCAAATTCCACTATTACTCGCATGATACACTCCATAATTTTCAGTCATAACCAACTTGAATAGAAAGGCTGCAAGATCTTCTGTAAACGTTGGCGAACCGATCTGATCATGAACTACCTTAAGTTGATCACGTTCTTGAGCAAGCTTTAACATCGTTTTCACAAAATTGTTACCGTGGAGACCATAAACCCATGAGGTCCTAACAATAAAATATTTTGTACTTAGGCTCTGAACAAGCAGTTCTCCTGCCCTTTTAGATTTGCCATAAACTCCAACAGGATTTGTGTTGTCATATTCTTTATAAGGCGAAGTAGCTGTACCATCAAAAACATAATCCGTACTAATATAACACATTTTACTCCCAATATGTTCCGCGGCTATTGTAACATTACGAGTCCCAATAGCATTTACTCTATATGCCTGCTCTTCTTCGCTCTCTGCTAAATCAACGGCCGTATATGCCGCACAATGAATGACAACGTCAGGACAATGGGCTTTAAATGTTTTTTTACACTGCTCAATATCCGTTATATCTAACTCATTACGGCCTAATCCTACTACATCACAAAACTTTTCAAATAATGAAACAACATCTCTCCCAAGCTGTCCATTCGCACCTGTCACTAGAACCTTCATGACGACGTTCTCCTATCTCGATGCGTATTGTTTTTCGTAATACTCTTGGTATGCACCCGATTGAATTCGCTGCCACCATTCTTTGTTATCCAAGTACCATTGAATTGTAGCTTTAATACCCGATTCGAAATGGTATTGAGGTTGCCATCCTAATTCATTTGTAATCTTTGTAGCATCGATACCATAGCGTCTGTCATGACCTAAGCGGTCCTTCACGTGAGTAATTAGTGATTCCGGCTTACCGAGCTCAGCTAAAATAGTCTTGATAATCTGCATGTTTGTTCTTTCGTTGTTTCCGCCTACATTATATACTTCTCCATTAACACCTTTGTGCATAACCAAGTCAATTGCACTGCAATGATCTTCTACGAACAGCCAATCCCTAATATTTAGTCCATCTCCGTATACTGGTAATGATTTATCATTCAAAGCATTAGCGATCATTAAAGGAATTAGCTTTTCAGGGAATTGGTACGGCCCATAATTATTTGAGCAACGAGTAATATTTACATTCATTCCGAACGTCTCGTGATAAGCTCTAACCAGCAAATCCCCTCCAGCTTTACTTGCTGAGTAGGGACTATTTGGTGATAATGGAGTTTGCTCAGTAAATAGACCGGTTTCACCTAAAGAACCATAAACTTCATCCGTTGATACTTGTACAAACTTGGTGACACCATATTTTTTAGCTGCATCCAACAAGACCTGTGTCCCCATAACATTTGTTTTCACAAAAATCTGAGGATCCAGTATGCTGCGGTCTACGTGAGATTCTGCAGCAAAATTGACTACGTAATCGATTCCTTGCGCAAATAAACTATCGACAAGCTGAGCGTCCGCAATGTCGCCTTTGACAAATGTATAATTTGAATTCCCTTGAACATCAGCAAGATTCTCCAAATTCCCCGCATAGGTTAAGGCGTCTAAATTAATCAGTTGATAATCTGGATATTTCTTTAGCATATATATGACAAAGTTACTTCCAATAAATCCGGCACCACCGGTAACAAGAACTTTCATGTTAGCCTCCGTTAGTCAAAATTAATTTCAGCATCTTTTAATAAAGGATGTTTGGAATCCTTCTCGGACAAAATAGGATTGGTTGTGGGCCAGTCAATGGCCAGCGATGGATCGTTCCAAGCAATCCCCCTGTCATTCTCTGGCGAATAATATTCATCTACTTTATAGAGCACTTCAGTATTAGGCACAATTGTACAAAACCCATGTGCAAAACCTTTTGGAACCAACAACTGACGTTTATTGGCAGCACTTAAAATAAAACCGGCCCACTGACCAAACGTAGGAGAGTTTTTTCGGATATCTACAACAACATCATAAATAGCTCCCGCAGAAACTCTGACAAGTTTAGTTTGAGCTTTAGGATTCAACTGGTAATGCATCCCCCTTAAAACACCTGTTTCCACAGAAAGGGAATGGTTGTCCTGAACAAATGAATACTCAATTCCCAGCTCTTTAAATTTTTGATCATTATAGCTTTCCATAAAAAAGCCGCGATTATCACCAAAAACTGCCGGTTCAATAATAAATAAGCCCTGCATTTTTGTAGAAATTAGCTTCACCAATTTCACCTTCTTATAATTTTAATTTGCCGAACTCTTCACCGAAAATAATATCTTTAGCCAATTCATTCGCTTTTTTTAATGATTCGTGAGTGCCTGCATCCGTCCACCAGCCCTGTAAAATATCATAAGTAAGCTGATTTCTTTGAATATATGCGTTGTTAACATCCGTTATCTCTAATTCACCGCGGCCAGATGGTTTTAATGTTTTAACAATACCAAATACAGAGCTATCGAACATATAAATTCCTGTTACAGCGTAACTGCTCTTAGGATTCTGAGGCTTTTCTTCAATTGAAACAATCTTATCCCCCTGAAGCTCTGGAACCCCATACCTTTTAGGGTCATGGACTTCTTGAATAAGAATTTTAGCCCCAAGTCTTTGATTCTTAAAGTTATTTACATACGCTGTAATACTATCTGAGAAAACATTATCTCCTAAGATTACTATCATTTGCTCATTTCCAACGAAATGTTCCGCCAAGTCCAGTGCTTGTGCTATACCGCCCGCTTCATCTTGGACCTTATAAGTAAAACTGACTCCTAATTCACGACCACTCCCAAGCAAATTCACGACATCTCCCATATGTTCTTTACCTGTTACAACAAGAATATCATGGATGTCAGCTTCTTTAAGTTTGGCTACTGAATGAAAAATCATAGGATATTTCCCTACAGGGAGCAAGTGTTTATTTGTAACTTTAGTTAGAGGATAAAGTCGTGATCCAGTACCACCAGCAAGAATTATGCCTTTCATAAATATTACCTCCTAAATTTCAATGGTTAGATCAGACAACAAAGTAGTAATGGTTAAAAAATGCTGTAGTTATTATGACATTCAGTACTACAAAAAACAACAAAAACAACTGATGCAGAATATGATATTTGCTTAGTAACTTTGAAAGGTATATATAAAAAGGTATACATACCATCATATATCGTACTACGCTAGTTAACCAAACATCGGAACTTGCAAAAGGTATAACAATTAATGAAACAGCATAGATAAATAAAACTAATTGAGTCTTATCATTTAAAATATCCCTAATATTTTGGATAACATATGTTAATAATACAAATAAAACAGCGATACTCACAGAAAAAGATATAACTCCATTATCCCAACCACCAGGTGCTATAAAATATGGATTTTTCACAAAATTATACAAATTAATAAAAGGAATTGTTGTGGATCTAAACCAATTAATTGATTGTTCGTGAAAAGGAGCCAAAAAGTCTCCTGTAATACTTTTCATATAAAATAAGTATGAAATAAAAGGAACTAGAGAAAGCAAGAAATATATTAAATATTTAAAATTCTTATAAAAAGGCATATCTTTATTTTTAAAGAAATTAAATATAATTAGTCCTACTAAAAAACAAATATTAATAAAACCTGGAACTCTTGTAATAGTGGATAACCCAGCAAACATAAAAGCAATAAACCATTTTTTTTTCAATCCATAAAATAAAGTCGCTGAAGATAATAATAAAAATAAACTTTCAGTATACGGTATAGAAAAATAAATGGAAGTTGGGTATATCGATATAAAAAAAATAACGTTTATTGCTTGTAAATTTGTTAATTTATTTTCTAAACATATATGATAAATAAAAATCAGACTTATAAAAAAACAAATGTTAGATAGTAGAACTGCAACAGAATTAATAGACATAAAATATAATATCTTTGAAAAAAACTTTATTAATAATGGATAAAAAGGGAAGAATACCCAATTAGCTGCAGAGTGCTTTTCAGATATTTTGTATTTATCATATCCATTTTTGGCGATATTTAAGTAAAATCCCGAGTCAAACTTTCCAAGCTCTTTGATATTTGGGAATTTTGTTTCTTCAATATGCGATGGCAACTTGAGATTTAATCTTTCCCATCCATCACTTTGAGATATAATTGAATATTCAGGTTTTTTTTCATAATTCGGAAATAAATTTATTCCTAAATAACCAACAAAGAAGATCATGCATCTGCTAATCAAAAAAACTAAACATATTACTACGAACAACTTTTTATTTAGAAATGCTTCAATTTTGTTCATAAATGGTTACTACTCCTGATCATAATTAATTCGTAATTTTAGTTAGTTTTTTTTCTAGGTATGCAAGTAAATCAGTTCTTAAATCTTCGCGTTCAAGTGCACACTCAATAATAGTGGTAATAAAACCCAACTTCTCACCTACATCATATCGAGTTCCATCAAAATGATAACCGTATATATCTTCATAATTATTTAATTGTGCTAATGCATCCGTTAATTGAATTTCTCCACCGGCTCCAGTTTCTTGTTTTTCCAAAATATCAAATATAACAGGGGTTAATATATATCTTCCCATAATTGCTAGATTTGATGGTGCTTCATTCAATTTTGGTTTTTCAACCATATTATTAATTTTATATATTTTTTCCTCTATTTTATTTGCATCTATAATCCCATATCTAGATACTTCCTTAAATGGTACTGGCTGCACTCCAATCACTGAAGATTGAAATCTATTAAAGATTTCTAACATTTGTTGTAAGCATGGTTTAAAAGAAGATTGAACAATGTCATCTCCCAATAAAACAGCAAAGGGTTCGTTACCAATAAACTTTCTAGCACACCAAACAGCATGTCCTAGACCCTTTGCTTCTTTTTGACGAATATAGTGTATATCAACAAGACTCGTTACTTTTTGAACTTCATTTAATAAGTCAAACTTCCCTTTCAATAACAAATTCTGTTCTAATTCTAAGTTTCTATCAAAATGGTCTTCAATTGCTCTCTTGCCTTTGCCAGTAACTATTATGATATCTTCGATACCGGATTTCACTGCTTCTTCAATAATATATTGAATTGTGGGCTTATCCACTATGGGTAACATTTCTTTTGGCATAGCTTTCGTAGCTGGAAGAAATCTTGTACCTAAGCCAGCTGCAGGAATTATTGCTTTTTTTACTTTCAAAACTTTAACACCCTCTTTCTATTTTTCAAGAAGATTCTTAAGTGATTCCAATATATGATTCCATTCATAATTCTTTTGAAAATTATGACTCATAGAATTATTTCTTGTTTTTTGACTTAATTGCAATAAAGAATCAGTAATAGAATTAACAGAAGAAGGATTGCAATATAAGGCGAAATCACCAAAATACTCCTTGACAGGTGGCACATCTGAAACTACAATAGGACATCCAAGCGCAGCGGCTTCCAATGAAGCAAGTCCAGGTGTTTCAATATAGCTAGGTTGAATATGCCCAATGCTTCTATTTAAAATATAGAATGCTGTTTGCTGATCAACATAGTCTATGAAGTGAATATTCTTATTTGATATTTCCTTTACTTTTTTTGCATATTCCTCAGCCCCAGTAGATGTCCTTCCTAAAATCAACAAATTAATCTTCGTTTTATTGGCTGCTCTAACCAGATTTAATTGATTCTTCCTGGGGCCAATCCCTCCTATACAACAAATGAACTTTTCAGGTAATTCAACATTAATAGATTCAATCTTTTGGCTTATTAGTGCTTGAACATCAATCCCGTTTAGTATTACAAATATTTTTGACTCTAAATGCTCTATCTGGAACTTTTGTATTAAATGAATTTTCTCGGCATTTGAATTTGGACAAATAAATTTTGCATGTTCTAATATAAATAAAGCTAGTTTATGGAAATTAATAATATCTAAAAAATCAACTAACTTTTTATTATTCTTATAAAATCGATACCCCCTTAGATAAGAATTCATTTTAGTAGGAAGAACAAATTTAATAATAGACTTAAATGACTTAATCTCATCCATATTAAGCTTATCAATATCCCAATAAATAGGGAAAAAAATATAAGGTATATTTTTCTGTATAGCAGCTTTAGCTTGCAAGTAAGCTTCATATGGCCGCTGTAAATTAAATATGAATACAGTATCTACATCAGACAAATCATATTTCAAATCATTTGTAACTACAACGTTATAATTAATACTTTTCAGATATTTTGCTATTGCATAAATTTGTACAGTATCTCCACCCGGAGTTATCCCTGCATCAGTTCTATTAAATAAAACAATATTTCCTTTAGAGTTCATCAGGAGAATCACAACCTTTGGTTGAGTAAACATAAAACTTCTCTTATTCTATCATTCCATGTATTAGCTTGAGCAATCCTTTGCATTTCATCTCTTAGAAAAGGATCCTTCAATCGTGTTAAAGCAAGTTTAAGCTTCTTATCAAAATCCTCAACGCTACTAGCAATCAGTACAGCTGACATATTATTTATTTCAGGCATATTTGAAGCAATGGTTAATTTGCCTCCAGCCATATACTCATATACTTTGACTGGGGAAGTATTAAGAGTAATATCATTAAGTTTAAAGGGAATCATAGCTACGTCAAAAAAAGATAAAAGTTGCGGAATTTGACTATATGTCACTCTAGGCAATATTACGACATTTGAATTATTTTTTAGCTGCTTTATTTTATCCTCTACACTTGGGTAAACTTCGCCAACCAATAAAAATATGCAGTTCGGATTTTTTACCGCCATGTAATTTACAGCCTCAAAATCAAACCAATCAGCAATAGCCCCATAGTAACCAACTATATATTTATTTTCTTTTTTAGCAACAGCCAAATGACCCCAATTGGAGGGATACTGCTTATTATAAAAAATATTAAAATCTTCAAAATGAACACCATTAGGAATCAAATAACAATCTGCTCTTATATTTTTCGTTTCTGCTAATATTTTTTTTGCAGTTGCTAGGACCAAATCAGCGTCAATTAATGATTCTTTGAAATCCTCGTATATATTCTCATAATTATTGAATGTGTTGATATGATCAATACAATCATATATTTTTGTAACATAGTTTGGGAGTTTTTTTACAAAATTATGTTGATGAGGCCAATATTGCCAAACTACTATATTATTAATCTTATATTGAGTTATTGATTTTATTAGTAATTGTCCCTGCATATTATCATTGTATAAATAAATATTATCTTGAACTTTTTTCAATCCTCTTACATTCCAATCAGGGCTGTAAGGAAAGGATAAATCAACTAAATAAATAACCGTATAACCAAGATTAGCCAAAGATCTAGCAAGTTGCTGAGGTCTTTGGAACATATATCCCCAGGGACAAGAAGGCCCTGGGAACACAAAAATTTTCCTTCCCTGTGATTGTTTGAATAGCAATTCAAGTTCTTCTAATATCGTATTTTGTGAAGGGAACTTTATTAACACATTACGAAAAAAGGTCTTATAGATTAATTTTCTAACTAATATCTTGGGCGATTTAAGCAATTTGAGTCCTTTAATAATTTTTTTAGTGTGCGTGCTCATATGAAGCAGCTCCTATTAAATTCAAAATTTCTTTGGAATTTTTTACCAGTTTTACATGTTTATTACCCTGCTTTATTTTATAAATATTATCTTCGCTTAAACGATCCTCATATATTATCGTTTGCTGAGAGCCTGAAAACTCTGTAAAATCAGTTTGTCCGCAATATATTACATAATCAAATGAAGTTTTTTCAAACAAATCTGTTCTATTTGAAAAATATAAAGTAGGTGCTATTTTCCTAATGCCAACAAGTTCTTTGCTATGATAATTGTAAATAATGGAAATTGTTAAAAACTCCTCAAACTTAGAAAGAATTCTAACAACTTCTTTACTTAATGTATCCTTAGTAGTCCACTCAGTATCACCAAGTACTAATATTGTTTTTTTATTTATTGATTTTATTTTTTCCCTTATAGTTATGGCATCAACAGCATCATAAAATATTGTAGAAGGTGGTTTTGGAAGACTCCATTTTTTCTTCCATTTTTCTTCAAAATATGATTTATTTTTTTCAAATAGATTTCTGTATTTCTCATCATCTAACTTCTTAAAACTAACACTTCCATGGTGATAAACAAATGCATCCTCAATAATAGCTAGTTTATATCCTAGACTCAACACTCGTTCGCAATAATCATCATCTTCAAACATTCCAATACCGAATGCTGTATCTAGATCCCCTACTTTATCATAAACTTCTCTTCTTATTGCTACACAATAAAAACCCAATAAATTTGTATGCCTCATCTTATTATCGTAAAAATAATAAAAATCTCTTAGCCATTCAACATCAGGCCCATTTTGTGAAGTGCCTTGAAAAAAATCCAACATTTGGTCGTTGCCTACTGAATTAGAAACCGGACCTACCATCCCAATTTCGCTATTTTCATTAAGAGGTCTAATTAACCTTTCAATCCAATTTTCCGTAAGGATAGTATCATTATTTAATAAAATGATGTATTTTCCTGTTGCTGATTGACAGCCCAAAGAATTACCTCCAGAAAAACCTAGGTTTTTAGGAGAAAAAATTAATTTTAATCTTGGATGTTTTAATTTAGATAATTCAAGGCGCGTCTCATCACTAGAAGCGTTATCAACTATAATATATTCAGTATTTGGGTAAGTGTTATTATTAAATAAACTTTCTAGACACTGTTTAGTAAAATTCCAATTGTTAAAAGTTACAATTACTATACTTACTAGTGGATAAAATTCATTTTCTACAATATTTTTAAAATCTTTATATCTCGCTAACCATGTGTTTTCTTTAGCAAATTGCTTACGTTTTTCAATATCTTGTTTTCTTCCATTCAGACACTCTCGAATTTTCCTCTCAAATTCGTCACATGAATTTGCAAGATGAACTAATTCCTCTCCTATAATTTCCAATTCTGGCAACTTTGTTGAGACAACCGGTTTTCCTGCAGCTAAATATTCATAAACCTTTACAGGGTTTGTAGACATTGTTAATTCATTTATTAAGAAAGGAATAATACACACATCAAAACCATAAAGATATTTTGGTAAATCTTTATAGGGCTTTTCACCTGTAAATATAATATTTTCTATATTCTCCGCAGTTGAAGTATCACAGCCAAATGTATCGCCTACAAGCACAAACGTCCAATTTTTATTCCTTTTTGCTAAATTTTCTATCAGACGGATATCAAACCATTCTGAAATTGCGCCATAATAGCCTATAACCGGACCTTCTAAATTTTCAAACTCTCCTGCAAGTTTTTTTGGAGGCACAGAAAAATGCTCAAATTCACCGGCATTTCTAATTAATTTAACATTGTTGTTTTTACGATGCATTTTATCATATAATCTTTTAGATGATGTCACTACTACATCTGCTTTATTTATTAAAATTCCTTCGGAGGAAAGCATATCGGATGAATTAGTAGAAAAACCAGCATGATCATCCATACAATCATAAATTACCTTATTATTATCAAGTGACAACGCAAGGGGAGCCCAATAAGGTAAATCTAAAATTGAGACACTACTTTTGATTGAGAATTTCTTTTTCAAATGATCTATAGACCACTGCAAGTATTTTAAGTCTATTTCATCATTAATAGTATTTTTATAAGCATTCAAAAAATTATTAGAACAAAGCTTTACCCACCAAACATTTTGTTGCAAAATTTGTATTTGGAGTTGATCAGCAATATCTTCCTTTCCTAAATTTGGGTTATTAAGTGCCAGCGTTTCAATTGAAAAATAAAAAACCCTATGATTGTTCTTTGAAAATTCTGATGAAATCTGCTGCGGTCTCTGCCAGCGGAAATTCCACTCAATAACAGGGAATCTAAAAATATCTACACCCTCTACACATTCATTGGCAATTTTTTGTAGATTTTTTATATCAGATATATCTTCCATTTCATTTAAATCAATATGCAAATTTTGAATTTGTTTTTTATCAACATATGCTATTTCAAATTTTTCAATGGGACTGAACCTTGCAAGTTCTTGATCTTTAATTATTGGCTTTTTTAGTATTTTATTTAATGACCATCTTATAAAATTCTTTTTTTCCAGTCTGCTACCTTTAAGAAATTGTTCATTAAACCGACGCATAAGACACATTACTTTCCAAGCCTTAGTTACACTTGCTCTATTAATTTGGGTATCAAGCTTTATAAGTGTTTGAGTATTTATTTCGTTTACATTTTGTGTGATATCATACATCTTATCTTTAATAACTATACTTTTTTCCAATGTTCTCTTTATTTTGTCTAACCGATCCATGAATTATTCCCCAGCCCCTATACATAATTAAATTTAAAATTGACCAGACCAATACGACATCTGATCAATTCCTGCATTTAACTCCGTCAATTTTTGTTCTTTTTCATTAAGTTCTTGTTGTAGTGATTTAGCCCATTCCGAAACAGAATTAATCTTCTCATTAAGTTCATTTATTAAATTATCTTTCTCTGCATTTTCTTTTTGTAACTTCATTGCCCAATCTGAAACTTCACTTATTTGTTGATTCATATTTAGAATTATTGAATCTCTGTTTTCAAGCTCTTCTTGTTGTTTATTAACCCACTCCGATATTTCTTGTATTTTTTTATTTAAATTCATAATTAAGTCGTTTTTAAGTGAGCACTCTTCTGATAATTCGTTTTCTATTTCTTTCAGCTTTTTTATTTTTGTCTTAATATCATTGATCTTTTCTAAGTCAAAAATATAAAAATAATTTTTAATAAACATATCTTCATCATGTTTATTAGTTTCCAATTGCTCATGAAGTTCAATAAAATAATGACTAATTATGCATTTATCAAAGAGTTTGACACTGCCATTTGATTTTCTTATATTGTACATAACAGGATATTCGCAAAATGAATTTATAAATCTACTATCAAATGAAAGAGCATTTAAAGCTATTTTATTTACCATAAAGCAACTTTCGGAACATTCGAGCAATATTTCATTCTCTGGTTTTGGCTCAAACAATTTTTTATAATTAATTTTATCACAATCAATATCTATTCCCAAACAATGATTTCCATAATTAACTCCATCAACATATAATTGCGTAAAATTAACAAAGTCAACGTCATTTGATTCTAGCAGATATATGCGTAGATGATGAAAGAATTTCGGATCAAATAATATATCACTGTGGCAAAAAATAATAAAGTTATTATTCGCAATTTCAATACCTTTTTTATACAATTCTGCTTTACTTGTTTTTTTCTTGAATTGATAAACAAAACTTGAATTTTGTTGAGCTATATCTACTGATCTGTCTATTGAGGCATTATCTATAAAGACGATTTGGTTTGGCTTGTAATCACAATTATTCAAACTTTTAAAGAATCCGTAACAGTACTCCTCTGCGTTTTCATTAATTACGACAAGTGTTATATTATCCATAACTCCTCCTAGATAATATTATATCTGCAGCCTCCCTCACACAACCTTGGCCTCCGGGTCTTTCACATATATAGGAGGCACTCTGCTTAATTGTGTTATGTCCATCTGATGGAGTAAAGGAGTAAAAAACATGTTTCATACAATCTAAATCATTTATGTCATCGCCAATATAAATTGTTTTGTCGTATGAATATTCTTTATGTTGACTAAAAAAATCATCCAGAAATTTTTTTTTGTCTTTAATTCCCATAAAAACAAAATCTATTTTTAATTTCGTTGCACGATTTTGAACGATACTAATATTTTCAGATGTTAGAAACATTACAGATATTCCTGCATTTCTTAATAATTCAATTCCTTTTCCGTCTTTTGTATTAAATTTTTTCAGCTCATCTCCTATCTCTGAATAATACATTCCAGAATCTGTAAGCACTCCATCAACATCTGAAATAAATAAATTAACACCATTAAAATCTAATTTTTCTTGAGACTGTGTTAGTTTTTTTTTCAATTGTTCTGCAATCAACCAATCTGCTTCTTCGTCAATTTCAAAATAAGTTTCTTCTTTCATTTCATACAATGTTATTTTCCCTGAAATCCTACATCCAGTGCTGAGTAATTTCGACCGAGAAGTAATATAAAAACACCCATTTTCAACCAAAAAACCTTTATTTTCTTGTCTCCTAGGTCTTTCCATTGGATTATAATTTATAGGTATCGCTCCTACAACAGGAGAAGCTTCACTCCAAATAAATCTTTTTTGCCTAACAACTGAGAGTAAGCTATCACAATCACTATGAATGTATTGATTAATAGCCTCATCTAGATCTTGAGACTCTACTAATGGTGAAGTTGCTTGAATTAAGATAATATTGCTAAATAAATGATTATAAGCGAATTCCATCATTGCAGATTCAGTTGTAGCAACATCGCTTGCTGTTTCATCACTTCTACGAATAACATTAACATTTTTAAAAGCAAATTGTTGTACTGCCATTCTTATTTCTTCGCTATCTGTCGAAACATAAACCTTGTCAATATATCGACAATTAACAGCTGCATATATCGCCCAATATACAAGTGGTTTACCATTAAATAGCTTAATGTTTTTCAATGGGATTGATTTACTTCCACCCCTAACTGGAATAAATGCTACAAACTTATTATCATCAGTTTGATTCTCTCTTAAGTTTCTTACGCTGAACCCTTTCAATTTCTAGTAAATCCTCCTTCTTATAAGTCAGGGCTTTACTTACATTAGTTATATCCCTGACTAACTTTCTTAAACCGTCTGGTTCTAAGCTTGCGGCATGGTCAGTACCTTTCCATGTCCGATTTAAAGTAAAATGTCTCTCAAAATAAGTTGCTCCAAGGGTTAGAGCTGCAATATCTGCTGCAATTCCAAGATGATGTCCAGAGAAACCTATTGCTTTAACTGACTCACCATATAATCTTGAAACTCGTTCAATATCAAGCAATGACAAATCTTCAAAACTAACCGGGTACCCCGAAACACATGAATATATCACTAGATCTTTATTTCTTTTCTCCTCAATGAAGAACTTTAGAATTTGTTCTTCTTCCTTTGGAGTAGTCATACCAAATGATAAATGAATTTCCCCAGTATAGTTTTGGGTCAAATATGAAAGCATTTTAAAATCGAGATTACATGCAGATGGTATTTTTATCATTTTTGGAGATAGCGAAGTTATTTCTTTAGCTGAGCTTAGATCCCATACTGAAGTACTGTAATCAACATTATATTGATGGCATGTTTCAATTAACTCTTTATGTTGGTCCAAACTAAACTCCAAGAATTCCCTATGCTCTCCATATGTTTTTCCATAAGAATTTTCCGGATGAGGATGAGGAGCGTTATATTCTAATTCAGATAAAAGTTCTTTTGGGTTTCTTTTTTGAAATTTAACGACGTCTACATTGCAAAATTGAGCTGCTGTTTTTATCATTTCTTTGGCAATTTTCATATCACCTTTATGGTTACATCCTATTTCAGCAATAACAACATTTTTATTTTTATTCAACTCGATCAACTCCTAATTTTTCATAACATAAACTTAAAATTCTTTCCAAAGCATTTCCGTCATTTAAATAATTCATAAAATTTGCAGCATCTCTCTGATCTAAACAATTAGAATCAAGCAAGTTGGAAAAATCGCTCCAGATTTGTTCAACACAATAAACTCCAAAAGCCGCTTTCATCCTTACAAAAGGAAAAAAGTCTTTTTGATCGACTAAATTTATTAACATAAGTGGTTTCTCTAGTATAACAGCATCTATTGCAGTTGTTGAAAAAAAAGTTATAACAGCATCTGATACAGCTATTAACTCTTCTGTATTTTTGTATTTACATACAATTGCAGTTGATTCCGAAATCTCATTAACATGCTGTTGTATATCTATAATTTGCTGATCTGGATGAACTTGAAATATTAATTGAACATCATCAAAATCCTTTGCTCTTCTTGTTACAGCTTGAACTCCACTTATAATTTCATTTTTTGTAGGTCTTCCTCCTGCCCCCACACCTTGTGTTGTGAAGAGAACCCATTTCTTATTTTCATCTATGCCTAACAATGGAGCGACTTGCTTCTTATTTGTTTTGATATTTAATGTTCGATCAAAATTCATACCACCAGTAACTATTATTTTGTTTTCAGGGACCCCATTTTGAATTAGATACCTTTTTGTAAACTCCCCCCAAGCAGCAAAAGTTTCTCCTTCAAATGGAGCGAATGCATGTAATGAATAATCATTTGGAGTCCCATGCTGTATTATCATATTAGGGATATTATTCTGTTTACAATATCTTATGGCATTTCTTAATATATAATTAACTTCAATTGCAATAAAAAGATCTGGCTCTACTAACTTAAGACA
This sequence comes from Paenibacillus vulneris, assembly GCF_039543185.1. Taxonomy (NCBI): domain Bacteria; kingdom Bacillati; phylum Bacillota; class Bacilli; order Caryophanales; family Paenibacillaceae; genus Paenibacillus; species Paenibacillus vulneris. The sequence continues at coordinate 127,958 of NZ_BAABJG010000002.1, read as the reverse complement.
ATTAATTAAAGGCTCAAGACCCCATGAAATATCGAAGTTTTGTCTCCTTGGCAAGTTGGTGAATTCGTCCAACATTATATAAGGAATATTGTGATATCTAGCCAAATTTTCCTCTTCTTTAGTCATCAATACTAACGATAACTTAATATTTTTATCATCTATTAATCTAATTAACAGTGGTATTAACTTTTTTAGATGTCTTTCCAGATAGGTAAAAACAACTATTTTTTTCATGCTTCTTCCTCAGATCATCATTTATTTTGATGACACATTAATATCTATATCTTGAATGAATGCCCCCGCATAAAGTCTTTTTGAGCTAATTACCTTATATAAAAGAACATCGTACCTTATCTGCATTTGAACAATTTCATCATTCTCAATTTTCGCCAGAGAAAGAGCTATTGTATAGTCATTAGGTACGAAGCTTGCCTTGAGCTTAACATGTACTATATAAGTCTTTCCTTTTTTAACATTTTTAATCGGAAAATCATCAAAAGACGAAGTACCGTTAAAAACCACTAAATCTTGACCTTGAATATTCCTTAAACCAAAACCAAAATAGATTTGATCGTTGTCCTCTTCTGCTACAAATTCTGCTTTTATAGCAATAGTACTACCTACTTCATACTGAGTTTCAAAGTTCCCCTTTTCGTCAAATAATCCTATTCTTGTGAATCTAGCCCCACCTACACCATACTTATATTCATTTTTGTTATACCATATCGAATCTTCAATTAATTGCAAAGATTTATCTCCGGTATTACTAAGGACTAATGATTCTTTATTTAAATTTTTTTCTTCAATATCTAGTTTTCGCAATATTTTAAGATATGAATTTACAACATCTTTAGGAGCACCTATCTCTTTTAATACTCCATTATCAATAAGTATCGCTCTACTGCAATACATTTTTATCGCTTCCAATGAATGTGTCACAAATAAAATAGTTTTCCCTGCTTCTTTAAATGATTCTAATTTTGCGTAACATTTTTGCTGAAATCTTACATCACCAACACTAAGAGCTTCATCAACAATAAGAATGTCTGGATCAACATTAATCGCCACAGCAAATGCTAATCTCACAAACATGCCACTGGAATATGTTTTTACTGGTTGATAAACAAAATCACCAATATCAGCAAATTTCAATATTTCATCTAGTTTAGAATCCATCTCAGATTTACTATATCCCATGATGGTACCATTAAGATATATATTTTCAATTCCTGTGTACTCCATATTAAAACCTGCACCAAGTTCTAACAATGCTGATATCTTTCCTTTAATTTCAATGGAACCTGATGTAGGAGTAAGCACACCAGTTATCATCTTAAGTAAAGTAGATTTTCCCGAACCATTTTTTCCGACAATACCCAAAATTTCTCCTTGGCCAACTTTAAAAGATATGTTATTAACAGCCATAAAATTTTTGTGGTATTTTTTCCCTATAGGAAGAAGCGATTCTTTTAATCTATCAATGGGTTTATCATACAGTTTATACAATTTAGAAACATTATTCACTTGAATAACAAATTGTTCACTTTGTTTTTCCACAATAAATTCTCCTTTATAACACATCTGCAAAATGAGGCTTTAATTTCTTATATAAAACTATTCCAATAATGAGTACAATGCAAGTGAACGACCAATAATAAAATGATAGCCCTGGATTTTCCCAAAACCACTTCTTATAAATAAAAGATTCTCTATAACCGTTAATAATATAATAAAATGGGTTTAACGTTAATAGATCATGGTATTCAATAGGTATCATTTTCAATGACCAAAAAATGGGCGTTAACCAGAAACCAAATTGAAGCACCATATTAATAAATTGACTTATATCTTTTAAAAATACAACTATCGAAGAAGTAATCAACGAAATCCCAATAATTAATATAATTGAGGAAATTGTGTAATATATTCCTTGTAACCAATATAGGTCGAAAGAATAACCATACAAATAAAACATAATAATGAGTATGCATAGAAAAAATAAATGAATTATCAGTGAAGAGGTGATTTTAACTATAGGAAGTACACTTAATTTAAATACAACTTTCTTAACAAGATGAGTATTTTCTAGAAAACAATTAATAGAGTTTGAAATACTATCTTGAATAAAAAACCATGGAATAATACCAGTAATTAACCACAATATAAACGGAAAATCATCTACCGGCATATTTTTAAATCCTACCTGAAATACGAACCAAAATATCAAGATACTTACTGTCGGTGGTATAAAAGCCCATATTACACCTAAAGTCGAACCAAGATATTTCGATTTAAAATCATTTTTGGCTAATTCACCAATTAGTTTAAAATTTCTTTTTAGTTCGGGAAAATTCAGCATTTCGCATTCCTCTTTTGACTTTTATTGTAAGATCTAATCTCCAAGTTAATTCTAGCAAAAATAAAATGTCATTGCTACTCTGTTCATATTTATATAGTAGCACCCTTACCTTTATAGATTCCATTAAATTATTATGGTAAGATATTGTCGTATTTTGGAGCTAGAACTATAAATATTCCTTCACTTCTATAGTTGAGTGCCTTCTAACATAAGGTGTGATAAAATTATAAACATATTTTTAAATAAATAAAGGAGAAAACACATGTCATACAAAAATCCAAAGAGTTCGACAAAAAAAGCTATGGCAAAAGACGAGCGAACCTCCATCTTATTCTGGATACTTTTAGGCTTAACAGTTCTTTTTTTATTTTGGGCACCTTTTCAAAAAGGACTATTTAACGGAAATACCTATGATTTCGAGAGACCTCTATTCAGTTCTTTTATCTGGTCAGCTATTATTCTCTTCCTTGTCTCACTCTTTCAATTTTATAATTGGAAGTTATCTAGTCAAAGAGACCTTATAAGTATCGTCATCTGGTTAATACCCATCAGTTATGTTATATCTCTAAGTTCTTCTGCCTCATCGTATTATGCACAAAATGGAATATATATACAACTGCTTTATGTAGTATTTTTTTTGGTAGGTCTGTATATTAATCGCTCGGAATCAGGTACTAATCTTCTTAGACGATTTTTTGTAGCTTCAAGTTATTTTGTAGTCCTATTCGGGTTATTTAATTGGCTTGGAAATAAAGCCATCATTTTTAATATGGTTTCCTGGTTCACGAACGGTATGGATGGTTTTGGATTTTATAAAGATGCTGTAATGACAGATGCAAATGGGTTTCGTTTAACTTCCATATTCCAATATGCTAACTCATACGCTGCTTATTTAATTGCCATTTTATTCTGCTGCATCTACTTAATTATCAGTTCAAAGAAACTGATTCCGACACTTGTACACGGTATGATGGCTGTGCCGATCATTATTTCTTTTTTCCTTACTCTTTCCAGAGGCGGACTTGTTATTTTGCCGATTGTTTTGCTAGTAATACTACCTTTCCTGAAACCTTATAAACAAGTACTTTACCTTGTTCATTGTATTATTTCGTTTGTTATTTCCTTAGTGATTTTAAATAAAGTTACTTCCTTAGGAATTGAAGTTAATAAAGAATCTATACCTAATATCTCTTACCTTGGCTGGGGAATTTTGCTGGCAGCTTCTCTAATCAATGGTGTAATTTCAGTGGCAATTCAAAAATGTGAACCATTTGTTGAAAAGAAATTGAGTAATATCTCGAAATACCGTGTATCAAACATTTTTATTCCTGCAGTTGCAATTATTATTGGAGCTCTTGGAGTTCTTCTTCTTCTTTATGGAACGGGACTAACCCAGCTGCTTCCGGAAAACATTAAAAATCGTATCGAAAGTATTAATTTCCAGCAGCATAGTGTTCTGGAGCGCGGAACCTTCTATGTAGATGCGATTAAATTATACAAAGATTACCCTATTATAGGCGCAGGCGGAGGAGCTTGGGCAGCACTTTATGAGAAATACCAAAATAATCCTTACGTAAGTAGACAAGCTCACAATTTCTTCCTTCAGTATTTAGTTGAGGTTGGTGCACTGGGTTTCCTTATTTTATTGTTTGTTATTGGATGGGTTTTATATCTCTTTATTAGACACTCCATTAAAAGTCAGTCTGCCGCTAGCGACGACAAACGATTCATGTTCTACATTGTCACAATTTCGTTACTTGTTCATAGTATGATCGACTTTGACTTGAGTTATGTTTATTTGGGAGCCCTTCTATTCCTTTCCTTAGGGGGGATGATTTCGGGTTCTGAGCAACCAGCATTGTCCGAAAAATGGCTCGCTTTCAATAAATACAAATGGATTTATCCTTCTGTGCTTGTGGTCTTATCCATCTTTATGTTCTTTAGCTCGACGAAGATGTTAACTGCCAACAGTAATTTTCAATCCGCTTTATCATTGGCTCAGTCCAGTAAAACTATTAATGAGGTTTTCATTCCGTTGGATAATGCATTAAAGCAGCATCCAAACCACCCAGACTATGCATCGTATAAGATTGACCTTTTACTTCAAGCTTATAATCAAACCAAAGATGAAAAACTCTTTAATCAGGCTACGGATATGATTCAAAAGACCCGGGCGAAGGAACCTCATAATAGAGCACTTATTGACAAGGAAATTTACACCTTGGCCATTAAAGACCAGCTGCCAAAAGCTCTAGAGCTCGTGAACAATGAAATTAACAACTTTCCTTGGGACATTACGCTTTATGAGAAAAACATTCTGATGAACTACGACTTGGGGACAAGATCTCAATCGGACAAAGCTTTAGCTGAAAAATATTGGAGCCAAGCCATGGAAACTTACAATACTATGGTAAACAAGTCTAAAGAATTAGAGCTTCTCCCTAAAGGTCAACAGCAAGGACGTCCTTTCGGCTTAACCAAAAATATGGCTTTTACTTTGGGACAGATTGAATTTATGCATGGAAAGTATGCGTCGGCAGAATCTTTTTTAAAGTTCCAATTGAATGATCAATTCAATGAACAGGTCGATGTTGAGATGGCTAGATGGTACTTAGCCTCACTTCAGAAACAAAATAAAAACGATGAATCCTTATATAATAAGCTGATTACCAAGGATCCTAAAGAAAAGGATGAAATTAACACGCTGTTAAACGCAACTTTTTCCGTTAAATAACGTTCTATTATTTGGGAGTTTGTTTTTTTGAGCAAAATGCTACCAATTTTAGTCGATAGATGTTAGAATGGGTTTTATGTTTTTTTAAAACTGTTTAACTAGGCCTAGCCTTGTTATATAACTTCCGTCGAGAAAGGAGGTGAATGACGATAATGGCGAACAATAATCTTCACAAAGGATCAAACAGAGAAAGAAATAGGAGGAGAAATCTGGTGTTAAATCGCACTTTCGTAAAGAAAACATCTGCATTGCTATCATTAATGCTTGTTATCGCAATGATGGTTCCTGTGCTGGCTTTCGCCGCCACTGGATTTTCAAGCTTGACTTATAGGAACGGTTCTGTAACCGGCAGCGTATATTCCGACGTTTATCTAGATTCCAGCGTTGGTGACGCAGTATATGTAAACGTATATAGCCCTGATGGTAAGTTCTTGACTGCTACTAAGGCTGTATATAACAACGTTTACCAAGAAGGTAAAGGCTGGTTCTACGATATCCAAGGTATTTCCAACATTAATGGTTACAACTCGCTAACTGTTAATACTACTGTTTATAAAGAGGGCGTAGTGTCCGTTGGTGATTCCGTTTACTCCACTGTAAATAACACTTCTACAACCCCTGGTAATGGCGGTGGTAGTAGCCGTGGCGGCGGTGGCGGCGGTGGCGGTGGTATCAGCACTGGTAGCACTATCTCCGTAAGCAGCGACGGTTCTGTTGATGCGAACACACTGACCAATGCTTTGGCAAACAACAACACAGTTACTTTGAACCTTTCCGGTGATCTTGCCCTTCTTCCTGCTTCCGCATTGGTTGATGCAGTAAAAGCTGGCAAAACCATCATTATTGTTAACAGCAATGGTTCTTTGACTCTTCCTCTTTCGGTACTTAATTTGGACGATCTTTCTAAAACGCTTGGCGTAGAAGTAAAAGATATGAAAATTAAAGTATCTATCGCTAAAGTAACTGGCGAAACTGCAGACGCTGTGAAAGCTGCTGCAACAGCACTGGGTGCTACTCAAGTAGCTGACGCAGTTGACTTTAACGTGGTAGCAGTGGATAACGGTAGCAAGACTGCAGCGGTTGACTTCGGTAAAACCTATGTATCTCGCTCCATCAAAGTTTCCAAATCTGTTGATTCCAAATTTGTAACTGGTGTTCTTTACAACGAAACAACGAAAAAAGTAAGCTTCGTTCCTTCCACTTTTGCAACTGCAGATGGTGAAACAACAGCTACTTTGAAACGTAACGGCAGCAGCATCTACACTGTAGTTGAATCCAAGAAAAGCTTTGCCGATGTGGCTTCCCACTGGTCCAAAGCTGATGTAGAGCTTCTTGCTAACAAATTGGTTGTTGACGGTGTGACTGATACAGCATTCCAACCAGACCGTAACATTACTCGTGCTGAATTCGCAGCATTGGTAGTTCGTTCTTTGGGACTGTCTTCCGCAGCAGCAACTAGCAGCTTTACTGATGTTAAATCCGATGCTTGGTATGCAAGCACTGTAGCTACTGCAGCTAAAGCTGGCATCATCGATGGCTACGAGGATAAAACTTTCCGTCCAGATGCTCAAATCACTCGTGAAGAATTGGCAGCAATGGTTATCCGTGCAATGAACTATGCTGACATCGCTACAAGTGTTTCGGATCCAGAATCCGTACTGAGCAAATATAAAGATTCCAACAAAATCGTATGGGCTCAAAAAGAAATCGCTGCTGCGATCAATGCTGGTTTGATCAACGGTATGACTGATGATACTATCGGTTCCGACAGCCAAGCTACTCGCGCACAATCAGCTACTATGCTGAAACGTTTCTTGAGCGTTGCGAACTTCATTAACTAATAAGTTTATGAAGGAAGACTCGATACTTCGGTATCGGGTCTTTTTTTTATGTAGAGTTTTCGGTTTGTCCCTTCGCTTTAGGATAAGTTAGCAAACTCACATTCATCTACAACACTCGGATAACTTAAAGGGGAACGGTAACCGAGGTCAAACAATTGCATGTAACCGTACAAGCAATAAAGGCCCTGTATAATAACTTAATGATCCATGCGTTGAGCTTCATGGGATCATTTCAGCGCGTGTTTCTTTCGTGTCATGCTAATTACACTAGGGGCTTCTTCACTATCTCTTCAAGCTCCATACAGCTTCTATAGTCTTCCTCCATATGGATGGTACTATTCTTCTTCTCCCCTTTGCGAAGCCTGTTTGAGTACACGGTAGAATTCAATTTTATGATATAAACCAGTACATGGCCTATGCTTGTCACCAGCAGGTATTTTCCGTCGATGCCTTTATACACACAAATACCTCCGTACATAAGTCTCTTAGCACGCCTGGGCTTGCTTACCCCTCCCACCGGACTTTCATCAGCTACATCTGCTTGTTTACACATAAAAAACCGGCAGCCCTCACTCGAAAGTGATAGCTGCCGGCTTTATATTGCCGGAGGCAGATGGATTACATCATGCCGCCCATGCCACCCATGCCGCCCATGTCAGGCATAGCTGGTTTGTCTTTTTCTGGTTTGTCTGCGATAACCGCTTCGGTTGTCAAGAACATAGCTGCAACGGAAGCTGCGTTTTGCAGTGCGGAACGGGTTACTTTAGCAGGGTCAACGATACCGGATTCGAACATGTTAACCCATTCGCCGGTAGCAGCGTTGTAGCCGATGCCTACGGCTTCTTTTTTCAAGCGCTCAACGATAACGGAGCCTTCTTGCCCAGCGTTAGCTGCGATCGTGCGTACAGGCTCTTCCAGAGCGCGCAGAACGATGTTTACGCCTGTTTGCTCGTCGCCGGAGGATTGTACTGCCGCAACTGCATTGTATACGTTCACGAGGGCTGTACCACCGCCAGAAACGATACCCTCTTCAACTGCTGCACGAGTAGCGTTCAGAGCATCTTCGATGCGAAGCTTGCGCTCTTTCAGTTCAGTCTCAGTAGCAGCACCAACTTTGATAACGGCTACGCCGCCAGCCAATTTAGCCAGACGCTCTTGCAGCTTCTCTTTGTCGAAGTCGGAAGTGGTTTCTTCCAATTGCGTACGGATTTGGGAGATACGAGCGCCGATGTCTTTTTTGTCGCCTGCGCCGTCCACGATGATTGTGTTTTCTTTCGTTACGCGGATTTGACGAGCTGTACCCAATTGCTCAGGACGAGTGGATTTCAATTCCAAACCAAGCTCTTCCGTGATCACTTGTGCGCCAGTCAATGCAGCGATGTCTTGCAGCATAGCTTTACGACGGTCGCCGAAGCCAGGAGCTTTAACCGCTACGCAAGTGAACGTTCCACGAAGTCTGTTCATGATCAGGGTTGCCAAAGCTTCGCCTTCCACATCTTCAGCGATGATCAAAAGCGGTTTGCCTTGTTGTACGATTTTTTCAAGCACAGGCAAGATCTCTTGAATGTTGGAGATTTTTTTATCTGTGATCAAGATGTATGGGTTATCCAGAATAGCTTCCATTTTGTCCGTATCCGTGATCATATACGGAGAAATGTAGCCACGGTCAAATTGCATACCTTCTACTACTTCAAGCTCAGTAGCGAAGCCTTTGGACTCTTCAACGGTAATAACGCCGTCTTTGCCCACTTTTTCCATAGCTTCAGCGATCAGTTGGCCTACTTCATCGTCAGCAGCAGAGATAGCAGCTACTTGAGCGATAGATTGTTTGCCTTCGATGGTTTTGGAGATGTTCTTCAGCTCTTCTACAGCCGCTTTAACCGCTTTGTCGATCCCTTTACGGATTACCATTGGGTTAGCGCCAGCTGTTACGTTTTTCAAGCCTTCGCGAATCATAGCTTGTGCAAGAACCGTAGCTGTTGTAGTACCGTCACCGGCTACATCGTTAGTTTTGGTTGCTACTTCTTTAACGAGTTGAGCACCCATGTTCTCGAATGCATCTTCGAGTTCGATTTCTTTAGCAATGGTAACGCCATCGTTAGTGATCAACGGGCTGCCGAATTTTTTCTCCAGAACCACGTTGCGGCCTTTAGGACCCAAAGTAACTTTTACGGCATTCGCCAAAGCGTCTACACCACGCAGCATCGCGCGACGAGCGTCTTCACTGAATTTAATTTCTTTTGCCATGAGTGATACCCTCCCGAAAAATAAGTTTGTATTTAAAGTCGTACCATTATTTGCATCGTAAGTAAAAAGCTCGCTCGCTCATAAAGCAGCAGCTTATAGGCTAACTTAAGTAAAGGCCCCTCAATTAAGCAAGTACGGCCAGAATGTCGCTTTCACGCATAATCAAAAGCTCGCGGCCATCAAATTTCACTTCAGTGCCTGCGTATTTGGAGAAAATGATGCGGTCGCCTTCTTTAACCTCAAGCGGTACGCGCACTCCGTCTTTAAGAGCGCCGCTACCAACTGCTACGACTTTGCCTTCTTGCGGTTTCTCTTTTGCTGTGTCTGGCAGCACGATACCGCTTGCTGTGGTTTCCTCCTTAGCAATGGCTTCAATGACTACGCGATCACCCAACGGTTTGATCATGAGAAAATAGCCTCCTTTAGATTATGGTTGTTTTCATATATCCCGTTAGCACTCGAATATGCTAAGTGCTAACAACACTTATTATGATAATCAGTTTGTGTGAATTTTGCAAGTGGTTTTATGCATTTTACGGAACTTTCACACCCCACTCATTGTATCCATCCAAATTCAAAATATACGATGTCGAATAATAGTGCAAAACTTCCGTAGACTAGCTTTCTCCGGACCGCTGCAAAGCATTGCCCGGCAGGAAACGGCACACAAATCGGTCCCGTTACCCGAGAACAATTCTGTATGTACGAGAAGCATCGAATTCAGCAACCCCATTAAAAAAAACGGCCCGTCCTCCGGTGATGAAAAAAAGCCTGCCCTCGGCCAATCAGAGACTGACAGAAGCAGACTTATTTGGCGCCGTATTCTTCCTCCCAGGCTTGATCCTTAAGGAGCTGCTTGCGGTATACTACGCCGGACAGCAGTACGCTGCATTCATACAAAATAATCATAGGAACGGATACGATGACAGCCGACAGCATATCCGGAGGCGTAATCATCGCAGCGATAATGACGAGAATCAAATAAGCGTAACGGCGAATCTTATGCAGCCTCTTAGGGTTTAAGATACGCAGCTGGGTCAGAAACATTATGACAATCGGCAGCTCGAACAAGAGTGAGATCGGAACCAAGATATTGAACATAAACGAAAAATATTGGGCAGCGCCGTAGGTTTCCTCGAGCCCCAATCTTTCCGAAATGCCCGATGTAAACATAAACGCCATTTTAAATACGACAAAATAGGCAAAGGCCAGTCCGATCAAAAAGAGTAAAAAGGCAAACGGAACAAATTTGAGCGATGCCTTTTGCTCTTCTTCCCGCAGACCCGGTTTAAGAAAAGCCCAAATATGATATAAAGCGACGGGAATCGTCAGAATAAGTCCGGTTACCAAAGCGAAGCTCATGTACATACGGATAGAATCCCAAGGCGAGAACACGTGCCATGGAATGTTTTTGGCAGGCGAGACGCTCTTCAAATACATAATAAGCGGCTGAGCTACGATAATGCCTATGACCATTCCGATAATGAGCACGAGCAGCACCCACATAATCCGTTTGCGAAGCTCACTGAGATGCTCGACCAGCGTCATCCCTTCATCGTTCTCTTTCATTTGTTCACCAACCTGCTGTGTGAAGTGAATAGTGATTAATCCGGCAGCCTGCGCGAATCTGCGGCCGGTCGTTCCTGCTGGCTCGTTCCGCCCGTTGCTGCTTGCTGACTGCCGCTCGGATTCGTTCCGGACGGTGTGACATCTTTGCGCTGTGGCTGTGGCTGCGGTTCGCTATCGTTCAATCCGCTCATCAAATCATTGGCGGTGCTTTTAAATTCCCGGATCGTCTTGCCTAACGCTCTGCCGAGCTCGGGCAGCTTTTTGGGGCCGAATAACACCAACGCCACGATAGCGATAAGCAGTATGTGAGAAATACTCATAGGACCTCCTTCATCATGCTCTAATCTTGACCAAACAACAAGCTAACATCCGTATAACCCTCCGTACCCCATTTCGACGATATCTTCACGCGTAATGAGCTCGCCCGCACAAATTCGCGGCAGCAGAACATCGAACGAGGTGTACGGATCATGCATCACGCAGCCGGGAAGGCCCATAATAGCCGTCTCGCCCAAGTAGCCAATCAACAGCATGGAGCCGGGAAGCATCGGTGTCCCATAGCTTACTATGCGGGCTCCCGCCTGCTTAATGGCACCCGGAGTCCGGTCATCCGGATCTACGGACATCCCGCCGGTCACAAGGATCAGATCGACCTTTTGCTCTTCCAAAAAATAACGGATTTCGCCGGCAATCGTGTCGCTATCATCCGGTGCCAGCCTTTGCTCCACCACTTCGGAGCCGAGCGCCGCTACTTTTTCCCTGACAATAGGACCGAATTTATCCTGAATCCGTCCCTTAAATACTTCACTTCCTGTAGTAATCAAGCCTACACGGAGCGGTCGAAACGGCTTGACCTCAACCAACGGCTGGCTCGCCCGCTTCTCTACTTCTATGATTTTGTCCTCTTCTATAATAAGAGGAATCACCCGCGTGCCGACCAACGCCTGTCCCGGTTGTACGACCGTATTCGTCTTGATCGTGGACATCACAATCTGCTCCAGGCTATTCACCGCATCGACCAGCGGCTTGTGTACCTTGGCTAACCCATGAATAGAGGACTTCAGCGTGACCTTCCCTTCATGGGGCTCCGTCAGCACGACATTGCATCCCGCCGCTGCCTTGGCCATTCGCTTGGCCGCTTCATCCTCATGAAGCCAGCCTTGCTCCAATGACATGGCATAAATGTGCTCCTTGCCGATATTCAAAAGGGCCGGGATATCGCTTTCCTGGATTACGTGGCCCTTCTTGAACAGACGGCCCTTGAACTCGCCGGGCAGAATCTGCGTCAAATCATGCGCCAGCATCATCCCGACGGCATCCTCTACCCTAACCTCACGAAGCATGCTGTCAGGCTTCATAGCCATGATCTCCTTCGCGGCCAGTCAGGATGCCCAGAGCATGGGGCAGCTGATCCATGATGGCGGCCAAATTTTCCGATACGCCCTTGGGGCTGCCTGGAAGATTAATGATCAGCGTTCTTCCGCGAATCCCGGATACCGCCCGCGAGAGCATCGCTCTAGGCGTCTTTTGCATCGAGATCATTCGCATCGCCTCGGCAAATCCCGGAGCTTGGCGATCAATCACTTCCAATGTCGCTTCCGGTGTTACATCCCTGGGGGCCAAGCCCGTTCCGCCTGTGGTCAAGATAAGATCAACCTTGAAATAATCGGTCATTTCGATCAGTGCGGCCATGATTTCGTCCTTTTCGTCCGGCACTACACGGTATTCAATAATTTCCCCGTTAATTTCCTCTTCGATCAGCTCCCGAATGACTTGGGCGCTCGTATCTTCACGCTCTCCCCGGGATCCTCGGTCGCTTGCGGTTAAAATCGCCACTTTCCAACGCATAAGCTTACTCCTCTCCATGGGCTTATTGTACCGTAAAGTGATTACCTGTCGGTATCGTTTCTATAAAAATCTCCGTTTTTGCCGCCGGTCTTGTTGACCAGCAGGGTCGGACCTATCACCATATCCTTCTCCGCGGCCTTACACATATCATAGACGGTCAAAGCGGCGGCCGAGACGGCAGTCAACGCTTCCATCTCCACTCCGGTCAGCCCTTTCGTCTTAACGGTCGCTTCGATATAGAGACAGTTATCGTCGTTGTCGCTAAACCGGACGTCGATCCCCGTTAAGGATAACGGGTGGCACATCGGTATCCAGTCCGACGTTTTCTTGGCGGCCATGATGGCCGCGACCTGCGCCACGGCAAGCACGTCCCCCTTACCGATGCGTCCTTCCTTGATCAAAGTCAGCGTAGAAGGCTTCATCGTGACGCTCGTCCTTGCCGTTGCAGTGCGGCTTGTCTCCTGTTTATCGGAGATGTCGACCATTCGCGCTCTTCCCTGCTCATTAAAATGAGTCAACGGATTAGATTCACTCATCGCTTCACCCCTCCCGTTGCGGAGGCGCGGAGCGTTCGTTCCTCCGTAATCAGCTCGTCCAGCCGGAAGTCGAACAAGCCCATCGGAACCTCCTTAATCATTTGCAATTCAAAGGCTCCTGCAATAATATACGGCATGCTCCAGCCGGAGCGTACATACTGCTGCATAAAACGATCGTAGAAGCCGCCGCCGTAGCCCAGTCTTCCGAATCGCAAATCAAAAGCAAGACCGGGAACCAGAATCACATCGATCTGTTTCACGTCATGGAACCGGGGCGCACTTGACACCGGCTCGGGAATGTTCCAGGACCCCTTCTCCAAATCGTCATAGGACGAGATTTCGAACAGCTTCAGCTGCTTGGGCTCCTGCTGCACTTTGGGGACAAGCACACGGTATTGTTTGGCCCAGCAGGCCTCCATTACCGGCGTCACATCCACCTCGGATTTAACAGGTACATACGTAAATAAAGTGGGCCGATGACCCGGCCTGACACTGGAATCCATAATCTCGCCGATTCGGCGAACCAACGCTTCACTAATCCGCTTCGACTTGCTGCTGTGCTCCGAAGGAGACAATGCATTTCGCTCTGCTTCCGCATGGCGTCGAAGCTCTACTTTCCATTCTTTGATATTCATGTAACGGCCTCTCTTTGATGGGGTCGGAAACGTGAGGAAATTGCCTTCTGCTGAAAAAACATCGTTTTCATTCAGTTTACAACAATTATCCATTAAAAAAAAGCAAGAGAACCGTTTCCTCGCTTTTCTTTTTCATTTTTGTCCATTTAGGGGCTAATGGGCTTCATAATGACATAGGGATACCCGGAGCCTTTCCGTATTTCCTCGAACGGAAATGGGACCAGCTGGCCTTCAGAATTGAGAAGATAGAAGCAATACCCCTTCTCTTGCTCGTACTTATGCAGCAGCTCGTGAAAGGGCTCCAGATCGTTTTGCAGAGCCGCGCTATTTAGCTCGAAGACCACCGTTCCCACAGTGCGGCGCTCCAAATATTGCTGCATGCCCAGGAACGCGTGATATTCCCCGCCTTCGATGTCCATTTTCAGCAGGTCGATCTGAGGCAAAGCATCATAATGCAGGTCTAATCTCTCGGCAGGGACATCCACAGAATGAACCTCTTCTTTATCATGTTGAAAATAATCCGCATTATGCTTGTTTACGGAAGCATTTCCTTTAAATTTTTCATTGGCGTAAAAAGGAATGGTCCTCTCCGCACTGTAGACCGCCTTGTTGCAGACGATCGTTCGGTCATGCAAGTAGTTGATAGACAACGAATCGTTCAAATACTCCACCAGCTTGGGATTGGCCTCATAGGCGATCACCTTGCCAAGCGGCCCGACAAGCATACCGAACAGGACCGAAAAATACCCGACATTTGCCCCGATATCGACAGCGATTTGTCCGGCCTTCAACGTGTTCAATACATAGCGGGTCAACGGCAGACTATGGCCCCTGTCAAAGCCAGATGAGGCATCAAGCTCAGATCATCAGCGGGCACAATAAGCTGACCGTTCCAAACCGTCGAGATCAGCATTCGGCTGTTTCCTATATATAAACCGTGCATGCTCCCCCTCCTGAACACCTAAATGGATTTCATCTAAAGCATATGCGTATCGGGAGGTAAACATGGCTTTCATTTCAGGGAATCGTTGAAGACAACCTGCTGCATAACAGGCACATGATCGGACGCCCTCGTAGGTTCAGTCCAAGCAGGCGAACCGGTTACTCCATGAAAGCTGGTGAAAATATGATCAATTTGTCCTCCATGCAGCACTGTCGGCTGGGAAGGAGGCAGCGGAGCCTGGCGAAGCAAAGCATTCAGTTCCTTCATAAGAGGATCGTCATCGGACATATTCAGGTCGCCCATGAAGAGGATGGGGGTTCTGATCTTCTTCACAATCCGAACCAGCTCGGGCACCTGCTGCTCCCTATCGGCCCGGGAAACCCCAAGATGCGTGGTCACCACGGTCACTACCTGTTTTTCATGCCCCGGTTCAGAGCTGTGCTCTCCTTGGAGCTCAATTTCGGATGTTAAGATAACGCGCGGCTCCTTCAGGCCGGGAAGCGGATAGCTGTGAGGATTCTTCAACGGGTAACGGCTCAATAGTGCAATCCCATATTGGGAGATGCCCTGCCGATTGGCCGGAGCATAGATCGAGGTCATCTTCAATGATCGGGCCAACGCCTGTGCTTGGTCCTGAAAACCGCTCCGCTCCTGAAAGCGGTCAACCTCCTGAAGTGCAACAAGGTCGGGATTCCCCTGCTGAATGGCGTCCCGAACCGGCTGCAGACGAACTTGACCATCTAAACCTTTAGCATGGCGAATATTAAAAGTCATAATAGTAAGCTTATTCGTAAACGGAACCCATGCACGGCTTCCGGCTGCTTTTGGGGCAGCTAGGGCATCCGTCACCAGGCTGGAAGCTACGGCAAAGGTTAAGCATACAATTAGAAGAGTTGCGTTGAAACGGTTCCTTCCTGTACTCCGCTGTAGGTTGGTCTGCAGCTGCATGATATTCACCCCGATTTCTATAGACAAGCCTAAGCGAATTCTTCTGCCCGGCTGCGACACTTCTACTTATAGGCCCTACTTTAACCCTACTGCTCGAGCATACGATACCGGTTTTGAGTTTGTATACACGGAAACGGATGGTAAATTTCTTTCAGCGCACTTTCAGCTAACATTAATGAGAGGTTAAGCTAAGCTTCATAGGTTTTTCATAAACGCGACCTATACTTCAAAGTGTAAGGAAAATCATTCATAAAGGTGGAGAAACGTATGAAGCAAATCGGCAAAAAAATACTTACAGGCACAATCGCAGCGGGATTCCTGCTTGGCGGCGGATTGACCGCAGTACTTACTCAAGCTAACGCACAGGATACAAGCTCGGCTGTTCAAACTAACACCGATTCCACTGTTAAACAAGATAAATCAGGCTTCTTCAAAAAAGGAATGGAAGGACGCGGCGATCGTCGAGGTTTCGGCGGCGGCAGTGTGCTGAAGGAAGCGGCAACCGTGCTGGGTGTCGAGCAAAGCGTCATTATGGATGAGCTGAAGCAAGGCAAGACTCTGGCTCAAATCGCTCAAGACAAAGCCGGTTTAAGCCAGGACGATTTCCTGCAAAAGCTGGTCGCTGCTGAAACAACCGCTATCGACGCAGCCGTCACCTCCGGCAAGCTGACCCAAGAGCAAGCCGACAAGCAAAAAACGAATCTTACCGACCGCTTGACTAAAGAAATTACGAATACCGGCTTCGGTAAAGGGCCTCAAGATGACAAAGGACTGGGACGCGGCGGCAATATTCTGCAGCAAGCGGCTACTATTCTGGGAGTTGATCAAAGCGTTATCCAGGAAGAGTTAAAGCAGGGCAAAACTTGGGTGCAAATCGCTCAGGATAAAGCAGGCTTAAGCGAGGACGATTTCCTGCAAAAATTGGTGGCGGCCGAAACGACCTCAATCGATGCAGCTGTGACTTCCGGGAAGCTGACTCAAGAGCAAGCCGACAAGCAAAAATCCGGTCTGTCCGATCGCTTGAAGAAAGTCATTGAAAATACTCAAAAGCAAGGCCTGAAGGGCGACGGCTTCAACAGACCTGAGCATTTTGGCGGAGCCTTCGGCAATTATGACACATTGGCCAAAATCCTCGGAATCACCAAAGAAGAGCTGACCAAGCAGCTGCAAGCAGGCAGCTCCCTGGTTGAGATCGCCCAATCCAAGGGCATCACAGAAGACCAGCTCGTAACCCAAATTAAAGACAACATGACAGATTCGATTAAGCAATTTGTCGAAAGCAAAGGGAAGCAGCCTAGGGAGAAAAAGAGCCAGGCAACTACAAATTCTTCTACAGAGGTCTCCCAATAATAGCGATCCTGTGAGGAGGAGCAGTGTTTTCCTTCTATAACTTTCATATAGTGAGAGCTGCCTATTGGAGGCGGCTCTCCTTACTGTGCCGGAAAAACAAACTGATTCGGATTATAAGGGCGAAAGGAAGAAATGATGTGAAATACAAACACGTTCTAGGGACTTGCGCGCTGCTTGCTGTGATTTTGAGCGGGTGCGGCACCGCTTCAAATGGGCAGGCTAACAACACGGCGAATGCCGCCGGTTCAAGCACCAATCCAGCACAGCAGGAGCAAAAGCAGGATCAGGATGCGAAGCAAGCCTCTCAGGATAAGCAGCAGCGGCCGGCAATGAACCAAAGCCAACGCCAAATGATGATGACCTTCTCTTCGTTGGTTCAAATGGATAAGCAAGAGGGACTTGCCATCACGAAGGATCAGGCGGCTCAAATGCTTCCTGTCGTGCAGGAAAGCATTACCAAGGGGGAAATGAGCACCGATAATCAGACCAAGCTGCTTGAGAAGCTGACCGCAGAGCAAAAGAAATTCATCGATGACGCGGCTGCTCGCACGCCTATGAGGCAAGGTAATTCGAATGGTAGCAGCAGCGATACCAAGCAAAAGCAAGCCCTCACCGAGGATCAGAAGAAGCAAATGGAGGAAGCCCGTCAGCAAAGAGAACAGCAAAGAGCGGATGCTGCAGTCAACGGGCAGGACAATAAAGACAAGCAGCCTAGAAACGGCGGTCCAGGCGGAGGCAAAGAGATCGGTCAGCAGCTCGTAGAACTGCTCCAATCCAAGACCAAGTAACGTAGGCTTTTTTCTGAAACCATAACGAAAGGCTGTTGTACATACAAAAGGATCCGCCTGTGCGGATCCTTTTGGCATTACGTATTAGTGCTGCTTGCGAATTAATTAACGATGACATACACTGTCGTTTTCTTTTTAGCATAAGCAACCGTGATGGTAGCCTTCCCTTTGCCTGTTGCTTTAATGATACCGTCCTTTACATCCGCAACGCGAATATTGGAAGATGTCCACAGTGCCGGAATCGTAACATCCTCTTCCGCCAGATCCTCGAAGGTTGCCGTTGCTTTAACCTCCGCCGTGGAGCCCGCTTTGAGTTCGACCGTAACCACGTCGGTCTTCAAGTATTTCAGCTTGTCAATCTCAACAGGAATAGCCACGCTCTTGCCGCCGAACGATGCCGAAATAGTGGCACTGCCCGCAGACACGCCGGTGATCAAGCCCCCGTTGACATCCGCGATTTTATAATTGTTGGACTTCCATTGAGCAACATCGGAAACGTCCTTCTTGCTGTCATCCGAAAGCGTTGCTGTCAAGACGATTTGTACGGAGGAACCGCTCTTCGTCGAAACGTAGCGTTTGTCCACTTCCAACGCCTGAACGACACCGATTTCCACCGCGATGGATAC
Source organism: Paenibacillus vulneris (assembly GCF_039543185.1). Taxonomy (NCBI): domain Bacteria; kingdom Bacillati; phylum Bacillota; class Bacilli; order Caryophanales; family Paenibacillaceae; genus Paenibacillus; species Paenibacillus vulneris. The sequence continues at coordinate 109,534 of NZ_BAABJG010000002.1, read as the reverse complement.
CGACTTGCCGCCGTATTTAGCCGTAATCGTCGCTTTCCCTCTCGAAACCGGAGTTACCACACCGTTCTCTACGGTTGCAACCTGCTGATTGTTGGATGCCCATTCCGCCTGGGAGGTTACATCTATGGCATTTCCGTTGGAATCTGTAGCGCTTAAGGTAATGGTTTTGGTCTCACCCAAATCAAAATTAATGAATGACGGCTTGGCAGTCAGCTTGTCCGCCATATCGACTTGAATGTTGAACGTAACCGCCTTGCTCTCGAACGATGCCGTTACGGTAGCCTCACCGGAGCCTACAGCCGTAACGATACCCTCTTCTACCGTAACTACCTTCGCATTGGAGGTTGTCCATACGGCGTCTTTTTTAAGATTATCCGGCGTTGTGCCGTCTGTATAGGTTGCCGTCAGGTTCAGTTCCTTTTTGTCGCCTTTTTTCAGGGTCACATTCGTGTCTCCGGTTGCCGTCAAGCTTTTCAGGACACCGACGGAGACTTGAACCGTGGCGGTTCTGGTACCATATTTGGCCGTCACCGTCGCTGCACCGGTTCCTACGCCGGTAATAACGCCTTTGCGGACCTCAGCGATCTCGGGAGCGCTGGTCGACCATTCCGCTTGCTCTGTAATATCTACAGTCTTACCATCATTATAAATAGCGTTCAAGGTCACCTTTTCGTAGCCTCCGACCTGGAAGCTTACACTTTTCTTAACCGGCTTAATCACATTCGGAATATCAACAGACACCTTGATCGTTACGCTTTTCTCAGCGTAGGTTGCTGTAATCGTCGCTTCTCCGGCTTTATAAGCGGTGACTTTGCCTTCGTTTACTTTCACGATGGCTTCATTATCTACAGACCATTTTGCTTGCTTGGCGACGTCTTCTTTGGTGTTATCCAAATAAGTAGCCCAGAGAACGATGGTTTCTTCCTTCCCAGTGTTGAGGAACATCGTATCCTGCTCGGCTTCCAGTCGTCTCGGCACTTCTACATCCACCACCGTAGAAACGGTTTTGTTGCCGTATTTGGCCGTAATTGTCACTTCACCGATAGCATTAGCGAACAATTTCCCTTTTACAACACTGACTACAGCGTCATTGCTGGAAGTCCACTCTGCGCGGTCCGTAATGTTTTCCGGATCTCCATCCGCGTAAGAGGCCGTCAGCGTCAATTGCTCCGTACCGTTTTTCTTCATGTAGACATTCTCGGTACCCAGATCCAGCTTCACTGCGTTATCTACATCGACTTTAATCGTAGCCGATTTCGTTCCATAGGTTCCTGTAATGGTCGCTTGACCAGGACCGTAGGCAGTAATTTCCCCTTTAAGCACGTCCGCAACCGCAGGATTATCGGATTCCCACTCCGCCAGGTTCGTTACATCGACCTTGCTGCTGCCGTCCGGATAAGTCGCGTACAAGATGACCGGTTCCGATTTGTTCAATAACAGGGAGATTTGCGATTTACTAGGATCGACCCTTTTCGCGATTTCTACGCTGACCGGGATGGATACGGTTTGATTATTGTATTTGGCGGTCACGATAGCCGTACCGGAGTTTTGCCCCGTCACTTTACCGTCGACTACAGTGGCCACGTCATCTTTATCTACGCTCCACTCCGCCTTGGAGGTAACATCCTCCTTCTTGCCGTCATCATAATAAGCAGTCAGGTTGATTTGCTCCTCGCCGTTTTTGCGCATTTCAATCTTCTGCTTATCCTTCACGAGGGAACGCACATGCTTGATAACCGTAACATTGACAATGACGGTTTTGTCCATGTAGCTGGCCGTCACCGTCGTCGTACCTTCCGCCTTGGCGGTTACAACGCCCGCATAGACAGATGCGACGCCCTTGGCTTCCGGTGCCGGGTTTGAGGTCCAATCAGCCTTGATCGTCACGTTCTCGGTAGCTCCGTTCACATACACGGCGGTAGCCGTCAACGACGCGGTTTCTCCTACTTCCAATTGAAGCTCGTTTTTATTCAAGACGAGGTTGGATATTTCCTGGGTAGCCGCCATAGCGCTCATCACGCCAAAGCTGCTCGTCACGAGACTTAAAATAAGGAACAGAATACAAAGTCTTGTTGCCCGCAAACGCATTGTTTCATCTCCTACTCTATGTACTTTTATTGGACAGCATCCTACGGTAATAGAATCCTGCTTCAAGTGACTCTTGCTGTTCAAAAAGCCGATATGCTATCGATATCGACTATGACTTAAGCTTGCGCCGTCATTCGTTCTTGCACCGCAGTCCTCCTTTTAGGTGATAGTCTTCTCCGCCGGCATACAACGCCATCTAAGCACTATGCAGGGACATCGTACCTGACCCGGGCGGACGAATATACCTTATCGGTACAGTACATCTAGTTTATCGACAAAAAGCATCAAAAACTTTAGTTTTTTTACCTGAAAGAATGCTGAACGTTTGAGGCCCTCTGTCTCCTCATGTGGATAAACCAGCCTGTGGATATGTTGACAGGTATAGCTGAATCTATACACAGACTTTGCTTGAGGATTGTTAATTTGTGCATAAACCTGTGTATAATTGACCTGATTTGGGAGATCAAAGCCTGTTCTTCTATAAAAATCGATAGAATAGGCTCTATCAGATGCTTTCTTACGGGGCGGGCTGAAAATTTGCCGGGAACATGTTACACTAAGGTGATGAGACTATAACCGGAGCTTACGTAAGATAAACCAGTTTTATCCGATTGTAAGCACGTCGGGCGCGAAGGAGCGCACAACCAATAGGAGGCTAATCATGCTGCTGCAAGTATCGGGCATTACCAAAAGCTACGGGATTAATACCGTGCTTTCCAATATATCGCTGCAAATCGAGGCCAGGGAACGGATCGGGCTGGTCGGCGTGAACGGCGCGGGCAAATCGACGCTGCTGCAAATTATTGCGGGAGAAATGTCGTATGATTCAGGAGATATTTTCAAGGCAAAGGAAACGAAAATCGGATATCTGAAGCAAAACAGCGGGCTCGTATCGGACCGTTCGATATGGGATGAAATGAAGAGCGTGTTTGCCCATTTGGAGGAAGCGGAGCAGGAGCTTCGCAAGCTCGAAATGATGATGGCGGATCCGGACGTATTGGCCAGCGACAAGCAGACGGAAGAAACGATGAAACGGTACGCAGCCTTATCGGAATGGTTTAAGGAGCAGGGCGGATATGAGGCGGAGGCGCGCATTCGCGGCATTTTGCACGGAATGGGCTTCGGGGATTTTGCTCCCGAGACACCAATCCACACCTTAAGCGGAGGACAGAAAACAAGGCTTGCCCTGGCGAAAATGCTGCTGCAGGCGCCTGATCTGCTGCTGCTCGACGAGCCTACGAACCATCTGGACATCCCTACTCTCACCTGGCTGGAGGGGTATCTGCGCTCTTATTCCGGAGCGATTCTGGTCGTATCCCATGACCGCTATTTTCTCGACGCTCTCGTTAATGCCATCTACGAAATCGAGCGTACGACGTCCAAGCGATACACGGGCAATTATACCCGGTACGTAGAGACGAAGCAGGCCGAGTATGAAATCCAGATGAAGCAGTTCGAGAAGCAGCAGGAAGAAATCTCGAAAATGGAGGAGTTTGTTCAGCGCAATATTGTTCGCGCCTCCACTACCAAACGGGCGCAAAGCCGCCGCAAAGCGCTCGAAAAAATGGAACGGCTGGACAAGCCGCTAGGCGATTTGAAGCGTGCCAGCTTCGCCTTCGAGGTGGAGCAGCCGTCAGGCAAAGAGGTTCTTCAAGTCAGCGACGTGTCCATCTCCTATGACGGACGCAAGCCGCTGCTGCATAATGTATCGTTCCAGCTTCGCCGCGGAGACACGGCCGCTTTGATCGGACCGAACGGTATCGGCAAATCGACGCTGCTGAAGACGCTGATCGGTTCCCGGCAGCAGGATCAGGGAGAGATTCGCTGGGGAGCAAATGTGCGTATCGGCTACTATGATCAGGAGCAAAAGGGCCTAAATCCTAACAACACCGTTCTCGATGAAGTGTGGAACGAGTTTCCGAATTTGGAGGAGGCCCGGATACGGACCGTGCTCGGCAGCTTTCTGTTCAGCGGTGAGGATGTCTTCAAAAAAATCGCCGCGTTAAGCGGAGGCGAAAAGGCCCGCGTCTCATTGGCCAAGCTGATGCTGCAAAAAGCCAATGTGCTGATCCTTGACGAGCCGACCAACCATTTGGATTTGTTCAGCAAGGAAGTGCTCGAATCGGCTCTTATCGATTATGAGGGCACACTGCTTTTCATCTCCCATGACCGGTATTTCCTGAATAAAATGGCCGAATCCATGCTGGAGCTGAAAAGCGACGGCGTCACCACGTATTTGGGCAACTACGATGATTATGTGGAGAAAAAGCAGGAGCTTGCCGAAATGGAACAGCAGCGGCAGGCGGCGGAAGCAGCCAAGCAAAAAGGCTCCAGCAGCAAGACATCTTCTGCCCCGGCCGCTCAAGATAACAGCTACGAAGCTAACAAAGCGGCCAAGCGTGAGGAACGCACCAAGCAGCGCAAGCTGGAGCAGCTCGAGCAAACGATCGCCAAGCTGGAGGAAGAGCTGGCTCAGCTTGAGGAGGAGCTGGCGCTGCCGGAAGTGTACAACGACTATGTGCTTGTGCAGCAAAAAAACGAAACGATCGAACAGAAAAAAGCCGAATTGGCCGACTGCTACGAGCAGTGGGAGCAATTGGCGGAATAATAGAACGAGGGCGTCTGTGTATTCAGACGCCCTCTAGTTTTAGGAGCAGCAATGGAATGCTGCTGTAGACAATCATCGTTGCCGCGGCGACGATGCCGGAATCATTGAGCAGCAGCGCCGCAATGGCGCCGATGACATTGGCCGCGCACCCGTACATGATGTACGGGTAGCGCCTTTGCCAGCGGCGGAACAGCCCGCGCGGCCGAAGCACGAGCACCGCCATGACGATCAGGCTGGTGAGCAGCACCTTGCTCCAGGCGGAGACGCCGATCAGATGCCAATTCATCTCCAGCTTGCGCATGATGATGACGCCGATCAGATCGAAGCGTCCCTGGAGCAGCGTGTGAAAGGCGCGGCCGATATGGCTCTGCTTATCGGCTGAGCCGACCATGGCTGCGCTGACGTTCAGCAGCCAAAGGCCGGCGAGCGCTGCCGCCAGCAGCAGCGCAAGGGCGGGCACGGCGCGCACCCAGCGGCGACCGCCGGCCAGGCGCGCGCCGAGCGCGCCGAAGGCCACCGCCGCGGACAGCGCTCCGCCGGCGTTGGTGCCGAGCGTCGGCGCCGCGAGGTAGCCGGCGACGGCGGCGCCGACAGCCGCTGCCGGCCAGGTGCGCCACGCGGCACCGGCGCGGGCCGCAAGGCGGCTGCCGCGCAGCGCGCCCGGGGCTGCAGCCGCGCGTGCGGCCAAGCCGCTGCCGGCGCGAAGCAGCGGCGCGAGCCGGCCAGCCGACGGCAGGCGCCAGGCCGTCACGGCGGCGGGCTCGGAGGCCGGGCCGTGCAGCAGCGTGGCGGCGTAGGCATCCGGCGGTAAGGCTCCGGACGAAGCCGCCGGCGGGGCGGCAGAGTCCATGCCTCCCTTCCCCGTTCTGGCGGAGCGGCGTTTTCCTAACCGCAGCGATTGCTGCATGGCGGTAAGTCCAAGCAGGGAAGCCCCAAGCAGCACCCCCATACACTCGTTGCCCATCCCGTAATACCGGGCACCGATCATCGGATCATAACCAAGGACTGACCTCTGCATCGCCTTAGCCCCGTGCATGCCGTCGTACAGCAGCAGCAGCGTAACCACGATGCCTATCCCTGCCAGGCAGACCACGGTCCTCCCCGGCTTGGAAGCGGCATAATACGCGCAGCACACGCTGATGGCAAGTACAGAGCCCAATGCCAGTATAGTGCTGAAAACAGGAAGCTCGCTTGGCAGCCATCCCATAGATAATAACCCGGCAGGCGCCAGCAGCAGTGAAAACAGCAAGCCGATGCACACCACCACAGATCTTCTGCCCATCAATCTGCTCCCGAACATGACCGCGGCCAGTACGGCTAGCATCACGGCGATCTCATAAATAGCGAGGCCATATAAGAGCGGAGGCCTTAAGGCGTAAACACTCTGCATGCTGCGCACCTGCTGAAGCAGCGCCGGAAGCGCCTCCTCCTTCCGTTCGGAATGTATCGGCAGCCCCAGCATCGCTTCGGGCTTTTCGATTCCGAATCTCTCCAGCAGCGTGGGAGCCAGATCAATCAAGGAAACGATCCCCGATCGGCGTGTGGTAGCCGAAGTCAGCAGGGCTTCTTCCGCTTGGACCGACGGAGCATACATCAATAACGGAGCCAAGTAGGCTTTGGCTCTCACCGCATCCGCATTGACTTGCGGACTAAATAGCCACAGCTCGTTGTGCTCGGATGCCGGTGCTTGATTTATCATTCGAACAGCTTCGCCAACAAAGCGGTCCAGCTCCGATAAAACCGCCAGCTTCATTCGTTCAAACGCCGCCCTGGAATAGGCTCCTTTCTCATCGTACAGCCTTGCAAGGTCCCCTATTTCCATTAAGGTAACGGATGATGCAGGCTGCTCGCGCCATCTATCCAGCATCCATCGGGTATCGGTCCGCAGCCCTGCAGGCCAGTAGGGGTCATTCAGCTGACCGCCGCTGACATCCCCGTGGGCTACTTCATTCATGTCATTCATCAGCATTAGCGGGGCGTACCGGCGAAGCGTACGATTCGAGTCGGCGTTCCATCCTCCTGCCGGTCTTGCACGATCCGCGTTGCCCCATACACTTACTTGTACGCCTGCCGCTTCCAGTTTCTGCCCGAGTGTTCCCGGAGCAGCCCGATAATAATTCGTTGCATTCATTCTGCGCATGACTTCGGCATCCTTCACGAGGATAGCACTTTCGGATGGACGGCCGGTAAGCCGCTGAATCCATTGGGCTGCCTCCTGGCCATATATCAGCTCGCTGCGCTGCAAGCCCTGCACCCCCGGCCCTCCTTCGGCGAAATGACCCGCACCTATCGACAAATACACATCCTCCAGTCCTTTTCCCGGAGTCCGAATGTTCAGCGAGCCCCAATGAGCTCCTTCACGAAGACGCATCAAAGAAGGCAGAGCCTCATTCCAGGCAGGCGAAAGCTCCACGAATGAAAGACCAGGGACGGAAAGAATCCATACTTTTTTATGAACTGCCTGATCGGATGAAGGGTACGCTTGAGATAAGGACAACGAAGGTTCTGCCCCGGCGGCAGCTTGTCCGAACGGTAACAGGCAAATGCTCAAAGCAAGAATGATACGAGTTATCCACTGTGGATTCATGCAGCAATCTCCTTTTTCCATGAATAGTCTCCGCAGCCATCAGCCTTGCTGAGGGCAACAACAGTCCCCAGACGTTATCCTGCTTATCCAAGTACATTCCCCCAATTTCCTCCTTTCTATCCAGACTGTGCATATTTCCACTCGCAATTCAACCTATCCACAAGCTTATTCACAACAACAGAAATCATTTTTCCCTAGAAAACCAACGTTTTCCTGTGGTATCCACAAGGATATCCACATTATCCACAAGTTGGCTGTTCATAGTTTATCCACGCTCATTCCTTTCCTTTGGGTATAATGAACGTTGATTTACCGCACCTTTACAAACTTATGCACACTATACACAGAGGCTGTGGATAACTATTATCCACAGCCTGTAGATGTACTCTATTCAGCTCTATAGTTTCAGTCGTCTACTCCCGTCGTTTTCCGATATAGAGCAGGTGCGGTGAAACCCCCAATACATAGGGATTTTCCGCGGTCTGCTTTATCAAATCCAGCACTTTCGAGAATTCCTCCTCGCCTCTGCTTCGCCAATAATTCCACTGCTCCGGTTGAAGCAAGGAAGCTATATTGGAGGAACCGATCATTTTTATCGTCTCGAAGCCGTGAGTCTCCATAAAGGGCTGGATATCCTCAATCGGATAATAGTACGCCCCGGTAAACCGCTTTTCATCCTGATGATCGAACGTGCCTTGCTCCATAAATCGAATGAGGTTATCCGCCGTATCATTAGGCTTCCAGTGCTGAGGCGTCATCAGGGAGGTCAGCAAATGCCTCACCCTAGGCATGAAGGCGACAAAAATGATCCCGCCAGGCTTCGTTACCCGGTACAGCTCCTTCACGGCGGCTATCCGGTCCTGCTCCTGCTGCAAATGGTATAACGGTCCAAGCATGAGGGAGGCGTCGAAGCTGCTATCCTTCAGTTGGTGCAACGATACCGCATTGGCTGTATAGAAGCCTTCGAACCGTTCGGCGATGCCTGACTCCGCCGCCTTCATCCTGGCCGCTTCGACCAGTTTGACCGTTAAATCCGTCAGCGTAACCCGGTAACCGGCCTCCGCCAGCTTCATCGCATATTTGCCGGGACCGGCTCCATTATCTAATACATGCCCTTCCTGGGGGAGATACCTTCGTATGAAATGCCAGTTGATCCAAAATTCAATCGGCTCGCGGTCCAAACGGCCCCACTCATCAAAAGACTCATAATACTCAACGACACGATTCATCATGTCTCACTCCTTTTCCAACTTGGTGAGGGAAAGCTTCTTCGGAGAGTCTTGATGCAAAAAAATACATTAGGTGCTCCACCTATCGGTTAACTGAAGCTCTTAATGACCTGCGGCAGATACTCCCTCTGTCGTCTCACTGAACGCCCCTTGCTCACGAACCGCCTGATTGCATGCCGCCATGAAGGCCTGGGCTACAGCCATCAGCACATCGCGATGCTCCGAGACGCCTCTGTAGCTTTTTCCGCCCGCCTTTACCGTTACGATCGCTTCTCCGCTCGCTTCCTCTCCGGAAGACAAGGAATACAGCTCCAAATCGTCAAATTCGACTTGGATCGGCAGCACTTGCCTCATCCCCGCCACCAAGGCTTCAACAGGAGCCTCTCCTGTTCCCGAACAGATCCGTTGCTCGCCTGTAGCGTTATTGGTAATCGTGCAAGAGGCCATCCGGTGACCTGTCGTTCCGGTAAGCACTTGGGCATGAACCAAGGTATACGGCTCCAGTACCGCATTCACCGTACTGCCAACCAGCCCCATCAGCTGATGATCTTGAACGATCTTTTGCTGATCCGCCAGCTCTTTAAATCGGGTGTACAGAACTTCCATTTGGTCATCCGTCAGCTCCATCCCGAATTGGCTTACGCGATGCTTGATCGCATGACGTCCTGAATGTTTGCCCAGTATGATCATGCTTCGCGGAATCCCCAGCCGGTCAGGATCCATAATTTCATACGTATTGCGGTTTTTCAGCAAGCCGTCCTGATGGATACCCGCTTCATGCTGGAATGCATTGCGTCCTACAACCGGCTTATTGAAGGCGATCGGAAAGCTCATGGCGCGGCTTACCTTCTGAGATACGGAATAAATATGCTCCGTCCGGATTCCGGTCTCCGCTCCCAGCGCTTCTTTGCGCGTTTCAATCGCCATCGCCAGCTCTTCCAAAGAACAGTTGCCGGCACGTTCGCCTACGCCGTTCACGGTGACCTCCACTTGGGTGACTCCCGCGCGAATCGCAGCGAGACTATTAGCTACAGCAAGCCCCAGATCGTTATGGCAGTGGGCGCTGAATTCCACCTGGCTGCTGCCGCGAACGTTCTTCATAACCCGGGTGAACAGGGCGCCGTATTCTTCCGGAAGGGCGTAGCCTACCGTGTCCGGAATATTAATGATCGTGGCTCCTTCCGCAATCACCGCTTCGATTATTTCGAATAAAAATTCGTCTCCGGTTCTCGTCGCATCCATAGGTGAGAATTCTATGCGATCCACAAACCGCTTCGCATACGCCACCATGGAGCGAGCGATTTGAATCACCTGCTCTCTGGATTTACGCAATTGGAAATCCAAATGAATATTCGAGGACGACAAGAACAAGTGCAATCTCCTGCGCTCTGCCGCTTCCGTAGCGCGGACCGCCGCATCGATATCCTCCTTAACCGACCTGGCGAATCCGCAAATTTCTACGCCTTGAACCTCCCGGGAAATCCGCTGAACCGCCATGAAGTCTCCAGGGCTTGAAATCGGGAAGCCCGGCTCGATAATATCGACGCCCAATTGGGCAAGCTGCTTAGCGATCACGATCTTTTGCTCCGGATTCAACGACGCCCCGGGTGCCTGCTCTCCATCTCTCAAGGTCGTGTCAAATAGATGGATCCTTCTCATTTGGCCTGCATGTGCCGCTTGATTATCGTTATGGTTTGCATTATGGTTTGTCATTGGTAACGCCTCCTCTAGGTTTTAAAAAATGCTCATATCGGACTGTGGAACCATTCCCCCAAAGTAACGCGAGCTTTGAGACAGCTTACAGGGACTACCGGTGAAAAATAAAAAACCTGCCGCCTCTACAGAAGAGACGACAGGCCTTCGGCCGCCGCGGTACCACTCTCGTTGACCCTCTCCGTCCGGAAAGGCGTCCACCTCGTTCGCAAAAGGGGCCTGCCGGTAAGCATATGCTGACCGATGACCTGCCTTATCGCGTCCCCCGTTCACGTGGGGCTACTCCGTCGAAACCTAGTTTCCAGCGATTACCTGGATTTCAGTCCCGCCGCTCCCGGGCGAGCTTCATGCATCCGTCGACTGCGTCGCACCACCCCGCAGCTCTCTGTCCTCCGGATTGCTTTACTACTCCCGTTCCTAGCGTTTTCTGGATATCTATTTGTCTTTCCTTCGTTTGTATGAATCGTGTTGTTTTAAAACCAAAAAAGGCCTGCCATCTCCTGTAAAAGAGACGACAGACCTTATCTATCGCGGTACCACTCTTGTTGGTTCGGCTGCACAGCCTAAACCCACCTCGTGTGCTTACGGCATGAATCCCTAAGCACGCCTAATCACGGAGGCATCCGTTGAAACTTACTTGCCGATGCAGCGCTACATCGTTTCAGTTCCACCGCTCCCGGGCGAGTTTCACAGGCTTCACTGACTGCGTTGCACCATCCCGCAGCTCTCTTAACAGTTCGGCCGACTACTGCTCCCGTTCCCAGCGTTTTTGATATTGTTTGCAATTATAGTATGCGCTTTTTGAAAAGTCAATGCATGGTTTGGAATTCTTTTTCCAGCAATATAATTTTACAAAATAGGGTCGCTGCTTTAAAGCTGTTTCATCTCTTTTGCAAGAGGACCTGGATTTTAAAAAAGCCCCGGTCTTCCCAAATAGGAAAACCGAAGCATTTACCACCCGAAGCATTATCCTTCGCTGCCGAAAAATACATAACGCAGCACGATCAAAATAGCAAGAACCCACATCAGCCAGTGAACCTTGTGCGTGTTGTTTCCGCCCAAACGGGAGAAGGTTGCCAGAATCACGTACGTCACAACGCCGAATGAAATTCCGTTGGCGATGTTGTAAGTGAACGGAATGAAAGCGATCGTGAAAAACGCTGGAATCGCGACAACAAAATCTTGAAAATCGATTTCTTTAACCGATTGCATCATCAGCACGCCGACAATGATCAAAGCCGCCGCCGTAGCGGAGCCCGGAATCAGAGCCGCAATTGGAGCCAGGAAGAGAGCAAGCAGGAAGCATACGCCTGTAGTTACAGCGGTCAGGCCCGTACGTCCGCCCTGTGCCACACCTGCAGAGCTTTCGACGAATGCCGTCACGGTGCTTGTACCCACCAATGCGCCGCCGCTGACCGCAAATGCGTCAACCATCATGGCTTTCCCTACTTTTTTGTTGCCTTCTTCTTTATTTTTCATGAACCCTGCACGGTTCGCCGTACCTACCAGCGTACCAAAGGTATCAAACAATTCGACAAAAGTAAAGGTCGCAATGACCGAAATAATCCCTGTATTCAGAACGCCCTGGAAGTCAAAATGGCCAAGAGCCAGCTTGGACAAATCAGGAACCCACGTCGTTTTCGCATCTGTCAAAGTACCCAGGTTGACTTGACCCATGAGCAATCCAACAACCGTGGTCAGCAAAATACCGAACAAAATCGCTCCGCGAACACGAAGCACCATCAGGATGGAAATCAACAAAATCCCGACGATACAAAGAACCACATTCGGATCCTTCAAGCTGCCCATGTGAATAATCGATTCGAACGAAAGCAGATCCGTATATTGATGAGCCTTCACATCGTTGCTCGTTTCTACTGCGATCGTCATCATCCCGCTGTTTTTCAAGCCGACGATCGTAATAAACAATCCGATACCCACTGTAATCGCGTGCTTCAAGCTGTCAGGCACAGCGACCAGCAGCAATTGACGAACCTTCGTTACCGTTAACAAGATAAAAATCAAACCGGAAATAAATACGGCCGCTAATCCCATTTGGTACGTGAATGTACCCTGCGAAGCCAAAATCACCGTAGCGAAATAAGCGTTCAATCCCATACCTGGAGCCAAAGCGACCGGGAAGTTAACGAAAAGTCCCATCGCGATAGTCATTACGCCCGCAGCAATGGCCGTTGCCAAAAATACGGCAGTCCAGTCCATACCGGTAGCGCCCGAGCCAAAGTTACTGAGAATGTTCGGATTTACGGCCAAAATGTACGCCATCGTCATGAACGTGGTCAGACCCGCCATAATTTCCGTGCGGACGTTGGTACCGTTTTCCCTCAGCTTAAACAATCGATCCATTCCCCAAATCCCTCCAATGGTTTTTGGAACAACGAAAAAATCCGGCTTTGATCGATGATCAAACGGCCGGATTCACAAGCAAAGCGGGATCAGGGCTTGTCAATGCCCCCAGAAACCACAGAAAAAGGCTTGCTTTTAAGCCCTCTTGTGTCATTTCAGGGGAGCACTGTGCGCCTTCCGCTTTGTTTGCTCGTAGCCAGATCATTTACGGTGATCTCGTAGAGACTCCCAGGCCAATTCCCGGGATTATACGAAACAGTTATTCCCTAATATTCATCATTTATTCTAAAATTCATGACGAAACTTGTCAATGGATTTTTCCGAACATTAACGAAAGTTTTTTTATTCTCGTTCGTTTATTTTGCTCGAACTCCTCTAAGTGGAATCGCTTTAACCAAATTCGAATGGCTTCTTTATGAAAAAAGAGCCTCTCCTCTTTCATATGGAGAGACTCTTAATCATTTCTATCCTAGTAATCTCAATACATTCTGTGGTAATACATTAGCTTGAGCCAGCATTGTTTGTCCCGCTTCCGCAAGAATTTGACTTTTGGTATATTCCATCATTTCCTTTGCTAAGTCTGTATCTCTTATCCTAGATTCTGCTTTGGAAAGGTTCACTGAATAATTCGTTACGTTGTTCATTGTATGTTCGAGGCGATTTTGATAAGAACCTTGTTTTGCACGCTCTGATGAAACTGTATCGATTGCATTGATTATGGAGTCAATAGCTCCAGTTGCTCCTGTCACAGTCGAAACATCGATATCTGAAACTCCTATATTTGAAGCCGCTACTCTAGGCATATCAAGCGTTAGAAAATCGCTGGCATTAGTGCCTATTTGCAAATTCAAGCCGCTTTGATCACTTTGAGCTGCCTTAAAGGAAAACTTTAACGTATCTCCACCGTATGTGCCCCCGATATCTCCGAGAACTATAAAATCATTCTCATTAATATATTCTGAGAACTTATATACGTAGCTATTTCCGCTGCTTCCCTCAAAGAATAAATTTGGACTTCCCCCACTTAAGGCAAATCCATCACCACTGGTGCAGGTAATGTATAATAAATCGTTTGAAACAGACATGGTGAATTTTTCTGCAACTCTTTTTGAATCCGCATCACCAGTTCTACCGTTTTTTGCTTCGTTAAAGGAAGTAACCAAATTTCTTAAAATTTCTGAGACATCTTTTCCAATTGGTGATGTTATAGTCACAAGCTTATTGTTTGGATGATTATCGATTGATTTAGCAGAGCCGATAACTGACGTGTTGCCATTCAACAAATATATTCCGTTAAAGCTTGTACTTTCTGCGATATTATCGATTTCGATCTTTAATTGCTCAACTTCTTTTTGAATGTTTGCCCTGTCGCTATCATTATATGTTCCATTTGCCGCTTGTATTGCCAGTTCATTCATCCGCTGCAGCATGGAATGAACCTCTTGCATTGCGCCTTCCGCCGTTTGGATAAGAGAAATTCCATCTTGTATATTTCTAGATGCTTGATTTAATCCCCTTATCTGTCCTCTCATCTTTTCGCTAACTGTCAGCCCAGCTGCATTATCAGCGGCTCGATTTATTTTTAGTCCTGATGAGATTTTTTCCATAGACTTTGATTTTTTATCAGTATTGATTCGTAATTTATTTTTAGCATTTATGGCTTGAATATTTGTTCTGATATACATTTTATTACCTCTCTAGGGAAAATGTTGCTTAACTTCTCTATCGGATAATTTAGAATAGTTCTTTAGACATATCGTAAAATTTCTAGCTACCCCCTTGCACTATGCCAAAACGGATATTCAATAGCGTTAGCGTAACGGTAATAAAAAACTCCCTTCTATCTGCTATATATCGCAGATAAAAGAGAGTCATTTTTTCATTCGTTTAGTTCTATTCCCACTCGATCGTTGCAGGCGGCTTGGACGTAATATCGTACACGACGCGGTTGACGTTATCCACTTCGTTGACAATACGAACGGAGATTTTCTCCAGAATGTCCCAAGGAATACGAGCCCAGTCGGCGGTCATGCCGTCGATGGAGGTTACTGCACGAATACCTACGGTGTAGGAGTACGTACGGGCATCGCCCATGACGCCTACGCTCTTCATGTTCGGCAAAGCCGTGAAATACTGCCAAATTTCGCGGTCCAGACCGGCTTTGGCAATCTCGTCGCGCAAGATCGCATCGGATTCACGAACAATCTCCAGCTTCTCTTCGGTTACTTCGCCCAACACACGGATTGCAAGACCCGGGCCTGGGAAAGGCTGACGCCATACGATAGCCTCCGGAAGGCCGCACTCCAGACCTACTTTGCGCACTTCGTCCTTAAACAAAGCTTTCAAAGGCTCTACCAATTCAAACTTCATATCCTCAGGCAGCCCGCCTACGTTATGGTGAGACTTGATCGTATGAGCTGTTGCGGTTCCGCTCTCGACAATGTCAGTATACAAAGTACCTTGAGCAAGGAAAGCAAAATCGTCGAATTGTGTCGATTCTTCCTCAAACACGCGGATGAACTCGTTGCCGATGATTTTACGTTTTTGTTCCGGATCGTCTACGCCGGCTAATTTGCTCATAAAACGTTCGCGAGCGTCTATTTTGACCACTTTCATGTCGAATTTGCCGACAAAGGTGTCCATAACGCCTTCCGCTTCCCCTTTGCGCAGCAAACCATGGTCGATGAACATACATGTCAATTGATCACCGATCGCTTTATGAACCAGCATCGCCACAACAGAGGAATCCACGCCGCCGCTCAGCGCGCAAAGGACCTTCTTGTCGCCCACCTGGTTGCGGATATCGCGGACCGTATCTTCGATAAAGCTTTCCATGCTCCATTGGCCTGCGCATTCGCACACGTTGTATAGGAAGTTTTGGATCATGTCGTTGCCGTATACCGAGTGACGCACTTCCGGATGGAATTGAACCGCGAACATCCGTTTCTCCGGATGGCTCATAGCCGCTACAGGAGCATGCTCCGTGCTGGCATCGATGATAAACCCGGTAGGAGGCTCTACTACCAAATCGCTGTGGCTCATCCACACCGTTTGCTTCTTGTCCAGGTTATGAACCAGTCTGCAGTGGTCGGCAAAATCGACCTCGGCTTTTCCGTACTCGCGCTTCGAGGCTCTTTCCACTTTCCCTTGCAGTTGATGGGCCATCAGCTGCATGCCGTAGCAAATGCCGAGAATAGGCACGCCCAAGTCATAAACCGCAGGGTCTACCAGCGGGGAGTCCTCGCCGTATACGCTGGCCGGTCCTCCGGAGAACACGATCCCTTTGGGTTGAAGCTGCTTCAGCTTCTCCGCTGGCGTGTTGTAAGGCAAAAGCTCGCTGTAAACTCCCAAATCCCGAATCCGGCGGGCGATCAGCTGGTTGTACTGTCCTCCAAAATCGAGCACAACAATAATTTCATTCGGCTTGTCCATAATTTCCTCCTTAGAGTTTTTGAAAAAAACTTACTTCGTAAGCATTGCTTGAGTTTTTGAAAAAAACTTTCTTCGTAAGCGTTGCTGTGTTTTTGAAAAAACTTCCATTAGTAAGCCTTCGCGGGCGCAAAACCAGATTCACACGCAAGCTCCCGCCTTTTTGTTTCACCATCAAGACTTGAAGCTCTGCTCTAAATCAATAGACATTATTATAAGCTTCCATTACAGAAAGGGCAATGCCTCCATCGAAAATGCATAATTAGGCAAAGAATAAAGCGCTTCATAGCTAGTATTTCCCATTGTTTTAAAGATAAATGACGATCATCATGAAGTCTCACGAAGCTGTACTATTTAAACGGCAAAAAAGCCTGCGGCCTTTGCGTTAAAGGCTCACAAGCTTTTGCGTATATTTTGCCATGCTTCATGAAGCTGGTGTCGGGTTACCGAGGATGCACCCGCATGGTATCGAATCCGCTCCTGCAGCCGGATAAACCGAAGGAGCATCTCCCGCTGGGTATCGTTGCTGTAGGAACGGGTCAGCGCATATTCCCGCAGCGTTTGTGACGGTTCGGCACGGCCCCATCGCCGCTGCAGCTTCCTCCAAAGACGTTCGGAAGCACGTTGAACGGCATAAGCACGAACGCCGTGCAGCCTCGCGGCCCTGGATAAGAGCGAGAGTCCGGCTTCCTGTCCTTCCTTCTGGTAGGCGGAGGCTTTTGCCATTCTCTTCATCCACAGGCGGATAAGAAGAGCTGCTAAGCAGCCTGCCGTTATCCAAATGGATAGCGGCAGCCAAGGCCGCATCCCCAGCCATGCATGGCGGGTACGTTCGGGCACATCACGAATCAGGGTGGACAAAGCCTCCAAGAGGCTCCGTCCGGTGTGCATAAGCTGGGTAAAAGAAGGAGCAAGGCCCAAAACCTGCTGCCATAAGGAGGCGTCCGACCCCTTGTCAGGGGATGATGCCGCTGCAGCAGAAGCCGTCCGGGCGTTGCTATCCGCCGAGGCAGCCCCACCGTATCCGGGGGTAGGGTCAAAAGGCACCCACCCCGCGGAAGGGAAATAAACCTCAACCCAGGAATGCGCGTTTTTATTGCGAACCTCCACATGGTACATAAGTGCTCCGTCCGCACCGTTCGTTTCCGTGGAAAGGACCTGCCCGGGAGAAAAGCCCTTGACCCATCGGGCAGGGACGCCGACCGAGCGCAGCATGACCGCCATCGCGGTAGAGAAATGATCGCAATAGCCCATTTGCTGCTCGAACAAAAATTGATCGACGAAATCCTGCCCCTCTCCCGGCGGCCGCGACTGCTCCATACTGTAGGTATAGTGGCTCCTTAAATACTGTTCTATTGCTTGAGCTTTGGCATACGGTGTCGGACTATCCTTCGTGATGCTGTAGGCTAAATCGGTGATCCGCGACGGAAGCTTGTCGGGCAGCTGCAGATAAGCTGCATCTGCTTCAGCTCCCAGGTCATTCTCCTCGACGTGCTTCCCCTGCCCTTGGGAATTCCAGGGCGTTACCTGAACGGTGTAAGACGATAACGGATCTGCCAACGCGGGCAAGAAATACCGGCCGGACCATCGATCTCTCCACACCCAATCCGGAGAAATGCTATCCCCATCCTGGGATATGAGCGAATCGATTCGGGTCAATTCACCGCCCAAAAACAACTGAGTAAACCGCTGTTTAAGAACAATTTGCTGAGTGATGGCCGGTCGAACCGCTACTTCCGGGAGAACTGCCGTTTTTACTTCCGATGGTTCAACCCCGCTTTCCTTGGGCGGAGAGGTTACTCCAGCTTGTACCGGATCGGAATCCGATGCATACCATCCTTTGCCGGTATAAGTTGCCTTGGAATCGCCTCTCCAATAGGTCAGCTTTGGCGTTGTGGCCAAGAAGACGACGGTATCATCCTGGGTTAACGGATACCCGAGACGGGAATCATCCGAGCTGTAGCCTGTTCTGGCAGCGGAGGCCGGCCGGTTGTCCGTACCTTTCCCCTCAAGAAAATGAAGCCGCTCCTGCCATGAGGCAATCGGACCCGACCAATCGATAGGCTTCCCCTGAACCGGATGCTGAAGCGCACCGGCCCATGCTCCCAGCATGAAAAGTGCCGTCAGCACGCAGCTTGCCGCAATGGGAGTCCACAGGACTGACCGGTCCGGATGAGGCGAAGATAAAACGTCGTTATGTACACTCGCGCCATGAGTCCCGATTCGCTTCCAGCGGGTCCAGCGCTCTGCTTGAAGCCATCCCTGGAGCAGCAATCCAGCCCCGGCAGCACTGATCAGCCCGGTTGACATATCCGTGTCAAAAATCAGCTGCAGCGCCACAAGATAAATCAGTGTCATCAAAATAAACCAGAGCAGCTGCTGGCGGTCCGCCACAAAGGACTGCAGCACCCAGATGAAGAAGGCCCATCCCGTTAAAAACAGCATCGTGCGGGTCGTCGGCGAGATGTAGGCCAGCTGCCCCCGGACTGCGTGAACCGCGTCGTTACTCAAATCATGCAGCCAAGATACCCACCATCCGGCTCCCGGCAGCCATTGGCCGCTATGAAGCACCGAGGTTGCCGCCAGAATGATCGCCGCCCTGATTCCCCAGGCAGCCGGTCCCGGCATACGAAGCGTATCTATAGCAAGGAAAAAAGCAAAGGCAATTAAGAATGGCGCGATCCGGTAAACCTCCGTGAATTCGGACAGCTGCTGCAGCGGTACGAGCCAGGCGCGGATCAGCCAGAACAGAAGCAGCGCGTAGCCTATGCGCAGCGCCCAGGGTTGGTCCGGCTCAGCCGCATCGTTAAGCGCCGGCTGCGGCATGCTTGGCTTCGGAGCCATAGCCCTCACCTCCCCCGGCGGCGCGCCGATTCGCTGCGCTGACCGCCGTGAACCGGCAGCCGGCGGCTTCCGCCTGCCGCCGCCACTCTTTCACGGCGTCGGGAGATACGTCCCCGCCGTGAACGTACACCATGTGAACGGCGCGCTCCCGCAGCCGGAACAGGACCCGCAGCAGCTGCTCATCCGGCTGCGCCGTGATGACGGCGATGTCAGCCCCGCGTCCGCCGTGCAGCGCCTCGCGCTGTACAGCGGATGCCAGGGGGCTATCGCCGTCGCACGGCAGCTGCGCAAGCAGCTCGAGCAGCTCCGCGAAGCGCTCGCGGCCGCGCGCTTCGATGGACCGCCCTTGCCGGTCCGTGGCGGCAAGGCGCACGCCCATGCCCAGCTGCAGCGCACGCTGGGCGAGCCCTGCCGCGGCCTCAACCGCCGTCCCGAACGCCGCAGCGTTCGGCACGCCCTTGGCCGCGTCGAGACAGATGAGCAGCCGGTCGCTGCCGGGCTGCTCGGTTTCCTTCGCGCGCAGAGCTCCTGCGCGCGCGGTCGAGCGCCAGTGGATCCGGTTCAGCGGATCCCCCGGCGCATAAGGCCGCGTCCCGTACGCCAGCGTGGACGCGGCCTGCCGCTGCAGCCGAGGCTGCGGCCCCGCGGGCGGGAGCTCCTCTCCCGCCCCTATAGCAGCCGTCTGCAGCTGCAGCGGCCTTGGCAGCACCAGGATGCGGTGCTGGCCGGTTTGGATGCTGCGGCGCCGGATACGCAGCAGCCCGAAGGCGTCGATGATCCCGACGCCGGACTCCTCCAGCCGGTATAAGCCTCGCGGCATACCGGGCAGCCGCAGCACCGCTTCCCCGGTGCCGTTCAGCTGCAAACGCACCGTATCGCGGACGACGATCATTTCACCGGTACCGGTATTCATCCAGCGCTCCTCCACCAGCAGCCAGCCGAGCGGCATGACCATGGCGCCGTATCTCAAGCGCAGCTTCAGCTCCAACGCCTCCCCGCTCCAGCAGCGAATCGGCTCCTTCGTTCGTTCTACACGAACCGGACGCAGCAAGCCCACGGCTCCGGCGCCGATGTACAGCAGCAGGAAGCTTAAGCCGTAAAAGCATATCCATGCCGAACGCCCTCCCAGGGCATTCGCCCAATACCAGGACGCCCCCCAGCTCAAGAACAAGAACAACATCATCAGCACATTGCGCATCGCTGCTCCTCCTTACTGTGCCGGGGCATAGCGCCGTGCCGGAATCGGTGTCGCCGCGGCGATGGATTCCAGAATCGGTTCGCCCTGTTTGTCCGCCAATGAAGCCTCTGCGGTCAGCATCAGGCGATGGGCAATGACTGGAAGCAGCATCTGCTTCACGTCATCTGGAATGACAAAGCTTCTTCCGGACAAAAATGCCCGTCCCTGGGCTGCCCGCATCAGAGCAATAGACGCTCTCGGGCTTGCCCCAAGCGCAATTTCCGGATGTCTCCTCGTCGCGGCCGCCAGCTGAACGATATAGTGCTTTACCGTATCATCCACATGGACCCTTGCCGCTTCCTTTTGCAAAGAAGCGAATTCCTCCGGCAGCATCAGCGGACGAAGCTGACTGATGGGATGCCGCTCCTCCACCCGGTTAAGCAGCTCCACTTCCTCGGCCGCGTCGGGGTACCCCAGACTTAATTTCATCAAAAAACGGTCGAGCTGGGCTTCCGGCAGCAGGAAGGTCCCGGCAAAATCGATAGGATTTTGCGTAGCCAGCAAAAAGAAAGGCTCCGGCAAAGGGTACGTTGCGCCGTCCACCGTAATTTTATTCTCCTCCATGGCTTCTAGAAGCGCCGACTGCGTACGCGGTGTCGCCCGGTTCAGCTCATCGGCCAAAACGAGATTCGCCATCAAGGGACCGGGGCGGAATTCAAACTGCGACGTTTGCTGATTAAAGATGCTGCTTCCCGTCAGATCCGACGGCAGCAGATCCGGTGTGCATTGAATGCGCTGGAAGCTGCAGTCTATCGTCCGGGATAAAGCGCGGACCAGCATCGTCTTGCCGACACCCGGCACATCCTCCAGCAGAACATGCCCTCCGCACAACAGAGCGACCAGCAGCTTTTCTATGACATCCCGCTTTCCAATAATTACTTTCTCCATTTGATAGATAACTCGTTCAAGCATAGCCTGCGGCGGATCAAAGAAAGATGAATGCACCTGCATAATGAACCTGCCTCCTTCAATAGATTGGTTTCTATTGAATCTATTATTTCCAATCTACAAGGCATTTAGACTCTGCTATAAACGGACAAGCCTTGTTTGACCCGCCTTCGAACCGGACATCCATGATCTGCATAACCCAAGTGTGATAGATTGCATGCTGCCAGTTGAACTTTTTTATAAGAGTAGTCCCCAGCCATTATTGAATGCACGCCAAATAAGGGAGTGCTTTTAACAGCACCCCCCTGCTACTTCATACTATAAATCTTTCATCCTATAAATCTCTTCTCCTCTACCTTGGTTGTTCTACCCGAGATGCTGTATGGAAGAACAAACGGTATAATCCCGATCATCCGTAACGAGAATAAAATAAGCCCGGGTCCCCACGGGAATATCGGCTCTAATCTCGCGCTGCAAGGGGTCAACGGCGGCCTCGGCCACCTCCCAATTCATGTGGAACCAGTCCGAAGTATCCAGTGTATAACGCAGCTCCGCTGTTATCAGCGATCCTTCAGCCATGTAACGAGCCAAAGCTTGCCCGTTGCTCTCCACGAGCTCAGTCAATTGAGCAAGCGGCTGCCCACCTCTGACAATCTGATCTGCAAAGGCATAGATCTCCTTGGGACTCCATCCTTTGGCATGAGAATGGCCTAATCCGAATTGAATGCTGAGCAGCGATTCGCTGCGGCGGCTTCGGGATACTTCATATGATTTGCTGGTTAAATGCAGCGGAAAATGCGCATCTGCGTCCCCGTTCACCCACAGCATAGGCATCGTACTATGCGGCAAGTAGGTTGACGGGTCCCACCATCGTTTGATTTGCTCCGCATACGTTTCGGGCATTCTGGCGAAGGCTTCGCCATATCGGTTTGACGCCTCATATAAATAACCGCATCCGTATACGGGGATAGAAAAGGCAAAACGGTGATCCACTCCGGATACTATACTTGTGACAATGCCTCCCCAGGATATTCCGTGAATCCCTACTCTGCCGGAATCCACTTCAGCCAGCGAGCGCAGGAATGAATGCGACTTTATAACGGCAGCAACGGCATGGTACATCCACTGCTCCCCGACGGGAAGAGCGTAATCTCCGAATTCCCCCTGGCGGGAGGGTCCGCTCCAATCGTGCGAAGGGCGTTTGCCCTCACTATCCTTGGCTAGAGGCAGATGCCCCTCCAAGTCCATTGCGATGGCCGCATATCCCCGGTCCGTCCAGAGCTTGATCCATTCCAGAAAGGCCGTCCCTCCGCCTCCATGGACCAGTACGATGGCCGGTACTTTGGTATCAGAGGCCTCTGCAGGGACTCCATAATAAGCGAATACACGAGTCGGCTTCCCCCGGTAAGGCTCACTTTCAAAATAAATCGCTTGGATATCCCCCACGTTCAGCTCCGGGACGGGAATGGCCTCAGGAGCCTGCATCAGCCTGGCAAGGTTCCAGGGATGAGCTAATGGGGTTATAGATTGGCTGGACAAACGGTTCTCCTCCTCATGCACTTGGCTTCGAATTACAGAGATTATAGCACTCTGTCCAAGAGGGGGACATTGCCAATCCTAATGTAAATTTGTATTAAACTAACGTAATTCAAAAGAGGGGTGCACCTCTGCACCCCTCTTTTTCCTAGTTTACATAGTTTAATACAAGCCGAACGGGAACTCCCGCTTCCAGCGCTACACCCCGAATTCGGTTTCCATCGACATGGAGGCCCTGAACGTCCGCAACAGGCCGCGGAAGCTCAAGGTCTACCGTCTGGCTCCGGTTTCTGGAGCAAAGCTCCAGCTGAACCGTGCCCGCATCCTGATCCCAAGCGATGGAAACCTCAACGGCTCCGCGGGCAAGCAGCGGACCGGCATGGCCTTTTCTCCACTTGGATGGCAGCGCCGGCAGCACACGGATCGTGCCGTTCAAGGAGAACAGCAGCATCTCCTGAACCGCCGCGCTCCATCCCATATTGGCGTCGATCTGGAACGGAGCCCAATCCGCATCGACGCCGATGCCCATTTTGCGCCAGTCGTTATGGAATGTGTAGAAATTGTTAATGACGCACGTACGGCTCAGAAGATCCAGACACTCCAGCGCCAAATCGCCTTCCCCCATCCGGGCATAGTGGTTGGACATATGGGCCAGCGACCAGCCCGTCTGCTCCTTCAGCCCGATGACCAGCCGTTTTTTGGCGGCGGTGACGAACGCTTCAAACAGCTCGGGATCCCGGTCCCTGGACACTTCCGTCCCCGGGAATACGGGATATATATGGGACTGGTGGCGATGATGGTAATTATCATGGAAATCCGGATGCATCCATTCGCTTACCGCTCCGTCCTCATTTATCCGGTAAGGTCGAATCTTGCCGAGCATCGTTTTCCATTTGCCGATTTCCTCGGAATAGACTCCGGCCTCTTCTGCGCCTTCGATCAGGTGGGTAAGCACTTCCTTGGCAATGGCAAAATCCATCGTGCTGTTGATCGCTGTCTCGGTCAGCGGCTTTTTCCCCGGTCCTTGCGAGTAGTTCCCAGGGAAATTCTCCGGTGAATTCGAAGGACAGCTTACATAATACCCTTCTTCATCCTCGAAGAAGAAATCCTCGTAGAACAGCGCCGTTTCCCTAAGGAACGGCAGCGCACGCTCCCGCAGAAACTGCAGGTCGCCCGTATACAAGTAATAATCGTAATAATGCTGCGCAATCCATCCGGCCGCTCCGGTCCAATGAATAATGTGCGGCGCCTTATGCTTCAGCAGTCCTGTGTCCGGCGCTGTCGGAGCAGGTATGTAAATTCCCCGGCAGCCGTACAGCCGCTTCGCGTTCGTGCGGAAGTCGTCCAGCAGCCGGTCGAAATAATCGAACATGGCCAGCAAGAGCTCCGGCATATTCCCCGATAATGCCTGCCAATAGATCATTTGGATGTTTTCGTTAGACATGTTAAATGCCCACATGCCCTCGTATTCACCACACCATAGCCCATACAGATGGCATGGCTGGCCCCCGTCGCGGGAGCTCGAGATGAGCAGATAGCGTCCGTACGCCCACATCTTCTCCGTCATTTCAAGCGACGCCTCTCCCTTGTAAGCGTCCAGCAGCAGCTCTTCATTGGAGCGAGCGTGGCTGCCGGCGCCAAGATCAAGACTCACCGCGCGGAAAAGACGGCCGTGCTCCTCTGCGTGAGGCTGCAGCAAGCTTAAGTAGCTCGGCTTCATTTCGGCTAAGGCTCTCTGGGCCAGCGGCCATTCGGCTGCGCGCTCGCCCTTGACGAACAATTGCAGAATAACAAGGACGCTGTCCGCTCCGCTTACATGCAGTCTATCCGCCCCGGACTCTAAAGTACCCCCTTGCGGGATTACCCTGGCCACTGCGCCGAAGTCGGTTCGGTCGTCATTTTCAGCGGCATAGAATAAATATTGTCCATCCGTCTTCTGCTCCACTTTCTCCGGCAGTGTCGCCGACTTGCGAATATCCTTCGGGTCGTGAAGCTCCAGCCGGAACTCGGCCTGAACTTTATCCGGACCCTCCGCACGAATCTCATATACGATGACATCGTCGGGACGGGAGACGAACAACGAACGATAGTACCGGGTTTCACCGTCACGCCAGGTTACTGTCACTTCCCCTGTCTCCATGTTCAATTCGCGTTGATAGGCTTTAAACCCGTGCGGTGAAGACATGATGACCTTAAGATCGGCAAGCGGAAGCGGCCAAGCCATCTTAGGCTTGTAGCCCCGCTCCTCCAGGGCATCCGCCAGAATCCGGTTCGCCTTGGGAGCCTCGCCGCCCAGCATCAGTCTTCTTACTTCCGGCAGCTTATCGCTTACGTCCGGAAGCTCCGGTGTCTGGCTGCCGCGCCACAGCTCCTCGTGGGTAAGCAGAACGGTCTCCTCATATACGCTGCCATAAACCGCAGCACCGAGCTTCCCGTTACCGGATGGAAGCGCCTCGCGCCATTTGGCCCCCCACCACGAGGAAGGGTAGTTCAATATCAGTTTATTTTTCACAGCTTCTTGCGGCTTCATCTCCATCATCCCTTCAGTCTCTATTTCAATAAAGCTATTGCTATTGCTGCTTCATCTGATCTGCAATCGATTTGTTGATCAGTTCCTCGGCTTCCCGCAGCGCTGTATTCACATCGGCTTGGCCCGTTGCCACCTTCTTGAACTGCGAGCGCATGATCGAAAATGCCGCCGCATCATATTTGGTGATGGACGGGAACGGCTTTGCGCTTTTATTCTTGATAAACGCTTCGCGGTTTTTCCCCTTCAATACTTCAATGTCCAGTCCGAAGTCCTTATTGATGTCCGAATTGGCGAGAATGGAGCTGTTGCCATTTCTGGCAATGAGCCGCTGCGCATCCTCGGTCAGCATTGCGCTGAGAGCCAGAAATGCCTGATCCTTATGCTTGGAGGTCGTAGTGATCATACGGGCGCCCCCCTCTACTTGAACGCCGGTATTCGGCGCCTCCGGGAAGCTCGGCAGGCTGACTACGTCGTAGTTCAACCCGTTTTTAACGGCCTCGGGCATCGAGGAGAAGAACGAGCTGGTGGAATACATCGCCAGCGTCTTGTCTTTGGAAAACAAGTTCAAACCTTTTCCATACGTCGTCATGTCCACTTCGTTGCCGGTAATCGTATAGAACCGGGCCCAGTTTTCGAATAGCTTCTTCCATTCGGCATTGTTCACAATCGCTTTATTCGTTTTTTCGTCAATGACCGGTATCGACAGCTGATTGTATTGAACCTGGAACAGATCCTGGAAATCGTAGCCTCGATACGCCACGCCGCCGTCGGTTCTCGTTACTTTTTTCGCAAGCTCATAGACCTGATCCCATGTCATGCCGTCCGTAGGGTAAGGCACACCGAAGCGATCGAAAATATCCTTGTTGTAATACATCGTGACCACGTTACCGGATATCGGAAGCGCATACAGCTTGCCGTCGCCCGAATTTTTACGGACCGTATCCATGACGACCGGATCTATCTTGGCCAAATCCAAGTTAAACGTTTTCACATATAGGGTCAAATCTTCCAGAAGACCAAGAGTCTGGTACTTCCCGATCGCCGAGATGTTATCCCCCAATATATCGGGCACCTCTCCCGAAGCCATCAATTCATCGATTTTTTTGGTCATCGGAACAAGCGTCATATCGATATGCGGATACTTTAATTTGACCGGCGCTACAACCAGCTTCTGGAACAGCTCCTCCGACATATTCCCATAAAAGGTAAGTGTCACCGGATCCGTATTTATTTTCGCTGACGCCGCTCCGTCTTCCTTCTTTCCATCCGTTTTTTCGGAGCAGCCTTGGACAAGAGAAGCTAGCAGCACGAATGCTGACGCCAAGATGAACGTGTTTTTCGCTTTTTTCATACATCGGTCCCCTTTGAATTAAAGTATTTATGAAGAAGAGGGCCCCCTCCTGGCAGACTCCTCTCTCATCATCCTCTCTACTTGAATTGATATAGTTGGTCCCGCAGCAGCGCCTTGTCTTTATTCTCGCTGTACCATTTGGCGTACCAGTCGTCGACCTGTTTGCCGCCCGCTTTGTCCCACAAGCTCTTGGCATCGGCCAATGCCTGCTCCGGCGTATAGGAAGCCCCGCTGACGATAGCTTTGATCCAGATGTCGTCGATCTGCTTTTTGATGCTGCTATCGATCAGCTGAATATCGTCCGGCGGCGTCGGCATATGCTCTCCGTGCGTGATGTCCGCTATCGGCCTCTCCGGGTTCAAATAGTACTCATTCGCTTTTTTCATCATGCTGTAGAACTCTTTTTCCTGAGGGTTATCCTGATTCAAGGTCTCCTCATACTTGCCGCATTTGCCCTCCAGAGCGGGGGAGAACAGCATCCGGAAGTCGCCCGCATAGGATAGCTGCTTTTCCTTCTCCTTGTCGACGAAGACCGGGCAGCCGTTATTCCCCTGCGTATAATGGGTGCCTTCCATACCGTATTTCAAGGTTTTCCCTGTCGTCTCCGAGGAGATGAAGTCGATGTATTTCATAATCGCTTCCGGATGCTTCGCTTCGCTGTTAATCACTGCCGTGATCTGCACCGGGTTTTGAATCGTTGGACTGAACTGGCCGTAAGGGCTCTTGGGAAGCGGAATAACGATCACCTCGGCGGACGGATTGTTTTTCTTCAGCGACTCATAAATTTGCAGCCAAGCGGCCCCGGTCGTCTGGCCTCCCCACATGCCGATCCTCCCGTTGACCCAGTCCTGCTGCGCCTTTTGGCCGCTTTTATCCGTCAGGTAGTCCTTATCCACCAGCCCCTCGTCATACAGGCGCTTCTTGAACGCCGTGGCCGCCTTGGAGCGCTCCCAGTCATGGATCAGCTTACCGTCCTCGACGACCCATTTGACATTCTGGAACATCGCATTGATGATTTGATTCGTAATATAAGCTAGTGATGTGCCGTAGGTGTCCTTCTTGTTATTGCCGTCAGGGTCTTGCTCTGTAAATGCTTTCAAGACTTTGTACAGGTCTTCCGTCGTCTGCGGCGGCTCCAGATTCAGCTTCTTCAGCCAATCGGCCCGGATATACAGCGCATGGTTCGTCTGCAGGCCGTTGATGATGCCGAACCCGTACATTTTGCCGTCCGGCATGGCGGCGACCGTCTTAAGGATCGGATATTTCTCCAGCAGTTGCTTGTAGGTCGAGCTGTATTGATGAATCAAATCGTCGACGGGCTTGATCTGCTTTTGCGTGTAAAGCTGCCCGCGAAGCACATTGGAATAGTCAAAGATAAGATCAGGCGCGCTTCCGGAAGCGAACAGTGTAGTCAGCTTGGCCGTCGCATCATTGCGGGGAATCGCCGTAAATTTCACGTTAACCGGTCCGTTGCTGTTGATCCACTCCGTCCAGCGGTTTTTCTCAATGGTCCCTTCTTCCTGGGGGACAAGGCCCCGGTCGTAGACCGTTGCGGAGATTTCGGGCTTTTTTCCGTCAGCGCCTTGCGATTGAGAGTCCTTGGTGCCGGAGCAGCCGGCAAGCGCCACCGCCGAAGTCAATACAGCCGCCACCCCGGCGTTTATCCATTTGGCATATCGGTTTCTTTTCATTTCATGCTCCTCCAATAATGTACGGTGACTTCCTGTTCCCCATAGCGTACCCCTTATCCCTTGACGGCTCCGATCAACACGCCTTTCATAAAATACTTTTGCAAAAAGGGGTACACCGCGAGCATCGGAATGACCATGACCACGACCCCGGCGGTCTTGATTCCCTCAGGCGTCATCGAAGCCTGCATGTCGTTGGCATTCAGCTCCTGCAATAACGACTGGCTCTGGATCATCTGCTGGACCAGCACCGTCAAATTGTACTTGTCGGTCTGATGAATATAAATCAGCAGGGAGAAGAACGCATTCCAGTAGCCTACGGCGTAAAATACGGACAGCGTTGCGATAACCGGCAGCGATAATGGCAGCACGACCTGCAGCAAATACCTCCATTCCCCGCATCCGTCGATACGCGCAGCATCGTCCAGCTCATCGGGAATTCCGTCGAAATACGTGCGCATCACCAGCATATTAAACGTGCTGATTAAGCCCGGAAGCCATAAGGCGCCATACGTGTTAATGAGTCCGAGCTGCTTCAGAAGCAGATATGTCGGAATTAAGCCCCCGCTGAACAGCATCGTGAAGATAGCTGCCATAGTAAAAAAACGGCGGCAATAAAAGTAACTGCGGGATAGCGGATAGGCGGCCATAATTGTGAATGCCATACTGAGCACGACACCGATTGCCGTGATCGTGATACTGTTCTTTAGTGCAGTAATGATTTTGGAGCCCCGGAATAATAGGGTGTACGATTCCAATGTCCATCCCCGGGGCCACAAAGTAACGATGCCGGAAGTGACGGCATGAGGACTGCTAAGCGAAACCGCCAGCACATGCAGCATCGGAAGCAGACAGCTGACCGCCGCTATGAACAATACGATCCCGGTTATTCCATGATAGAGCTTTTCTCCCGATGTTCTCATGGTTACCTCCCGACCAAATAACGTTTCCGCCGCTACCAGAGGCCCCTGTTGAATTTGCGGGCTATCGCATTGGCCGTAACGATCAGAATAAAGCCTACGACGGATTCGAACAAGCCCATCGCGCTTGTCAGACTGAACTGCCCCTTTTGCAGACCTATCGTGTAGATGTAGGTGCTGATAACCTCCGATACGTTGGATACAACGGAATTTTGGAGGGCATACACCTGGTCGAAGCCGACCTCCATGACCTTGCCCATGGATAGAATGAGCATCAGGACTATAGTAGGCGCAATACCAGGCAGGGTAATATGACGCATCTGCTTCCATTTGCCGGCTCCGTCTATACTGGCCGCCTCGTACAGACTGGTATCAATTGAAGAGAGCGCAGCCAAATAGACGATGGCACTGAAGCCCGCTTCCTTCCATATGCCGGACCCGACGAAAATGAACATCCACGACGCTTGATTGTACAAGAACGGAAACGCGCTGCCTGTCCACTGCCGGAGCCAATGGTTCAAGATGCCGGATTCCTGGGAAAATATCGTGACGACCATGCCGCCGACAATAACCCAGGACAAGAAATGCGGCAAAAAAACAAGCGTCTGCACCGTCTTCTTAAACCAGATCCTTCTAACCTCATGCAGCATGACGGCCAGCATGATAGGGAACGGAAATCCCAGGAGCAGGCTCATCAAGCTCAGCATCAGGGTGTTGCGTATAATGAGCAGCGAATTCGGATTGCTGAACAGGACGTGGAAGTTTTTCAAGCCGACCCAGGGGCTGCCGAATATTCCGTCCGCAAAATTGTAGCTTTTAAAGGCGACGATAACCCCTGCCATCGGGGCATATTTGAAAATCACATAAAAAGCGATAACCGGAATAAACATGATCAGCAGCGGAAGGTTCTGCTTCAGCCTTCTTCTTCTCCGCAGGAAGAGAGAATGTCTCCTGTCGGAAGGTATCGTTATGGCGTCCAGCTGTTGACTCATCGACCCACCTCGGCTTTAAAGTTGTTCGAAAGATGTTGTGAACCCAATGTAGCTGAAAGTGCTGTTGGCTGGCAATGGACAGTATTCCGCCGAGGTCACCGTTTTCCTATCCCTCCCCTGTTTCGGGGCTATGGTCAGTTTTCTGGCAACGGACATTTTTCCGTTAAGCACTTAAAGTCCACGGCCGCCAGCAGCAAAAGACGCTTCCTAGGGAAGCGCCTTAAGCGGATCTCACGCCGTTACTCTCGTTTACGGTATTCGCCCGGCGTAACGCCGGTCAGCTTCTTAAACACCCGCATAAAGGATCTCACGTTGGGATAGCCGACTTGAACCCCGATGTCCTGGACGGAATCCCCACTCTCCAGTAGCAGCCTCTTGGCCTGCTGAATACGGACGTTTCCCAAGTAATCGAGGAAATTCACACCGAACTCTTCCTTGAACATTTGGCTCAAATATTTGGGATTCAATTCAAATTCACCGCTTAAGTAGGTCAATGACAAATCAGGGTTGGCATAATGCTCGTTAAGATACTCCTTGACCTTCAGCAAAGACGGGTGATGCGCCCGCATCGACCTTTGATTATCCATCCAATCGAAGGCGCTCCCCAGGATGAGCATAAATTCATGCTCCAGCTCCTGAATCGTATCCAACCGTTCCAGTGCCTCCTGGAGCTTGGGCAGCGTCTCCTTCGTCCATATTTCATGCAGCTCCGCAGGAAGCTCCATCATTTCGCGCTGCAGGTGGTAGATCAAATAATGCAGGATAGCGACAACGTCATCCCGGGTAAACAATCCTTCTATCAGCTCGCGGAAGAGCTGCTCAAGCTCCTGCTTCCATTCCTTATCGCCAAGCCTGAACTTTTGGCCCATGGAACGCATCAGATGCAGATGCTTATAGACTTCTCCTTGCGATTTGTCCGCCACCTCGCGATACTTAATAATCCGGTTTCCTCCAAGCGGCGATTTATACTGCAAAGCCTCCAACGCTTCTTCATGGGAGCCAGGCACTTCATCTATGGCTTCGACAAGATTTCCGATCCCTACCGTAACCGTAAAGGCGAAATGCTGGTTCACCCACAGTCTGACCTTATCGAGCATTTGAGCGGCCCGCTCCGGGGCTCCCACTTCGGGAGTCAGATGTACCATCATGCCGAGCCGCGCATTCGAGGTCCATTCCATCCAGACCCGTATCCCCTCGTTCTGCGCAATTTCCGTCACAACGCTGCTCAAGGCAAACTTCAGCAAATATTGGTCCCTTGGATTGTATAGGCTGCAAAATTCCGCATATTTATCGATCTCCATGACGGCCATGACTACGAGACCAAAATCCTCCTGCAGTCCGTACAGCCTCATCTCCGCTTCGAACTGATCCTGGCTGACGAGCCGCTCCCCTGCCGCCATTTCCTTGAAGAAATTGCGTTTACGGAATACCATATCCTCCTCAAGCTGCTTTTGAAACGTCATGGTCCTCTCCACCAGGTCGTCCAGCGCCGTTTCGATAAACCGGAACTCATCCTGTCCGGACAACCCCGCCAAGGCACTGCTCCGCTGTGCCGCGTAGGAATCGATCCTGGCTACTATCGCTTCAATCGGCTGATAGTTCCGCCGTGTGACATAAACAATCCAGACCATCCCTATCAGGATCATCAGCAAATTCAATGCCAGCCAGAACGAGGAATAGGACACGATAAACAAAGGCGGATTCTCGTTCAACAGCCCGCTTTGAATGCGCCAGCCCGTGTAATCGGACGTGACCTCCGATAATACCTTCCCTCCGGATTTGCTGTCCAAGATCGGCTGGCCATGACGATCCGTGAGACGGATAAAGTTCACGTTCGATTCCGTCATATCCTTGATCAGGCCTTGTATGGCCGAAGTCTGGACGTTCACCACAATAATGCCCTGTTTGCCTCCAAGCAGCGGCACGTTCTTCACCAGCGTAACGACCTGAGTGGCTCGGATCTGGTCGTCGAACTCCTTGTAAGCCCTTGCATCCGTCCATTTGAAGGAGCCCCCCTGCTGCAGTGCGTTCCTTATAAAATCCCGGTCTCCGAACTCCTCTACAGGGGCCATCAAAGTATTGCTCAGTACCGTATAATCGGATTGACGTACCAGATAGATCGAATCGATCATGGGGGTGCTGGCTATTAATTCTCTTAATTTGCTCGAGACGTCATAGAGCGTCATAGCAGCATTGCCGGTGTAATATTGGGCATAAAACTGATTGATTTTATCATTGGTCTGAATTTCTTTAATGATCTGCTGATCCATGGTTCGCATTGTATGATCGATCATTTGCATAACGTGATCCGCGAACACCTGATTCGCCCGGACCGTTTCTTTTTTGGTCAGCTCACTCGCTGAAAGGGCGGAAAGAAGGATTAGCGCCAAGGCGACAAAGAAAAAAATGGGCAAATAAGATAGCAGCAATCGTTTGAACCAGTTTCTTTTCATGCGGACCCCCGAACGAAGACTTTTGTCTTGCCCCATTATAACCCATATCCTCGCCGGTACGATGGTTCCCAGTGAAAATTTTCGATGCTAAAACCCGAGCCTAGTCATGAAGCCTCCGTTTAATTTTACCCTCACATGCCGTAGAGCGTCCTCTTCATCAAAGGACACAATCTGATTGCCAAGCATCTCTATGGTCTCACGCAAAGGCACATAGACCGATCCGTTCACCAATTTCATCACGGGCAAATGATAGGTTGTCTCCTTGCCCCCCGCCTTCACCCGCAGCTCGTGCCGGGAAAAATCATATTCCGCCGCGTACATCCCGTACCGTACAGTCGCCGTTCTGTTCTGCTGCTGCCATCCGATCTCGCCGCCCATACCCTCAATGAGCAGACGAAGCGGTACCTGGTAGTGCCCGTCGGTCCATTGGTACTGTTCTGGATCCAGATGCAGGATATTATCGCCCAACGCGATTTCCAACGGGATTGGTTCTGGACCCGGGTCCGCGCTTTCATGACGCTCCTCAATAGCGGCCAGATGCTCCGCAGCTTCAGCCGCAAGCGTTTGATGCGTCGATTCGGAGGTGCTGCGGTTCCATTTCAGCTTGCCGATCGGGAAATGTATGGGCGGTACCTGGGGAGTTAACGATGCAAAAGCATAGCCTTTATCCTTAAACAGCCTGATAATGTCCGGCAGCGCCTTGACGGTCTGCTCATGCCCGGTACCGTCATGCATCAATAGAATGACCTCATTCTTGAACGGCCCTTTCTTAACCGTCTGCACAATTTCGCTGGCCGAAACACCCGGTCTAGCCGAATCCCCGCTATCGATGTTCCAGTCATATATTTCATACCCCGCCTGGTCCAAATAATAAAAGTAAAACGCGTCAAAATTGCTGTAGGTGCCTCCCGGCGCCCTTACCAGCCTCGGCCTTATGCCGACCTGCTCGTTCAATATATCCTCAGTCCGCTGAATTTGCTTCCAGAAGTTCTCAACCCCGGAATACAGCTCTTTATATACATGATTGTATGTATGATTGCCAATGGCATGCCCTTCCTCCAAGGCTCTGCGGACCAAATCCGGATGCGACTTTGCCTCGCCTCCCAACACGAAGAAGGTGGCCTTCACATCTTCTTTCTTCAAAATGTCCAATACTTTGCCCGTCAAGGGGCTAGGTCCGTCATCAAAAGTCAAATAAACCGTGGGCTGCTCCGGCGATACGTATTCTTTATCCTTCCATACCATTTTGCCGGACTTGAGTTCATTATACAGAGCGTGGGCGCCTAAGCTTCCTTCATCGCTATCCGCCGCATAAGCTGATGCTTCGGGAACCGGAAATAACACTAGAGAACTAAGCAGCATGATGGCCAGCAGAAAGCCGGCTCCGCGAATAAAAAAAGCTCGCAACGAGTTGAACATGGTGGATCCCTCCGCATAATCTATTAATTTGACTTACTAGACTATATGGGAGACCTCTGCATCATATGCCTCAATAATTGTTATTTATGTGGTAAAAAAAGAGCAGCCTTGCCCGGGACAGGCAGCTGCTCTTAGGAGTTACGCTTGTTTCATGTTTCATAGAAAAGGACATTCTCATAGAAGCCGCCAGACCGCTCCGAAACTATCATGACAAGTTATTCTTGATAAATTCCAGCGCTTCCTCGACATGATGCTTGATTCTTACCTTACGCCACTGCTTTACCAAGATTCCGTCTTTATCGATTATAAATGTGGACCGCTCCACACCCATATATTGTTTGCCGTATAAGGTTTTCAGCTGCCAAACCTCGTACAGCTCGGCAACCCGGTGATCCTCGTCCGATAGCAGCAGGAACGGCAGGCCGTACTTTTCGATGAACTTGGTATGCCGGTTCACCGGATCCGGACTGATCCCTATAATCACCGTGTTCTGTTCCTCGAACAAATCCGCACGGTCCCGCAAATCGCAAGCCTGCGTGGTGCAGGTCGGCGTCATATCCTTCGGATAAAAGTAAAGCAATACATGCTTTCCCCGAAAATCGGATAGCTTGACAGGCTGTCCGCTGGAGGAAGGCAGCTCAAAATCTGGCGCTTGCTGTCCGCATTCCAATGTCATAAGTATTCTCCTTTGTAGCGTATGTCACGTCGAGTATACCGCTATTAAGGATTTTTCACAAACCGCTCAGCGCACAGACGATGTTTCCTTGAATGCTTGTAAGGAGGCCTTCAGCTTAGCCAAGCCTGCATCGTTCGACTCTATCGGCTGGTCGGACCGGACAGCGGCGATAGCTTGGATAAGCATTCGCTCCGGCATGAAATCATCCTCATGATTGGATGCTGTAATAGCCATGATCATTTCCATGTCAGGGACGACGAAAATTCGTTGTCCGCCCGAGCCTGCCGCATAGAATACGTCGTGATGAACCGGTGTCTCCCCGGGAACGACGATAGCCTTCAGCCACCATAAGTACCCAAAGCCGCCCTCCGTACCGTCATCATACATTTCGGCCGCCTGCTGCAGGACGGATGCTTCCACCCATTCTCCACTCACAATCTGATAATTCTCCCATCTGCCATGATGCAGGTACATGAGTCCGAATTTGGCCATATCCCTGCAGGTCATATGGAGTCCCCAGGCCCCTATAAGATTGCCCTGCGGATCCTGCCCCCAGGATACGTTCGTAATGCCCATAGGATCAAATATGTTGATTTTGGCCAGTACGCTGAGCGGAATACCAGTCGATTTCTGTGCAAGAACGGACAGCAGATGGGCATTTCCGTTGCTGTATCTGAACATGGTGCCCGGTTTGGCCGCCATGGGCCGCTCCAGAATATACCGGCCCCAGTCCGGCGAATGGTCCATTTCGTAAGAAGAACGCTCCTGCCTGTTGTCCCAGTCAATACCCGATGTCATGGAGAGCAGCTGCCCGATAGTAATTTTCGATTTCAACGGATCGAGAGGCATTTCGGGAACCAGCTCCTGTAAGGTCTGGTCCTCTCTTAATGTACCTTGATCTACCGCCATACCGATCAGTGCGGATGTAACGCTTTTCGTAACCGAGAACATCGGATGGCGTTGATCTGCGTCCCAGTCACGGTTATACCCCTCAGCCGCCAAATAGCCGTTACGAACCAGAACGAATCCGTCAATCTGCTCGTCCTTAAATTCTTCGACCATCTG
The DNA here is from genome assembly GCF_039543185.1 of Paenibacillus vulneris. NCBI lineage: Bacteria > Bacillati > Bacillota > Bacilli > Caryophanales > Paenibacillaceae > Paenibacillus > Paenibacillus vulneris. The sequence continues at coordinate 73,917 of NZ_BAABJG010000002.1, read as the reverse complement.
CGCAAGAGCGGCTGAATCGAGCCCCAGCTCTTCGGGCGCGGCCGATCTCCATTCTTCTGTCGGCCAATAATCAAGCTGCTTCTCTTTGCGTATATGTTCAATAATTCCTTCCTGTGAGTAAGGAATGCTCTCCTTGGAAGCCTTCGTTACATAAGGAGCATTCCCTTTGCCCGACGATGGAGTTGCGGCAAGCATATTGGATAATAAAAATTTCGAAGCCGAATGACCTTGCATTGCTTTCGCTTTTGCTTTGGCTTGTTGCTGGGATTTATTTTTTTTCTTGTTTCTTTTTAGCATGAATTCCCCTCCAAATCCTATGGATAAATCCGATTAAATGTAGCATCTGTAGCCATTCTCTCTTTTATGTGGCAGCAGCGCTTCCGCCCTTTTTCCGGGCAAATAAGGCAATAGGCCCCCCATTTTTTCACGAGCGGCCTGATGCTGTATGGTTATTTTTTTGTAATAAGGCTTTGAAGAGACGGAGTCAGTTCATCCTTCAGCTTGGCTATAAGCTGTTCGTCCGTTATCCCCTTGCCGGAGGCAATCTCCGAAAGGCTTTTGCCGTCCTTCAGCTCCTTTTTGAGCTCCTGCTTGGTTATTCCCAGTGCTTCGGCCAATTGCTCAGCCTTCAAGGATTTCCCCAACTTTACCGGCAGCTTCGTTTTTTCCGTATGCTCTTTGGCCTGGTAGCCTGCTTCATTGACAATTTTCTGAATCTGCTGAGCCGCCTTCTTGTTCAGTGAATCGGCTTCCTCCTGGGTAATCTGGCTGCTTGCCAGTGCATTGTTAATAATGCCTGACGTCTCTTCCTTCAGCTTGCTTATTAATTCCTCAGGGCTTTTCCCTTGCTCTGTCGCAACACTCGCCAGCGATTTGCCATCCTTGAGCGCCTCGTTCAAGTCTTCATAATCCATGTCCAGAATCCCCGACGCCTTAACGACGATGAGATTCAACTCCAGATTGACGCGCTTGGACAGCGGCACAGAGGTATTAACCGGAGCCGTAATGACCGTATCGGAATCGCTGTCATCGTCGGCATAAGCCGGATGGGTGATCATTCCGCCGAATCCGGTAATAAGCAAAGCTGCGGCTACCGTTCCCGCCATCATTTTTTGTTTCATGGATTTCATCGTTCTCTCCACCTTATCCGTAGAAATGCTTCTCTTTATTTGTGAAAGCTGACTTTCTCTTACAAGGATCATTATAGAGCCCAGTTATGAACTAACTTTTACGCCAACATGAATGCCAGCTTAAAGTTTGCTTAAAATTCCCATTACGGCTTGCGAGATGAGATGAATTTATCCGACAGCCCATTGATAAAAAGCGAATTTCTGGATATAATGGTTCATCAAAGGAATACGACAAAGGCAGCGAAGAGAAAGAGTAGTGGGATTCCCTTCTTTGAACAGAGAGCTCCGGCAGCTGAAAAGGAGTAAAGAAGCATCCGACGAACATGGTCTCTGAGCCGTGCATCGAAATCCGTTCCGCTTGAACTTCAAGCTGGATGGAAGTAGGCTGCACCGGGGGCGCCCGTTAAAGCGCTAGGGTATAATCACCTTAAGTTAAGGTGCCGTACCTGAAGAGGTCCGCTTGCTGTGAGGCGCGGATAAATTGAGGTGGTAACACGTGAGTAGATAGCTCTCGTCCTTTTTGGGGACGGGAGTTTTTTTGTTATTCAACTACTATTAGGGAGGAATAAATTCATGACTATTTTTATTGGAGGCGCTTGGCCGTATGCGAACGGTTCTTTGCACTTGGGGAGAGTGGCAAGCTTGCTGCCGGGAGATATTTTGGCCCGCTATTTCAGACAAAAAGGAGAAAGAGTGCTCTACGTGTCGGGCAGTGACTGTCATGGAGCACCTATATCCATCCGGGCTGGCCAGGAAGGGGTTGAGCCGTCAACCATAACGGACCGGTTCCACGAGGAGTTCACGGAGTGCTTCCGAAAGCTTGGTTTTTCCTACGACCTTTACACACGGACCGACCATCCGTTTCATCACAAGGTGGTGCAAGAGCTGTTCTTGAAGCTGTTGGAGCGAGGGTATCTGTATAAGCAAGCGGTAGAACAAACGTACTGTCCGGGATGCGAGCAATTTTTGCCAGACCGCTATGTGGAAGGGCTTTGTCCGCACTGCGGAAGCCAGGCGAGGGGAGATCAATGCGATGCCTGCTCCGCCCTGCTTGACCCGCTGGAGCTTCGCGAACCGAAGTGCAAGCTATGTAAGCAGTCACCGGACGTAAAGCATACGGATCATTATTTTCTCGCGTTATCCAAGCTACAGGAGCAGCTGCAAGCCTATGTGGAACAAAGCACAGGCTGGCGAGACAACGCCGTTCAGCTGACGAAGCGGTACTTGGAGGAAGGTCTGCACGACCGCGCAGCGACCCGCGACTTGGCATGGGGGATCGATGTTCCTCTCGAAGGCTTCGAGGGTAAAAAAATTTATGTATGGATCGAAGCCGTCAGCGGCTACTTGTCAGCCAGCATGCAGTGGGCGGCAGAGACGAATTCGGACTGGGAGCCGTTCTGGTCGGAGCAAGCGACGGCTTATTATGTGCACGGGAAGGATAACGTCCCTTTCCATTCCTTGATTCTTCCTGCGATCCTGCTCGGTGCAGGCCCTCTGCATCTTCCCGACCGCATCCTGTCGAGCGAATATTTAACGCTGGAAGGCAGGAAGTTCTCCACGAGCCGCAACTGGGCCGTCTGGCTGCCCTATATGCTCGAACGGTACCATCCGGATTCCTTACGATATTTCTTGACGGTGAATGGGCCGGAGCAGCGTGATACGGATTTTTCATGGAACGCCTTCATTCACAGCCACAATGGTGAGCTTCTGGGCGCTTTCGGCAACTTCGTCCATCGCAATCTCATGTTCCTGATGAAATCCTTTCATAGAGAGGTGCCTGATGGGCAAATGGATGAGACGGTTCGCGTGCGGCTGGAGGCATTATATGCGCAAACCGGAGCTCTGCTTGAGGCCGGGAAGTGCAAAGCGGCGCTTGAGAACCTCTTTGCCTTTGTCCGCAGCGCCAACAAATATTTCGATGAGCAGAGGCCCTGGCTTCAAGTCATAGAAGCTCCCGCTGCCGGAGTGAATACCTTATACACCTGCGTACAGATCATCGCCAACCTGTCGAGCTTGCTTGCACCCTTTCTGCCGTTCTCCTGCAGCAGCATCCGTTCGTTCCTTGCCATCAAGGAGCCTTCCTGGAGCTATTTCGAGGCTCCATCCGGTACCCGGCTGCAATCGCCTGAGGCGTTATTCGAAAGAATCGAGACCAGCCGGATCGATGAGGAAATGGAGCGATTACAGAGCGGCCGCCTTCCTGATGCATAACAAAGAGGCTGAACGTACGCTCAGCCGAACCGGTAACCGCTCATCCTCTACAGGATGCCGCGGTTGAAAACCTAAGTTCAGAAGTTGCGTCGTATCAGCCTCTTTAGTGGAGATTTAGGAACCTGCGCCGCGGTACCGCTTGACGCCATAGTTCCAAATGAGCAGGGCGATCGTCAGGAACACCGCTCCGACAACCGGCGTGAGCAGCGCGAAGGTCCCCCAATGGGCCCGGTCCAGAAAATACGCTGCAGGATAAAAGCCGACGAAGCCGAATGGAAGAATCCACGTCAGCAGCAAGCCGATGAGCTTGTTATAAATCGTCATCGGATAGCGGCCATAGTTCTGGATATTCCACAATAAAGGCAATATGCCTGTCGGGGAGTCCGAGAAAAACGACAGCGACGTGAAGAAAACATAGATGCCGCCGTAGATCATGATCGAGCCGGCAACCAGCAGCACGAAGATGAACGGATCGTACCAAGCCAATCCCAGACCCAGATGCGACCAGGAATATACCATAATGAGAAAACCGGTGAGTGCGCTGAACAGCGAGGAAGGGTCCATATTCTCCAGCATCAGCTGAACCAGGTTATAGGCGGGCCGCGTCAGGATGCGGTCCATCTCCCCCTTCACAATGTATCGCTCACTAAAGTTCCACAAATTAAAAAAGGTTATAAAAATACCGTATGGCACCATAAAGTAACCGTAGATAAACAAGATTTGCTGCTCGTTCCAATCCCCGATGAGCTGCGTATGCTGGAATACAACCAGGATAAAAAACAAGTTCAGCCCGTTGAACATCAGATCGGACAGCACTTCAATCCAGAAGTCGGAGCGGTACTCCATTCTTGTTTTCATGTAATTTTTCAAGTAGTCGATAAGCAAGCCGGCATAAAACATCGTCTCAACCTCCCTGCACGAACAGCCGTGCCCGCGCCCCGCGCCATAAAATAACCAGAGGCACGATGAGCAGCACAAACCACAAAAGCTGTACGCCCAGCACTTCATATACGGCACTACCGGTTACTTTGCCTGTGAACACGGCTCCGGGCAAATAAGTAATTGCTTGAAAAGGCAGCAGCTTCAACAGCCCTTCCGCCCACCCCGGGAAGAACGAAACCGGAACGACCAGCCCGGAGAAAAGATCGACGGCAACCCGCTTCATGCGCATCATGCCCTCATTATTTTCAAGAAAGAACGCGAAGAGTCCGGTAATAATATTGATCTGCGAATTGATTAAAAAGCTCATAAACAGCATGAGCAGGAAGATTCCCCACACTCCGGGATCCGTAGGCAGACTAACCGGAAATAAGAACGAAACAATAACCATCCCCGGCGTGGAGAACAACAGCAAACGAAATACGCCTTCGCCCAAGCCCTGCATCATTTTTACAATAATATAGTTATAAGGGCGGATAAATTGGATAGCTACGCTGCCGTCCTTGATTTCATTGGCAATCTCCCGGTCCAGATTGTTGAAATAAAACGCGCGGGCCATCCAGGACACGGCCACATAGGTCGTCATTTGAGCTACGGTCATGCCGCCTAAGGATTCGCTGGCTCCATAAATGGCCTTCCACAAAAAATAATAGGCTCCAATATTTAGGGCATAAATGATAATACCGCTGTAATAGTTAACACGATAAGCAAGCATCATTAAAAAACGGATGCGGATCATATCCAGATAAGCATTAAGCATGAACGTTCACTCCCTGCTCCGCCGCCGCTGTAACGGTCTTGGCTTCAGCCGAGCCGGACTTATAAATTTCTCGCACGATATCATCGGTATTCGTCTCTACGATCTTGATGTCATCAATACTCATCACACCGACAATACGGCTCAGCACCTCGGACACGTTGGCTTTTTCCAGAGGAATCCATACCTTGGCGTTCCGGCTGCTCTCGAGCGTCCATTCCACCTCAAGCCCTCGGGTCAGCTCGCCAAGCTGCTCGAGGGATACCGGATCGGTAAACTGAAGGATGACTTCCTTGCCTTTCCCCCAGGTTGCCTTGAGCTCCTCCAGGCCGCCATCGTAGATGATATTGCCGTCATCGAGCATAATGACTCGGGAGCACAGCGCTTCAATATCCTGAAGATCATGCGTCGTCAACAAAATCGTCGTTTCGTAACGCTGGTTCATCTGCTTCAAAAACTCGCGGATTTCCGTCTTGACCATAATATCGAGACCGATCGTCGGTTCGTCCAGAAACAGAATCTTCGGATTATGCAGCAGCGAGGCCGCCAGCTCACAGCGCATCCGCTGCCCCAGGCTGAGCTTGCGGACCGGACGGGCTAACAGCTCCGACAGCTGAAGACGCTCAACGAGCTCATCCAGACGCTGCTTGAAGTCCGACTCCGAGACCCGGTATACCTTTTTTAACAATTGGAACGATTCAATGACACCGATATCCCACCACAGCTGGCTGCGTTGTCCGAACACGACGCCGATACCGCGCACGAACTTTTCCCGTTCCTGGTACGGAATGTACCCGTTCACGCGGATATCCCCGGCTGTCGGGACCAGAATCCCTGTCAGCATTTTGATTGTTGTCGATTTACCGGCGCCGTTCTCGCCTATATAACCGCAAATTTCTCCCTGGGGAATGGAGAAGCTGATATCCTTTACAGCTCGGACCTGGCTGTATTCCCTGCGGAACAAGTCCTGAACCGCCCCTTTTAGACCTTCGCGGCTTTTCTGGACTTTAAAGTCTTTTCGAAGATTGTGTACTTCTATCGCGTGCATGTTTTCCTCCTGATGACCGTATTCGGTGATGGTGTTCGGGTGTGTATCCTTATCTTAATACAGGTGCTGCAAAGCTTGTCTGAATGTGACGAAACTTGCTATGACGAAACCGATCAAATTATAATGGAAACATCACCTGTCTCGCGAATCCATTACTATCAATGCCCAGGTGCTTAACCGTACTCTTGGTCGCAAGCCGTTTTGCGGTTGCTTCGCTGTCTTTCCGATCATTTCGTCTCGTCCGTTTATGATAGCGATTCGCGTGGTAAGTACGAAGTAACAGGACTTTTTTCCCGTGGGATCGACACATCTTGACGTCACTAAGCTTTCCTGTATCCTCCATGCATGTTCCTGCTGTATTGTCAAAACCTATACGTTATGATACACGAACCCGATGCAAAGGAAAAGCGGCTGACAACTTAAGGAAAGGAAGGATCAGATGGCCAGGAAAATCAAATGGGCGTTACTCACTACAGTGCTTCTGCTCTTCGTAGGGGTCGGATATTATACATACGCATTTTTACATTTTGCCAACAACATTCAATCGAAGCCGGACAATGACAAGCTTTTTAGCGGAATTACGGCAAAGAGTACGACCAAGGTGTCCGAGACGTATACCCCGCCCAAATGGGAAGGCAAGCAGAGAGTCAACGTTCTGCTGCTCGGTGGAGATTCCCGCGGTCTGAAAAAAAATGAAATTCCGCGATCGGATACGCTGATGGTCGCTTCCATCGATCCGGTTACGAAAAAGGCCTCCTTATTTTCTATTCTGAGAGATACGTATGTGAAGATTCCCGGTCAAGGCGAAGACCGCATCAACGCTGCTTTGGCGCTTGGCGGGCCTAACCTGGCTATGAAAACCGTCAGCGATCTTATGGGAATCCCGATTCAATACTATGTTTACACCGATTTTAAAGGCTTCATTGCGCTGGTGGACGCTATTGACGGAATTGATCTGTACGTTGAAAAGGATATGAAATATTCCGATGCCGAGGACGGCCATGAATACGATATTAACTTGAAAAAGGGAATGCAGCATCTGAACGGCAAAACCGCTCTGCAATACGTCCGGTTCCGCCACGATGCCATGAGCGATTTCTCCCGGACGGAGCGGCAGCGCAAATTTATTCAAGCCGTCGTTCAAAAGATGCAGACCACCTCGTCGCTGCTCAAGCTTCCCAAAATTTTGAACAGCATTGATCCTTATATCGAGACCAACTTGACGACAACCGATATGCTGAAGCTCGGATCCCTCGGATACGAAGCAAAGGCCGAAGGCATGAACAGCCAGCAAATCCCTCCCTCCGAGCTGTTAATCGAAAAGCGCGTGGGCGGTGCCGAGGTACTGTCCGTCAACAAGGATAAACTGCAGGCTTATGTCAAAGCCTTATTGGAAGGCCGCGATCCTTCCGCTTCAGACAAGGTGCCCGCCTCCAGCGGAAAAAGCGGCAGCGGTTCGAACGGCAGCAAAACCGGCAGCGGATCGGCCGTATTGTCCGGTACCCCAGGCAGCGGAGCCATTCATAAGTAGCCCATCACAGCATGGTACAAACAGAGGAACTTTGGAGGCTTGCCTCCGGTTCCTTTTTTTACCGCATGAACACCAACTCTTTCAATTTGATTGTACCGCAGCCTTTTTAGCCGATCATACCTTTATGAAAGAGCGCCGATAGACGTTATCTCCCTCTATAGCATAGAAAAAGTTCAATTTCCTCCCTGAGTTCCTTCAAAATGCGCGATTTGTCCCGAATATGAAAACCGGCTGAGGTTTTCATTGGCTTTGAAACTATCTATAATGAAAAGATAGGTATTTCTCGGCAGTCAGTAACTCCCATCATGGTTTAAGGAGATGTTCGGAATGATTCCTATTTATACAGTCGATGCGTTTACCTCTACCCCCTTTGCCGGAAATCCGGCAGCGGTGTGCATTCTTCAGGAATTCCCGTCCGACGATGCATGGCTTAAAAAGATCGCGGCTGAGATGAACTTATCCGAGACCGCCTTTCTCTGTCCGATGGAAGGCTCCGGAAATTACCAGCTGCGTTGGTTTACCCCCGAAAAGGAGGTCGACCTATGCGGCCATGCGACTCTGGCCAGCGCTAAAGTGCTGTGGGAGAGCGGAGTAGCCTACAGGATCGAGCAGCTTCGCTTCCATACCAAGAGCGGCTTATTGACTGCCAAACGGCTGGATGGCGGAATCGAGCTGAACTTTCCCGCAGAGCCGGTCGTTCCTTGCACTGCCCCTCCCCAATTGGAGGAAGCGATCGGCTTCAAACCCCAGGCTGTCTACCGCAATCGGATGGATATGTTGATCGAAGCGGACCATGAACAAGCCTTGCGCGAGCTTAAGCCTGATTTCCGGCTGCTAAAGGAGATCCCTGCGCGAGGATTGATCGTAACGTGCCGCTCCGATAATCCGGACTATGATTTCGTCTCCCGCTGCTTCTACCCTTCCTTAGGCATTAATGAAGATCCGGTTACCGGATCGGCTCACTGCGCACTGGCTCCCTACTGGCAGGAAAAGCTGAATAAAAAACAATTCACGGCCCTTCAGCTCTCGGCAAGAACCGGCGTGTTGAAGCTCCGTCTCACGGATAACCGCGTGCATATCCAGGGACAGGCCGTCATTATGGTCAAGGGACTTCTGCTCCATTAAGCCGAAGCTTCATTCCTTGACCGAAATAAACATAAAAGGAGTATCACCCATGACATCCCCCCATCTGACAACGAACGCAAAACCGCGTTCCGAAGCATTGTATAAAGAAGCTCTGGAACATATCGTAGGCGGCGTCAACAGCCCCTCCCGCTCCTTCAAGGCCGTCGGCGGCGGAGCACCCGTATTTATGAAGCGGGGGCAAGGAGCTTACTTCTGGGACGAGGACGGCAATCGATACATTGATTACCTTGCGGCGTACGGTCCGATTATTCTCGGCCATGCCCATCCTCATGTTACAGCAGCTATCTGCCGCGCGGCAGAGAACGGCACCTTATACGGAACACCGACAGAGCTCGAGATCGAGTTCGCCCGTATGATCAAAGCTGCCATCCCATCGCTCGATAAGGTCCGCTTCGTGAACTCCGGTACCGAAGCGGTTATGACGACGATCCGTGTCGCCAGAGCTTACACGGGACGCAACAAGATTATCAAATTCGCCGGATGTTACCATGGCCACTCTGACCTGGTGCTTGTGGCGGCAGGAAGCGGTCCGTCCACTCTCGGCATTCCGGACAGCGCCGGCATTCCCATGAGCATCGCCAACGAGGTCATTACCGTGCCGTTCAACAACCTCGAAGCGCTCCAGGCAGCGCTTGAGCGCTGGGGTGACGACGTTGCCGCGGTAATGGTGGAGCCGATCGTCGGCAACTTCGGCATGGTGATGCCGAAGCCAGGCTTCCTCGAGGGACTGTGCGCCGCGGCAAGGAACAACGGCTCCCTCGTCATCTATGACGAGGTCATCACGGCGTTCCGCTTCCATTACGGCGCGGCGCAGACGTTCGATGGCTTAGAGGCCCCAAGCCTCGCAGCCATCGAGCCGGACCTGACGGCCCTGGGCAAAATCATCGGCGGGGGACTGCCGATCGGGGCCTACGGGGGCCGCAAGGACATCATGGCGCAGGTAGCGCCTTTAGGCCCGGCTTACCAAGCCGGGACGATGGCAGGCAACCCTGCGTCGATCTCCGCAGGCATCGCATGCCTGCAGGCATTGCAGGAGCCGGGAGTCTACGACCGGCTCGATAAGCTGGCCGCCATGCTGGAGGCCGGCCTGACTGAAGCCGCCGGCAAGCACGGCGTCGCGCTGACGATCAATCGCATCCGGGGCTCCCTGTCCACGCATTTCTGCGATCATCCGGTTACCAATTACGATGAGGCGCAGGATACGGACGGCGAGCAGTTCGCATGCTTCTTCCGGCTGATGCTCGAGCAAGGCATTTGCCTCGCTCCATCCAAATATGAGGCTTGGTTCATGACCACGGCCCATACGGAAGACGATATCGCCTACACGATCCGGGCCGCGGAACATTCCTTTGCAAGAATGGCCGCCGAACGTACCTTATAATAGAACATTAGAGAGAGAAGGACCCCTATTTCCAAAATAGCGGTCCTTCTTTGTAAACTAATCTGACCCGCCCCCTTTTTTCTCAAATATTCAAGCATCGTTCGGGTAATAACTAACGTTAATTAGGCTGATAAAAACCTTTTTTCCTAGATATGGCGTACCTCCTCTTGACCATGCTCAGAAAATTAAATTTTTGTAAAGAAAGCTTCCACGATACAAATATTGGCGATAAAACCGAACTATACATACGTTTCCTTAATTATTCGTTCGTTTTTAGCATTTCGACAGTTTTCGCTCTTTTTTTGCCTTTATTCACCAATTATGCAAAATAGATAGCGCTTTCATCCGATCATTCCATTGATTGTTCTATTGTGCAACCAGCAATTTCGTGATATTCTATTAATACTTTATTTTGTAAGAAAATCGGCTATTTTATAAGGTTTTTGGCATGTTTTCCGTATCGATATGCGCTAATTTCGTCGATGAAGGCAGCTTTATTTTTTTCGCAGCCTCGCACATCAACGCTTCGCAGCGCCTACGGTAAGCAGTAGCAGAATGTGGTTATGCATGAATAATGTATATTTATTCATCGGTATTTTTATCGATGAGTTTGTCCGCTTTCTTATCGCCGCAGTGACATGAACAAACCTTGCTGGATGACGATTTAGGACTCGCATACTTTTATTGGGAGGTGACGGTCAGCCTGCTGACCACAAAAATGAATGAAGTAATGCGCAATGAAGGCCGTTTTCAGAATTTGCTAGGTACCGAGCACGATAGCTGCGGTATCATCTGTATCGTGGAAAAGGACGGTTTCCCATCCCGCGATAACATTCGGAAGACGATTGAAGCTCTTGTCAAAATGGAACATCGTTCGGGATTTATTAACGGCGAAGGAGACGGTTGCGGCATTTTGACCGACATTCCTAGAGCTCTGTGGGAGAAAAAGCTGAATGACGCCGGTCTTGACGGCAAGCTTGCCTACGACGGCCGCTTTTCCGTTGCCCACATTTTTGTTCCGCGCAAGCTGGACATCTCCGTGGCTGACATGCAAAAAGGTATTCGCGAGCTGTTTGCCCAATTTAACGTTTCTATTATATTGGAACAAGAAAATCAAGTAGATAGCAGCGTCCTTGGGGAAAACGGCCGCAATGACGAGCCGACCTTCTGGCAAATCGCTGCACTGTGCGACAAGCAGGAAGTCGTCGTAGCGGATCATTTGTTCGAGTTGCATGTAGCTATTGAAGCACGCTACCATGTTCATGTCGCTACACTGAGCAATGTAACCGCCGCTTATAAAGTGATGGGTGCTGCCAGCATTCTTCCTAAATATTTTAACGATACCCGCGACCCGCTTTTTGCGGCCCAGGTTACGATCGGTCACAACCGTTATTCCACAAACACTCAATCCAGCTTTTTCCGTGTTCAACCGTTCTCTTTGCTCGGCCATAACGGAGAAATTAATACGGTTAAGAAAATGCGTCTCGAAGCAGACATGGTTGGCGTACAGCTTGTTGAGAGCGGCAGCGACTCCCAGGACATGAACCGTACGATCGAGACCTTCATCCACCGCTTCGGCATCAGCTTGTTTGAGGCGATGGAAATTGTATTCCCTCCTATTATTAATGAAATGAAGCAATTCCGTCCTGAATTGCAAGACTTGTATGTTTACTATCGCCAAATCTGGGGTCACTTTGCTCAAGGCCCTGCCGGTATCGTATCCCGTTACGGCAATGAATGTATTTTCAGCGTAGATGCGCTCGGTCTTCGTCCGGTATGGATGGTAGAGAGCGAAACATCGCTGTACTTCTCCTCCGAGCAAGGGGTTATCACCGTAGATGAAATGGTGGCTGATCCAAAACCGATCGCTCCAGGCGAAAAAGTCGGCGTCGTTCTGACACCAGGAGAGCATGTTCAAGTAATTCCTTACTCCGGCGTTCAATCCTTGGTATACGAGCGCGCAATCAAACGCGTTGACTTTACGGGCATGCGTAAGCATTTGAAGGATACGCTGCCGGTGGTAGAAGCTGCTTCCCAAGAGGATGCTGTCGTAACCGACGCTCTGTACAGCGCATTCGGTTGGGACCGTGAAGGCATTCAGATGATCGAGACCATGTCCGAAACCGGTGCGGAGCCGATCCGTTCGCTTGGTCATGACGGCCCGCATGCATGCATCAACTGGGAGCGTCAGAACATTCCGGATTTCATTAAAGAAAGCGTTGCAGTCGTAACGAACCCTGCCATTGACCGTGACCGCGAGATGGAGCACTTCTCCACACGCGTTGTGGTTGGCCCTCGTCCGACCGTGTACGGTCAGCCGGATCAAAGCCTTCGCGTTGAATTGCTGACGCCGCTTGTACTTGAAGGCAGCAACGGTGTTGATTCCTTGGCTGAGCTTGGCCAACCGAGCTTCGAGCAGCTTCGTGCGATGTTCAAGGCACAAGGAGATCAGGCAGTAGCGACCTTGTCTCTTACCTTCGCTCGCGGCACATCCTTGAAGGACGCGCTGGATCAGCTGGCTGCGGACGCGGTAGCTGCTGTTAAGAACGGTGCCGTGTTACTGATTCTTGATGACGCTGCTGCTCATCAGAACGACCGCTTGTTCATGGATCCGCATCTGTCCGTATCCAAGGTCGATATCGCTCTGCGCGCGGAAAAATTGCAGTTCGGCGATAACCTGCGCCGTCATACGACCGTTGTGCTTCGCTCCGCTGCTATCCGCAACCTGCATGATATTGCTGTTGCATGCGGCTTGGGCGTAGATATCGTATCTCCTTACCTGCTGTTTGCAACCTCCGCTGTGAAGAACGGCGCGTCTGCAGCACGTAAAGTCTACACTGCATTAACTAAAGGCTTGGAAAAAGTCATTTCCACTATCGGTACTCACGAGCTTCGCGGCTATACCCGCTTCTTCTCGTCGATCGGCTTGAAGCCGGAAGTATCCGATGTGTTAGATATCGTGAACTACCTGGGCAGCGAGAATGCCGGTACCGGCTTTGCCGAGCTGGAAAAAGACGCGGAAGCCCGCTACAACGACTTTATGAATCCTAAAGCCAAAGCGGCTCGTAACTTCCACTTCTTCCAACGGATGTGGAAAGCGCTCGGAGAGGCAGCTGCCGGAACAGCTCCTTATTCCGACTACCGCGACAAGCTTCGTGAAGAAGAGAAGCGCAACCCGATCTCCATTCGTCACGTTGCCGACTTCAACTATGAGCTGGCTCATAAGGAAGGCCGCAAGCCATTGGATCCATCTCAGGTTGACATCGGTATCGGCGGTCATGATTTGCCTATGCTGATCTCCTCCATGTCGTTCGGTTCCCAGAACGAAACGGCGTTCCGCGCTTATGCAGAAGCCGGTGAGCGTCTGAACATGGTAACCATGAACGGCGAGGGCGGAGAAATTAAAGATATGCTCGGCCGTTACAAAAGAACACGCGGTGCCCAAGTTGCATCCGGTCGTTTTGGTATCAACGTAGAGCTGGCTAACGCCGTAGCTTTCCTTGAAATTAAAATCGGTCAAGGCGCGAAGCCGGGCGAAGGCGGTCACCTGCCGGGCTCCAAGGTTACCGCGAAGATCGCTGCCGCACGTAATGCGACCATCGGTTCCGATTTGATCTCGCCATCCAACAACCACGATATTTACTCTATCGAGGACTTGGCGCAAATCATTTCCGAGCTGAAAGAAGCAAGCGGCCGTAAGGCGAAAATCAACGTCAAGGTTCCTGTCGTACCAGGTATCGGTACAATTGCAGTCGGCGTTGCCAAAGCAGGCGCAGATGTTATCACCCTTTCCGGCTTCGACGGCGGTACAGGTGCTGCACGTATCCACTCCTTGACTCATGTAGGCTTGCCTACAGAAATCGGTACGAAATTGGCTCACGTAGCCTTGATCGAAGCCGGCTTGCGTCACAAAGTCGAGCTCTGGTCTGACGGCGGCTTGAAATCCGGTGCCGATGTAGTGAAAATGATGATGCTCGGTGCAAACCGCTGCGGCTTCGGCAGTATCTCCATGCAGGCTATCGGCTGCACAACATGCCGCGGCTGTCACCTGGATACTTGCCACGTAGGTATTGCAACACAAATTGACTCGATGGAGGAAGCGGAAGAAAAAGGTCTTCGCCGTTTCGTACCTCGTGTATTTGATACAGCAGTAGATTCGCTCGTTCGTCTGTTCGGCGGAATGGGCCAAGAAATTCGCGAAATTATCGCTCAATTAGGCTTCTCCAGCGCCCAAGAGCTTGTCGGCCGTTCCGACCTGCTGCAGCAAATCAGCTGCCTGGATAAAATCGATTTGTCCGACATTTTGCGTCCGGCTCCGCTTTCCTTCGCAGCAGCGCATGAAGCTCAGCTGGAAGCTGCAGCAGCGGTATCCTCCGATATCCGTATTGCAGCAGGCGCTGAAGGTCAAGAATTCTTCCCGGATTCCTTATCCTTCGACGCTCCAATTGCCCGCAGATGGTCCAAGGTGGATGCGGAATCCCGTATTCTCGGAAGCCGCTACTCCAGCCATCGCGTAAGAGACCGTTTTGACGGCAGCTATGATCAATTGCCGCCTGTATCGCTTACTTTGACTGACGGTTCCGTACCAGGTAACGGCTTGGGTGCATTCAACGCACGCGGCGTTGACATTACGGTTCACGGCGGAGCTGAGGACGGCGTAGGTAAAATGTCGTTCGGCGGTAAAGTAGCGATCCTGAAATCGCAAGGCAGCCATGGCCAATTCATCAACGGTTCCGTTGGTAAATCGTTCGGCTACGGCGCTCAAAAAGGTCTGTTCCTGATCCAAGGCAACGCGGATACTCGTGCCTGCATCCGCTTCTCCGGTGCAGACGTCGTATTCGGCGGCGAGATTACTTCTCCGCTTGAAGATGAGCTGGGCGGACTTGCAAGCCGCGCGAACCTGAAAGGCTTCGCCTTCGAATACATGACCAATGGTCGTGCCGTTGTACTTGGCGACCCAGGTCCATGGATTTGTGCAGGGATGACCGGCGGTGTCATCTATCAACGTCTGAACCCGGAAATGGGTATGGACGAAGCGGCTATTCAACGCCGTATCGCGAAAGGCGCGAAAGTGAAAATCGAGAAAGTCGGTCCGCAAAGCATCAAGGATCTGAACGAGCTGCTCGGCGCTTACCGCCAAGAGCTTGCCGCTTCCGGTCAAACTGAAGCAGCCGCGAAAGTCGATCACCTTCTCGCTAATCTCGAAACCAGCTTTGTGCGTATCGCTCCAGTGAACCTGCAAGCCGACCAATCGGTGGCTACAGAGTAATCCTGCGATCATAGGACTCATACGATCCCATCAGAACCTTTGTTCTGGTGGGATTTTTTTATGTCTTAAACTTTCGGGGTCCCCCGCGATTTATCCAAATCACCTTCGCAGTCATCCCTCCATTACCCCGGATGTGTCTCTGATATCCCACTTTTATCACCTATAGCGCCGCGTTAGCGGCTTGGATGGCTTTATAGGGTTATTTGTCATAGATCGAATCTGTCGCTTTTTAATTATTAAAGAGTGTGTGCTATGTGCGGAAATCAGGAGGAGACCAAGAAGATAAGGACGATCCATTGGCGGATCGCAGGTGCGCGGAGTAACTGACGAGTTTAGAGCCTATATCTTAATTAGCGGAGCATTTACTAATCCTGGATTCAAACTGGACAGCCAGGGCTGCCTCCTAGCCTTGTATAACGCTATTATAACTTTCTTCACAAACAAGTATGGCAGCTTTTGCGGCAGCCTGATGATCCCGCCCCTCCATGCCTGGAGAATCGGGCGAACCTGGAACCACCTCTCTATCCAATCATTTACGTGGGCATATCCGTTTAATGTCGGAAAGGAATGAAGCAGCTTAGGAATACTTCCGAATGGAACGTCTCCGATTGCTGCAAATAAGCTACCGCATTTGCTTTTCGACATGCTTAACGAAAAGCTCACCCATGCAGGAAGTCTGACACCATAGAAAACACATCCTGAAGCCTACTTGTTGAATATCTTAAAAATCTTTTGCATTCCGTCAATAAGTTTTCTATTTTAATGGATGCATGCCGGATGCTCAATAAGGGGTTCTCTAAACAACTGGATAGTTGGTTGTTCCCTCCCATTCTATCGCATTTCATTGCCTGCCCCTATGCTTGACAAAGATAATCCCTGCACCAGCTACAACGGCCAACCCCGCTATCACAGCGAGGGCTATTTGTAATCCAACGTTGCTCTTGGAAATAACAACTGTCGTTTCTCCCAGAGTCGTTTCATCGAACGAGCTCGCTAACCCGGTATTGCCGCACAGCTTCGGACGCAGCTTCCCCTCATCTCTGCCTGCGAAAATGATATATTCCTCCCCTGCTTCAAACTCGGTCCAGTGGTTCTGATTTAATGTCACCGTCTCATGGAGATCTCCCTTCCATACGGTAAGCACCTGAAATGTTAGCTTCTCTTTGGTTTCCGACAAAAGCCTTCCTTTGAACACGAGCTCGGAATAGTCCATCTCCTCCTTGGGAGGCCGAGGCGGCGCGCAGGATAGTGCGGAGACCGAAGGAATGGCAATCCCCCATAATAGTACTATCGCTAAGCATAGCCCTACCCATTTCTTCATCTTTTGCATCCCCTTCCTGGATACATTTATTCAAATCTTTTCCTGATGCCATTATAACGTTGAAAGTGCGGTCTTTGTTGCAGATCAGATTTTCGAACAACATATCAAGCCTACATAGATCAACATAGGACCGGAAAAATGCAGTTTTTTTTGAAATTCTCCCCTAGGACAGCATTACAAAAAAAGGAAGCCGGTTTCTCTTGTCAGAGAAGACAGCTTCCTTTTTATGAAAGAATCTTATAATTTAGCCTTGTTTAGCCGCGCGGTAAGCCTCAATGTATTGAGCTGCTTTTTTCGCTACGAGGCTGTAATTGCGTTCTTTTACCGCTTCCGTGGTCAAGTCGGAACCAATACCTACCGCTACAGCACCGGCTTTAATCCAATCAGCCAGATTGCTGAGGGATACACCGCCTGTAGGCATGATGTTAGCCTGCGGCATAGGTCCTTTAATCGCCTTGATCGTCGAAGGCGAGTACAAATTGCCCGGGAACAGCTTCACGATGTCTACGCCAAGCTCCAGAGCTTGCTGGATCTCGTGAACCGTCATAACGCCCGGCATAACAGGCACACGGTACCGGTTGCACAGAGTCACCGTCGCAGGATTCAAAGAGGGGCCTACGACGAACTCGGAGCCGCTGAGGATCGCGGCGCGTGCCGTTTCCGGATCCAGCACGGTACCTACGCCGATGATCGCGTATTTGGACGGATCCTGCGTCGTGCTGGAATATTTTTTGGCAAGCGTCTCAATCGCTTGCAGGGCGAAAGGCACGGTCATCGTTACTTCGATGACCTTAATGCCGCCCTCGATGGCTTGTTCGGCCATCTCTACGACTTCCTCCGGCGTCTCGCCGCGTAGTACGGCAACGACACCTTCCGTAGTAATTTGTTGAAGCAGCTTTATTTTTTTCATATTGGGTTTCTCCGTTCCTTAGCATCTAGTTTGGAGCTGATCAATGAAACAATAAGCTGTTGCAATATAGCCGGACGCCCGGATCGATTCTGTTCTTAGCGCTCTACGTGCTTCACGTTATTCAGAACAGCCTCAACCTGCTCCCAAGTCGGGATACCTTCCCAGTCGCCTTCCATTTGTACAACCATGCTTCCGATCAAATTCCCGAGACGAACGGCTTCCACATGGCTGTAGCCCTTCAATAGACCGACGATAAATCCGGCGCAGAAGCCGTCTCCGGCTCCCACCGTATCTACGACTTGCTCCGCCTTGAAGTAAGGCACAGCGGTAATGCTGCCCTTCTCCACCACGTAGGTTTCGTCGTCTCCGCCTTTGACGATGCTCACCGCATCCAGTTCTCCCAGACGTTGAATGATCTCGTCAAAGCTCTCCGTTTGATACAGCAGCTTCAGCTCATCCAACCCCGGAAGGAAGTAATCAGCTTCCTTCGCCATATCGAGCAGTACTCCGCGTGCCTCTTCAATCGACCACAGCTTGAGGCGGAGGTTTGGATCGAAGCATACCTTCACGCCGTGCTTGCGTGCAAGACGCATAGCCTCTTTGGCCGCCTCACGGCAGGACTCGCTGAGTGCCGGCGTAATGCCGGTAACATGCAGGTATTTAGCCTGTTTAATATATTCCTCGTCCAGATGCTCCGGCTTCAGTGTGCTGGCCGCCGAGTTTTTGCGGTAGTAGTACACCGATGTTTTGCCGGATACGACTTCGCGAAGCATCAGCCCTGTAGGAGCCTCTGTCGTAAGCTCAACACGCGAAACGTCAACGCCTTCGCCGCGGATTTTTTTCAGGATCATCCGTCCGAACGGATCTTTACCCAGGCGGCTGAACCAGCCTACGCGATGACCTAGACGGGCGACACCGATAGCCACGTTGCTCTCCGCACCGCCGAACAGACCTTGAAATTGCGACGAATATTCAATTCCTTTGGTACCTGCAGGCATCATAAGCGCCATTGTTTCCCCAAAGGTAATGATCTCCGGTTGAAACATTTGAGTAGATCCTTGTTGTGCCGTCATTATCGGTTCATCCATCCGCCGTCAACGCAAAGCACGTGACCGTTCATATAGTCCGAAGCTGCGGAAGCCAGGAATACAGCAGGACCTTGCAAATCTTCTGTAGTGCCCCAACGACCAGCAGGAATACGAACCAAAATTTGCGAGCTGCGCTCTTCGTCTGCACGCAATGCAGCCGTGTTGTCTGTAGACATATATCCAGGTGCAATCGCGTTTACTTGAACGCCTTTGCTTGCCCATTCGTTTGCCAATGCTTTCGTAACACCTGCGATCGCATGCTTGGAAGCTGTATATCCAGGAACGTTGATACCGCCTTGGAAGCTCAACATGGAAGCGATGTTAATGATTTTACCGGAGCCTTGCTTGATCATCTCGCGGCCTACCAGTTGACACAAGAAGAACGATGCATTTAGGTTCAGGTTAATCACATCGTGCCAATCTTGAGCGGAATGATCTGCAGCAGGAGTACGACGAATAATCCCTGCATTGTTAACCAAAATATCAATTTTACCGAACGCGTTCAGCGCTTCGCTGACAACGCGCGGATATTCTTTTTCATCGGACAGGTTCGCAACGATAGTGTGTACTTTGCGGCCCATAGCCTCGATTTTTTGTTGAGTCTCTCTATTGCGGTCATTGCTTGTAACAATCACGATATCGGCGCCCGCTTGCGCTAATCCCAAAGAGATTCCGCCACCAAGACCTACGGCTCCACCCGTTACAATAGCAACTTTGCCGGTCAAATCAAATAAATTCATCTCTACACCTCGTTTAAACGTTTTATATAATAACAAAACCCCAGTTCCTAGGGTTGTCCACACTTCTTATTATAAGTGAAGTACCCCTAATGTGCCATAGCGCCTATGAAAATTTAAGACTCATTCTTTCATAATTGGCAATTTTGCAATAATTTGTTCACTAATAAAGATATCCCTAATTACAACGCGCATATCTCAATTTCAAACCCAAGATCTTCAATCATTCTATGATCTTCAGAAGCCTCCTGACCAGCGGTCGTCAAGTAATCTCCAACAAATATGGAATTCGCCGCATACAACCCGAGTGCCTGCAATGAGCGGAGGTTCAGCTCACGCCCCCCAGCAATTCGAATCTCCTTGGATGGATTCATAAATCGCATCAGAGCCAGCACCTTCAAGCATTGGCGAGGATTCAGCCCCTTCTGCCCCTCCAACGGGGTTCCGGGAATCGGATTCAAAAAGTTCACCGGAATCGAGTCCGCCTCCAATTCACGTAATGCATACGCCATTTCTACGATCTCCTCGTTCGTCTCTCCCATGCCGATGATACACCCTGAGCAAGGCGACATTCCTGCCGCTTTTGCCTTCTGTACCGTCTCCTGCCGGTCCTCATAGGTATGTGTCGTAGTAATGCTGGGAAAGTGGCGGCGGCTTGTATTCAAATTATGATTGTACCGGTCTACTCCTGCCTCCTTAAGCCGTACAGCCTGATCTTCCGTCAAAATCCCGAGACATGCGCATATTTTCAAAGGCATCTCTGCTTTTATCTCCCGTACAGCTTCGATGACCTGATCCAGCTCTTTGCTTGTCGGGCCCTTTCCGCTGGCTACAATGCAGTATGTTCCAACCTTCATCTCCAACGCTTTGCGTGCGCCTTCTATCAGCGTTTCCTTTTCAAGCAGCGGGTACTTGGATATGGGCGCCTTCGATACGATCGATTGCGAACAGTACCCGCAGTCCTCCGGACATAGCCCGCTCTTCGCGTTAATAATCAGGTTCAGCTTTACTTTGTTCCCGTAATGATGATGTCTTACTTTGTACGCGCTGTTCATGATGGCCAGTAGTTCCTTATCTTCAGCCTCCAACACGGACAGTCCTTCCTCCATCGTTAACGGCTGTCCCCTCAGTGCTTTCTCCGCCAGTTCGTTCCAATCTGTATGTATTGTTTTCATAGGGTTCTTCCTTTTATCGAATTCTTTTTTTATATAGGTCCAATACGGTTTGCCTCATACTCTATTTATTTTTAAATAGTCCAGGTAAATTGTCAACCATATTATTATGTTTTAGGTTTACAATTAATTTGTAAGTATACTCCAATCCCCAAAAGCTCTATTCAAGCCCCCGTTCTGAATCGCTCTAAACCTACTGAGAGGACCCTAGAAGGTCCTTTTAAATGCGGTGAATAACCCCTTTATATTGGCTTACTATACTCACCCTTATGAGCGCTTTAACGCCTCTTAGTCAGTACATAAAAGTCACAATGGTTATCAGATTGTAAACCATCCAACCAAACTATCCATATTACCCCATTCTATACACTAATGAAGGCTGAATGCGTCGGTGGATACTGGCTTTCGAAACCTTATCCGATCCTGTATAGGCTGGTAAGTTTATAACTGATTATAGATCATTCATAACCTCATGATGTTCCCCGTTTGATTTAACAGCATCCGGCCCCATAACTCCAGATTACCTATACAATATAAAAAAACAGCACTTAAATCTCGTCTCCCTAAATGAAAGGAAAAGAATTTAAGGCTGCTAAATGTTAAGCTAGAGGTTTATTAAGAGCTGCAAACAAAATAAAAAACCATCCGCAATGGATGGCTGTGGTTTTATAAGAAGCGTCCCAGGAGGACGTTATATATGGGTCAAAAATCATTGGTATATCAATGCTTTTCACATCCATTGTGTAAAATATGTGTAAAACGCTATGAACAAGTAAAAAGCCTCGGATCATTCTCCGGGGCTTTCCACTTTCATTATATCCATAAACGGTACCTTCGTTGTTTCCCCATGCCGCTGAATGTGAACCTTACCAGTACGCGAGTCCATTTCAGTGATCATGCCTCGCACGTGTTCATCTCGACCCCAGACAGTCAGCAGGACTTCTTCGCCTTCTTGTTTAGCTTCAACTAGTTGATTCCCTAATTCCTCTAATACGAATTCGTCTCGTGTCGGTCGTTTAGCTATTTTAGCCTTAGCCACCTATGTACCTCCTCAATTTTCCCCGTATGTATCATAAACAAAGGTGTACTTTTTTTGATATGTGGTTCTTTCCCAAGCCTCCAATATAACAATGCGATTTGGAGCCGAAGGACTCCACTCAATATATCGTTCTTGCACTAAGAGAGTCAACACTTCCATTATTCCTTCACGGCTGCGTCCAGTTTTAATCTCGAGCTCCTGAATGCTTGGAGTCCTTTTGTGCAGAATGAAATAGTTACCAATGATCCTCAGTATCTTACGTTCAATATCCTTGAGCATGCATCTCAACCCCGACGATATCCTTAAACTCAATTAGCTTCCAATCACCTAACCATTCCAGCTTTACAAGATAGTACCGTGGATCCAACCCTCCAACAATGCCGGTATATTTCTCGTAACCATTTTCTTTATAAACCGTTATTGTTACCTCGATTGTATTAACCAGAGATGCTTTTAACCGGCCAAAAAGCTCCTGCTGTTCTTCTTCGGTCAGTTCTGGTCTCGTCATCCTACTTGCCTGGTTATTCTGCTGAACGCTACGCTCCCGGTGCTGCGGTAGCATCATTCTGCTCGATTCCCAAAGACCATTTCCCGCGAGTTTTTTCATGATGCCCTCCTTACCGGCTGGACGGCAAGAATGTTCTCTATCCGGAATACCCGTGGCGCATTCCGTTGCAAACAACGCGCCCTTATAGTGTCATTAGAAACGGAATAAACCTCGATTTGCCGTTGCGTGATCTTGTCATCGCTACCTAGATAAATGATTTCAATGATGTGTCCAATGTATTTTTCCATTCTGCTCACCGCCTATATTTATATAGAAATTATTCGTCTCTTCTTGGTTTGAATAATCTCTCTTAATGCATCCCTCATATCTTCCAATTCCTCAGCAGTAGCTGTTCGACCGCCACAAATATGATAATTACTAACAACCACATCAGTACCTAGTAGCCTTTCTATTGTCACTTCATAATAAGCTGCAAACAATTCCAGATGTGCCCTAGTTGGTTCTACTCCTTCATTCTCATAACTCAGGATTGTTTCCCGAGGAATTCCTGTAGCACTAACGACCTTATCTACTGTTACCTTCTTGCGTTCTGTCCTGAGTTTACTTAATCGATACCCAACCATAAAAAATTCTGCCTCCACAATAAGAACGTTTGTTCCTATTTTATACGAACATAACACGAACATGCAAGAGTCCATTTTTTTGAATTGGAATAAAATGCTTGCAAAATGGTTCCATATATGGTATCATAAATATAGAAAGGAGGTGCACAATGGCAGGGGTTGAAAAACTCATTGAAAAAATGAGAAACCGCCCCAACGGAATTCGGTTCTCCGAGATAACAAAAGTCCTAAAACATAGCGGATACCGTGAGGTAAGAGTTGAAGGCTCCCATCATCAGTACCGAAATGAAAAAGGCGATGTTATCACCGTAAAATTCCGAAATCCAGTCAAGGCGGTTTGCGTAAAAGATGTACTAAGCAGGATTGGGGGTTAGGGCCCCCTCTCCTTACTAAACAGTATATCATATCAACCCTTTGCCAAAACATATGTCAAATGAAAAAAAGGATTTGGAGTACTATCTAAAACTCCCCTATACGCTGATCATTAAGGAAATGAATGACGAAAGCGGCCATTATTATTATGGCAAGTATTTGGAATTGGACGGCTGCCAATCTAATGGAGAAACCATACAAGAACTAATTGAGTGTATGGAGGAAGCCAAGCGAGGATGGCTAGGAGTCAAATTAGAGTATGGCGATCCTATCCCTGAACCACAAGAAGAATATAGCGGCAGCATTCGCTTACGTATGCCTAAGTCCCTTCATCGCGACTTGGCGGCAGCAGCCGAGCTTGAGGGAGTATCATTGAACCAGTATATGCTGTACAAATTAAGCAAGTGACCCATAGTGCCAAAGAAAGTACTGGCCTGATGTATCGTGCCGCAGAAACAAAAAAGCCCTCGATCCTATCGGAAAGAGGGCTAATTTAAATTAATTTATTACGCAGGCTTCATAATATGATTTTTTAACATTTCGATAAATGACGGTCCTTCATTTTCGCTTTTTGTTTTATCCTCTTCCAAGTAGAGGAGACCATACTTGCTTTTATCCGATACAATCTTATTAAATAAGTAATCTATATAGTCACATTTTACATGATCCGCATTGATATAATTTTGTGGAATTTCCCCAAAGTTTATACTTTTCTTTACTACATATAATTGTTGACCAAGTAATAGAATTGACATCTTCTTTAGACAGTATTCTAAAGTTTTACTATTAAAATTAAATGAAAAGTTCATTTTTGCGAACTTCTCTCTTTGCTTAAGGTAAGGGTTATTTACACCGCCATTTTTAATAAATACAGAATACGTCTGATTTACTAATGAACTCCGGAATGAAGTTACCATGAACTTAATAAGAAACCCAGTACAAGAATAGTGTGACAATTCTATACTTTTAAGAATTGCCTGCAGTAGAATAAATATTACACATTTCATAAACTGATCCGTTTTATCATTCTTAGGCCCAACAGTAATCCTGCTCTTTATTTGCAGTAGCTTTAGGCCTGGGTCCAGATTCAACTTGGTTTTATCAAAATGATCAACGCATTTAAACATAGAATAAGAAATTGAGGAGAGCATTTTGACATCATTCTTTTCAGTGGCTTTATTTAACAAACATTTGTAAATTAAATTTATTCCGTTTTGGTCTACTCCACCATCATCTGAAGCCAGATTTTCTAGTCCATCCAAAATAGGCTTTAGACCTATTGAATCGTTAGAGTACATAAGAAGAGATAATTCTTGAATCACATTTAAAAAAATAAATCGCAATTTCACTTCGCTCGGATTAAGTTCAAATAATAACTCAATAGCTTCTTGAGCTTCTTCGATTTTATGATTCTTTATTAGAACCATTATTAGGGACACCGTATTCTTCAGAATAGATGTATACAATTTTTCGGTTTCATCTTCGTTTTTTTCCAACAAATATTCTATTATGACCCTGCTGTCCATATCAATCAAGCGAGGAGACATCATTAAATCAGCTAATAGAGCGACCCACTTTTTATAACTTGATCTGTACGCCTCATCCATATTTTTTTCAACTATCATAAACAGAAGCTGATGCAGGCTTTCCACACTAGAATACAAATTCTCGAATATTTGCCTCCTATGTTTATTGATTACAGCAAATCTTAAGTAGAATATTTGATTTTGGATATGCGGAATTGTATCTCCAATCATGTTCCTAACATTCAAGTTTTTAATCAATTGTATTATCATGCGGATACCTGTCAGTAGTGATACAAAAAATAAAAAAGCCCAAAATAAAAATCGTCCAATATTTTCAGATGAATATTGAAGTGTAACACTTGCTTTTATTCCAAGAGTACTTGCATTAGAAAACAACTCAGTTATGTTCTGGTTTATAACTTTACTTACATGTACGCCGTAAGGTATTGTAAAAAAAGTTAATACTATAAACCAAAATAAGGAGCTGCTTTTACTTAAAATATTACTTATTGATGCTGATCTTTGCTCTCGATATATGAAGTAAAATAAAGTAAGAGTGGCTGTCAGTTGAAACGAAAGTACCTTTGTACCAGAACTGAGAAGGCCTAATGTAATATAATCATTTACTTGTGGAAAATCTGCCAGTTGATATATATCCTTTAACACTTGCTGTCCAGTGTCGTGAATTTGCCCGGTTATATTCCAAAACAGATAATAGAGCATTGCTAATACCAAAGAAAAAGAAACGGCACCAACAAAAGATCTTGTTAAAACTTTTGTAATAGTCAACCGGATAAACGTTACAATAAAAATGACCTGTACAGAAAGTACAAGCGACGCTAAAAAAATGCGATTTAAAAATGGGATATATTTAGTTACCATTCCGGCGATTCGTTTAAATCCTCGAACTATCCATCTTCTAAGAGGAGAATCATTTACTGTAATAAATAATATAAATGCAGCTGTAAGTAGAATTAGATCCCTTGTTAACAATCAGAGCACCTCTTCAAAAAAAAAATAGAGGACAAAAATTAATTTTTGTCCTCCAAAAGTCTTCTGTAGTAAGTTCTCATGCTGTCGTTAGTTATTACATTATTTGAAGGCGAGAAATCTGACAAGTTCCCCCTGGCCTGCTGCCAGGGCCGTTCCTTATGAGTCAAACTTTCTAAGGCTACTCCACTCAAGGCTCCATACACCTGCCAAACTTCATCCAAAAGATCTCTCGTATCTTTCGGAATATTTGTAGTTTGGTTCTTAGCTGGCCGGATCACCCCGAACCCATAAATTTTATATCTGCTATATAAGTCTGGGCAAACAGGTCCGTGTACCCAAGCTTCAATTTTTTCGTTAAACAATGAGTTACCGATTATTGCAAGATGCCATGCTTGTGCGTAGTAGACAAGCTTTTGTAACTTTAGGTGAGTGATAGAACGTTCTGAATTAGGGTCGCTCTTTTGCAAAAAATAATTCGCTACATCAAATACAGATACGATCATTGAAAATCACCTCCAAAGCTAGGTAGTACCAAAAAAGCGAACGTATGTTTCGTAGCTCCTTACCTCTTATTATTGCACAAAAGGTAACTTTTGTATACAGAACGATATTATTTTAATAAAATAGTCATATTCGTAAAACATATTGCCACATTAGATTCACAAGAACGGGAACTAATGTTCCTATCAAAAATAAAAATTATCATTATTTTTTTCTAGGAATCAACCTATACTTCGATTTTACGATCAATCCGGCCGTCAAGTACTGTATTAAGGAAAGCTAGTTCCGCGGCGGTCAGTGTTTTATCTACTATCTTTTGCATCCAGTTCCAATTGAGCTGGTCCGCATTATAAGCCTTTCCCATCACTTCATAAAGCATACCCCATTGCCACTGTTCCAACTTCATCGGCATATTGTCTGTTCCTTCTTTTTTAATCGCCATACCTATCTTCCACCCTCCTGCATCGCCATTTGATAGATCCTCATCAATCAACATGCCGTTTTTTTCAAATCCTAAGCCTGTTGCGCCTAAATCATGCTGATAGATATTATAATTTTCGATTACCCTTCCTTGACTCCACGCACGTGTTTGCCACACTTTGGAGACGACGCCGCGGTCCCTCATTGCCTTGCAAATTTCATACTCGCCATAGACCCCGAGTTCATATCCGTCGATCTGCGCGTCAAACGCCCGAAGATACGCTTCTACGGCCGCATAATGGGATGAGTTAACATCAGTGTCCACGGCAGCATAGATGACGCTCCCCTCCGGCTGGCCAATCTCCTTAGCATACTGCAAAGCCAACCTGCCATCCTCTGTTCCTTGTGCAGCTCCTGCAAGGGCGTTGTCTGCGCCGCGCTCAAATACAGACACAATCCACAAGCCGGCTTCAGTAATATTATTTGCTTCTACTGCCGTAAGACGTTTCCAGGACCCCGTTGGGGCTAGGTATCTGCAGACGAAAGTAAACCCGGAAGTAACAAACTCCCGGGCCTTGGCAAGCGTTAGTGGCGTAGCACAATCAAAGCCTTTTCCCATTTACCATCACCTGTCCTTCTTTTTCATCAGCTCCAGGAGAACCGTTTTTTACTACTGGGGGATTTACGGATTTATGTTGAATCTGTGCAGATTGTGCACCAACAAGAAACGAATTTGCAAAAGTCAGTGCATATAGTCGCCAATCAGTCCAATCTGCCCCTAAAGCAAGCTGCGTCAGTATTAAGACTCCAAAGGCTACACCCGCAGCATAGATGTCTGTAGGTAATTTTAGGTAGCTATCAATCAAGTTCTTTGTATACTGCACAATGAAAAACGTAAGCAAAGAAGCTCCCCCCATAGCGGAAAGAGCCTCCCATGTGAAAAATTGTCCTTCTTGCATCGATTTATCATACTCCTTTCATTTTCAAAAGAAGGTTTACTATGCCGACTATCATCGCTCCGACGACCGTCCTCCATAACCATTTCTGGTTATCCTCCATGGCATCTAAACGCTTATGAGCTGCCTTAGTTGATTGCAACGCATCGTTAGCTGTATCCCTGGCACTATTCATCATATCGAGCTTAGTTTCTACCCGTGTAAGCCTTTGTAAAATCTCCTGTGTTTCATCAGCTTGTGGTGACATACAGCGCAGCCCCTCTCTACCCAGTTTGGGCACAAAAATAACCCCCGATGTCTCGGGGGCCAACCTTTGTATTATTTATGACCGTCTTATACCTTCATCAGGAATAATGACCGTGTTTATTGGATAATTGCCTTTTTCATAATCTTCCCTGAGCACACAAAGTAATAAATCATTTTCAAGCACTGCAACAACTTTGTATTCTATTCCCTTATATGAACAGCTTCTGTCTAGGCTCAACAAATCCATCTTTATGGAAATTCCCCCTGTGTTGTTTTTCTCAATAGTAACACGAATTGGATGGAATATCCATATTTTATATGGTCAAGCATGCATCCAGTACCGTCTAATCGCACCTATAACAAGCGACGAAATGCGCCGTTTCCCCGCGTCGTTCGGGTGCAGCCCGTCTGACAAATAGGTGGATTGCGTCAGCCTATTAAGACCCATTTCGTTATAAAGGTCCACAACGGGCAGGCAATAGAATTTACCAATTTCCTTCACCATGTCGGCATAATCCTGCATCCCCGTCCGTTCCGTCTCCCCGGTGTTGTCCGTCCAGGCTCGGGACGGCGTGATAAGAATTATGATCATTTTAGGATTCTTTGCGAGCAATCCTTCGATAAGTACCTGATATGCCCCAACATAAGTGTTTGTGTCGAATGCAGAGCCAACAGGCTGAATAGCGCCCATTGCCACTTTACCGCCCTCATCATTCGTCCCACCCATGATCGTGCACAGCTCCGTAGTAGCCGTTACGATGTCCTTGTCCTTCCACATACCGGAGCCGCCAGACATGCGTTTTCCGTTAACAGCAAGGTTAGTCACAACCGGAACCGGGAAAACTTCAGTGACAAAAGCTTGGCCGCCGCCAAACGTAATGCTATCCCCTATTAACGTCCATTCCCCTATAGCAAGGTCTTTCCGATTAGGGAAAGAACCGCCCCGTATCCCAATTTGATTCAAGGGGTACGAGAATGGGTATACGGTTGTTCCACTTACCCCGAATACGACATACCCGGTATAAGCGCCTATGTTTGCTGCCGTCACAAGCTCTATGTTGTTGCTCTTGTAGCAGACGAAATAAAAGGTCCCCGATCCTAATTCAGTAGTGAACGTCTTGCTTCCCTGATTCAAAGTAAAAATACTTTTCGATGTAAACAGATTCCATGTTGTATACGAAATTGTTTTAGCTACAAAATCAACGGAGAATTTAACATCGCCGCCGATAATTAGGTTCGTTGATCCACTACCGGAACCACCGTTGCTAACCGGCATCCCTTTGTACCCGAGCACGCCGCCAATATCGCTCAAATCATTAAGAACTGTTTGGTTTTGGCTACTACCACCAATAGGTTTGCCGTTGAATGTTGGGGCCCCGTTCTCTTCTCCAAACTTGATAACTACATTTCTGTTTGGTAGATCCACGCTGCCGGACCCCGGCTTTTTAATTATCATAGTCCGGTGGCCCCCTTATTTTAGAGCATTATAGTTCTGGGTAAGCTCTGCTGCAGATAATGCACGATTGTAATAACCCATGTTTTTAAAGATCGGTGTATTATTCGTGGAGCCAAATAAGAGCGGCGATGTGCTATCATCAATAATAAAATCGCTTCCTACCCCTAAATTCGCAACCAAGTTATTGTTAACATACAAGTACAATTTACTGCTATCACGCACAATAACAACATGGTAATAAGCAGAGAAGTCACTGTACACAGTAGGATCAACGGCTTGAGGGAATGAAGTAGTCGCCCCGGTTTTCCCAGTCAAAGTGCATCTGAATTTATTTTGCCATGTAAAACCGAATAGAACTGCATTCGGTGTAGACCTCGAGAAGAACTCGGCAGCCGCATTTGACGCCCCAGGAACAAGTTTTACAGTAACAAAAGCCGTGAATTGCTCGTTCCCATGGAAGTAGATGTCCTTGTTGGCGATAGTTTGGTTGATCGCGGGTTTGTCTTGATATAAAAGCAGTGATGAATCATTGACATATCCGGGAACTGTTCCGATCGTATACACGGCACTTTGAACAGAACTGACATTCCCCGCGGTGTCTTTACCAATAAACTTAATTGTCTTACTTTCATTAATTTGAATCGGGGAACTGTATACAGCACTACTCATCGACGGGATGCTGCCATCGGTTGTGTAGTAAATGGCCGCTGGCTCATTAGCTAAGAGCGTGATCAATTGAGCATCTGGGTACGTTCCACCAGGAGGATTTGCCGTTATAATTGGCGGGGTCGTATCCGGAATGTTAATTAGATAATCTTGTGTTTGTACATTGCTTATGTTCCCAGCTGTATCCCGACCAAAGTATTTTAATGTAGCTGTCAAATTGATAGCGATCGGCGCAAGGTAAACTGCGCTGTCCATGGTTGGAGTACTGCCATCAATCGTATAGTAAATTGTCGTCGGCTCGTTGGCCGTCAATGTGACTGTTTGCGCTGCATTATAAGCTCCTCCAGCTGGTGATGCTGTAATAATTGGTGGGATCGTATCAACACTTTCTTCAGTTGTTACGGTTATAGATGTCCCTATTGAAATATTGTTTACAGCATCTTTTGCTTTGACCGTAAAGGTATACTGAGTGTTCTGGGTTAACCCTGTTACATTAAAGACCGTTCCTGCCACGCTGCCGATCAACGTTGAACCGCGATAGATATCATATCCGATGCAATCATTAGAAGCCGAAGCAACCCAACTTAGAGTAAGGCTGGTTGCAGTTACATTTGATGTTTTGAGTCCAGTTACATCATCCGGAGCTGTTGTATCTTCAGGTGGAGGAACGTCTATAGAGGCACCATAGTATGATTGCAACGCTTCAGCACGCCAAGGTACAGAACTCGTGATCGTAATCAAAGTGAACGGCTTAAATTTGCCTTCGTAGACCTCGCCAGCTTTCACAGTTCGTGACACACCATGAATTGTAAAAGATAGGCTAGCAGCCCCACCTGTACCAGGCTCAGAATCATTACTGATTACAAGTCCTATCATCTCCTTGGAAAATTCTTTGGTTAGATCACCGTTTCCCTCGAAGTATTCTTCTGAAACATCAATTGCATTTTGGACCCGATAGGCACCGCCAACTCCCTGTAAGACAACCCAGTCATTTGCTACTGAGTCCCATACTTGGGGTACAATCTGTCCATTCACCCTTTTCAATGGTTTACTTGGATCAAATTCCATTTACTTACCACCCAGTTCTTTTACAAATTTTATTGTAATGTAACCATCGTTGGGAAATCTTTCTTCTTTGCCATCAACATAAGTTACCTTAAATTCAGCAAGCATATAGCCGAGCTCGGAGGTTTCTTCGCGTTCAAATGGAAAGCATACTATCCCATTTTCGGGATCGATTATTGTTGCCTCTCGATTTGCCACTATCTTACTTTTATCAACGTACTTTACCATTGTGAATTGTACCTGTGCGTCTGTAAGGTTAACCGGTTTGCCTTTTGGTGTTTTTAATATGGCTTTGATAGCATTTCTGGTATCATATCGTTTCATTGTCAGTATCATGCTTATTCCACCTCTTTGTTCTCAGTAAGAACCTGAGCCGGTGTGATAAATTCAAAAATAGACTTGACTTTAACGATCGATACTTCGATTTTGTTTGCAGTCGGCTCGAGATCAATACTATTGTCCAAAAGTTTCTCCTCCCTACAAGGTCGCTGTCCACATATCATAAATGTGAGGAAAGTACGATTCCGGCATATAGAAATACCCTTTGTCGCCCCAGTTTTCACCCCAACTGTTTCTAACAATGAAGTACAATTTGCCATTGATTCGCTTGTAGCCTACTGCCATCACCGCATGACCACCTTGGCTTTTTGCACCAACTGGATAATCAGGCAACATACCTGTGCGGCCCATCTCCTCTGTTATGAAGTCAAAGAAGACATCCATGCCGAATATAACTGGATAGCCCTCAGCAAGTGCCGACATAAAACCATTCATATCACTGATTCGATGGTATTCCCTGATACGATGGTTCCCAGCATTATCATCTGCTTCTGCTGTGGGTTTATCGCGGAATGTGCTCTGGATGTATGGAAATCTCGACTCCGTACAAGTCCCACGGTCCGCTAAGATTTTCATCATGTCTCGAATAAATGCGCCGCTGTCTTCATTTTCCCATCCATGCATTTCTCGGGAATACCAGTAAAGATATAGCCGGGAAAGATTGAAGTAATACCCATCTTCTCTTTTACGAAGGTACTCTCTTATTGCGCAGCCGGCGTTAGCGGTACATGACCCTAAGCTATGCTGATCAAAGATCGGTACATCGTTGGGTCGCAAGTCTACCTCAACAGGCAATACGGACAACTTTGCAGCACGAATAAAGTCCCGAGGATCCTCAGGACTTTTCTTTAATAAAAATTTTCTATTCATTTTTTTAGGCTCCTTATTTGGATATTGCTCTTAACCCCTGTGGAGTACTAACTCTATAAGGGGAGGCACTTGGATCGGTTGTAGCAACTAACTCAAAGCAACCAATTGCTCCCGATTTTACACCCACCCGATATGCCTTGGAACCAAGAACTCCCGATGTAGGGTCATAAACAGGCAATGCAATCTTAGACCCGCTTTTACCACCTACAACAAACTCTCCAACTTTCTTTTTGGTCACGAACTCCCTATAAGCATAGGAGCTTTCATTCCCTGCTTTATCATGGTAAGTAACAGTATAGCGATACCGTGTGCCAGGCTTAAGTCCGTTAACATATTTACTTGTCACGTCACCGATGTCCTGACCATTGAACAACGGCGTTCCTACCCATCCACTACCATTCCACTCTCCGAGATAGAAATCTGTAGTAGCCCTACCTGATGACGGGGTTGGATCGCTGAATTCACTCCATGTAAATACTGCCTCTGTATCTCCCCATACAACAGAAGCGTTCGGATCGTTTGCTCTTTGACTATCGATGAAAAACTTTGAGTACACGGTCGCACTCAAGTTCCCTGCCCTATCTACTGCTTGAAAATAGACAACATATTCACCTTCTGCACTCAGCGGAACATCTACATAGTAATCACTTCCAGAAGCATACGCTGTTAACCCTGTGTTGGTCCCTGCTGGATTATTATAAGATGCATAGGTGCCACCAATTCCGCTTAGATCATCTGTTACACCATAAAACCATACGCGGCGCGTCCCTGTTTTCTGATTTGTATATCCATACCCTTGAACACTACTGATTGTTGGAGGAGAATTATCCACAACAATGCGTTTATTAGTTGCCTCGATTGGCCCCGATATGTTACCTGCTTGGTCTTTTACAGACATCCTCACATAGAAAGCAATATATGACCCCATATCAGGCAAAAGATAACTTCTTGCATTAGTATCATCAATCCAACCACTATTCCAAAGTGATGCACTGTAGGAATTATTAACAATCTCAATAAAATAACTCTTTTGAGGATTTGTATCGTTATAAGACCATGTAATTGACACTCTTCGGTCTTTTGTAGCATAGTTATCTACTGGGGAAGTTATAGAAACGGTTGGAGCCGTTCTATCGACAATTGTATCTACGCCGCCTAACATCTGATTGTTTCCAGCATTGTCATAGGCGTAGACATGGGTCGTATAGACTCCCTCGTTGTTCCAATAATTGTTTATTGAAATGTCGCAGTACCACGTGCCTCCACCAGCATTAACCCCATCATACCAAACAAAGTCTTTACCCGGACCTGCAGTAGGGAACTTTACAATCTGCACACCTGACCAATTATCTGTTACATTGTAGGCATGTACCCGAAACGTGCCATTAGGTTGAATTGCTTGGTACGTTTTTCCTTGAACTGTCCCTGTTGGAGGTTGTCTCTCAACACCGAACCATGGAACCCAAGACCAATCACTTATTGCATCGTATCTATCCCATGTTCTCATTCTCCAAAAGTATTGATTATCCCCTAAATTAGCATTCCAAGTCCAACTTTGATCACCATTTGAAACTTTCCCAGTATCACCAACTATGTTTGTAAATGCACCACCATCACCAGCTGATATTTGCATTTGCCAAGCTGTTTGATAATCTCCAGCATCGTTATCGGAAAAAGACCAAGAGAAATGAGGATTACCATTATTAGTTATACTTCCATTAGCTGGGCCATTTAAATTTGGTGGATTTGGTTTAGTATTAGCTGGAGTATAATCTATAACTAACCTTGGAGCATTAGCAGAGCCATAACTCCAGAAGTTGGCCCCTGCATATACCCTATAGCCATCTTTTACGAAAAACATTACTCCATATTTCCCATATGCTATACTATCTCTGACAATTCCAGTGATATCGATGTTGCTCCATTGCTTGGTATTTATGAGATTGCCGTCAAAAGCTTCGACCATGTTTGTAGTTGTACTTGATATGCCTGTACCGGCAGGTTCTGGCCACTGTGCTGTGACACGCATAATTTGCATTATCCAACCATTACTTGCTACGTGGCCGATGGATTCTGGGTAAACTTGTAGCTTGGCACTGTTGATTATAATGTTGGTTGGAAGTTGCGACCAATCAAAGTCAAAAAGAGGAAAGGTGAAGTAAGTACCGTTATCATCATCCTGTTGCTCTCCCATGAACAAATTATTACGGTTGACGACCTTATAGGGTCCACCCCAAGCCCAGCCCCAATACTCATACTGCCATGAACGTGTACAAGGTAGTGTAATCTGTGGCATTATGTTTCACCCCATTTTTATAGATCGCTTCGAAACCATATACGGCCCATTTCGGGATTTACTGGGTCTGAAGTTCTGACTTCAACAAGCAGTGATTTGGATGTGTCCAATCGAATGGCATCCACTTCTGCTTTTCTGGCAATGTCCGTAGCAGATGAAGGAGCTGCAACTTGAGCACGCCCGGATGCGTCTCGCTGCATGATGGTGTTGGCTGTTGGTGTAGAGGTTGCCCCTTGGAATATGGATTTCAAAGCGGTATCGACTTGGCCCGACAATGCGTTATAATCTTTCACTATGTCTGCAGTGTTATTTCCATCAATGAGAGGCAAATTGTAATTGGGTGTTCCCATTATTCAAGCCCTCCGTTCAGTAGCTGATGATAAGTAATGTTTCTATTCTTTATGTCATCATAAGTAATGTTTTTGCTCTTGATATCGTTATACAAGGTATATTTAAAGATATACACTATATCCAGATGCGCGGGTTTAATATCTTCAAGCGCTGCTTTTAAATTATCAATGTTTGGAGGCACTCCTATCGTACTTACAAAGCGAACTACAATCTGATATAGATTGGTTTTTTGAGTAACCTCTATCTCCCCTTTATCATAGGCCTGGGCAACTTTTTGGAAGAGCTTTACTGTTATTAGCCCTGTCCCTCTAATTTTTGAACGTACAACGGATCGTCTTTGTTCATATGGTTGCCCTAGAGACGGAACAATGCCAAATTCTTTTTCCCAGAGGGAGATCCCCCATGTAGCCTTTTCCACGAAGCGTTGATCTTCAATATCTGCCCCAGTATTATAAATGGATTCAAACTCAACACCCTCAGATTCAGCAATAGCTCGACTTTCCAGAATATCGGAATATAGTTTTGGCAAGCGACCGAGTAATCTCTCCCCAACCGGGGAGGTTATAGGAAAATCGCTCAACTTAACGTCACCGTCCCCATTACTGCAACTGAGTCTACCTCTATCGTTACGTTACCTTCGCCGCCATTTATTTTAAAAGCTGAGTAATCTTGTACACCTGGAACGTCTAGCAGAATCGCCCCTACACGAACGTATTTGACGTTCGGGTCTGGGCTAAATGCGATATCCTTCAAGTAAGTTACCAATGCCATTTCAAAATCTTCCGTTACTTGTGACAGCGTACGGTTTCCGCTCAGTTCAACCTTTGCTGCTACATTGACAGTTACTCCCATGGCCGAAGCTACGGTAACCGTAGCGCCGATAGGAGCCTTTCCCTCCCCAGTGCCGTCAGTAGGTGAAATATAAGCCTGTACTTCAGCTAGTAAAGATTCGGATGCAGGCTGCTTGTTGGCATCAAGGACAACCACTTTCACTGTTCCAGGACCATTCCACAAAGGAAGAACCTGGACATCTCCCACACCGTCAACCTCCAAAGCCCAATTACGATAATCCGCTTTATTCCCACTCGTTGACGGCGCTCTAACAGACTCCAGATACCGCTTACGGAAATCTTCATCCGATTCATCATCAGTACCAGGAATAAGCAAGCCGGATATTATTGCAGTCGTTAAACCATCAATGTAATTGATCGGAAGCAAATTACCTGATGCCGCATTACCAGAAACCCCAGAGCTCTCACATTCTAGCTGATATTGTCCTCTATCGATTCTGGCAATGGCCCTCAGGATCAAGTTACCAACGGCGAATCGGCTCCCAATCTCAATATCCATAGGTTGATTTGCTGCATTGAAAAAGGTTCCTTTATGAATCGCTTTTGTTGCTAGTTTACGAGTAATGCCATAATCAACTGCTCGGAGGTCTAGATATAGACCTGTTGCCGTTGTACCAAACGAT
Source organism: Paenibacillus vulneris (assembly GCF_039543185.1). NCBI lineage: Bacteria > Bacillati > Bacillota > Bacilli > Caryophanales > Paenibacillaceae > Paenibacillus > Paenibacillus vulneris. Next base: position 37,576 of record NZ_BAABJG010000002.1, on the reverse strand, counting down.
TGCCTTAAACCAACATCCAATTGGTTATAAATCTCCGCTAGCTCCCATGCAGCTGGTGCCAAAGCGTCGTAAATGATGCTGCCCTCTCGTTTATCTATCTCTGAAGGAATACGATCGAGCATTCGTTGGAGAATTATCTTAAAGGATTGTGATTCGTACAAGCCCTACACCTCCTTCGTCATTTCGAACCTTCCGTATTGTGTAATCACAGTAAATTGGGCAAATGCTTCGTCACCATTAGTACTTATTTGCATATCCTGTACATCTTGTATACGGTCATCTTGAATCAGAGCAGCCCGGATACGTCGGCCTAATTCAGCTCGTACATAAGCTTCACCCTTCCCAGGAATATCCCCCAGCTCGCTACCGTGATTACCACTATAGATAAGAAAGTCGAATCGCTCCGTCTGCAGGATCTTCATTACTGCCTGCTTCACTGCCTCTAGACCATCAGTCATACCGATAATTCGCTTTGTTACTGGATCTATTCGATAGGTTCTGCTTGGCTGCTGTATCTGCTCGGCGTAACGACTGGATCCTAATACACCACCCTGCGGAATCACGGCTTCACCAACCGATCCAAAATGACAAACTGCAAACCTCCTTGGACGCGGAGTAATAACAGCATGTCCCCAACTTCAAGGCCTTTACGGATAAGAATTGGCTTAATAAGAGCTTCTTCGGTCACGCTACCAATTGACTCATGTGTGTGTCTCAAATTAACCTCGTATGAAGTCATTTGTTCGGGAACCAGTAAAAAATCCTCTGTAAGTGGCTCACTTTGTTGATCCAAGCTCACTTCAAGAGGATTTATTTTTACAACTGTTCCGTATAAGACCGTCACAGGTTTCGTAGCATCAACAGCACCAACGCCTGTCTGTTTTATTAGCTCAAGCATTTTTCTCATACTTTTTTATCTCCAATCCTGATATCAACCAAATCAAGTGTCATGGTATGTTCAGCACCATCAAACTTATGAACGCATTCATCGACCAGGAAATATTGATCGATTCCAAGTTCAGCAATATTAATTGAAATATAGCACCCGGCTCGAACGCGAATATCACCGATTGCGTCGATCGAAAAACTTTGACCGACCCGGTTCTTCAAGTGGATTAGGTTGCTTAAGAGCTCATTAATTTGAGCTTTATTCATATCATCATCTACGATTTGAAAGTATTGCAATAAGCCCCACTTTTTGATTGTGTCGCTGTCCCTATAGATGTATACCTCACGCTTACCAGCTTTCTTGTTATCCTGGGCAAGTATTACTTGGTTGTACGAATTATCGATTGTTCGCTTTTGCTTGTAATCGAAAACTAGACTCGTATCACCTAAGGAAAAATCCAGCACCATATCTTTGACATTACGAAGAGCCAGCTCCCCAAAATCATCATACAGAACAAAATTATTATTTGTTGCAATCAAAGTATCCGTGAGCGCCCTGCAGATGATATCGATAAGCTTGACATTATCCTCACGAATCTTAGGTATTTTGTACTTTGTATCGTCAAGACGACCCGTCTTAAGCTCATATTTACTTGCAATCTTTTTTACAACTTCCGTTGCTGTAACATTTGTATCACCTAGATATCCATTTGACATCAAATATCGTAACTGATCATACGCTGTGATTCTTACTTCCTCATCTCGCCCACTATCAATGGTGAAGATGTAGCCGTAAAATACATTCCGGCCATCCATCGTAACCCTTACAATATCACCGACATCATATTTAAATTCTTTCGCTTCGTACCACCCTCTCTTGATAAAAGTAAAATCAAAGGTAGAAGCTTTTCCGAGTCGACTTGTTTTATAAGTAGCCTCGGATACAATCCCGGATACGTTCCACACATACCCGTCTCTGTTATCAATGATAATTTCCAACATGAAGACCACCACTAATCTTGGGGAATTTTAAGTACCATACCTATGGGTAATTTTTTGAGCATGTGATCCGGTATGCCATTTAACTCCTGAATTTCTTTCCAACGGGAGTCGTCGCCAAAAACTCGTTTGGCTGCCGCCCTTAAACCTTCGTCTTTTTGTAGAGTATACGTCTCAGGCCTGACTCGTTCGTCTGGCCTATCCGGTGGTTCCTGTACAATAACTGTTTCACCACTCGGCAGTGTGACTGGTTTTGCGAGGCGAGCTGAATAGAAAACATACTCTTTTAGCCTTAGCGTATAATCTATGTCGCCAGGAGATCCGGCTACTTCTCTCCATTCGAAGGACTCAATAGAAGCAGGGAAGTTAAGGTCTTTTTCTTTGCTATCGCTTGCCGTTTCTAAAGCGGCATGATGACCAACAAAAATGAACCGAATAGGATGCTTCGTTTCCATCCACCGACGGATATCCTTCACATATTTCATGGGCTCAAAAAACAAATGTGGATCTATAACTGAAGGAAATACCTGCGCGGGGAATATGCTACTAAACGTTACTTCCTTTAGTTTAGGACTTTTAATTATATTAATTTCGCCTGCGCGAGTTTCGTCCGTTCCTCCGCCTTTGCCAACGATGTTGTATGTTTTGCTCTGACCTTCATCTTTAATTTCAATGGACTCAGGGTTCACAGGGATACGCCAACCCTCTGCCTGATTGTTGTATCCCAGATAAATGAAATATGGATCATCGGCCACTGTTATTACCTCCATAAATTAATTTTGGTAATAAAAAAGCACCCAGTTACGGGCGCTCCAATGTGAAAATTTATTTATTTTATTATTCCTGCTTTTTGTAGGTCTTCAATATTAAAGTAAGTGTATTTATTGTGTCTCTTGATTTTAATACTACCAGCAGTACCTTCGCCACTATCATTATTTCTCCATCCATCAGGCAACGTTAGCCTTAGATATTCAACTTGCTTAGTAACTGAAGGGGATGTTTTTAGGATCAAATCATTGCCTTCGTATTTAATATCGGCATCATTAAATATTTTACAAAGTATGTCTAACCCGATCCATCCTTCAGAAGTCTTTGGAGGTAGTACTGGGCGCTTTTCGATCAAAGCTATCGTCAGTTCAGCATCATCACTATCCGTAAACCGACCTTTAAAATTACCATCTCGATCATAAGCATAGAATACCGTTTCACCATTCTCTTTAACTAAACCGTGGGGATCAACAACCTTAGTATCTGGGGTCAAAGTCCCACCGCTCGGTGTCGCACCAGTGACGGAATCAGTAGCTTCGGGATGTTTATCATGCTCATAGACAACTTCTTCTTTCAATGGCATATCACCGTCAGCCACGGGTTCTCCAGATGTCAGGATCTCAACACGCTTTGCCTGGTCGTTCCACGTATAGTTAACACCTGTCAGATCGCCAAGCTTCGCCAATGGTACATATGTGCTGCCCTCATAATTCAAAATTGGCGCCGCTGCATCTTTGTACTCTTTTCCGTTAACAACAATTGGATAGGAAGCATCCGTTAAGATGTATTGCTTCACAGCTGCTGCGCCTGCTGTTGCAGAAATAGTTAGGACAGAGCCGATTAATGCCCCAATTATATATTTCTTCAAAGTGAAAACCTCCCATTAGATGATTAAATCTATTCTAGCAGGAGGTTTCCATGATTTCCAGACATTAACTTCAAGTTATCGATACGCCCCCTGAGCAGAGTTCTCTATTTCCGTTACCATAACTTCCTCGATGCGGCGAATCATTTCATCAACATCCGTAGGTTGGTTGATGTCTCCTGTCGTCACCTGTACCGTAGGCGTTAACGTCACGAAATTTTGGATGTTCTTCATCTCAGCAAGATCGCGCATTACCTTCAAGTCTTCGCTAGAGATATCAACCTTATTTTTAATTTTATCGACGGTGCCGACATCTAATTTGTTAGGTACCACCGCTTGATTATACTTTTTTAGGTAGTCCTCTACATCAAAATTCTCTCCTGCTGTGTCGCTCTTCAGGTTCAAAAGTTCCATTGCTTTTTGCTTGATATTCTCCGCGGTGAAGTTACTTATGCCAGATTGAACTTTTTTCTGCGCTTCCTGGTCGGCCTTTAGCTTATCTTCGGCAAGCTTCTTATAATAATCATTTGTAGGTAAATTGAATTTGATCATATTATCTTCTTTGCCAAAAAACTTTCCTACTTTATTCAAAAAATTGATAGTACCATTAATGCCCTCAGTCGTTTTATTCGTGAGCCAATCATTTGCTTTTAAAAGACTTTGGTCAAAAGCAGTACCCAAATTTAGTATTTCGGAAACAAGGTCCTTAAAGTGATCACGAGCCTCATCGCTTGTTGAGACAAGCGTAGCGAGGCCAAGAACAACGGTTACCAATCCTGCGACCACAATCCCCCACGGGTTCGCTAACATAGCGAGGTTCAACCCCATCTGGGCACCGGCAGCCAACGTTACAGCTGCACGGTAAACTCCCATAGCCGTAGTAAAAGCCCATTGTGCTAGCGTTACAATCTTTAGCGTCGTCCAGAAAACACCATAGGCGAAAGCTAATGACTTAATGGCAGTCACAGCTGCTTCGTTCTGGGTCAAGTAGGTGTAGAACAGCTTGGCTGCTTCAATCAAGCTGGTAAAAATGGCAACAACCACCCGAAGGATGAAAGCAAGTTCATTCGTCATTTTTTTATAGGTTGTACTCGAAAGAAATGCATTGAGTTTATCAATAAGCGGTATCAAGGCCTTCATCGCATAGGTTCCCGCATCGGCAAACCCGTTCTTTAGGTTTCCAATGGCCTGCTGCCATTTATATGCAGGTGATTCAAGCATTTTACTTAAGGCCTTCTCACCCATGCTCTGCATTTCGAGCAATTTATTGAATGCTGCAATGGTTTTATCAACGTCTCCACTCTTGCCCGCATCCTTTAGTCCGGAAGCAGCAATTGCAGCTTTGTTAATATTGAAACGCTCAGCAAGAGATACCATGTCCCCTGATAGTGCTTCTTTCGTACTAAACACCGCTCCAGACAGCCCTTGTCCTGTTGTGTCAAACATAGCCAGTCTTTTCGAAATGTTCATCAGCTTATCGATTTGGTCAGTGTTTCTAGTCATGGACATGAAAGAAAGAGCACCAGTCAGTGCATCCTTCACTTCGAAGCCCATTTTCAAGGCCATACTTTTATAGTGCTGGTAGAACGCCGTACCTGTTTGATTATCTCCAAGCCTTGCCTGGAACATGGATTCCATTTTCCCCTGTTCCATTGAGGCCCCGATCGTTGCCTCAAATAGTTTCTTTCCTGTTTCAATTCCCAGATAAGCAGCAGCAATCCCCTTTAGTTTGCCAACCAAACCATCAGCTGCATTTCCACCTTCATGAAGTTTATTATTAAACTTCTCTTGGTTTTGAATGTTATTCTGCTGTTGCTGATTAAGCTGACCCATTGCCTTTTCAACCGCATTGGTCCGTATCGTCAATCCTGGTTGTTGGACAACTCTGGTAGGCAATAAGACAGTGGTTCCGTCCATAGCCCTTAGCCGCTGCCTCATTCTCTCAATACGATTGGTAGCATTGTTCGTATCAACATCGACCGCAACACGTCCCCGGAGCCCTTGACGCAACCGTTCAGCCACGTATAGAACCGATTGCAACTTTTCATGAGCTCGGGTTAGCGTCTGAGAGAATTGGTCGAATAATTGCAGGCTTGCTCCTATCGTTGCCAAACCCTTTGCCCTCCTTTCGGGCAGAAAAAAGGCGCCTGCCTCGGCGCTACTTTTTATCTTTAAGCTTCTTTTCCTTCTCGATCCGGATATCGATCATGGCATAGATTGCAGCCTTTTCCCGGCGATTCATTTTCATCAAAACGTGCGGTAATATATTGAGTTCATGGAGGGCGTAGTAGGCGTAATTTGCCGCACCATCGCCCTCGCGAATTAGTTTTTTACTTCTTCCACCAACTCGTTAATATCCTTGTCAAAACCATTTATTTCTTGAACCTTCTCCACTAAAGCCGCATATTCGCCGGGCAGCAGCATCTTCCTTAACAGATTCTCTGCCCCAAGTACACCATACGATTTCTGTAGATCGGCATCCTTCAAATTCGGGAATATGACACTTGCTACGGCCAATTTAGTCAAGTACTCCGTCGGGTTCGTTTCAGGAACGCTGATGCCATTTTTCACTTTCAACCGTTTTGTTGCAGATTGACGAATAGCCTCGTTTTCGTCCTCAGTCATACTACGGAGCTTCCAAGGAATCGGCCTACCGTCCTTATCCTTAAATCGCTCCGATACAGCGAACTCCTCCGTTAAGTCACTGACGTTCTGTGCGTAAAATGCGCTTAAATCACTCATCGGTTATTAGTTCCTCCTCCAAAAATTAACCTAGTATTGGTTTGCCAAATTGATCAAAAATATCTACGCCTTCGAAAGTGAAGCTCACATCTTCTTCCAACGCATCTGAGCCTGTATCCAACAAGGCCATAATGACACTGTCCAAATTTACACCTTGAAGAATAATGGACTGCTTGCCGATGCTCGATGAAGGATCTTCATTGATGACCTGCACATCAAAATAGGTATCCTTACCGTTTTTGATATAATCCAGCATCATTTCTCTAAAGACCGAGGTGACATAATAAATTGTCATGCTGCCGGAGCCCTTCCAGCCTTTGGCCTTATGCTGCGTCCCGCGCCGGCCTAATGTCCTCACCTCGGACTTTTCTTTCTCAACTTTACCCTCTAATTTTTTGATATAAAACATTTCCTCGACCTGGCCGTTAATTGTTGCGTAAGCTCGGCCTTCTTGACCGGAAATGGTATCATTGGCCTTTAGAAAGGACATGTTACTCCACCGTCACTTTCATATAGATTTTCTCGATGGAATCGACCGGCTGCACACCGACTTCGACATACACGCTGTCGGTCTCGTTGCCCTTAAGCACGACCACATCTGTTTGTGAATCAAAGTTTTGAATCGCGTTTGTTCCTTGTAGGGCACTCATGTATGAATTACACTCGCCACGAAGTAAGCTTCTTCCATCGGTGTTGTTATCGACTTTTCCGACATAGAACGACTCAAAGATCCGCTTGAAATCATTGTTAATTCCATCAAGTACTCGGATCACTCGATTCTTTCTGAATTCCTTCCCTTTTGTTGGTGCGAAGCTGGTAAAGGTATTAATATCTACTTCGACTTTTGCCTTACCCTGGCTCGGTGTAAATAAAAATTCACCCTTTTTAATGGATGCAACGATTTGAGTATTTGTATATCTGGGCTCGACATCGATAGCGTCATCATAGGCATCATAAGTAAGAGACTCATTCATCTGCGCCGCGGCTGTTGCAGCGGCTACCCAAGCCGTAGCCTGCGCAGCTGTTAATTTTGTCCCGTCGGAGAGAACGACTCCGTTTTTAACACTGATGACCCCCTCATAATCCGCCGTAGGGTAATTTTCTACCACCACTTGTATCTTTTTGCCTTCCTCTTCTCTAAGTCGACGTACAAAGGCTGTGTAAATAGATTTCAGCGTGTTATCCGTGGATGGCAACGCAATTGTTTGAAAGTCGAATAGTTCTGCAGCCGCTAAATAATCCATATGGTCCTGATTTGTAACAGCCCCATCCGCTCCACCTGATAACTTTGTTCCGGCAGTTTCAGTCAATGCGCCCGCGCCACTAAAAACAATCCAATCATTAGCTTGTAAACCAGTGATGTCAGACACCGTCTGAATATCTGTGATCGTGGTAGACACCATTGTCTTTACATCATATTTCGTTACATCATCAATATTTTTTTGAACCACTATGGAAAGATCATTTCCTCGAACTCCGCTGTATTGAGCCGTTGAAGTTAAGGTGCCTACTGTAGCCTTGGCTTTAACACCGTCATTCAAACGGTAAAGTTGTAAAGTCTTAGCCCTTTTCAGCGATTCCTTAATCAACAATAGTTGCGGTGCCGTTAAGTCATACCCGAGCTGCTTAGACACGTCGTCTCCCGCATGAATCTCAAACATTTGCTTTGGTGGCCCCCAGCTAAGTGCTAATGGCATTGTCATAACACCTCGGTCACCAACTGTGCCTGCAGGTTTGCCTTGACCCACAAAATTAATGTATACCCCAGCTCGGTCTTTATTTTGGGTTGTCCATGTTCCTCCAGCCATCTAGTTTGCCACCTTCCCTGCAAATTCCTTTACCTTTTGCGTGACTTGCTCGATGGTGTACGTTTCCCCGTTTAGCAGTAGCGCATGCAATACATCTTTTTGTTGTGCAGTGAACACCGAAGATTCCAAAAACTGTTGCTTAGTATACTCCGGAGCTGCAGTTTCATTATTTTTTTCTTTAATACTCATATAAGCCGTTCCTCCTGTTTCAAATGCTGCATTTTCACTTCAACTGGTTTTTGTTTGATCATAAAAACCTCAAAGCTGATAAAGAAATGAAGCACGTCATCCACAATTTCATGATGCATATCGAAGCCGCGGTAACGGTTCCCATCCCATTCTATATACTCCAGAAACTCATACAGCTGCTCTGCCACCGAGTTGCATGCTACTTTTACAGGGCTAATGGGATCCGGAAAATAATGAATGTCGAAGAGCAGCTTGCGCCTATATCTTCGGTCTACCTCTCGTGTTTGATTGCTGTTCAGTAAAAGAACAAAAAAAGCAGGCTCCTGAAAGCCCTGCTTGATTCGTTCATCATATAGTGGAATGTCCAATCCTAATGCATCTAGCTGCTTAAGTATCCCGTTTTTTACATCCTCATTGGTCAACGTCACCACCCCAAATACCGCTTGATGAATTGTTCAAATTTACGTTCCATGATGGCGTTCATCTCTCGCCTCAATTCATTCTCAGAAATCGTAAGCATAAATCGGCCTTCTACCCAACCGGTATGATTCCTGGTCCGGTGTCCAAACTCAACATACTTTGAATATTCGACTGGATTAATAACTTCGATTTGATATTCAGACCCATTTTTTTGAATCGGACCTATGGTCCACCCCTTTCGGAGATTCCCGGTGTCCCCTACAGGAGTTCTAGCAATCGCCTTCGCTAAAAGCCGGCCAGCGAGTTCCTTTAGACAACCTTCATAAAATCCCGGAATAGCTTTCTTCATCTGCTGTAAATTATTTTGAAGGTCCTGCAATTCTTGGAAATTAAAATCGCCAAATTGACTCATGCCCGAGCTTTCCGTTTCAGCTTGATTTCTTGATGGGTAGGATATCGAAATGGTTCCCCGGTTTGTTCAAATTCATAATCCATGCCGTCTTGAACCACTCGAATGTTACTGCCTGCCTTGATCGTCACGTCAGAGGAAATGAACAATTTAGCATCATAGTCCAAAGCGTTGTCCGTATCTGTCTTATAGGCAGCTGGGAGTGATGACTGCGACAGCGCGCAGGGCTGATTCTCCAACACTACAACGCTCTGTTGCCGCATTGCGCCGTTCTTAGGGTCTTTCACAGGTTTAAACTCAGAAACAGTACAAAGACCGTCGTAGGTCCATTCAAGCGCAGCACGTTCGGCTGCCACGTTACCAAATGGCATGTCACCACCTCAGTTTCCGAAAGGCATTCAATTGTTTCGAATAAGCTTGTACAAACGATGCCCCAGGACCGCCGGACCCGGAGTTAAAAAAAGTGGTTTGTACATCCCCGCGTTTTACACTTTGCACCATTTGCGACGTCTCTTCCGGGTTCTGTGATTTGTCGTAATCCTTCGCTATAAGAACAACGGTATTTACCAAAGCTGGAGGAATCTCTGTGATATTACAGTAAGACATCACACCCTGGACGACCGTCTCGATCGCAAATAAGAGGCGGTCGTCCTTACTGATATCTCCTGGCCCAATACCCAGAAGCGACTTTAGTTTGATCAAATACGGGTCATACAGATCATTCGTCATCATCGTCGGACTCCGTCCGGATCACGCCATCTTTCATCAGGCTTTCGTAATCGTTTGGTTGAATATCAAGCACCGTTCCAGATGCGTAGTACTTGCCTCGATATTTGATATTCTCGATTAATTCAACCTGTTTGGTCGTTTCCTCTTCTGGGGTTTCCTCTTCTGGGGTTTCCTCTTCTGGGGTTTCTACTTTCGGGTTATCATTTTTTGAAATTTCGTCATTTTTTTTCTGAGTCAACCTAATCACCCTTCCTTAGTTAACCTTGGCGATGAAAATATTATCGATACGTTCAAAGCTTGGCATCGTAATTGCAGATACAACAGTCTCAACGTTAACCGGATGCGGCTCCTTAATGGTTGTGATGGCCACACCCGTATTTACGATAGACACTTCGGCTGCCGTGCTGCCGCTCATCAGGTCACTTTCCTCTGGAGTTGTTCCGAAATACGTATTGCCCAACGTTCCGTCAGGAATAAGAGTGAAATAATCATCTGGGAAGAACAAATTACTGCTGCCGTCCTGCAGCGCGAATTTTTTATTGTACACCGCAACTGATAGACCAAGTTTGTTTTGCAGATACTGTTTCATCAAAGCATCCGTCATGATAATGTTTTGACCGCCTAAAGGGTTCATATCCAGTTTAATTCCATTGTTAGCAAGGATGTAATTCCACGTTTTACGAGTACAAATTGCATTAACTGGCCTTACTCCTGTATCGTCCTCAACCGTATCCTGCCAGGTTTTAATGTCGCCCACGATATTTGCTGTTGGGTCGCTCCACTTATCCGTACCGGTTAGAGTAACCTTATGGTTGGCTGGCATTTTGTAATCGTAGTCGTAGTTCAGGCGGTTCGCCACGATGGAAATTTTTCCGGTAGACAACAATTGCATGATCATGCGCTCCGGGTTAACCAGTGCACCGTTGACCAGGTTAGTCACATCGTCATAGATGTTATTGATAAGCGGCATTAAATAACTTTCATTCTCTGAAGCAGCTAAACGGTTTAATTCTTGACGTTCCTTTTCGCCAATCCGCATGGCTTCACGGAAAAACGGCATTTCCGTCTCAACTTTTTTGAACCCGATGCGATCACGCAATGTCGCTTTAGCATCAAATTCAGAAGGCATCAAAGCAACGGGCAAGCCCTTAGAACCCTTGATCCATTTTAGGTCCAGCCCCAGTTGCTTCTTGGCAGGGAACAAGGTCGCTCCCAAATAGGGGATTGCATTCGAAGTGTTCGTGTCGTAATAGGTTGCAATGCTCTTAGCATTAACCAAATCAAAAATAGTAGGCATATTTTTCGTATCTCCTCTCTTACTTCAAAAATGTGATTTGTCTCAACGCTGCAATTTCTTCAGTAGCTGGAGCCGTTGGGATCTTATTCAAATCGATAAAACCGTGAATCACCATTGCGCCGGCTGCGGGACCATAGGTAACATCCGTATCATTCAGAAGCACGCCCTCAGCATTAGAAACTCCCGTCGTAGTGACTGCCTTTTTTGCCTTTTTCGTCGGGTCAGACAGAATGCTATTGCCCACAATAGTGCCAGCCGGCACAATCTTTTTACCTTCTGCATTAGCCGTGATACCCGCATCATCAACCGTAACTGCCAGCGCAACATAATGGTCGGGAAATTTCAGGATCTCTTTCTTGTTTGTATACGATGTTTCAATGAATTTACTCATTATGACTTGCCCTCCTTATTGGAAATATGACTCTCTGGCTTTATCCAAGCCCTCTCCTTGCTTCGCGTTCATATCGGCAAGGCGTTTACCAAAGTTATCCGTCTTGTCTTCATTTCCTGAACCCTTGCCTTTGCCGTCTATCGGGTTTGCGCCGAAGAACTTTTGCTTGCCATCCTGTTTTTCCGCAAACAAAAAAGCCTTGCTCTCGCGCAGGGCTTTTAATTGATCTTCCAAACCGGCTTTAACAGCTCCGCTATCGTCCAATTCGATTTTCGTTTTATCCAAGAGGCTAGTAACGATATCAGGGTCATGTACTTGTCCGGATAGGGACAACTTAATTGCGGTACCTAATCGAAGCTCCTTCATATCCGCTTCGTACTTATCTGATGCCGCTTTGTTATCGGCTTGAAGCTTCGTGATCTGCTCCTGTAGGACGGCGCTGTCGCCGGCAGTCTTCTTTAAATCCTCCAGCTGCTTGTCCCGATCCCTCAAGCTATCCTCGGCTTGCTTCTTAGCTTCATTCACCTCATCAAACCTAGTTTTCGGGATGTAACTTTTCAACTCATCCTGAGAAGCGGCTGCGGCTTTCGTTGCCTGCTCTTCGGTAAGGCCTAATGCCAGAAATTGCTCTTTATTCATGTTGGATGTCCTCCATTCATCTTCGTTTTTTATCCTGGTCTCGGCCAGTGATGTCCTGTTCTTTAACGCCGACAGTACCGAAACGGCTGTAAATAAAAAAGCACCATCCTTTTTACGGAAAGTGCTTTATTCTTTATCCTTTTTAGTTTCTTCGACAGGCCCTAGTACCTTCTCGAAATACTTCTTTAAAAAATCGGGATCATTTGGGTCCAAATCATCAAGATAGCTTTCGTCAAAACCGCCGATCTGATTTTGCTTCCCCGAATTCTTCTCCATATTCCCACCCCAATTCTTTTACTATGGCTTGCAAAAGCTGAAAATCAAAATATTCGCTTTTAGCTGTTGCAGACATCATAGCATACTCTTTACTATTTTGTAAGATATCCGTTACCTCTTTCCCTAAACGGAGCATAACCTCTTGGAATACCACTCTATCTACCATGTTCTCCGCTGTGGATACATAAGATACTCCCCCATCATGGCCAACAGCCAAAATGTTTTTTAAAGACGGGTAAAAAGAGAAGTTGCGAATATCCTTGACGTTAATTCTCGTTCCTCTAGGATGATTATGGGTTAAGGTTACCGAATGGTTTGGCGCTTCAAGCAATGTGTCATGGATTTCTTGAGTAAACTGGACTTTATTTATTTCACCAGTAGCTCTTCCAAGCTCAGTTCCTCTTGAATCTAAAATAACCATGATTTCCTTACCCTCTTTGTATCCTTGTCGAGCAATACTGCGATTCACTTCCGTAATGGTCTCAATAACCTGCTCAGGCATCTGGGGTAAATCAACATGATACGCTGCTTTCGGATTAAATCTACGATTGAAACCTCCCCCAGCAGGTTCTTCAACCGCGCCGTTAACATGTGTCTTTTCCCACTCTGTATACGTTATGTCACCAGGAACCTCGTAAGTCTTGCCGTCCTCATCACGCGCTGCCCGTTCCCCCACGTTACCTTCATAGTTCGGTATCGTGGTTGAGCGACAGTGCGCATGAAGCGGTGGGTAATTGACATTAACCTGCGCCTCACTGATCTGAAATACCTTACCGTCCATACCTCGGCATTTTGAAGAGGTCTTTAGGTCCAGCGTGGCCGTGAATTTGTATTCCTCCACGCTCATTTCTTTGTAAGCCTCTAGCCTGGACTGACCAGAAAAATACGCCGATTCCGTCATTACTAGGCGAGCTGCAGAGGAGCGGGAAACTCCCATACGTTCGGATAATGCTGAGATGATCTTATCTGACGAATCCCCACGGATAAGCCCTTGCACCAGATGAGTCCGGAGCTCAGCAACAAGTTTTGTCCGATCCTCCCATATCCGTGCACTAAAATTCTTGCCATCAGGCGCCCAGGGTGTCGCGAGCAAACTCTCTGTCTGACGAGTGTCTAACTTTGCGAATGAAGACCCAAGCCCTTTGCCCTTTTGTAACTCGAATATCGAACGGTAGTAGTTATCCTTGTAAATATCACCGAGAACGAGCTGCGTCCCCGTCTGGTGCTTTGCGGAGAGCAATTCGACCTGTTGCCTCATCTGCAGCAGTAGCGCCTCTAAACGGCTCATACGCACTCTGATGCTAGCGTTCTCCAATTCCTTCATCCAACGCTGGTCAATAGCGTTTTCTCTACCCTTTTGGATATACTCTTCAACGGACCACTTGAACTCTTTTAATTGACCTGCTGAAAGCATTTGGCGAGCTGTAGCGAGATCCACCTCATTATTTTTAGCGAATCGCTGATAAAACACTTGAATATCCTTCTGAATGGATGCCATGGCCTTTTCATATTCGGCATTCATGTTTTTGATATACGATTCACCTTTAGCCAGCTGCGCCTCGTTGAGGTTCTCCATCCGTTTTGCCCAGTATTCCGCTGACTTCATGTTGCACCGTCCGGTTGAGGCATGCCTCCATAATCCTGCTTGCCCTCAATCGGCGCTTCCTGTTCTTTCTGTCTTCGCTTAAGCTCTTCTTGTACATCTGTTACATATGGATGATTCGCCACTAGCGTTTCGTCAGATACGATTCCGACGCTATTCTTGATATCTGAGATGATCGATGACTCATTGATCATGATGTCCCGGTTAAAGATAAATTCTACAGCGTCTTTGGAAAAGTCCCCGGCACCGGTATTTAATAGGTGAATATCGATAAACCACAAAAGCTGCTCCAGGCTTGCCTGAAACTCTGTTTCAATGTCATTAGCATCCATATCCAGATCAGCGTAAAGAAATTTAAGAGCAATACCACTTGGGTCGCCGTTGAATTTATCGCTTTGGGTATCAACGCCCCGACCAAACTCGTAAATATCTTTCCGGTTCATTTCCATGTGCGTCTTATAAGCTTCGGTATCGATCGTTAAGGATATCGAATCAAGCCCACCATCTTCAGTTACTTTTACAGCACGGTAAACGGATAGATTGCGCCGGAATTCGCCTAAATCTTGACCGTCATAGTTTTTTATGACATAGATGCTATTAGGCAAGTCTTCAAGATTGTTCGAGTTGTCAGATTTTTTGTTGTCATAATCATCCACAAGCGGCTGAATAAACTTAAGTAATGGCAACTCATCCTCATGGTACTTGAAGCCGATGAACGGAACCCGTTCCCAATTAAGCGACACTTCCTTATTTTCCCCATCAATGACTTTAAAATGTGAGCTAAAGTCTCCAATTTCCACATCCGGCACTAATCCGCTGCCATCCTGGACGAATCGTTGCACCCCTGAAGTATCCCAGAACTCAACCTTGGTAATCGCCTTCTTGGTACGACCTTCATATGCCTCAACCTCATAAACCCTTATGAGCGCATCAAGTTCTGTATGGGCAGCATCTCGCCATAATGGGATGCACTCCTCCGAAGGGATTTTCTTAAAAGATAACTTTCCTTCAGGGTTATAGTAAATATGCAGCCAAGCGATACCTTTATTAATTGCTTCCCGTCCTAAACTCTGAAACAGACGCAAAAAAGACTTATTGAAAAAATCCCCTAACAAGTCTGAATACGTCTGATTTTTGGTTTGAATACTCATGGGCTTTGAAAGAAGATACCCCACCTTCTGATCAACCAGCTTTCGCACAAAACCATGTGGCAGCTTGTTGTTCGCCAGGTTCGTCGCTTCAATTTCCACTCCACCTTCGCCAATCGTCAGGCGCTTACGTTTCGAAATATCGTTTTCAAACTCATAGTATCTTTGCCCGGTAAGCATCAGTTTTCGTCGCTGTGACGCTTTCCAATCACCGATTTCCTGCTGGATGATTTCTTTTAGCCCCATAGCAGATGCAGCACCGGCTTTGATGATCTCTGTGATCGTCTGCATTTCTGATGTCAATATCGTACCCTCCTTCCTCACTCAAATGAAATCGCTCCACCTTTCAGATCAGACACCTCATAATCGTCCAAGGCATACCAAATAGCCGAGAACGTATGTGGATCCAAGCTGAATTCATCAGGGATGATGTTCCCCAGCTTATCCGTCTTGTATGTCAAATTCTTCAGTTCACGAATTGTATTCAAGCAGCGGTCAGAGCAAATGATCTTCTTAAACCGCTTCACTTTCTTGGTATATTGGAGGCGCGAACCCTGGAACTTTTTGGCTGGACGCATATTGAATCCTTTTTGCCGGAAGTATTTGATCGTCTTCGGCTCTGCACTATCCGCTCGGATCAGCTCGCCTGTATCCTTAAACTCCGTAATTTCTTCTGCCGTCCTGTCATCGGTCATCTTGTTTTTGTAATACTCCCAATGGATGTATAGGATTTTGGCATCATGATCGACTGCCAGCCGTAGCAGCGCATTGTAGGATTCCTCAAACCCAAAGTCCATGCCTGCTCGCCTAATCGGCTTGCGGATCCGTCCTATTGCCTCCATCACATCGGCATGAGGCCACTCTACAAACTGTGGCAGCACCTTAACCCCGTTCACGCCAAAACGACCTTTCCGCGCAATCCGGTAAAGGTCAGGGTCATATTCTTTCATTTCTTCAAGCTGCTTGATGTAACTCTCAGGAAGGAATAAATTGTCATCGGCCAAAGAATGGTGATAATAGGTGTCACCTACAACCATGGTCCGATTTCTATACAATTCCTCGTCATCCAAAATAAAACGCTTATTCAATTCGTCCTTGAAGAAATGTTTAAACGTCCAATTGTCCTCTCCTACTGGGTTCGTGGACAGTAGCATATGCAGCTGTAGTGTCGGATGTCGTAGGCGCCCCAGGAGCTCCTTGAACCCTTCATACTTTACCTCTGAACACTCTTCCACCCAAATGATCGATACATTGTTGATCGACTTGAGTTTAGCCGGCTTATCCATCCCTTTGAAAATAATCTTCGAGCCGTTAGGGAACCGAATCTGAATCGGGGATGTAACGGGCCGTACAACGCCTTCAAGCCCTAAATCAATGATGATCTCTTCCAAGAGCGAGTATGTCGAATCTCGGTGGGTGTCATATACCTCCCGGACGACAAGTGCTGTCCGCTTTTCCTCCAGCAGCTTGAGGATGAGCTTCAGACCAACATGATAACTTTTAGAGGAACCGTAACCGCCTACCAGGAAATAAAATTTTTGATTCCAGTCGAACAAAAAATCTTCGAAATGCGGGTTTACCTCTTTTTCGATCATGGCCGCTCACCTTTTCGGACAATGCGGATCTCGATCGGCTTATTGTCGTCTTTATTAGCCTTCTGATCCAGCAGGGCAACCTCGCCTTTGATCTTGGCGATACGAAGTTTTTGCTCCTTCGTGGCTAGATCTGTTTTCAGCAGCTCATCATATTGCTTGATCAGGCCCTGCAGCGTCGTCATTGCCCGGCTCTGAGCCTGCAGGAAGTTAGACTGTTTGTCCCAAGCCTGCTGCACTTCCCAGCGCTCTCCGATGACATTGCCCGATTTCTCTTCAATCTTTGTCGTCGTCTTATCGTCCTGGTCCCGGACGTACATAATTTGCTGGGCCCGTATGATTGCCGTATATTGAATCACTATGTTATCCCAGAGAATGTCCAGCGGGGAGCTTGTTTCGATCTGCTCCATGATCTCGACTGTTTCTGGAGGGAAATATCTTTGAAAGAAGCCGTGTTTTACAGCATTGCTATTCTTTGGCGGCCCGCCTTTGCCGCCTCGATTACCCAAAGCGTTTTTACTGCCAAGGGGAGCGCCACGTTTCTTCGGCGGATTGGTAACGTTACTATTGCCAGCAACGGTAACGTTACCTGTAAGCTTATCGTCCCATCGATCAATGCTTTTCCATTTCCGGATCTGGGTATCACCTAGACCAAGCTCGGAGGCGATGTCTCTTAGCTTCATGCTGCCGCCACTATCGATATACATTTTCTCCGCTGTCTCACGCGCTGGACTACGTTCCCTAGCCACTACATATCACCCACCTCCGGAATAAGTCTATGCATCATTTATGCAAAGACTTATGTACAAAATCCCTTATTTTATGAATATGTACTTTTCAGTCGCCGTGCTGAAAGCCGCACCATTAAGCCATTTTCAAGCTATTTATTAATCAAGCATTTATTCATCATTTATGCATATACCTCGAAAACCGCATAAATACGCCATTTCTGTAAAAAGCGATTTTTACGTTGTTTGCGATTGTAAACACATTTTCTGATAAATTATACATCGTTTATGCAAAGGGAAAGCCTGCAGCAAGCGCCACAGGCCGAATCGATCAATAACCGGTTTCATTGGTTGCGGTATCCACCGCTACCGGAGTCGAAATTTACTCCCCTATATATACTGCCATTTCGTACGGCAATCGTACGGCAAGAACGCTCAAATCGCTTGTGCCACCTTGGATTTGGCCCTGTCTACGTAATCTTGAACGGATCGCTTTTTCAGCTTCAATTCTTTAGCGATCTCTGTTAAACTCAGCCCCTGAGCCATATGCAGCAGGTAACATTGGCGTTCCCGGGGTGAGAGCTTCAACATGATATTAACCAAAGCCTTTTTCTCCTCCAGGGTTACAGACAGTTCTCTCTCAGGCTCCGGCTCCTCCTTCGGCAGCAGATCCATATCCATCAAGATCGATCGGCTATAAGCGTCCTTGATATCAACACCTCTGCGTGCATATGGCCGCCGGCCTTTCCGCATCCATTCGATAGCGAAACGCATGTCGGAAATCATTTCTTCGACCACTTTATGTTCGTTTTGCTGCTCTAAGTCATCCTCATCAAGTGTGTCGCGATACTTCTCCAGCTCCCTCATGCTGTTCGAATATTGTTTAATCAGTCCCTCAGTCCACATTTCCACATGATGCACCTCCTGCTGCTCAATGCTTTTCCAAGGTAGAAATATCGGTTAGATCAACGGATACTTCATGAAGGCCATCCCAGGTCTCGCGAATTTCATCCGCTTTAGCATCGACCTCTTCAGCCATTCGCTTACTGATCTTCGGATGACACTCTATTGCTTCTCTTGCATGCTTCCGTCCTAACTGGTAGGCCTGGTTATGAATAAAGTTCATCGTGTCCCAAAACTTTTCGTCTGTGGTTCTTTGCATGAACTGCCGCAATTTACGTTTGAAAATTGGATTCATGATGATCTCCTCACTTTCTCTATCCGGGCTTTCACCGCATCCATCAGCGCATCCTGTCCAGCCGCTTTCCGCTCTAGCGCCGCCACTGCCTCCTCATCCATGGTACCCTCGGCCACAAGCCGCATGACAACAATCCGTCGTGTCTGCCCCTGCCGATGAACCCGGGCATTCGCCTGTTGGTCCTCCTCAAGGCTCCAGATCTGGTCGTACCATACAACCGTTTGGCAGCTCGACTCCTGAAGATTAAGTCCATGACCGGCGCTTTTCGGATGCAGCAACAGAAGCGGTATTTCGTCATTGTTCCATGCCCGGATGTCCTCGTTCCCGTCTCTACCTTTTCGCAGGATACGTGCTTGTGGGAATCGTTTCTGGATCCGCTCCAAGGAATGCTTGAAATTATAAAACACCATAACTGGCTTCCCTTGTGCCGCCTCAATGATATCCTCCAACGCATCCAGCTTAGCTTCATGAATTTCCTTGACTCCTCGCTCCTCGTCATAGACAGCTCCGGATGCCATTTGTAGCAGCTTATTAGACAATACCGCTACAGTATTAGCTACAACGTCCGCATCTGCATAAGGCAGAAGCAAGTCCCTTTCAAGCTTTTTGTACAGCTGCTGGGCCTGAGGCGTTAGCCTAATGGCAATAGAACGATCAATCCGTTCAGGCAGCTCGAGCCAATCCTCTGCTTTCATGCTCACGGCAATATCACTAATCGCCTCGTAAATTCGCTCCTCAGCCTCTTTTTTCTCTTTCCACTCGTAAACGACATGTCCACTTCGAGCCCCTGGATTAAAGTATCGATCCCGGAAGCCAGTTATTGTTTTTCCCAGCCGTTCACCTTGATCCAGGAGGTAGATTTGCGGCCAAAGGTCCATAAGACTGTTCGGCGCCGGCGTGCCGGTCAAACCGATCACCCGTTTCATCATCGGCCTTACTCTCCGAAGTGCCCGGAACCGTTTTGCTTGTGGGTTTTTAAAGCTGCTCAGCTCGTCGATAACGACAGTGTCAAAAGGCCACTTGCTACCATACTCCCCCACCAGCCATTCAACGTTCTCCCGGTTAATGATATAGATGTCGGCGTCAGCCTTCAGTGCCTTTCGCCGGACGTCCACACTTCCCAGCACTTTCGATATCCGTAAATGCTGCAGGTGATCCCATTTCTCAACCTCTCGAGCCCAAGTATCATCTGCCACCCGCAGCGGGGCGATGACCAGCACCCGCTGGGCGTCAAAGTAGTCGTTCAGCAATTTGTCGATAGCCGTCAGAGTTGATACTGTTTTGCCCAAACCCATTTCTAGCAAGAGGGCTATGAAATTCGTATCCAGGATCCGCTCCGTCGCGTATTCCTGATATTGGTGCGGCTTATAATCCACTCTTGCTCACCTCGGCAATAAAACGATCTATATCATCGTTTGAATCGATTTTATATACTTGATGCCCTAACCCCTGAAGGGAATGGGCCCATTTTTCTTGCAAAGGCTGTAGTGGTTTTCCCGGTGCCTTCATCTCGACATACAGCGTCCGGCCACGAGGAAGGATGACAAGTCGGTCAGGCACACCCCGGTTTCCAGGAGAGACCCATTTCAACGCCAGACCGCCAATTGCTTTGACTTCCCGGACCAGACGTCGTTCCAGTGTAGATTCTCGCATATTAAACTCCTTTCTCTATGTTGCCGTTGTTCCTCTCTCACGCACGTACTGCTAGGAACGCTATTTAACCTATATTACCGTTACCCATATATAGGTTAATTATTATTACTACTACTACTAAGGAATTAACGGCAACATTGGCAACATAGGCCTTAATCCCTTGGTATAATTGGCTTTTTATGTTGCCGTGGCTCGGCAACGGTCGGCAACATCGGCAACACTTTACGGCAACATCGGCAACGGGTCGGCAACACCTTACTTCAACCTTTCAAATACCTTTTGGACACCGTATTCCGCCACCCTAGCCTTGCCCTTTCTCTCTACCCACCCCGGGATGCGACGCAAAATATCCGTAATTTCCTTAGCCTCCCAGGTCCGCATGTCGCCCTTCTTCTTGCCAAGGCATTCGGTCCATATCTGGGCCGCACAGACCCGCTGCCGCAGCTGCTCATCCTGCTCATCTGCCCATTCATCCTCTATAGGCGTTTCAAGCCATTCCATGATCAAGCCTTCCCGCGGGTCGCTCTCCATATGTGCAGCTTGTTGCTGCTCCGCTGCTTCCCGTGCCTTGCGATCCAGCTCCAAGGTTTCCCCCGCCCTAAACCAGCACAAAACCTCGGCCCAGATTTGCCGCACAACCGATTCATTAAGATGGTCCCAGTGACTTAGCTTCGCTCGTTCCGGCATAACCTCTATTGGCCAAAAGCGGCGGTTTCCGGTGGCGTCCCTCAAAAACTCCTTAGTATTCGTCGTTCCGAAGAAAACGCACTTCCGCGGAAACTCCGAGACCTGCCGGTCATATGCCACCCGGTAGCGGTCCTCGGTCTTGGACAAGAACGCCTTGACCTCTTCGACCTCCGTCTTCTTCATAGCTGAAAGCTCCCCGATCTCGAATATCCAGCCGCTCTGCAGATGCTCCCCGGCCTCTTTATTCTCAAACGTTCGCAGCGAATCTGAAAACCATTCACGACCAAGCTTTGCAAGCAGTGAGCTCTTCCCGGCCCCCTGCGGTCCAACAAGGACCAGCATCTGATCAAATTTGCAGCCTGGCTGATACAGCCGGGCGACGGCTGCCAGCAGCATCTTCCGTGTCGCCTGACGTGTATAGAAAGAATCCATCGCGCCCAGGTAGTCGATAAATAGGCTCTCAGCTCGCTGCACGCCGTCCCATTCAGTACTCTCGACAAACGCCTTAATCGGATGAAACGTGTTTCGATGAACTACCTCCGTGAAGGCATTCTGAATGGTCTTTGCTGAATTGATGCCGTGAACCTTTGCAAACCAGTGCTGCAGGCGTTTATCATCGGCACCGAGCCATGGCTCATAACTGCGCCCCGGCCTCTCCCGTTCACGCCATGGCAGCGTCCTCCGGATGACCTCCGTATTCCCAAACGCATCGTATGCGAGCACACCGCGCCATACGCCGTGTTCCAGGATCAGCTCCACATTGCCGGCAGTTGGCAGCACGGCGCCGCTCTTATGATGGAGCTCAAGCTTCTCCTGCCAGCCATCACTCTCTGGCTCAGGGTCCTCCTCATCGTCAAACGCTTCGGCCATCTCCGCAAAATCCGCCTGCCGTTCAACCATGGCAAGCTTTTTAACCTCTGGCCGTGATGCAGCAAAGTGCTCCATCGCCACATGACTCGGCTTTTTGGCGTCCGGGGTGAACTCTTTGACGTGATCGTCCAGATGGCCAAATTTATGAACACGGACCAGGTCGAACAGGTTGTACGTCCGGCCGTCTGCAATTGGGTCACTGTCTTGATGCGAATAAGCAAGGTCCTGATCCGGATATATCTCGAGCCCGTTTCCGCTAGTGCCCCCGGTATAGGTGTAACGGTTAGGCATCGTCCCTGGGACGTAGATATCACTCAGGAAGGTATCGATACCCTCCTCGATGGTGTATGCCCGGCAGAACAAACCTATCGTCCCATGCTTCTCTCGCGGATCCTGCGCCTTCTTCCCAGTAAGCACAGGCTCGCCTTTGTCGTCAGCATGCCGGGGCCACTGCATGACGTCCTGCCAATCCTCATACTCAGCAAGCACACTGTCCACACCGAGCGGATCGCCTTCGTAGACTTCCAGCACCGGCTCCGCGTCCTTGCTGCAGCTCGGCAAGTACATGAGGCGGTGGACATCGAACGTCGTCTTGTCGAAGTACTGCATCCCGACCTGCTCCGCCAGCTTCCGGCTCACAGCTGCATACTCATCGGGGTTCATGGACCGATCGGTGGGCACAATCAGCCGATATTTCGGCTTTTGAGGCCTGTAACTGTGCGTTGAGTAAATGACAAAAGCGCAGCCACCCAGAACAAGCTCGACGGTAAATAGGAAATCAGCGTCGCCCCGATCTACGTCCAAGGTGATCAAGCTGCGGGTATCAACATTCTCCTTCTTACGCCGTCCGCCTCGGACAAGCCCACCAACGAATGCAGGACCGTCCTTGACCTTCCCTTTGCCGGCAACAGGCATCGCGTCATACTGAGCCATCGTTTCGGCTGTCCGCCGCACCTTTCGCAGCCGGTCAACGAACTCTTCCCAGGTCAAATATTCAGGCTTCCAATTCGTGTCGGCCCGGTGCTTGCCGAAGCTAATATCCAGCTCGATGTCGTGCATATCTTCACTTCCTTATTTTCAAAAGACTCCCATTTTGATACTATAAGTGCGAGGTGATTATAATGTTGTCTAATAAACTTTTTCATCTAGCAATTGTGCTAACATTAGTAGGCAGCGTGCTTGCTTGGGCTAATAACCACTAATTTAAGAGGTGCATGGTGTTTAAATCCGGATTTCTTCTTGAATCCCCTGAACAAATCGCAGCAGCCATTTTCAACAAGAGCAATGTTACCGTTTGGCAGAATGGCAGCATACTTGATTATGGCGGCCTTATCGAGGCTCAGACTGAGCTTTCAGTTACCATAAATGGTGAACGATATTTAAAAGCGACTTGCGAATTTCGTATACGATGAATTTTAATATTTTGTTAGAACAGGCGGCTTCTATGGCTAAAAAGAAAACACAGCGTCAAAGGTCAGTTACAATACCCCAATACCTTTTCCTTTTAGCATTGTTCGTGGTCCTCATGATCGGAATCTTCTTTTATCTTGACTTCGCCATGGACCATACTGCTGAGAGAGCTAAGAATTTTAAAGTCGGCACATAGCCCCCCCTGCATTAGGTATTCCTGCATTTACCTATTTATAGTAAGATACTGGTAGAAAGGGGTGATTATCATGGCTGATAAAATTAATGTAGAACCTACACCGATCCAGAGAAATGCATTTGATGTTGCAATGGAACTAACTTCCTTATACTGGAGAAACAAACAAGAAGCAGACATTGAGAAACTAGACTCCATATTCGCTCGTTTTTACTCAATGGCTAGGTTACTGGAATATTCGAATGGTGATACCTTAAGAAAACATTTGTCTAACGAATTGAATTTGTAAAAAAGGAATGTAAAGTCGCTTTCGAACTAACTTTGGAAGCGACTTTTCGTTTACTGCGCAACTGAATATTCAAACTTGTCCGTTGCATGTGGTATAATTTCATCTAAAAACAACGCTGAGGTATACCATGACAAAATCAGAGACAACTACCAGCTTCAGATTCGATAATGACTTTATTGACTTGCTTAATACTTGGTCATTTGTAACCAACAAAGAAAAAGGTGTTCTGCTGCAGGAGGCATTCAGGGAATACATCAAGTTGAATCAGAACGCGAACATTGCACAAAAAGTGGACCGTGTTTCAAAAATATTGAAAACGGAATGAGATTGCTCATGTCCTTCGTTATTCAGTCTTGACCATGGCATTTTTCATATTTTTTTGCTCTGTACTCAGAATCACGTTTAACTCCAGGGCTAAGTCCATGCCGTTTCCCAGTTACTCCGCACCGTTCACAACGCATCTTATCGTAAGCCCGATTACCTCTGACGATGGTGAAACTGTTTAGTTTTCGCCATACGTGCTCGGACATATTCTCATCCAACACTTTTACCGACACAAGCTCACGCGGATTTTCGTTTATCCTCAATGTATCGTTAAATCTGTCGATCATAGACTGTGCAAATTCATGTGGATCGACTGAACAATCATATTTTTCCTTCCATGCGATTGTCGAACCTACTTGCCGTACTTCAATTTCAATTCTCGGCATATTTAGACCTCCCATGTATTTCCGTATTCAAATGGTGTTCATCAATTCGTTATAAGCGTGCTTCCATCCAAAATAGTGAACTTTCTTACCGTCAGGGAATTTAGCATCAATTCCGCTGTAAGGGTGCCGACGAATTTTTATTCCTCGCTCTTTTGCTACTTCTCGGACCTTCTTTTCGGTTAAACGAATATCAATCAGGAGAACGTCTAATTGGTTCATTTAATGCCTCCCATGTATTTCCCTATTCAGGATTGTTCTTTGATTTCTTCAACTTCTAGACGTTCAATTTCGGGGTCTTCAACCTGCTTTGAGCAGTGATAGCATACAGACGAATATGCCTCGTCGCTGTCCCATGCCAGCTGCTCAGCAGCTTCTTTTGTTTCTGCTTCAAATTCCCCAATATATTTAGTGGCTCTTACAACACCATAAACTCTGTATTTTGCCATCTCGTTATCCTCCCAAGTTCCTTAATATTCAATATGTTGTATGAGAACAATCTCATACGGATAAAGCTGATTGATCTCTGAATTGTCGCTTTCTAAAATTAAAGCCCATCCGTTCAAGTTTTCCACGAACCCCATTAGCGCTTCTACCTTGCCCCAGAGCTTCAGCAATAGATTCATAACCAAAGCCAGCTGTGGCCATTTCGATAAGAGTTGATAATTGTTCGGCTGTATATTTCACATGATTATTAAGACGTACTGGACGAAACTTGACGTTCAAATCGTAGAGACGTCGGCGAATAGAGCTCTCCGTTCGGTTCAATTGTTTAGCAAGGTCAGGATAGGTGGTATCAGGTAATTTGACTAATTGAAGCAGCCGCTGATCTTCCCAAGCTTCCCAGGCTGTTGATTGCCATGTACGTTGTGAGCGCTGATTATCAGCCTTTCTCTTTATCTTCACCCAAGCAGGCTCAGGACCCAGGGTATTAGGCTCCATCTTGGCAAAATTCATCAATTCTTTATGCTGCTCTGCCCATTTCCAAAATTCGTCATAACCAATCACTAACACCCTAGACTCCTGACAAAATATCTTTTTCCTCGCCGGCATGTTATATCGTTTTATCCACGATTTAACAACACTATATTCTCGATTTAGAGCCTTACCTAATTGGCAAACTGTGATACCATCAAAATTCATACGCGGGTCACCTAACCCAATTTTTGAGGCTTTCAGCTTGACTGAATTAATATTTCTCCCAAGCTGTTTAGCTATCGCTTTGATGCTGAGAGTACCCCAGCGGTCCTGGAGAAACTCGGTTTCCTGTGGAGTCCACGATTTACCTCTTCCCAACTGATTCTCCCCCTTTGTGTAAAGTGATGTGGGATAACGTAAACCTCACCGATCACCTTTCCGTTGTTGTCATATACGATTTCCCACGGAATGTCGTTAAAATACGGGTCTATTTCTAAAACTGGCTTCACCTTCATAAATGAATCAGTCCTTCTGATAGAATTCACACTCAAAGCCTGCTGCCGATAACGGCAGTCCTGGCGCCCAACTGATCGGCCGGCTCATGATCTCTGTTACATCCTCTACAGAGCCGGCCCCGATCGGTACATCCAGCACTGTCTCGTCATGAACGTGCATTACGATCTTGTAGCCTTCCGCATCAAGCCGTATCAGGCTTTCCGCTAAGCAATCCCGAGCAATAGCCTGCACCAGGTTCTCCACGAGCCGTCCGCCGTATGTCCGGTGCGACATCCATTTCTTTTTGACCTGATCCATCCCATCAAATACAAGTCCATCCTTATCAAAATTCGGGTCCGGCTTAATCCGAGGATTCACATATGCCAGGCTTCGGCCACTTGGCAGGTCAGCAAACAGCATGCCTGCTTCGTATCGGTACTGTACACCGTGCTTTAGCTTAACCGTTGTCTTCTCTCTTACTGCAGTCAATGCAGCTTCCTCTGCGGCATACCAGAGCTTAACGATGTTAGGGTTAGCTTGCCGCCATTGCTTCACCAAGCGAGGGTAATCATCCGGATCGATCTCTTTTTTGGTGTCCATTGCCGCCATCGCATTAGGCCCACCTTGGTATCCGCAGGCTAATACAGCTACTTTCCCCCGAGCCCGCAGCTCATAATTCTCATGCCCTTTAACGATCGTCTCGAAAAGAACACCGAACATGTTAGCTGCCGTCGCTTCGTATATTTTTCCATGCCCCCTGAATACATCTAGAACCCAGTGTTCATCTGCCAACCAAGCAATAACGCGCGCCTCAATCGCAGAGAAGTCAGATACGATGAACCGGCAGCCCTCCGACGGAATGAATGCGGTGCGGATCAGCTGGGAGAGGACAAACGGTGGAGGTCCGAACAGCATTTCAAGCATTTCGAAATCACCTTTACGAAGGATATCCCGGGCTAAAGCCAAGTCCTCGATCTTATTCTGCGGGAGGTTCTGCACTTGGATTAGCCTCCCAGCCCATCGCCATGTTCGGTTAGCGCCGCAGAACTGCAGCAGCCCATGTGCCCGTTCATCTTCGCAAATCGTTCTGGCCATCGCATTGTACTTGTCGACGCTGGTCTTTCCCATCTCCTGCCGCAGCTCCAACACTCGGCGGGTCTCATCATCCGGAGCTGCATCCAGAAGCGCCGGCATAAACTCCTTGGACAGCCCGTCAGGCGTCTCCAGCCCTCGTTCTGCGAGCCACTCTTTAAGCTGTGTCAGGCTGTTTGGGTTATCGAGCCCAGTAATCTCCCTGGCCTCTGCGACAAGTCGAGCCTCATATTGTTCATCACAGGCAATCGCAGCTTGATACAGCACCGAATCCAGCCGGACACCCCGGTCATTTATTTGCTGATCAATCGCCCACAGTTGCCATTCATGATCTGGCACCGGGAACCGCTCAAGCTTCCGGCGGATCTCTCGTTCGACAACAACGTCCTGAAGGTTATAAGCCTTGTATTCTTCCCACTTCTCCGGGGCATGGTGCGGGTAGTTCCTGGTCCGCCCACCATTCGCCTTCGTTGGTTTGCACGGAACGCTGAAATATTTGATAAGGGCTTTACCTTTGGTGTCCTTCTGCGCTTCAAGCTTCAGCACTTCCGCAACACCTTCCAAATAACCTGGTAAGCCTAAAGCTAGCGCATGAACCGCTGTACAACGCCACTGCGAAGGGTCGCAGTTGATGCCGAAATGCTTTGTAATACAAGTCCGTTCAAATGCAGCGTTAAAAGCGGTCTTGATTACTTTCGGGTCAGTCAAGTCATGTACGATAAAGTCCGGCAAATCTTCAAAAGCCGTGAGATCAATCACTGTAACCGGCTCATCGTCGTAAGCATAAGCAAAGAGCAGAATTTCAAAATCTGGTGCCTCAACGTAGCGGTATACTCCTGATTTCAGTAAATCAACACTACTATAGGTTTCGAGGTCAATCTGGAGAACAGTCATAACATCTTCCCGCCGTGCCTTTTTGGCCGTGTTGCATTATAGGCCATCTTAATTCGAATGGCTGACTCTAAATCAATTCCCAGATGCCCGCATGTATCAAATATCCGGATTACCGTGTCCGCCAGCTCCACGGGGATGCCGCACGGCTTTTCACCTTCATAATAAATCTCACGATAACCGTACCCGTTCCGATGGTCTTCCAGCGCCTCCGAAAGCTCTGAATGCATAAGAGCGATCATTTCGCCGAATGTACGAGGCTCCTCGTACCACCCTTTGTCTATAGCATTCTGATGTGCAAACTTTACCATTTCAGTAATACTTGGCATGTTTAAACCCTCCTGATTTGGATAGGAAAAGGGACCCGTTGCCGAATCCCTTTCTATATGATTAATTCAAGAAATCTTCCTCATCGTCGCCGTCCAGATCCGTGTCAAAATCCTCATCAGCAAAATCATCGCTAACACTGGAACGACCACCAAGGAAATCACCATCTTGGACCTTAACGATATTGTTTAAGCCGGCTGCGATGCCTTTATTGCCTTTTGTGTCGAAAAGATAGAAATTGACAGAAACCTTAGCATAACACCCAGAGTAAACTTCTGTTGTGTCTGTGATTTCAGCGAACTTGGTCTTTCCGTCGACCTTGCCGATCGGTTTTGCAATACCAGGTCTGTTTTTGCTCTTGGCATTGAAGAAATAGTGACCTGCATAGGCTTCACCCTTTTCTTCTACCTCCTCGTCCCCATCACGCAACGGCGTATGAAAGTCTTTTGGAAGCTTTCCGCCGTATTTGGCCTTGGCTTGCTCTTTGAGAACCTCGATGATTGCCTTGTACTTAGTCAGTGTTGCCTTATCGTCTTTAGGAATCAAAATTGCTGTGCTATACCAAAGATTGCCGAAATCATCTTCCTCCGCTTCCCACACTTTCGCGTAGCTAAGACGAGCTTTACCAGTCACCAGTTTAGTAGATTGATTATCGATTGCCATGAATATCAGTCCTCCATATCAAAATTTTCGTTTGCAAATTCATTCTCAACGCTGTT
Organism: Paenibacillus vulneris; assembly: GCF_039543185.1. NCBI lineage: Bacteria > Bacillati > Bacillota > Bacilli > Caryophanales > Paenibacillaceae > Paenibacillus > Paenibacillus vulneris. The sequence goes on along the minus strand of NZ_BAABJG010000002.1, from coordinate 8,636 downwards.
CAGCTCTGGTCGCTTATCCGTCTCTGGTACGAGAACCGGTTTACCCTGTGGCTTGATGATCAAATCACCGATTAGCGACGCCAGTTCCTTCTTGCCAACCAGCTTCTCCAAATCTCCAAGAGGCAGCAGCTTCGTCTTTAAGAACTGCATTATGCCTGCGCTACCGAGACGTTTCCCTGCTTCTTCTTCATCCGTAATCTTGCGGTTGCTCCGGCCTTCGACCAGCTTCCAATGCGGGATGCGTTTGCCCGCCTTGGCCTGTTCGAAGGCATAATCCTCAACATCGGCAGCCCATGTTTTAAGCTGCTGCGCGATATGTAGAATGGAACCAATCTCATCCAAGGTCAGCAGTGCCGGGTCTTGGAACTCGTGTGCCAGCGCCGCCATATTGGCGTCCGCGCGGGCCCGGCAGTTCCCTTTTACCTTGCACCAACGGCAATGATCGCCTGACTTAAACTCACCTTCGCCGGCATCAGCCAATGCAGCTGCAGGCTTAACGACTGTCTCGGCCCATTCCAGCAGTTCATCGACCGGCAGCGTATCCATGCTGACGCTATCAAGCCGGGGCTGAACGATGGTCATATGGATTTCTTGGATGTCGTATAAGTAGCTGTAAGCTGACCATGCTCCTAAGCCATAGAGTCGCATTTGTGCATTGCCTATCGCACTGACTGGAACGCCTTTACCGTATTTCAAGTCAATGATCTCCATAAAACCATCAGCGATCAGAACAACATCACCCGTTCCATAACCGTCCGGTACCCACTCTGAGAAATCCAGACGTTCCTCTAAGAGGGCAACCGCATCAGACGATCTTGCTTTGGCAGCCATAAATCGTTCTTCCACGATTTCGACGTAAAAGTCAGTCGCCTGCTCCATTTCAGGTCCGTAGAACTTATTGCCTTTGATTTTCTCCAAGGCAGCATCAAGCCGCTTTCGTTCTTTGGAATCACAAGGGAACAGCCGACGACGAAGCTTGATCTCTGATAGCTCGTGGGCCAGTGTACCCTCATCGGCGTACTCGCTCCGTTTATCTGGGATGTTTTCCTGCAGCCGGGCACTCGGTGGGCAATTAATCCACCGAGACGCCCCGGACGCTCCTAGTAAGGCATGGGCTCTTTCAGCATGTGCTTGCGTCAATCCCAGTACCTCCTTTTTTCTGGAGTACGTTCCGTTTCGATCTGCACCCATTTAACATCAGATTCAAAGCCCTCGGGCTCGTTCTCTTGAATCTGAATGATAGCCCCGTTGCTATCCCGCTTTACAAATAGGACTTCTTGGCTCCACTCCGCTTTGATAGCAGTCTTTGTTTCCGTCATACCAAACCTGCCAATCTGGACATAAACGCCCGCCGCTTATCTTCTGGCAAATCAGAAATCGATTTACTGTCGAATTCGTCCAGTAATGTCTTGATTGCCTTCTTGGCTTCAGGGGTTGAACCTACTTCCTGCGCTTTTGCCCTCAGCTCAACGATAGTAGGAATCGGCCTTTCATCGTTGTTGTCATCCTGACCGGATTGAGCCTCAGATGTGCCCATCGGGTCCTGGCCGCCCTTTTGTTCATCTGCTGCCGCAGCAGCCGGTTTCTCAGCAACAGTGCGTTTGCGGGGTGGTTTAATCTCCTCTTGTACAGGAGCAGCTGAGAACCCGTTAATACCAGCCGCCAGAGCCGAGAGCTCCTTAATCGCTTCCCCTGCGTTCTCGCCGTTAATTTGAATAAGTACTGCCATATATGAGTCCTCCCAGATGATTAAAGTAAAATGCCGTCTTGCTCTTTACGCTGCCATTGTGGTACCATTGGCGTAACTAAAATGTTTTGCAATATTGGATGGCCGCTGCTCGCAACAGTGGTCATCTTTGCGTTTGTGGACCGATGTGCCTCCGCAATTTCCATTTCCAAACATTCAATTTCTGAAGCAATGTACCAGTCCCAGGAACCATCCTTCTCTTGCGTCCTGGCAAGCTGCCGGTATTGGGCTGTTAGAAATTCGATTCGATCTCTTGTAGCTTTGAAGTTATAACCTTGATTCAAGTCCCTTGCCTCCCTTCTTAGATCCAATCCCCTTGAATCCCTAACGAACGTTCAATTTCAATCATTTCAGCTTTTAATTGCTCGCGTTGATCCGGCGTGACGTCATCCGATAAATAAGTGTTGTATAATACCAGGTACCGATTATATGCCTTTTTCTGATCGCTGCTCATGCTCTGTCTCACCTCCTTCATCAAGCTTTTCATTGGATGATTCAGATGGAAACAAGCCGTGGCCTTAACAACCGCATGATTCGTTCGTAACGACGGCGGGCATAACGCTGGACCGCTGGTTCATGAGCTACTTCCTCGACCTGCATCCAGTACGCTGCTTCTTTGATCAAATCGTATCTCATTGTTGGTTCCTCACCTCCCTTCGTTCTTGCACTTAAGATCTGATGCTAACCTGATTGCAACCCATTGCCATATCAACCGCTCTACACTACTCAAGAAAGGATCGTCTCCTTCACGTTTTGACGCCTCAAAAGCATGCTTGTACGCCTGAACGTCGGATTCACATAAGGACTGCAATATGGATTTTCGAACACGGACGATTCGGAGAATTTCCTTTTTTAATAAACGCGAGTCAAGCGGATCCAATGCCCCAAGTGTGTTGCGTGAAATCTGATGTTCCACCTTGTGATTCACATCATCTTCTGGGCTGGTATTTTTTGTTGGATCGACACCTTTAAGAACGTGATTTAACGATACCTTAAAGTACTTGGCGACCTTCTGTACTTTGTCGACAGAAGGTGAGTTTTTATCCCAGTTATAGATGGAGCCTCTTCCGAACCTTAATTCCTTTTCTAATTTCAGAACGGACAATCCATTTTGCGAACAAAGAGCCTTGATATTTTCAACCAATGCCACGGCTATCTCACCTCCCTTCAAGTAGCGCATCAATGCGGGCACAGATCTCGTGTTGCCACTCCACATCGTTTACATAAGAGGCTTGCAGTGATAATTCGTGCAGATCATCCAATCGTTCAATCAGCCTTGCATTTGCCATCAAACAGTGATGCAAGTCCTGTTGCTCAATTTCAGGAAGTTTGTTATAACCTCCAAGCTTATTGGCCATGATGTATATGTCATGTAAGCGTCGATAGATGGGATGGATTTTCATAGGATCATCCTCCTGTCCGCTATGACTCATGCTTTTGTTTTGAATATGTCACCAAAATGCTTGTCAAGAAATTCAGCCATCTTAATGGCATGGAATGACCAATTTTGCCCTTTGGCCTTGGGGTAAAATACGAATCCACCTTGCTCAACATCCAGATTCTTTTTGAATCGTGGCTGGAAGAGGATGTTTTCTTTTATCCATACTTGACCCTTATTTACACGTTCCTCAAGGTCTTGCATCGACCAGTAAACGCCCAACAATTCCTGTCTTTTTAATTCTTCCAACTCAACCCGACTGATCAACACGCTGTCAGCCGGGATCGGAATAGAGAGTTGTACGGTCAGTTGTTGCACGGTAAACTCACCTCCTCCGTTCAAATAGTTATGCACTAGACGCACAAGTCTCGTCCCTAGCAGAGGATACAATATCTTTATCCTGTTTCGTTTTCGAAACCTCAGGGTATAAAAAAAATTCGTCTGAACTTATACCGTATTTTATACAAATAGTCCTCACCTCTGAAACTGAGAAATCACCTCCGGTACCATTTAGATTTTGGTTAATTGCAGAAGTAGATTTGTTAAGAAGTGAAGCCAATTCCTTTTGGTTAATGCCATTCTCATCAAGAAAAGCTTTAAGCTTCGTATAAGGTTTATGACGGCGTTTAATATTCTTCATTGCCCCGCCTCCTTTCAGTTTCGTTTTCGAAACCCATGAGCAGAGTATATATCTTCATGGTTTCGAAGTCAATAACATTTATGCGATTTTTCTAAAAAATATATTGCGGTTTCGAAACCGATGATGTAAAATTAGATACATCTAAATTGCTATTATTAGGGAGAATCGTTATGGAATATTCATTCGGAGAAAAATTAAGAAAATTGCGGACTCATCGTGGTTTGTCACAAGAAGAATTAGCGGATAATCTGAACAAAAAATTTGGTACATCTTATAATAAAGGCATGATCTCGAAGTGGGAAAATGACCGTGAAGAGCCTCGCATGGAAGCTGTTAGAAATATTGCAATTTATTTTAATCTTGATTCTTTGGATGACCTTCTAGGATTAAATCCCATAAACATAGAAGGTTTCTCGGCTAGGGAAGAAAAAGATATCGCTGCAGACCTAGAAAGAATTATGGCTGATTTGGAAAGTAGGGAGGCCCTGGCGTTTCACGGTGAGCCAATGGATGATGAAGATCGCGAGTTACTTCGAATCTCCTTGGAGAACTCCATGCGTTTGGCAGCGCAAATAGCAAAACAAAAGTTTACACCTAAAAAGTACCGCAAATAGAGAGAAGAGGGTGCGGCAGCTGATGCAATCAGTCAGAGAAGTCACTTTGCAACTTTGCACACTTTATGGGACCAATGATCCTTTTTTAATTGCCAAGCGCAAAGGAATTTATGTATTATTCGAACCTTTAGGAAATATAATGGGTTTCTTTAGCTCATATAAACGTACCAGGTTTATTCACATTAATTGCAACAGTGACCAAGCCGAACAACGATTTACTTGTGCACACGAAATTGGACATGTTATCCTGCATCCAAAAGTAAACGTTCCTTTTTTGAAGAGGAATACGCTGCAATCTATAGATCGTATCGAACGTGAAGCCAATCGGTTTGCAGTTGAGCTACTAATTCCGGATGAATTACTACTTAATGGCATGACGATATATCAGGCAGCTGCAGCCAGTGGGGTTCCTGAAGAAATAGCTCATTTAAAATCCCTACCTTCTTGATAGGACTGATTTCTCCTTTTCTCCCTAATAAATGAAATAATTTATCTTTACGCTTTCCAGCCGGAAGGCTGTTTATTATAAACAAAAACAGAATATATGTTTGTTTGGAGGTGATGTATGGAATCATTTTCGAAGTGAAGTAAACGTTGGTTTTTTTTAGTTAATCGAGCGATCGATGGAAAGCGTGTCCGTGTCAGCAAAGGCTTTTTTCAAACAAGAGTGGAAGCTATGATAGCAGCCTTCGAAAATAAAATATGTAAGGAGAACTGAAAGTGGCATCTTTTCAGAAACGGGGAAAGACATGGCAGTATACGATAAGTCGTATGGTTAATGGAAAACCGGATCCAATCAGAAAAGGGGGATTTGCGACCAAGGCAGAGGCAAAGGCAGCAGCAACAGAAATAGAGAGTAGTCTTAATAAAGGGATTGTTCCTCATCTTAAGCCCGAACCCTTTGATAAATATTTTGCTAACTGGGTTAAGGTCTATAAAAAAGGGATCGGCAAAAACACTCTCGCAAGGTACTTAACTACACAACAAACCATTGATGAACACTTTGCCGGTATCCCTATTCAGAATATTACAAAACGGGCTTACCAAGAGTTTTTGAACAAATACGCCGAGAACCATGCGAAAGATACTACACGAAAGCTTAATACCCACATTCGTGCTTGTATTCGTGATGCAATTGACGAAGGGATTATACAAGTGGATTTTACCCGCGGTGCTGTCCTATCAGGTAGCAAGGCAGCTAAACGGCCAGAAGAAAAACACCTGAATTATTTTGACAGTAAGCGGCTGCTCCGGGCCTTGGATCAACCTACTGAAAGGTCACATTACCTTATACTCTTAGGTTTGACTTCAGGGATGCGATACGCAGAAATGGTCGGGCTTACACGAGATGACTTTAATTTTGAAAAGAACGAAATTACGGTAAATAAATCGTGGGGATATACCAGTAAGATGCATGAAGGGCATGGGCCAACAAAAAATGAGCAATCTGTCCGAAAAATAAAAATGGACAACAAGACCATGGAGAAATTTAAGACTTGGTTTGATTCAGCCCCGGACAACATTCACCGGCTTGTCTTTTACAGCCCTGAATCAAAATACAAAGTCCTCAGCAACGGTGGCGCAAACAAGACATTAGCGGCTTTGTTAAATAGGCTTAACATTGAATCAATTTCTATTCATGGTTTACGTCATACCCATGCTAGCATACTGCTTTATAAAAAAGTGTCCATCTACTATGTGTCGGAACGTCTTGGTCACGGCGATATTGATACTACAATGAAGCACTATGCGCACATCATCAAAGAGTTAAGGGAGCAAGATGAAAAAGCGACAGTAGCAGTATTCGGGGAACTAACGGCGGTGTAAAATATGTGTAAAATAATTTATTTTTCTATGCTATTCAAAGACATTCTACGTATAGCAAAAACCGCTGAAATCCCTTATGGAACAAGGGTTTCAACGGTTTCCAAAGCGTTCTTTATTATACTAGATACGTCCCAGGAGGGATTCGAACCCCCGACCAACGGCTTAGAAGGCCGTTGCTCTATCCAGCTGAGCTACTGGAACATAAATATGGAGCGGGTGATGGGAATCGAACCCACGCTACCAGCTTGGAAGGCTGGAGTTCTACCATTGAACTACACCCGCTCAACACTATAGAAAACATTATGGTCGGGATGACACGATTCGAACATGCGACCCCCTGGTCCCAAACCAGGTGCTCTACCAAGCTGAGCTACATCCCGTTAATTATGGTGCCGGTAGAGGGACTTGAACCCCCACGGTTTCCCTCACGATTTTGAGTCGCGCGCGTCTGCCAATTCCGCCATACCGGCATTTCTGGAGCGGAAGACGGGAATCGAACCCGCGACCCTCGCCTTGGCAAGGCGATGCTCTACCGCTGAGCCACTTCCGCACATTTCAGAAAGAACAAGAACAATTATAAGATAATGTTTTCTAAAAAGCAAGTGTTTTTTTTGAGAGATTGGAGCGGAAGACGGGAATCGAACCCGCGACCCTCGCCTTGGCAAGGCGATGCTCTACCGCTGAACCACTTCCGCAAAAGCAATGCGCGTAGAGGGACTTGAACCCCCACGGTCTCCCGCTAGATCCTAAGTCTAGTGCGTCTGCCAATTCCGCCATACGCGCGCTTGAGAAAAACATGGTGAGCCATGAAGGACTCGAACCTTCGACACCCTGATTAAAAGTCAGGTGCTCTACCAACTGAGCTAATGGCTCATGATACATGCCCGGAAAGTAATCGGACTTCTCAACGAAGCTTTACGTCACTTTTGGGAATATAAAACTGGGGATCTAGGATTCGAACCTAGGCATGACGGAGTCAAAGTCCGTTGCCTTACCGCTTGGCTAATCCCCAACGTTGTAATAATGGGGCGATCGATGGGACTTGAACCCACGAGTGCTGGAGCCACAATCCAGTGCGTTAACCCCTTCGCCACGACCGCCATATTAAATTGGAACAATGGTGCCGTCGAGAGGACTTGAACCCCCAACCTACTGATTACGATTCAGTTGCTCTACCGATTGAGCTACGACGGCAAAATAATATACTAATGCCGATGTCACAGTCTCTTCGATTACCTCTGATCTAGCTACCATAACATAAATGGCGGAGCCGACGGGATTCGAACCCGCGGTCTCCTGCGTGACAGGCAGGCATGTTAGGCCTCTACACCACGGCTCCACACTAAGAATTGGGGTCCCCGGAAAGTAATAGGAATAAGCTACTTAGAACTACTTCACTTTTTGGGGATTTGTTTGGTTGCGGGGGCAGGATTTGAACCTGCGGCCTTCGGGTTATGAGCCCGACGAGCTACCGGGCTGCTCCACCCCGCGTCGTTAGATTACATATGGTGGAGGCTGACGGGATCGAACCGCCGACCCTCTGCTTGTAAGGCAGATGCTCTCCCAGCTGAGCTAAGCCTCCATATGTTTTTTTAGGTTGAAATGGTGACCCGTAGGGGATTCGAACCCCTGTTACCTCCGTGAAAGGGAGGTGTCTTAACCCCTTGACCAACGGGCCTTGATAAAAATTATGGCGGAGAGAGAGGGATTCGAACCCTCGAGACGCTTGTGACGCCTACACGATTTCCAATCGTGCTCCTTCGGCCAACTCGGACACCTCTCCATTATCTAAGAATCGAAATGGAATATACATTCCCGCTGTTGTTGGAGAAATGGCTCCCCGAACAGGACTCGAACCTGTGACAACTCGATTAACAGTCGAGTGCTCTACCAACTGAGCTATCAGGGAACGATGTTCATTAGGGTTGTAGCAACCCGCTTGGCGACGTTCTACTCTCCCAGGACCCTTCGGTCCAAGTACCATCGACGCTGGAAGGCTTAACGTTCGTGTTCGGTATGGGTACGCGTGGTTCCCTTCCGCCATCATCACCAAACTAAGAGCTTTCGTCAGAAAGCTTACTTCGTAAGCATGTTTCTGCCAAGAAACATCATACTTTATTTCAAAGTGGCTTGCACCCTGAAAACTAGATACGAAATGCATGCGTAAAGTTCGTGAATTAGTTTCCCGTTTTTTTACGGGCCTGCGACGCTTACGCATCGCAGCTCTCTGACCATACTTCGTATGGCAGATAATAGGTTAAGCCCTCGACCGATTAGTATTCGTCAGCTCCACACGTTACCGTGCTTCCACCCCGAACCTATCTACCTCGTCGTCTTCAAGGGGTCTTACATACTGGGAAATCTCATCTT
>NZ_BAABJG010000001.1:0-51077 GCF_039543185.1 Paenibacillus vulneris | reverse complement strand
GCATCGTCGCCTTGGTAGGCCATTACCCTACCAACTAGCTAATGCGCCGCAGGCCCATCTGTAAGCCACAGGTTGCCCCGTGTTTCATGATTCCCCCATGCGAGAGAACCAGCTATCCGGTCTTAGCTATCGTTTCCGATAGTTATCCCGATCTTACAGGCAGGTTGCCTACGTGTTACTCACCCGTCCGCCGCTATCCCCGAAGGGACCGCTCGACTTGCATGTATTAGGCACGCCGCCAGCGTTCGTCCTGAGCCAGGATCAAACTCTCCATTAAAGTGATCACCGAAGTGATCTATAATAGAGCTTGTCTTAAGCTCAAAATTCAATGCTAGCGAGAATTTTCATTCTCTGTTCAAACATTCACTCGTTGTTCAGTTTTCAAAGGACAATGTCTATCACTTGCTCATCTGTTTTACCAGACAAGATCGTAATATATCATATCTTGTAGCTTCAATGCAAGTAAAACTTTTTTTCCATTCTTGGGATTACCCAGCAAGCTCAGAAACGATGTTAACTTGTTTTGAATCTATCGTGCCGCTCTTCAGCGACCGTGGTTTGTAATGTACCACATCTCCTAGCTTCATTGCAAGCAAAACTTTTTTTCCATTCTTGGGATAGTCCGGCAAGCTCAGAAAACGATGCTTCACTTGTTTTTGAATCTATCACGCCGCCCTTCGGCGACCGTGGTTTGTAATGTACCACATCTCTTAGCTTCATTGCAAGCAAAACTTTTTTTCCGTTCTTGGGATGGCCCGGCAAGCTCAGAAACGCCATTTCACTTGTTTATGAACCTATCACGCCGCTCATTCAGCGACCGTGCTTTGTAATGTATCATATAGTAGATTAATAATGCAAGTAGAAAAACCTTGTGCGCTTTCCACCTTATTTAGAGAGAGGCCCTCCAAAAGAAGCCCCTCTCTTTTTTATGACCAAATGCACTTTATCCCTCGCATGAAACCGTCAGGGCTTCACCCGGCTCCAGACGAAGCTCGTAGCAATGACGGCCCAATGCAGAAGGTGTGACCTTGCTGCTGTCTCCCGACCAGGAATAGGCATCGAATCTTTCAGGGAGCTTTACTGTTATCGCAGTTGCCCGTTCAGCAACAAGCTGCGCACGGAAGGAACCCTTTCTTGTATCCCAGGACATGGACAGCCTCCCTGTACAGAAACGAAGGTCCGTCACAGAGCCTTGCTGCCATTTATCCGGCAGTGCCGGAAGCAGCTTGACCAGCTTAGGCGATACATAGAGCAGCATCTCCTGAACCGCATTGACCCATCCCATGTTGGCATCCATCTGAATAGGCGCTTCCGTCATGTTCATGCACACGCCCATATTCCGCCAATCGTTGTGTAGCGTGAAGAAATTGTTCAGCAAGCACGAGCGGGATAATATATCAAGGCATTCCAAAGCTTTGTTGCCGTCTCCGAGCCGCGCATAAATAGCAGCCATATGGACGAGCGACCAGCCGCTTTGCGCTCCGATTAACCGCTTTTTGACCGCCGTCTCGAAGGCTTCAAACAACTCCGGCTGCTCCTCTCTAGTAAATTCCTGTCCAGGGAATATCGGATAAATATGCGACAAATGCCTATGATCATACCGGTCGTCAAACGTTTCATTCATCCATTCCCGAATGGCGCCGTCCTTATTTACCTGATAAGGAGGAATCCGCCGGATCATCTGCTCCCACTTCTCGACCTCATCCCCGTATACTCCCGCTTCGCAGCTTCCCTCAACCAAATGAGACAGCAGCTCCTTCATAACGGCAAAATCCATAGTGGCATTAATCGTCGTAGGCATCGGATGCGCCAATGGTCTGCCATCGGTCGGCATAAAATTTTGCGGTGTATTTTCCGGCGAAACGGAAGGATAATACTTATAGAAGCCGTCCTCGCCCAACACAAGAAAATCTTCATAGAACAGAGCTACTTCCTTCATGAACGGAAGCACCTTTCGTTTCAAAAAGGCTTTGTCACCGGTATACAAATAATACTCATAATAATGTCTGGCCAGCCACCCCGCAGCACTGGTCCAATTCATAATAACGGGAACAATCTGGTTAGGAACGCCGATCCCCGGTGTAGAACCTGCCGGAATATAAATGCCGCGGCAGCCGTACAGCTTGCGAGCGTTGTCGCGGAAATCGTTCATCATGCTGTCATAGTAATGGATGAGAGCAGGCATCAGCTCGCTGAGCCCCCCTGCCGGGGCATGCCAATACATCATTTGCACATTCTCATTCGCCATGTTGTGGCACCAGGTCAAGCGGTAATCACCGCCCCAAAGACCATACATGCCAAAAGGATATCCTTGTTCGCGCGTACCGGATATGAATAAATACCGGCCGTACGCCCACATTTTCTCGATTAAGCTTGTCGGAGCTTCTCCGTCATATGCCTCCAGCAAAAGCTCTTCATTCGTACGCTCATCATGAGCCGCCCCTAGCTGCAGGGAAGCGGAGCGGAATAATCGGCCGTGCAGCTCGGCATGAGCGTTCAGCAGCTCCTTGTAATCGGCTTGTATAGGAGATAACTCCTCTTGAAGCCGTGCCCACTCCTGTTCACGCCGCCCTTTTACAAACACCTTGACGACCACGAGCAGACTCGACGATTCACTGACGCGAATTGCACCCGGGAGAGCCTCCCTGCTGCCTGTTGCGGATATCAATCGAAGCACCGCTCCGTAATCCGTACCATCGTCGTTGCGTGCAGCGTAATAAATATAGTCGCCCTCAGCTTTGATCTGGACGGTTTCCTCCATTTCCTTGCATTTGTCTGCCAAACGAGGGCTGTCCGTCGGATGAAAAACCAGACTTAATTCCGCTTGTATGGAAGGCCTGTCCGATTGAACCTCATAGACTATCGCATTGTCCGCTCTCGACACGAACAAGCTTCTTTTGTAGGCCGTCTCACCGTCCTTCCACGATACCGTCACTTCCCCGGTTTCCATATGAAGAGTCCGGCGGTATTGCTTGAAAGCATGCTCTCCCTGCATCATCAGCTTCAGATCGGCTACAGGGAACCTGGCTGCCAAGCGGGTATTATAGCCTTGTTCTTTCAAGGCATTGGTTAAATTCCAGCTGGCTTCGAGGTATCTCTCCTCATCCATCAGCTTCCTCGTCTCATCGAGCTTATGGCTGACATCCGGGACCACATCCTTTTGACCCCAATGCCACAAGTCCTCATGAGTAATGAGGATGGTTTCTTCTTTAATTGCGCCGAAGACGGAAGCGCCTATTTGTCCATTCCCTGACGGCAAGCCTTCCCTCCATTTATTTTTCCACCATGAAGCCGGATATTTTAAGGTAAGCTGGTTATGGCTCATAAGATTCTCTCCCAGTGTTCATTTTTTACTGATTTGATCCCTTATTCGGTTTCCTTATGAAAGCCATTTCATTATAGTTCCGATTTGTTTTGATGTCTTTGCACAGAATCGTATCTATTTGTCCTTTTTTCCAATATAATAGAGAACGACATTGATTGCTAAGAAGGTGAACCCGTTTGAAAATTGCCGTTTACAGCTTCCAGGTGGATTACCTCACACGTTATTCCGATTTCAATCCTTTACTGCTTTTTGCGCAAAAATATGTCTTTGGCCCACGGGAGCAATGTCCGCTGCGGATCTGTTATACCAACGCCATCATTCTGGTGGAGTCCGGTCAAGGCATTCTGCGTTTGAATGATCAGCAATATCAGGTTCAGACGGGTTCTCTTGTCTATATCCCTGCGGGAACAATCCATCAATGGACCTCGGATGCAAGCGACCCGATGATCCATCGCTGCGCCTACTTTGATTGGAAATATGTCGACCGGCCGGGATTTCAATACCAGAGGAATTATTTTAAAGGGATAGATACCTACATAGAGGAGCTGATCTCCCCTTGCCCGAAGCTTGAGCTGAATGAAGTAACGACCATCAACAATATTCCGTTATGGGTCTCTTATTTCAATGCATTTACCCCGCCGCCGGAGCTGCTGGGAGGACGCAACCCGTGGGATTTCCTGAAATACAATGGAGCCTTCCAGAGCTTCCTGCATCAATTCCTTGCCTATGCTGTAAAACATCACGTGACTTATGATCCGCGAATCAAAAAAATATTGGACTTTATTGAAAATGAGCCGCTGGAGCTGGAGGTTGCGCAGCTGTACGAGCTGGCCCACGAGCTTGGATTAGGCAAAAGCCGATTTCACGACCTGTTCAAGCAGGACACAGGGTATACGCCGAGCGATTATTTGAACCGGTTAAAATATCATCACATAGCGGAGGATTTATGCTTCTCGCGTCTTTCCATCACGGAGATTGCCGAGAAGTACGGATTTTCTTCGATTCATTACTTCTCCAAGGCATTCCGCCACGCAACGGGAATGTCGCCCTCCGAATATCGGGACAAGTATAAAGCGCTGCTATGACGCCCTCGAATAAAAAAAGCCGGCAGTAATCAGCTTTATGCACTGATCTCCTGCCGGCTTTTGGCAAGCCCGGCCCGCTTAGAGTTGCTCCATTGGTAAAATGAAAAGACCTTGACCGCATGTCTTAAGCCTGGCTGCGGTGAAACATAACCTCGAAGCAGCTTCCTTCCCCTTCCTTGCTTGTGACTCTCACAGCTGCCCGGTGCATCCTCATGATTTCGGAGGCAATAGACAGGCCCAATCCGGCTCCGCCGCTCTCGCGCGAACGTGCCTTATCCACCCGGTAGAACCGGTCGAAGATAAGATGCAGCTCATCTTCGGGAATCCCGATCCCGGTATCGCTAACCCTTAGCATCAACTCGTTATCTCCGTGCGGTATGCACGAAACCGTGACCTCCCCTTCGGGAGGAGTATATTTGATAGCATTATCTAACAATATATAAATCAAGCGGTGCAGTTGGTCCTCATCCCCCATAACGTATGCATCCCCACTCCCGGATGGCGATTCACCGATTCGAAGCTGAATCCCCTGCTTCTGAGCAACCGTTTGCATTGACTGCACCGCATCTGCACATAGATTACACAGATTAACCTGCTCCCTCTGGAACGTCCAGGACTGCGAATCGCTTCTGGCCAGAAGCAGCAGCGACTCGACCAATCGGGTCATTCTCTGGACTTCATCCTTCAACCCGTCAAGAATGTGCTGCTCGAACGCAGGCAGGCTGGACTTGTAGTCCTGCAGCAGCTCTACGGACGAATGCATCACGCTGAGCGGCGTTCTAAGCTCATGAGAAGCATTAGCGGTGAATTCCACCTGCTTGAGATAGGAGTCCTTAATGGGCCCCATCGCCCTGCCCGCAAACCAATACCCTCCGGCCGAAGCGATTGATAGCAGGACGACGGAGAACACTAACAGCACCCATTTCATTTGGCTGAGCAGCATGATGTCCGAAGAAATATCTATGGCTGCCCAGGCCGTACCTCCTGCATTCATTGCGGCGCTGCCGACAAGAAAATGCTGCTTCTGCTCCCCATCCTGTATTTCCAGCCTCTGCTGATTCACGGATTGCCCTGCTCTGGCCCATTGCACCATCTGCTCTGACATAGCAGCATATGCCGTCGATGATACGTACAGCCTGTTATCAGAAGCTTTGATCACTACCAGCTCATTGGATTGCAAATACTGCCAATCGATACCTCTGGATTCTCGTTTACCATCGCGGTGATCCTTGAGCCCCTCCTCCAGGCGATGCTCCCATTGGCGGCTTGTTTTCTCCAGGATGTTGGCCATCTCCGACCGTTCATTCCTTTGGATCGTTTCCTGCAAAAAGAAGTAGTAAGCCAACGTAACAAGAATTAAAATCAGCGCCAATACACAACCGAATACTAAAGTCAGCCTCATTCTTGTTCGTTGGAACACGTCGAGTCCTCCTTTATCATCAACCGGTAGCCGAAGCCCCGCACATTATGAATCAGCTTATCCGGGAAAGGATCGTCCAGCTTTTTGCGCAGCAGCTTGATCGTTGCGTCCACCGCATTCAAGGTGATTTCCGCATCCAGGCCCCATACGCGGTCGAGCAGCTGCTCCCTGCTTAATACTTGCCCCTGATGATCCGCCAAAAAATCAAGCAGCTGGAATTCACGCCGCGATAGCGAAAGGACTACCCCGCTTCGAATCACTTCCCGGCGTGTCTTGTGAATGACGAGCACATCTCCCAGGCTCACCTTCTCCCCTTCCCAATTCGTCTCCTTCCTTCTGAACAAGGCATGGATTCGAGCAATTAATTCTTCAAAAGCAAACGGCTTGACCAAATAATCATCCGCCCCGGCATTGAGTCCTTGTACTCGATCGGTTACCGTATCTTTTGCGGTCAGCATCAGAATGGGCGTAAAATCCTTCCTTGCCCTGATTTGCTTGCACAGCTCTATCCCGCTCTTGCGCGGGAGCATCCAGTCCAGGATATAAATATCAAAGGCAGATCTCTCTATGAATGATTCCGCTGTCTGGGCGTCTTGTGCCCATTCGACTTGAAACAGCTCTTTCTTCAGCTTGTATTGAACCAGCTCACCAAGCCTGGCATCATCTTCCACTAATAAAATGTTCAAGGTCCTTCCCCTCATTTCTACAAGCCAAGTAAGTTAAATCTATCTTGTCGCCGTACACTTTTCAGCATGATTTCATTTTTAGCACTGGCCTGGCTGTCCAGACAGACTGGCGTTTGGGTGCGTGTCAGCGATACGCTGTTCGAGCTGGTTCGCTTCCCGCTTCAAATTGCCGAAATGACGGAAGGGAGCTTCGATCCTGCTGTAGGTCATACTATGGCCTCCTTGGGGCTTCAACTATCATTATTTGACAAGACAGCCGATTCTAGACGATAGAACAGGACTGAATACGAACGTTTCCTTTCGAGATGCAGAGCTGGACGAACAGGTCCAGTCCGTTCTGCTTGCCAAGCCGTTTAGGCTCGATCTGGGAGCGGTAGCCCAAGGCTTCGCCGTTGATCTGGCCGCCAAGGAGCTGCGGATGACGGAGCATTTTCCAATCGTCCAGCTTAATACCTATAACGATACTCTTCTAACATGAAATTGAAGTGAAAAATCATGCAGGAACGAAACGATGACGCACTCTACCGTTTCTTCATTCATCCTAGTGCCCAACAAAAAACATCTCCTCCGCAGCTCGGGTTCCCTAAGGGTTCCTTTGCCTTCCGGAAAAGATGTTAGCTTCGTCAAATATGAACCAGATCAATGATTGATGAGTTAAGAAATGGAGGTATTCCCTTCATAGTGAAGCTTCAGATGCTCCGATATGGATGTGAACCGGAAGCTCTTCATAATGTCCTCCAGCTTGGACTTCGTTCCCCGCACATTGTAGTAATGAATGAAATGCTCCTTAAGCGGCAGCTCCAGCTTGTGCTCGCGGGCATCGATCTCCCTCGGATGCAGGTAGACGATAGAGCTCTTTCCTTGGCGGTTCGCCGATCGAATGGCCGATTTGATGACGAACTTGGGAAAAAAACGGAAGTAAAACCCTCCCGAATACCCGACGTTTTTGCCGGACACGTTCATCACAGACATAGGGACTTCATAGATTCCCAGCTCCCGCCCGTTCACTTGCGGTTTATGAATGACCGTCGGAGCCGTCGGAATGCCGTACAAAAAGGTTTTCACCGGAAAAATACTCGCGTCGTATTGCATCCCCAGCTCCTCCAGCGCCTCCAAATAGTGCAGATTTCGTTCCACTATGGACCATGAAGGAGCGCGGTATCCCAAGACAGGGGATCCCGTTAAAGCCTCCAGTATATCGACCGATTTTTTTACGTCGGCCTTGAATTCGTCGTAGGTTTGCTTGTATGCAAGCTCATGGCCGTAGCCATGGGAAGCAACGTCATGCCCTTCCTTCGCGATCCGCTGGACGATGTCCGGGTACTTCTCGCCGATACAGCCCAGCACGAAGAAGGTCGCCTTGCAGCCGGTGTCACTGCAGAGCTGAAGGAGCTCGTCCATATGGGCCCTGAAATTGGAGCCCTTGCTCGTATCCGGGGCCATGTTATCGTAATTGGCGTGAAACCATTCCTCAATATCGAAGGTGAGCATATTGCTGACACGGCCATCGATCGGCCGAGTGCTGGAAGCGCTAGTATGGTTAACGTTGTTAAGCAAATGTCTTGACCCCTTTGATGGCGAATGAAGTGCAGAACATGCTGGAGAGCTGGCCGCTCTCAGCGCCCTGGCTTACGAATTTGAAAGGATGATACAGCTTCAAAAATTGGATGTCCTCGAAGCCATGCCGGATAAACTCCTTCTTTAGCTCCTCCATCGCATACATTTGGTCGAACTTTTTGCTTTTCTCGAACAAACGAAGCAGCTTTCTTTGAATGGAGCCTTTGTTCAACGTCTCGATAAGCAGCGTCCCGCCCGGCTTGGTTACCCTTGCAAGCTCCCGGATGACATCCTTGTATTGCTCGATTAATTGGATGACGCCGATGCAGAGCACAACGTCAAAACGGTTGTAGTCAAACCGCAAAGCGGTCAAATCGTCAGTCGATGTTTTCAATCCGCGGGCTGCTGCAAACTCCAGACTTTTCTCGGAGAAGTCGACTCCGTATACGGTATTATCCTTAACCAGCGGCTCGCTGAACGCCCCTACTCCGCAGCCGGCGTCCAATATCTGCTTGCCCCGGCATTCTCCGAGCCAGCGCAGAGTATGATCCCTCTGCATAAAAAAGCTTTCTTCGTTAAAATAATCCGACGATTTGACCGACGCACCATGCGTCTCGGCTTTGTTATCGAAGTACTGCTTCCAGTTCAATTGACTCATTATTTTTACATCCTCCGATGGAACATCCATATGATGGTGAGAGTTTTAGCGGCTTTCCTGCGAAAAGCTCTAAGGCAAAATATACTTCATCAACCGTTTGCCTGCAGGATCGGTGATAAAGGAAGGAATGACCTTCCACAGCTCGACGAACAGATGCAAGCTTTGCTTGTCAGGAGCTCCGGCAGCATCGCGGCCTCCGTTATACACGAGGTACTTCAGCTGTATCGGCTCAGCGCCCCATTGCTCCTTGTATTTGTACGTCCCCGAGCCTGTCTGAGACCGGCCAAGGTCCAAATACTTCAAGCCGTTCCGTATGCCGAATCTTACAGCCTCCCAGTACATGAAGTTGTTCAGGTACTTGCTGTTATATTCGATAAGATTCGCCCCGTAGGGATAGTAGAGCGTTGAATTGCCCGGGCTCGTCAGCAGCAGCATCCCGCCCACGATCTCCCCGGATTGCCGGTCCAGTACGGACAGCAGGAATGTTTGCTCCGGCAGCTGTTCGAAAATCCGCCGGAAGAAGGATATATCCGGGGCCGGTGATCCCAGCTGCTTCATTCTTTTTACATACACTTTATAGAAGCTGTCCAAGTAGCCGGAATCAAAGGACACGGAGAACCAGTCATTTTTATATACCTTGCGTACATGGTTTCTGTTGCTTCTCGAGGATAGGGACAGCACGTCCTCCTCATTCTCCGATAATGGAAGCAGAAACGTATGATGCTGAAGATTCCGGCTCCAGCCTGGCTGCTCGATGTCCTGATCCTTGAGCCGCAGCTCCGTATAGCCTAGCGAATAACGATCCTTCATGTCCATCGCCGCCTTCAGCGCAAAGCGGTACGACGCCTCGCCATCGGCGCATAGATCCGTGTAATTGACAAAGGGCAGGGACACGCCTACTTTTTTCAGCGCCAGATTACGGCCGGCAATCAGAGGCATGATCGCACAGATACGGCCATCTTCATTCACAACGGCATGATAAAGGCATTGGTATCCGAAGGAGCCCAGCAAAATCTGTCTAAAAGCCGTAGTATGAAATACGGTCCCCCTCGCTTGCGCGAACCGGTCCCATTCATCCTTCATGGCTTCGGTATAGGCAACGCACCTGTACATGAATGAATTATCCTTTCAGCCAAAAAATGACGCCGATTAATATAAAGGCGCATCCGGACCATTTCATGAGGCTAATCTGTTCATGAAAGACCAGAATGGAGACGGCAATCAGCAAAATATACTGGATGCTCGATACGAACGTAACATAGCTTAAGTCGAACTGGGACAGGCAGTAAATCCATAAGAAGGCGGCCAGCGCATACAGAACGAATCCTAACACGATAAGCGGCGATGATACGTAGCCTAACAGGATGGATAGCAGCCCCGAGTCGAAGCTGACGCCCCTGCTTCCTATCTTGAGCAGCGTGCTAGCCGCCACGGTCATCGTGACGCTTCCGAAAAGCATGATGTATTTAATAATAATTACCCCTCGTTCATTTTCTTTTCGAGCTCTTCAAGCTTCAGCTTCGTTAATCCGAGCTCCTGCGTCAAAGCTTTATTATGCATCTTCAGTCCCGATATGCTGACGCTCATATTCAAGAGCAGCAAAAAAGCGCATGCGATCAGAATGGCAAAAAACGCCGATGGAGCATAGTACACCCCGATTAAGGTGGAGAACCAATCCATTAAATCCGTGAACACGGACATGATGAGCGTGAATAAGCCAATAAAAAACCATACCAGCGAATATTTTTCCTTGATCATCCTGGCTCTGACCATAAGAAAGACCGAAATAATAATAATGAGGCTGAATACGATCCCCATCACTTGAAAGCTGTACAAATGATATCCGCCATCCATGCTATCACCACCTCGTCCTCGTATAGGAGAAAAAGATGGACAAGATCACTTTCGCCATATAATACGGGCTTTTGATAGGAGTAATGGAGGAGGCTCCGTGCTCCCGCTCCCTCATTTCAACACCGACCTCCGTGATGCGCAATCCATGCTTTCTCAATAAAATAATGGCGTCCGGTTCCGGGTAATCATCCGGGTAATGCTTGCACAAGAGCTCTATGCTCCTCCGGTTATACATCCGGAAGCCCGAAGTGCTGTCGGTCACCTTGGTCTGAATCATCATGCGGAACAGCAAATAAAATACCTTGATGCCCAGCCTGCGCGACCACGTCGTTCGATAGGATTGAATGTCAAGGAACCTGGAGCCGATAACCATATCGCACCCGGACCGATTCATCGTGTCGTACAGCTTCTCCACTTCTTTGGCTATATGCTGCCCGTCGCCGTCAATCTGCACCATATAGTCATAGCCTCTGGTGTAGGCATACTTGAACCCGGTCTGCACCGCCCCGCCGATGCCGAGGTTAAAGGGCAGATCAACCACCTTGACGCCTTCCGCCTGCCTGGCCGTAAGAGAAGTATTATCATGCGAGCAGTCGTTAATGACTAAGATGTCGGAATAAGGGAGGCTCTCCCGGATATCCCTGATGACTTTCAAAATGTTGTTTTGTTCATTAAAAGCCGGAATCACTATTAACACTTTTCCTTGTTCCATAACGGCTCAGCTTCCCCGCATATTTTTTTGCAATAACGAACACACCATATAGAATTCTTTCTGCCCCGTATCCCGCCGCAATAGCAATGAACGGAATGGCAGGCGCCCTGTAACGGTACATCGCGTCAATGAACAGGACGATACAAAAAATAAAGATTGCCAGCGCGGAGAGCCAAATGATAGACGACTTCCTGAACTTGCCGTTCACTATGGCCATCACAGTGCCTGTGAGGAAAAGCAGCGTTGGAAGCAGATGCTCCGCGAGCACTTTTATACCGTGCAGACTGGTCACGTTCGTCTCCCATACCCAACGGCCGAGAAATGCGATGACTCTTTTGCCGTAGATAATGGAAATATGGTCCCAGTTGTTAATCAAGAAGCTCAGAATCAAGCTGTTGAATATATTAATGTCGTAGTTTGGTTTGAAATAGTGGTCGTGAGGTGTCGCTTTATCATAAATCCAGCCTTTAGCATAAATATTGTAAAGCACTTTCTTTGCATTAAATTGAAGAGAAGAAATGAGAGGATCCAATGCATTGCCGGAAAATAAATAAATGCAAGCCGCGACAGCTGCAAGAGCGCAGCCTCCGAGGACATAGCGGTATGTCTTCAGCATACGCAGCAACGTTTGCCTGTTCGTTCGAATAACGATATACAGGAGAATAAACGCCATCATGACGATGCCCGTCGGCCGGAAAACAACCATGTACAGCGATGAGACAACAAAAAGTATTTTGTATATTCGTTTATTGGATTCATATACCTTGAGGAGGAGAAAAATACATAAAAGCAAAAGACTGATAAAAAAACTGTCTGAAAGGATATACATCGACCACAGCGTCACTTCCCATGCATCATAATAAAAATAGGAGGCTATGATCGCTGCGGTTCTATTAAACAGCATGCGTGTAATTTTAAATACCAGAATAACGCTCAAGCCCGCAGTAACCGCCTGGATAAAGACGATTTTGGCCGGGTCCTTGAACAGAGCCAGCAGCAGGGTAAGCAGTAAATTATAGCCCAGATACATCAGATCGTTCATTTGCGTACCAATGGCAAAGTGATTCAGTAAAGCGCTTGCATAGTCGATATACCATTGACCGTCTTCAGATTGGGGGAGGCCTTGACCCGAACGTAAAATCCAGAAATAGTAGCCTAAGATTTGATCAAGCGCCAGAATCACAAGAGGAATCGTGAAGATAAAATCCCGATTCTTATATTTGTGATAAATACGGACAAGTAGGGACAATTGTACACCGCTCCAAATGTTTTATGAGTTGTAATCCTGTCTTCATCCAGCTTTAATCGTATAAATGTATTGCCTATGACGCGAACATCACATCAATTTACTTGCATCACCTCGAAGTTGTCAGCAATATTCCGCACGAGATTCTGTTTCTGTATGACCCGTTGGATGCACCCCTTACTTCCCATCTTGGAATCCTGAAAGAATCACTCCTCGAAATGGCCTTGATAGAGGGCTTCTCAGGATGAAAATGAAAATCGATAATCCTTTCGACGGCCCTCAATCATATTCCTGCTGTAAAAACGGCTGTGAATTATAAAAATATGGTTAAATTTTTAAATCGTGTTAACTCTTTATACCGATTCCGAAGGAATAATAAAACAAACACCCGATCCCAAAGAGGAAGTCGAGTGTTAGATAGATTGAAGTATTATAGCAGGATACTATTGTAACTATTAAAGCCCCAGTAAATTTCCTTTCTCCAAACGCAGGATTTGCTTCTCCCCGGCGTCGGCTAAGGTCCGGAATTGATCGATCGTCTCCCGCATCTTCGGAAGAGCTTCTTGCTTATACATGCTTATGGAGTCAAAGGCCGACAAGACATCCGTGAACGCCTGCTTCAAGGTATCCACCGAGACGCTGGTTTGCATGGCCTGCTTTTGTATTGCAGCTCCCTGCTCCTTCAACATCCTGGAGGTACCTGCGATAATATCGTTCGTCGTTTGGTTCAGCAGGTCGATCTTTTTCAGTACGATGCCTTGATTGTAGAGCGCGCTAGCCACAGTTACCGCAATTCGCAGTGCAGAGATCGTAACCGTATTAGCCCTGTCTACTCCGCGAATAAGCTCTTTATTGTTGCGGATGAGCACCTCGAACGCCATTATGCCTTGTTGATTGACAGCCAGCATTTGCTGCATATCCATGATGCGCTGACGCAGCGGAAAGAGTACTTCCTCCGTAATGAACCGGATTTTGTCCGGATCTTCATCCCGCAATTTGGCGGCTTCAATCTGCGCTTCGATGGATTCATCCATTAACATGCCAAGCTGAATTTCTTTTCTAAGCCTTTTCGTCAGCTCCCGGATTTCCTGCTGCTCGATTTCAAGCGTCGTGTTGTCGTTTTTAAGAGTCGCCTTCCCCTTCTCCAGAGACACGATAATATCCGCGATCACCACATCCGCTTTTTCATACTTTAGAAAGTACGCACGCAGCGGATTGAACAGTTTTCCGAGAAAGCCTTTCTTGGCAAAGTCTATCACGCTCGGATCCAGATCCTTCAGCTGGGTATGCAGCTCGGCAAGACTCTTGGCAACAGGTCCCCCTTCATCGCCAATCTTGGAGAGGTTCCCTACCGTTACCTGCAGCATCGTATTTTTTTTCGAGGACATTCTCATCGTAGTTAAGCCATAGCTGTCAATGGATTGGAGTATTTCCTTCTTCTTATCAAGCGAATCCAGATCCAATGCCATAATAGCGGCAACATTCGCATCAGCTGCCTCCTTCAGCTTGGCTATCTCCTCCGGAACAGGCTTCACCTCTTCCTCAATCGCTTGCTTGATCTCTTCCTGACTTACGACTTCCATGGAAAATGTCATGTTGCTCCTCCTTTGGCTGTATTACATTTGGACGTTAAACAAGTTGCCCAGCTTGTAGACCACATCATCGGTATCCGCATTAATGCTTGCCGCCTCGTTGATGCTCGAAATGCTTTCAAGAGCCTTGATATTCGCGTTATAGCCGATAGTATAAATAGGGATCTTGAAGGTCTCGATTAGAGCCTTGATCTCATTCAAGGAGTGGCCCTGATTGGTTTCACCGTCACTTAGGACGAAAATGATCGGCTTAACGTCCGGGTTCGCCGCTATCTCATCCTGCAGCATCTTCATGGCTACAATAACAGCGTCAAAGGTAGCCGTTCCTCCGTTAGCCTGGAGACTATTTACCGCCCCGACAAATTTGGATTGCTGGGTCGTGTCATACTTGCCGATAGGCAGCTTAATGGTGACCCCACTGGAATAAGCAACAAGACCGATGCTGTTGTTTTTCCCCAGATACTTTTGACCTTTGATTAAGGATTCCTTCAAGCGGTTGATCGGCACTCCCGCCATGCTGCCCGATACATCCGTTACAAAAACAGCGGCAATAGGCTTGCTGCCGTCCTTCTTTTCTTTCCAGACCTTTTGTGCGGAAGACAGAAGGTTCCCGTCGATGGCAGCGACTTCGGATTTATATTCCTCCAGACTGTTAAAGCCCTTTTGCTGTGCGGCCTTCTGATACTTCTCCTGCGTGACGAATTCCGCGAATTTCGAGAGAATCTCCATCTTCGTTTGCGGAAGATCGCCTAGCGCATATAACGGACTGTCATGCCTTACGCCAAAAGGAGTAAAGACGAAGCCCGATTTCAAATCGGCGGTGTTGACATATGTTTGGTATTCGAGAACAAAACCATCCAGTGCGCCGGATTTGGCCGCATCCCGCATTTGGATCGTGGTCGACGCGGTAAACGGCACATTGGATTGGAACTTCTCAAAGCCCTGAACCGCTTTATCGCTTAGGATATTCGAGCTGTCGAACGTACTGAGCGCTGTAACAAGGAAATTCAATCCGGTGGAGCTGGCGAACGGGTCCGTATAGCCCATGGCAAATTCGTTGTTTGCAATAGCATCCGTCACGGTTTTTACATTGACCGACCCGTATTTGCCCACTATAGCATCATATTTCGGCTTCGTTATCACAATGCCAGGCACGTTCCCGACGAGACGTTTGGTAACGAGCTGCGTCTTGACGCCGCTGGCCTTGACCATTTCTCCCCACAATTCATTGGAAGGGGTGAACGCGTCAGGTACATATTTGGCGGATTTAATGTAATCGGCTGCGGTACCGGAAGCGATATTGCGAATTTTTACCGACGCGGGCTTCCCGTTAACGGCGATGCTGGCTTTATTGAATTCCGTCGCAACATCGGTCAGCCAACCGTCGACGCCGGTCCCCGACTTTTCGGTGGAGGAGAAGATTTCCACGAAATTATCCGTCGTGTTATTCACCGTAACCGGGAACTTGGAGATATCCGGCAGGGATGAGGCGAGATCCACCGGATTAAGATCGATCTGCCCTTTGACCGGCGTCTCGGTAGCAACGGATACGTCGGAGTAAAGCTTGTTTAATTTCTTCAATGCATCCTCGGATGAAATCTGCGCTTTGGATTTTCCGAAGTTCGAGGTCAGAGTTACCCCTGCATAAACTAATACGAAGACGAAAACGACAATAATACCTGAAAACAGGAAAAACTTGCCCTTTCTCGGCATAGCGATCACCTCTTACTGTTTGTAATATTTCGTTTGCTTGATTAATGAGTCTATCTCCTGCATACAAGCCATCGCTTCAATATCTGCAGGCTCAAGGCTGTTAAGGCGGGAAATTTCGAGGATCAATTTATCCAGCTTCAACAAAATCTCTTCGTTCGTGGCAAGGGAATCCTTGATGAAGGTCATATACTCGTTGTAGACCATAGCTCTCTCTTGAATAATCTTCGGCGATAACTGGGTAGATCTAGGATTTATGACGCTTTCATACTCCGATTCATCAAATACAAGGAGCCGGTTCAAAATACTTTTGACATTCAGATAAAACAGCTTTTCGACCTCCTGCGTTACGGAGAAAAACTTCTGATAACTCAGCTCTGTAGGTTCAAATCTCTGATGTAAGGTTTCCAATAAGGTTTCTTTCTTTTTGCCGATTCGTTCCAGCTGCCTTAAGGCAAGGGAGATATCCTTCTCCAGCACCTTCACTCTTCGGTAGCTAGTGAGAGCCTTTACATAATCCTCATGGGTTTGGATCTGTTGTACGGATAGTACAACCTTAGGTCTAAACAGCCATGCATAACTCCCATAGAGCAGCACAAGCACGCTGGCGAACAGTAACGTGATACCCAATGCCGTCTCGAAAGGGCTACCTCCTATTTGAACTCCCAGAAATCCGGGCGATAGGACGACGATATTGACAACGATAATACCGATCATAAGTCCCAGCAGCTTTATGTATTTTGTGCCTTCCAATGCTTACACCCCCCGACGCCGCTATAACGGTCACATAACCAAGCTTCTTCAACTATCGGAACTGGAAAATCGGACCCAAAGATGCCACTCTTGTCTATATTACCAAAAAAAGCTAGAACGGTGTTGTTTTTTGTTAAGGTGCTAATATCATGTAATACGTTCCTTCATAAGGATTGTATTCAAAATTTTGTATTACCGAACTAAAAATCCGCGTGGAGCGGAAAAAGCGGCTTCGTTACTAAGGAGGAGGCTCGCCTCAAAATCGATGCCCGTAACACAGGAACTCATCGAAAAAAAAGAAGGCGCCGCGCGCCTTCAAATCATCGGATTCATTTAGTTAACTCCCGGCTCTAAGTAAAATGCAACGCCATCAGCTTCGTTAGCGGCTCTAACGGTCATCCCGTGATGCTCCGCGATTTGTTTGACGATGGCGAGACCGAGGCCGAATTGACCGTCACCGCCGGTTCGAAACGGCTCGAAGAGACTTGCCGCTATCGCCTCATCCAGGGGCGGTCCGTCATTGGCGATAATGAGCTCTGGCAGGGTGGCGCTCCTCTCGCTTGGCTTAGCCTGAATGTGAATGCGGCTTCCCGCGTACCGGAGCTGGTTGTCCAATATATTCTCGATGGCTACCTTCCACTGCTCGGCGTCGCCCGTTACCTGAAGATGGGGCGCAAGCTCCAGCTCCCATTCGATTTCGGGCCGGCGATAGCGCAGTCTGTCCACGGCGTCTTCAATGACAGCGTTCAATTCAAACGGTTGAAACGGTTTGTCCCGAGAGGTCAAATAATTAAGCTTATTCAACAGCAGCAGGTCGCGGATTCGCTTCTCCAGCCTCTCCCCTTCCTTGATGATGACATGAAGGCTTTCATTCAAGCTGCCCTTCGGAAAAATGCCGTCCAGGATGGACTGCGCATAGCTTCGGATCACCATGACGGGAGTTTTGAGCTCATGCGAGGTATGCTGCAGGAAAAACTGCTGTGCCTTATCCTGCCGGACGAGGCGCTGCCGCATCGATTCGATGGCCTTCGCCAGACGCCCGATTTCATCCTTGCGCTTCGTCTCCAGCGGCTCATGCCAATCCCGTTCGGCCAGCTTGCCTACGTGCCGTTCGATCTGAACGAGCGGACGGGTAAAATAGCGGGCCAATCCGACGCAGGGGAGCCAGCTGACCACGATCAGACCGACCATGAGCAGCATCAGCCTGAAGAACATGGTCATGACCAAGTCGTTGCGGTAGCTGCCGGAGGCGTAGGATATCAGATAGTTGGGCTCGTTTTGAACGAACTCTTTACGAATGACATAGAAAATACTGCTGTTATTAATGCTCCGCGTATATTTCATAACAGGGGCGGACTGGGTGAAGGCATCCTGCTCCATGGCTTGGACAAACGGCAGGGTGACAGGATCGGCGGCTATCGTAACCGCGGATTGCGCATTGCCGTTAATCATAACATGCTGAATAGACGGACCTTCCGGGGCGCTGATGCGAGTCGCTATCGTAAGTGCCGCCATTTTATCCGGCTCCAGCTGTTTCTCCGTGACTTCGTCCTGGGAAGAAACCGACATTTTGGTCATAGGAACAGCCTGTGTCAAGGGCATGCTGGGGGGCAGCTGCTTCAAATCCAATCGGACCGCCGGAATAGCTAAAGTATTTTGCTCCATTTGAATCCCGCTTTGCGCATCGAGCAAAATGTCGTACATTTGCTGCGTAAAGAAGCCCTTCAGCGTCCAAGGCAGCAGGATGGCGAGCAGTCCGAAAATAAATAAGGTCAAAGCGGCAAAAGCACCCCACAGCTTCACTGCAAGCGGCCATTGTCCGATTCTAAGCTTCATGCTCTCACCATCCTGTATCCGAAGCCGTATACGGTCTCTAGCCGCAGCTCCGGCAGCTTGCGCCGCAGCCTTCGCACCAGATCATCCACGACGCGGTCGGAGCCGTAGTAGTCTGTTCCCCAGACCGCATTCAGCACCTGCTCCCGGTCCACAATCTGCCCGCTATGGCTGACGAGGAATACAAGCAGCTCGAATTCCTTGCTTGTCAGCTCCAGCTTGCTCCCGTCCCCGTCTGTCACGATCCGGGCTTGCTCGTCGATGAGATAGGGAGGAACGGCCAGCTTGCTGCGGCGCTCCTGCACTGCAATTGAACGGGCGCCGCCATATACCCGCTCCAGCAGCTTCCGCGTGCGAATCACGAGCTCCCGGGGGAGAAAAGGCTTCGCCAAGTAATCATCGCTGCCTAATTCCAGGCCGATAACGCGATCGATATCGGCGTCACGCGCAGAGATAAAAATAACCGGCTGAGACGGAAGCTCCGCCTTGATCTCACGCATCAGCTGGAAGCCGTCTACGCCGGGCAGCATGATATCGAGGACCCACAAGTCCGGCCGCTCCGATATCGCCGCCTGAGCTGAAGTTCCCTCGCGGAACGACCGCACTTGCCACCCCTCTTTCTCCAAATAAGCGGCAAGGACGCCGCTTAAGTGCTCCTCGTCTTCTACTAAATAGATTCGGTACATGAACTTGTCCTCCTGTAGGGTCCCTCTATAGGAAAAGGCGGAGCCGATCCGCTCATGCGCACCGGTTCCACCGTATGATTAGACTGTATGTGCAGATAACGCTGATTATTTGCTCTGCTCATTCTCCTGAGCGGGCTGAATGGCAGCGGCTTCTATTTCTTTAGAGAGTTTACGAAGGCTCTCGGTCTCGCTCTTATAATCCTTCAACAGCTCCGGCAGCAAGCTGCGGATTGTTGCTGCATCGTCCGCCTCCACCGCTTCGGCTAATTTTTGCTGGCGTTTGAACGAATCCGGAAGCTCCGCTTTTATTATATCATTAGCGTCCTTCACCTCAACTGGAAGCGCTTGGATAACCTCCTTCATGACAGCATCGTCCCCCTCCTTGACAATGACCGCCGCCTCGGAGCTTTGCTTATCGGAGGAGCCAGGCAGGACTATGCGAACCATTTGCCGTTTCTTGGATGAATCGGCGGTTTCAGCGCCATCTGCACCCGTGCCGCTTTCCACTGGCTTTTTCGTCATCGTGATGCTCTTCGTCATTTGCGGCTTAGGCAGTTCACTCTCTACCTGCTTTCGCTCGTCAAGCGCCTGCTTCCACTCCCCGAGGGTTTCCGGAGCATAGGTAGCGGCCAGCAGCTTCAAATAATTGCGCTGCAATGCAGGCTGCATTAGAAGGTTCGAGCCGCCCCCTACAGCGAACGTCGAGATGGTTACGGCAGGCTGCGCCAATACAGCGGGCGTTTGGGCTTCCTTCTGATCGTTAGCATCGGCGGCGAAGGCGCTGCCCGCCCCTCCGATAGCCATGGTGAGCATAGCGGCAAGCAGGCTGGTATGAGTTAAACGGCGTTTCCATTGGTTTGTTTTCATGATTGAAAACTCCTTTCGGTTGGTAGGTTTAAGGAAGTGGTTTCCCTTACACCCCTACTGTACCGAAAGATTATGGACAGGGTATCGCAACATTATGGGAAATTATGTGTTGGACCGGATGGTTAATGTAAATCAAGGCTTGATTCCAAAATAGCGGGGCTGTTAATCATGTATTGTGAGGGACTTCCTCAGGCCGATTACCCTAATAATTGACAAGCAATCTACAGGCTGTATTAATTCGTATCCCCTAAATAGCAGCCTTTCCATGAAGGATTCTGCAATATATTTCCCAGTTGCTTAGGATATAATCGAATATCCTCGAGACGGCTAATTTCAATCCATTCTACGCCGACCTGGTCATCATCAGGGTTCTCGCCATTAGTCAATCCGGCATCGCGGGAGACCAGGGAGCATTGGAAATAAAATTCAACTTGATGAACTTCCCCATCCCATGAGGCAAATTCATGATTTTTTCCGATATATTCCCGAACATAGACCAGATCATGGACTACCACACTCTCTCCGGTCTCTTCTATACATTCCCTTTGGACAGCAACCTTCAATTCTTCTCCGTGCTCTTGTCCGCCGCCCGGGAATAAATAAAAATATCCGGAATCATCCTTGTTCTTGGTCAATAAAACCTTCCCGTTCTCGATAATAATGGCCTTGGCAGAATTTCTTATCGGCTTCATGTTTCCTCCAATAAATATAAAGAGTAAGGGAATACATTTTACCACAAAAGGTCACAATTGGAAGGTTTTTTTGTACGGCAAAAGGCAGGGCTAGACAAGCACCTGCCGCCTCTTAGTCTTTTCATTTAGCTTGGGTTTGTGGAAAATACCTATATGGGTCATAAGTACCCGCAATCGCTGAGGTAATCCAGAATCACGCATATCGACTCCTCGATCGTTAGCCGGTCGCTATCAATGATCAACTCCGGATTAAGCGGCGGCTCATAGGGGGCCGAAATGCCTGTAAACTGCTTGATCTCACCGGCTCTTGCCTTTTTATACAGTCCCTTAGGGTCCCTTCGTTCACACTCCTCGAGCTGGCAACGAACGTAGATCTCGATAAATTCATGCTCCTCAAAGCTTGAGCGCAGCCGCTCTCTATCTGCTCTATAAGGCGAGATAGCCGCAGCCAAAACGATGATCCCCGCATCAACGAACAGCTTGGCGGTTTCCCCCATTCTCCTTATGTTTTCCGTACGATCCTTCGCACTGAAGCCAAGCCCCTGATTCAAGCCATGACGAAGATGATCTCCGTCCAGGATATAGCTGTGCATATACCTTTGGTGGAGTTCAAGCTCCATCCGTTCCGCCAAGGTCGATTTCCCTGAGCCCGGCAGCCCGGTAAACCACAATAC
Organism: Paenibacillus vulneris; assembly: GCF_039543185.1. NCBI lineage: Bacteria > Bacillati > Bacillota > Bacilli > Caryophanales > Paenibacillaceae > Paenibacillus > Paenibacillus vulneris. The sequence continues at coordinate 29,727 of NZ_BAABJG010000001.1, read as the reverse complement.
ATAGCTTTTATGTCCGTTTAACCTGTGTCTATCCGCTTTCATGATCTTGGACTCATGCCAGCCAATATTAGAAGTCACGATTGTCACCTCACCGTTATGAAACCAGAGCCGTTCAGCTTGTTTTATACTCTATGTAACTATAAGGCAAATGGCATGGACTTGTGCAAAATTGATGCAAGTATCCTCGATGGCATTTGGGTGAATTTGAGAGGTAAAGATTGCATCGAATGGCAAAAAGCCCTGCAGATGAATGCAAGGCTTGAAGTTGTTCCCTGTATATTGGTCAATGCACAAGTTCGTATGGGACTATTGAGTTGACATTACTATTCTCATCAAGCATGGTTAAAGTTTTCAGCTAGATAGGTTCTGGCGCAGTGTTAGGACCTATCCGCTATCTTTCTTGCCCCGTAGCAGCAGCTACTCTTGGATACTCATCTGCCATCGAGTTATTGCGCTTGGGTTGTGCGGGTTACCTGGAAGTCTTGCTGCCACAAGATCCGCTCTCCGATTTTGATGCTGGCTCTAAGCTCATTAGTCCCCGGCTTCAGTTGCCGGACAGCTTTGTATTGGTACAAAACCTGATCCGTTCTAAGCGGTGCGACCCATTCGGCATTGGCCTCCACCGCAGAATGCTCCAAATTCCCGCGTTCTGCGACAACAAGCTTCGGGCGATCCTGGATATTATCGGATTGGAGCAGCTGGATGTTATCCGTCAAGGAGGCGACCAACTCCAGACTATCGGTATCGCTGGATTGCGGAAGGGATGGCGCCGCAATATGATAGGCTTGCAGCCAAAAGGCCATATCCGAGCCTTTCTCGGAAATGAGCGAGCCGAACAGAGTCCTGGCATCCGCGATATTCAAATAAAGCTCTCCGTCCGCCAAGCGTTCCGGTGCTTGAATCAGCTTCACATGGCTTCCAGCGTTCCCCTGCCACATGGTGTCCGCTGTGTTCGAACCGGGCGTAACTCGAAACCCATATCCCGTATTGCTTTCCAAGGTGAAGGTACCCTCCGATTCACGGACCGTATAACGGAAGCCTTCGGATAGAAACGGAGCCGAGACGTACCAAGAGCCTTCCTTCTTGTAGCCGACCTTTCTTTCCTGAAACAGCAGCTCGTCGCCATTCACTTTGGCGCTGTTATAATAGAGCGTATAAAACGAGATTTGTATAGCCTGCTCGCTCCCTGGCTGCAAAATACGGTCCGTGTAGGGATTGATTCTGAACCACGTTTTGCCGACATACGAATCAATCTGATACCACCGATTGCCCAGCTTATCGTCCCAATAGAGCGACGGATGCACAATCTGTGGGGACAACTGCGCAAATTTGTACCATATTCCCGATGTCGGATAGCTCATCAGCTCTGTGTTGGCATTTAACTGAATGGCGACCTCAGCGGGCTTGGTATCGATCGGATCGGCAAACTGATTATTCACCCAGCCATCCCCCGATGAAGTATGTACGTGGTACCAGACAGGATCATCCGGTGTATTCCCGTAGCTGTTCCGTTCGATTCGTTCGAATGACTCCACAGTCTGCGGCTCTAATATGGCTGCTTCCTCATCGTATGGATACGGATGAACGAACAACGTCGTTCGGGTATTGAGCTTTATGGATTCCTTTGTCTCAGTGATCTTCATGCCGCGCGACGATATCCACTTAGGGCCGTTATCCATCTCCACCCGATATAAGGAGTTATAAAACGGAGATACAAACTCGCCGGTCACCTGCAAGGCGGCATGGCGCAGGTTCTCCTCGTTGAGAAAGTACGCCTTTTCATCCAGGCTGCGCACACTGCCTATCCTGTTCAACGGCAGCTGGACCCATTGATCCCCAAGCCAAGTCGTATGAATCTGCAGCCATTTCATAGTGCTATTGTCGAACCCTTCTTCTGCGAACCACTGCTTCTGCGCCCCTACTACCGTCACATCTTGAGGCGATAATACGGCAGTTGGCTCCTCCGCTGCATCCGGCTTGGCATAAATCGGTGTATTATCCAAAAGCGTTATCGTTTTAGGCGGCGGAACATCCAGATCTTGAGACTGAACATTAATCCATTTGTCACCGAACTTGGTATGAATCTTCCACCAGTTATGCTGGCTTGACCACGGCATACCGCCAATGACGACCTCTACATCCTGCGGAGCCAAAACTCCTTCCGGAGGTGCCCATGAATTTTCGTACTTATCAAAGTACGGCGTATCCGCGAGCAAACTGATAACCGAGGGCACTCTGCCCGATTCCGGCGTATCCGTAGGAAACATTTCCGCGTTAGCGGATAGGGTGGCTGCTGCAAATGCTTGTATGCCGAACAGCGTTCCCGCCAGAGCCTTCATCCACCTCATTAGCTCTCACTCCTTCCCTACTCTCTCTGAATGGTTAAACCTTCCTATTTATACTCGATTTGTTTGTTAAAGTTCTCCGATCTCCTGCTGTCTTCAATGAACTAACGTACTCGATAGCGTAACAGCGGATGCCGCGTTCGTGAGGATGTGTAAGGCATTTACAAAATAGCGTTTGGTAGACTATGATTTTAATATTCACCTATTGGGGAAATTGCGTAGGATTCCGGACAGCGTCTACTGTGGCCGATTACGCCGGCAATGAAATCAAGTTGAAGGAGTGAATAAAGGATGAAGAATAAGTTCGAATTTACTGCTGTCGTCTTAATAGGCAATGGCGAGTTAACAGACGACTTTACCATCGATCTCGCCAAAATGGTTGACCGTTTGACCGCACAGCTGGAGATCGCCCAGAAAGCACTGCAAACTATTGCGGGGAGCTCAGAGCAAGGTAACGAAGCAGCCAAGACCATTGCAATAGAAGCTCTTGAATCTATTGTCGAGTAGGTGTCGGCTGCTTTCGTGTTTTATAACGTAACGTTATCCGTTAGTTTAACGAAGGATTACATGTTCCCTTTAAAAATCTCGCTTAATACGCCATTAGGATTCATATCAGGATACCAACCTAAATCCTTCCTCTTAAGGCTGTTTACCTTCCCAATCCTTGAACATCCCAGTAAACTCAGGAAAGAATCAATCCAGCCAGTTGTGGATACGCGGCTGTATTCACTTTAATTAGTTTATTTGGCTTGAAAGCAATAGGTTCCATTTACTTAATGTTGGCAATTGTAAAAATAATTGATTTATTGAGCATCGGTCCATCGTATCCTCCAAGCAATATTTCCTAAAGTCATAGTTTATTTTACCATACAACTAAATTGTCAGTTAGCTTAATGCCAGTGACCAGGATTATTATTTACTGAAACCCGCAAGAATAAGGAAAAGCCTGGAATCTGCAGCGATTCCAGGCGGTTTAGGGGACGTCGATCGAATTCACGGCGCGGTTTTTAGAGCAGACAACCTGATCGTCAAAAAATTTCCAAGAGAGCTGACGTAACAGGCTGTACCTACAGGTACTGCCTGATTTGCTTCAAATCTAGTAAAACCTGTGGAGTGATTCAATTAAGCTTTTGAAACGATCAGGCTTTAAGAGATAATAAATCCGTTTTCCCTCCCTGCACTCCTGTATGAAGCCCTCGTCCTTCAATTCCTTCAAATGGTATGACAGCTTCGACGACGAAATGTCCCCCAAACCAAGCTTCAGATCCTCCGGGCAGATGGCATGCGCATAAGCCGAACAGACCGGCGCTTGGTAAATCTCCTGTCTTCCCTCTTTCAGAAGCATCAATATTTTAAGCCGTATCGGATCGCTGAGCACTTTAGCCGCTTGGGCTACTGCAAGTTCATCAATTTGTCTCATGAAAAAATTATATCATCCCCCCCTCGACATTTCAATTATTATTGAAATATAACCAGCTCGATTCATTTCAAAATAAATTGAAATAAAGGAGCGATCTATTCATGTCTTCCGATCAACCAACCCGGCTTCGTGCCGCAGCACCGGAAATGGCTTCCGTCGAGCATCCGGCCCTAGGATAGCGCTTGGCTCTGCTCGCCTTGGCTCAACTCATTTACTCTCTGGACATCAAAATCGTTACAGACTGCTGTTGTCGTCAATTAATCTAAAGTCTTCCATTAGCGTAACGACTATGCTATTTGACAAAGTACCTACTAGAAGGTAGACTGTGGTTATGGACAATTTATCTACCACATTTGACAACATTCTGGCTTGTGCGCGTACTCTGATCGTCACTGGCGGCTACAACGGCTTCAGTTATGCCGACATCGCTGATGTGGTTGGGATTCGAAAGGCGAGCATCCATCACCACTTTCCTAGCAAGGTCGATCTGGTCCGAACGCTAGTTGCGAGGTATCGGAAAGAAGCTGAAGCAGGGATGGCAAATCTCGAACTTCAAGTATCCGATCCGCTCGAACAGCTTCGGTACTACACTGGCTATTGGGAAGCCTGTATCGCGGACGCCAGCGCTCCGTTTTGTGTCTGCGCGTTGTTGGCAAGCCAGCTCCCGGTCCTACCCGAGGAAGTTGCGCTAGAGGTCCGGGCGCATTTCAGCTACCTGTCGGCATGGTTGACATCCGTGCTGGAGCGCGGTGTGCTGCAAGGACAATTTCAACTGATGAATACCCCTCGTGACGAGGCCGAAACGTTCATGGCAACGGTTCACGGCGCGATGCTTTCGGCGCGGGCTTATGGCGATCCGAAGATATTCGGCGTCGTGACAGAAACGCTCATGGGGCGACTCGTTTCGCGCTTCCCTTTGTGATGAACGCCACGATAGCGATGGTTGCTGTCATGATCGAGATGAAAGGAGGTGAACATAACCATTTTGAGGATAAGATCGCTATTTATGAACTAATCGTATCTCATCCGAGAAGTTCATTTGGATCATGACGGGCCAGCCGCTAGAGTTGCCAATCATGGCGTGTCAATGGGATACCGGAACATCGCACCGTATTGAACTTCTGGGAATTCGAACGAGCGTCATGGCGATGAATGATTGCGAAACGAACACTGCCGCCCGTCGATGGTTCAGGCACACATCATTTAATTTTAACCTACCTACTAGTAGGTATACTCTTATCAAATTATCAATGTAGCTGCTATGCCGGATTAGGCACGTTTAATTTCCTTGTTTCAGCCCCGTGGATGACCTTGAGCCAATTTGCGCGGAAGGCTGCATGGCCGATCATCTTAAGCCCCACCGACACGATATGAGATGCTGTCAACCGCTAGTATCGGCTCGCGGCAAGACAGAACAAATTACCCTTGTCCTTAAGGACCGGAAGGAGACAATTATGTTTGGAATTTCATCACTTGGCTGGGTACATACGCTCAGCAGCTTGCCCGCCATTCCGCTGGCTATATATATGTTTGCTCGCTATGGGCGGATTGTTCCTCGGTCAAGGTCTGGTGTCATCTACTTTATTTCGATGCTGATTGGCGCTATCACAGTATTTCCCATCGCACATCAGTCGGTCAGCTATGTCATTGGCACGACAACGATCCTGCTGCTGCTCGCCGGATACGGGATCAGGCGTGTTTCGAGCTTTAAGCGTGCGGCCAAGTACCTTGAAACAATCTTCCTCAGCCTGACGGCGTTTCTGCTGATGCTGCCGACCGTTACCGAAACCCTGACCCGTGTTCCAGACGGCCACCCCATAGTCGCCGATTTGAATTCGCCAATTCTCCTCGGCGCTCAAGCCAGTCTCTTCGTCATTCTTGTCGTTGGCCTAACAGCTCAAATCATCCATTTGCGAAAGCAAGACAGGATCGCGGCATTCACCTCGCCCTCCAAGATGTCTGCCAAATGAAAGCATCACTAACTTAGTTATAATCTGACGATTAATCAGTAATATTTTAATAAGGAGCTACAAAACATGTCATTAACTCAAGCTTTAGCGGGAGCTAAACAGGAATTTATCGCGCATACCCCTTTGCAGATTCAAACGGAGATGTTTCGTCAGATCCGAGAGCAGCAGGAATCTGGTATTGCTTACGGCCGGCAGGAGGGGCAGAAGGCGAAGGATTTTACACTCAGGAATGCTTTGGGAGAAACGATTAGTCTTTATGAAGAACTGTCCAAAGGACCTGTTGTTCTGACATTTTATAGGGGCGGATGGTGCCCGTTCTGCAACAGTCAGCTTAAGGTCTATCAGAAGCTACTGCCTGACATCGAAGCCCTCGGGGGCCAGTTGATCGCTGTCAGCCCGCAAAGCCCGGACAACACGCTTTCCCAGCAGGAGAAAGAAGAGCTGACTTTCCAAGTGTTAAGCGACACACACGGTCTCGTGGCCGCATTCTATAACATTCTTTACGACGTTCCGGTTTACATTAAGGACATTATGAAACAAATTGGTATGGACTTGGCGGAATACAACGCGACGAACCGCTGGATCCTGCCGATTCCTTCCACCTTTATGATCGACGAATCCGGCATTATCCGTTCCGCCTACGTGAATCCAGACTTTATGCAGCGGCTGGATCTGGAAAATATCCTGCGTGAATTGAGGAAGCTTTAATTATTGACATAAAGGCGATCAGACAGTTGGTTAATCTGCTGGGATCGCAGAAAGCGTGTTAAGGTTCCTACTTTTTACCGTAAACATTCTATTGAACATAACTTCCCTTTCGTATTATGAGATCAGCCGTTCTTTCAGGTTGATCCTTTTTTCATTTGAAGGTAGCCGGGTCGAACGTACCTGCTTGTGGGACTTGATCGCGAGCGCTATAATGTTCACCCCTACATGTATTGGCAATGATTCAGGGGGGTTGGGACATAAAGCCCGTAGCATGTGCGATGCTGTGGAGCGACAAGAAGGTCATAGGGGCTACCGGTAATTTCACTTCCATACCGAGGAATTTTCTATAAGAAGTCATTCCGTTTGGAATAACATAAGCTATTGGAAATAAACCTTCCAATGTGAATCAAATTGGGAGGTTGTTTGGCATCTCTATTTCCCACAATACCACAGGGGTTCGAACTATCTTGTTGGAGATCCATTTTATTGAACTAACTTTACCCGTTTGCGGAATCACTCGGAGGCTTGCCACCGTCGTCAGTCTTCGGCTGTTGCTGCCGGAGCTTGACTAGCTGTTCGTACCGCTCTCGGATCTTCGGTATTGCATCCTCGAGTAACTTTTCGTGCCTCTCAGCTGACAGACGATCGAGTTCCTCTTTCTGCTCCTGGCTGACCTTGTACACTTTCGCCGTTATGATCTCGCCTGTTTCATATATCGTTGTCACTTTCTCCAGAGCCTTTTTCTCCTTGTCCATGTTCGACATTTTCTCCTGCCTCCCAACTTTGTTTCTCTCTTTTCTATTATTACGTCTGACTGATCTCCACGCAATTCCTGTTTTGGGGCTAACTCCCTGTTTAATAAAAGGAACGCTCCCGCGCCTTCGCTTGGGCTACGTCCTCATCATAATATTCCATTTCCAATTACCTATTAAGAAAGTACGCAGGTAGCATGTAGTGCTTAAACACGCGAAGCCATCGCTGCAGGTGAGAGGAGCGCCATCTATCTGGCAGCGGTCGGCATTCTTCTCGGCGCGCTTGTCGCCTTGTTTTTGCCTCGAAAACGAAAAATTTGACGGGTTATTGCATCGCAAAAAACCGGCCAAAACCACGTAATCTGTTTTAACGTGGTTTTGGCCGGCGCAAATTCTATTTGGCTTCCTAATGCTCTGCAAGAGGACGGGTATCCCGATGTACAGGCGTTTATGACTACCTTCCGCAAGGCTGAACCTGTAGTGGAACAGTACAACTATGACCTTGCCGGGTGGGAGCGACAGGCTAAGAGAAATCAGAAACCAGCCGAATGACGGTTACTTTTAAGTTTTCTGCTGCTTCCTGCTTGCATCCGTCTTATTCACTTCCCAAATACCGCTCCAGATACTCATTCATCTTTTCTATATATTTTGCAGAAAGCTTATCGTCGTTTTGCAGACCGTGTCCCGAATGGGAGAACTCGATATAATCGTGGGGAACATGGTTTTCCTCCAATGCGTTAATCAGATGTTTTACTGTTCCGAACGGAGCTACTCTATCGTATTTTCCATAGGCAGCAAGCGTAGGGACAGAATTTTCATCGATCCACATATACGGTGAAATATTTTTGACTGCTTCATCATATCTTGCCGTTCCTATCATATCTGTTGTAATGGTGTTACCAGACATAATGCTGAATAAGTTTGCTGCTGCCTCTGGACTCCGATCCAAACCGTAGGTAGTCCAGTCCTCTGGATAAAAGCTGGGCGGCCCGACCATCTCAAAGACCATTTTAACAGGAATCGGGGAGGTGTCCGCATCACGGTAAGCATACAATAGTGCCAGAGTGCCGCCCGCCGAGCCACCGGAAATAGCCATTCTATCGAGATGGTAGCCTAACTTTTCCGCTTCCGCTTTTACAACTGGAATACTGTTTTTGATTTCCTGAGACATGGTATAAACGCTGGCTTCAGGGTTATTTTCATCAGACACCGTGTAATTAATACCTGCGGCAACATAGCCTTTTGAACAGAGCCATTTCAGCATATCGGCGTCACCGCTTTTGTCACCGGCTGCAAAACCCCCTGGATGGAGATATACCACAAGACCGTAGGTTTTCTTTGTATTATCCGCAGGAACATACAGGTCAAATTTGTTCTTCTCCTTTTCGCCGTATGCGATATCCGTATATACACGACCAATGGAGTCGTTCCAGTTAACCTTCATTTCCCCAGACAGTGGATTATATGTCATTTTGATGATTGCAGAAGCCGCAAATGCAACAATGAAAACACCTACATAAATAAATCCCCACAATACTTTTTTCCTGCCTTTTTCTTTATTTTTATTTTTCATAGGAAGTTACCTCCGAACAATGTGCCGCCGAGCATAAAATTCATAAATGCCCGCACCGCAAGCCGTCCCAAAACAGCTGCTACGATGATAACTACAATCAGAATGACGATGCGTTTATGTGTAAGGGTCATCTCTTTAAACTCCTTTCCGATTTGTTCGTGACATTACCATTTGATAAAATCACCCTACTCGCTACGTAAAGCCACAACAGGGTCTTTTCCGGCAGCCATTTTAGACGGAATAATTCCAGCAATTAGTGTGAGTACCATACTGCCAATAACTAAAAAGGCAGCATGCATTGGACTCAGATTTGCAACACCGGATATATCCGCAAGCTTTTGTATGATAAGATTCATCGGGACAGTTAAAACATAAGTTATACCTACACCAAGCAAGCCAGCCGTAAATCCAATTAGTAATGTTTCTGCGTTGAACACTCTGGAGATATCCTTTTTGCGTGCTCCTACACTTCGGAGTATGCCAATCTCTTTGGTGCGTTCGATAACCGATACATAGGTGATTATCCCGATCATAATCGTCGATACGAATAAAGAAATTGCAGCAAAGCCTGTTAGAACATAAGTTATTCCATTTAATAATTTTTTTGTTACTGATGTAAGGGATGCGGAAAAATCTGAATATAGTAACTGATCCTTGTTGGGCTTTCCATCGTTATACTGATCAAGGTATTCTTTTATTTTTTCTTTTCCTTCCAAATCTTTGGGGTAAATGCTGATGCCCGCGGGTGTAGTATTTGCCCCTAGCAGTGCTTCCGCGTTAACTTTGGATGCTTCATCCGCAAAAGGAGTTCCCAACATAACATTTGTATTCGATTTTTTTTGGGCCAGTGCAATATCACTTTTGCGTGCATCCTCTAGAACGGATGTTGTTAAATCATGGGTGTATGCTATTCCCGGCGACAAATAACTCCCGTTCGTTCCTTTTTTAGGGCGGAGGATACCTGTAATTTTAAGTGTGGTTCCTGAACCATCGTTGTAAAGTTTTTCGTAATCAGCAGGTGTTGCGGCAGCAAAAGAATCTTTGCTTTTTTCAGTGTAATACTCGTTATTCGGAATTACCTTTAAAATCGATTTTCCAATAAAATCGGTGATTTTGTAATTTGAATTTCCGGTAATACCTATTTTCTCGAAGAAAGCCTTATCTATCCGATTATACTTATCGACAATTAGGACCACTTCATCTTTTGCTGAGGGCAGCTTGCTTTCAGAACCGACCAAATCGTACTGCGATAGGATAATATCCTTATTCTCTGGGAGCTGCTGCCAAAACGGCGTACCGATCATTTCATTTCCATTATTAAAATTCACTACGGTATTTTGTCCTTTGGCCAAAAGATTGAACTGGAGTCCGTAGGTATAAGATATATTGTTGACCGACTTTGGAAATTTGGTTTGAAGTTCCGCGACATAATCAAGAAAAGGTTCAGTAATAACATTAGTATGTTTCGCAACATTCGTTTCATTGTTATAGGAATAGACAACATCCTGATCCGGATATTCGGTGTACTTCGTCGTAGTATTCAATTCTTCAGCTGTACCTTCAACAATACCCGCGTTAATATTAATCGGTAACCCACTGAGGGTAGTGGATTGCAAAGAGCCTATATAGTTCGACAATCCGTTAGAAAGAGCTAAAACAAGGGCAACGCCAATAATGCCGATACTACCTGCGAATGCTGTTATAATCGTTCTTCCTCTCTTGGTTAAGAGGTTCTTAAAGGAAAGTAAGGTTGCACTTTGTAGAGACATCGATGTTTTTTGGGGCTTAGTCTGCTCTGTCTTTGATGAAGAGGAAAAAAGTAATTGAGTAATCGGGTCACTATCTGATTGAACTTGTCCATCCAACATACGAATAATTCTATCTGAATAAGCTTCTGCTTGCTCAGCATTGTGAGTCACCATAATCACCAGCCGCGTCTTTGAAACTTCTTTTAAAATATCCATAACTTGATCGCTGGTCTGACTATCAAGTGCTCCAGTCGGTTCATCGGCCAATATAATATCCGGATCATTAACCAAAGCTCTGGCTATAGCAACACGCTGCATTTGGCCTCCAGACAATTGGTTAGGCTTTTTGTTCATATGTTCTGAGAGTCCAACCTGCTTCAACGCCTGCTGTGCCCTTCTTTTTCTTTCCGAAGCTTTGACTCCTGATAAAGTCATTGCAATTTCAACATTTTGCAAAACGGTTTGGTGTCCGATTAGATTATAGCTTTGAAACACGAATCCTATAGAGTGGTTACGATAGGCATCCCAGTCACTGTCTTTAAATTGCTTAGTGGAAACACCGTTTATTATAAGGTCGCCACTATCGTATTGATCCAAACCGCCAATAATATTCAAAAGCGAGGTTTTACCGCATCCGGATGGGCCCAGTATTGAAACCAATTCCCTTGATCGGAACCCAATGGAAACTCCTTTTACGGCCGTAACGGTTTCGCCACTCTTATAGATTTTTTTAATATTGTCCAATTGAAGCTTTAACATAAAACGATTCCTCCAATAGATCTACAATGAATTGTCTACTTGGAAATCGTATATCATTTTAATAAACTAAAAATAAACTGAATAGGAAAGCCAGTTCTCCATCATTCAAGAAAGGAATGTTCCATTTGTTCAAAATTCTCATTGCAGAAGATGATAAAAATACAGCGAAATGGATGAAAGCAGTAATAAGTAACGAAGGATATGAAGTATTTCTTGCGGAAAATGGAATTGCTGCTTTAGATATTATGGAGCATCATCATGTTGATCTAATCATCATTGATATTATGATGCCTGGAATGGACGGGTTAGAATTGACACATCTTATTAGAGATAGCGGCAGTACCATTCCAATTCTTATGGTCACAGCCAAGCAGCTCCCTAAAGATAAACGAGAGGGGTTTCTTGCAGGAACGGATGATTATTTAGTTAAGCCTGTTGATGAAGAGGAGATGCTTCTTCGAATCAGAGCTTTGCTTCGGAGAGCACAGATTACAACCGAAAGAAAACTCCGTATTGGAAAATTGACGCTTGATTATGATTCTTTGAGCGTGTTTAGAGAAGGGGAGATACAAACTTTACCCCAAAAAGAATTTTATTTGTTGTACAAACTGTTATCATCCCCCAATCGAATTTTTACACGTATTCAATTAATGGATGAAATTTGGGGCATGGATTCGGAAACAACGGATATGACTGTGAATGTTCATATCAATCGATTGAGAAAACGGTTTAACGATTACCCCGAATTTGAAATCATTGCGATTAGGGGCATCGGTTACAAGGCGGTAATACATCATGGTTAAAAAACTTAGAAAAAAAGATAAAAACTATTTTAACGGAATTGGCTTAACGATTGTTTTTACGTTTATCGTATTTCTTATTTTGATTATCTCCATTTTTATCGCATTTTTAATTATCATTGCTTTAGACTACTTTGGGATTTATAAGCCCGCTCCCAATTCAGGCGAGGGATGGGTCATCTCTTATTTTGTAACCGTCAGTGTGACGGTAAGTTTGCTGGCTTCGTTTTTCTTTAGCAGAATCCCTCTTGCCCCTATTCGACAAGTGATTTTTGCAGCCGAAGAACTTGCAAAAGGGAATTTCAATGTTCGTATTCATCTTAGAGGACCTAAAGAACTAAGAAATCTAAACCGAAGTTTTAACCATATGGCAGAGGAATTAGGAAGCCTAGAAATGTTACGTACTGATTTTGTAAATAATTTTTCCCATGAATTCAAGACACCCATCGTTTCTTTAAGAGGCTTTGCAAAGCTGTTGAAACGCCAGAATTTATCAACGGAAGAACGTGAAGAATACCTGGATATTATAATAAGCGAATCGGAACGACTGGCTGAATTAGCGACGAATGTACTTAATCTTTCCAAAATTGAAAACCATACCATTCTGACAGAAAAAGAATTATTTAATGTAACGGAACAAATCCGGCATGCAGTTGTACTAATGGATCAAAAATGGGCTGAAAAAAATATCAATTACCAATTTGATTCCACGGAAGTCATGATCCATGCCAATGAGGAATTATTAAGCCAAGTCTGGATTAATCTACTGGATAATGCAGTCAAATTCTCTCCCCAGGATTCCGAAATACATATTCAAATTTTTGATACGGCCGGCCAAGTATTCGTTCTGATCTGCGATAAAGGACCGGGTATTCCATTGGAAAAACAAAAGTATGTCTTTGACAAATTTTATCAAGGTGATGAATCACACTCGACATCCGGTTTTGGTTTAGGGTTAAGTATTTCCCAAAAGGTTGTAAATTTGCACGGAGGAACTATACGAGTCGCGAAATCGGATGCTTCAGGTACAGTTTTCGAAGTTGCACTTCCTCTGAACTAATCGCGACAATCTGAAAGGGAAACTCCGCTTAATTAGTATTAGACTGACCCAAGTATCAAAACAGCAGCAATCATGTACGAGAAAATAAAGTCCTTGAGTGCTGCTGATTAATTGAAACGCTATCCTGGCCTTACGACAAAAGAAGCACGATTTTTCAAAATTTACTCTTCCGAATCCATGAGACCGGTGAATTTCCGGAGCGGCTGTCGTCTATATAAACGAAGGCATAAATGAACACAAACTAATTTGACGAAGAGGTGTTTTGAAAATGGCATTAACGTCCGCATTCACGAGCTTCAACCTGCCTGTAAAAAACGTAGAACAATCGAAAGCGTTCTTCACCGGACTCGGATTCGAGCTCAACCCGCAATTCCCCGATAACGAGAATTCGGTAGCCATCGTGATCGGCGGCAACCATCAGGTCATGTTGATCAATCAAGCATTCTTTAATACACTCACGGAGAAGGAATCCGTCGATACGAGCAAATATGCGCAGATGACGATCGCATTGGCCTTCGAGAGCCGGGAAAAGGTCGATGAAATCGTGAATACCGCGGTCTCCTTGGGCGGGAAATTACACGCTGAACCTGAAGATCATGGTTTCATGTATCATTGGGGCTTCGTGGACTTGGATGGCCATCTGTGGGCCATTAATTACATGAACATGGATGCGGCACAAGGTTAAGGCTAACGGAGAGCACGCTCGTACCAGGGTTCAAAAAGAAAGACGCCGGGCATCTTCCCCGGCGTCTTCTTCGCGATGATTAGTTTTGTTCGGTATAGGCTTTGAAATTGTCCATGATCGCTTGCCAGCCTGCTTGCTGGAACTCGACGGGATTGGAGCTTTCCGCGTCGAATGTTTCAATGACCTTCGTCTCATTCCCTTGATCGACGAAAGCAATATCCACTCTTCTTCCGTCTTCCATGGTGTAGCCGATCGCCTCATGCCGATTCACAACATCGTAGACGCCGCCAAAATCAAAGCCCATGCTGCCATCCTTCGCTTCCATCCGTGTCAGAAACTTGCCGCCGACCCGCAGATCGTTTTCGGCTCTCGGCGCATGCCAGTCCTCTGACGCTTGATTCCACTTCGTGATGTGATCCGGCTCAGTCCAATAGCGCCATACCTTCTCGACAGGGGCTTGAATGACGGCTTGCACGGTTACTTTCGTCGGTTTACTTGTTTCCATTTTAAATAGACACCTCTCTCATGATATTCGTCATTTGGTTATTCTCAATAATATAGACGTAAGCCAATGACGAAATTCATCGGTCAATTCGCTCGGGCAGCCCAAATCGCGAAAATAATGGCGTATGAATGAAGTTTTGAACGTGCAGGATTTGATTTTCTTTGGTTTCGATGACGTGGATGCCCCAGGGTACCAGGCCAGAGCCCTCTTTGTCCGGCATATACTGGGCCAACGCCGGATAACCGCCATTCACCGTAATGGGCACAAATCGCGAACCTTCGCAATGCCAGCGAGTAAGCGAATAGAAGGCGGACAAATCCTCCTTGCCGCGGATCCACATCTCGAAGGGCGGCATCGACATGCAGCCTTCCTCGTGGAACAGCGCGACGAGCGCGGCAATATCGAATTGCTCGAAGGCCTCCACATACCGGGACAGCAGCTGCTGCTCCGGTTGAACGTCCATGCTGCTGAGCTCATCCGAGCGAAGCTGCACCCGGTCCATCGTCTCTCGGGCTCTTTGTAAGGCGCTGTTCACCGCTGCTGGCGACATCGCCAACGTTTCTGCGATCTGCTTGGAGGACCATTCAAATACATCCTTCAAAATGAGTACCGCGCGCTGCCGCGGAGGCAAGGTCTGCAGGAGAGCGATAAAGCACAGTTGAAGGGTATCTCTGCGGACAAGCCGATCCTCAGGATTGCCCCCAAAATCGGGAGACGGCCAGATCCAGGCAGAGTCCGGCAGCGTGTCGCGCGGCTCGATGATGGCGACGGCCGGGTCGAACAGGTCAACGGGAAGCGCGCGGCGTTTGGATTGTCTCAGCTTGTCCAAGCACAGGTTGGAGGCAATCCGATAGACCCAAGTTTTGAACGAGGACTCCTGTCTGAACGTGCTCCAGCTCTGCCAGACCCGAATACTCGTCTCCTGAACGGCATCGTCCGCATCGTCCATGGAGCCTAGCATTCGATAACAGAACGAGGTTAAACCCGGCCTCAAGCTTGCAAATAATGATTCGTCAAATGCGGTCTCGGTCATCGCGGCCTCCCTTAATGATTTCCCCGAAGGGTGGTACCTTCATTATATGCAATGAAGCGGACAGCCTCAATACGAATAAATAGGCAGGATATCTGAGTGTAGTGTTTTATAACCAGCCCATGTAGGCCATGATCCTGGCATCGATCTCATCAGATTGTTGGTAACGTTATCCGGCATTAAGCTATCGGGTTACGAAAACGCATTAACGAGGCCGCCGCGGGATCGATCGGGCGGTCTCATTAAACTAAGGGCAGGATAGTTCCAATATATGGTATTATTGAAGTGGGTATTTCACGAGGGAGGAATGATGATTTTGATAGTACTTCTTAAAATAATCGGAGTCGCAATTGTTGGTATTGCCCCTGTGGTATGAGTTTTACAGTAGACGTTTATGGAAAAAGCCAAATGCTTTTGATTCCATATGAGTTTTACCATGATGATCATACTGCTGCAGGATCGGCATCTTTGCTACGTTAAACGGGCAGGAAAATTGAAAAATGCGAAGAGGTGAAATATGATTCGGGGAGTTATTATCGAAGGGTTGTCTACCGCAGGAAAAACTTCAGTATTGACCGCATTAAAGAAAATGAACAGTCAGAATCCTAAAGTTGAGAGAACCATGATTGCAGTAAGCGAGCATTATTCGGGAGTACTAGTTGATGACCATGGTGTTCTAAGGAATCTTCAGCAAGAAGAACACCTCGGACTATTAAATCGTCATGTTGATTATATCGAGCAATTGCATAGCTTTATGACTTCCCTTGGTCGAACAAAGGCTTCACACGGTGTGTTTTACATATTCGAAAGATTTCATTTAAATCACCGAGCCGCGTTTGGTACGAGTACAGGGCTAGGCACATTGGAGCAGCGATTATCGAATCTTAATGCACTTAGTGTACTGCTTACAATATCATCGGATGTAGTTGAATCCAGGTATGTTGAAAGCCGCGGGGAACATTGGATGTCATAAGTGATGAAGGGCTTTTCTTCACCTGCGGAAGCTTGCCACAAGTTTGTAAGTGGTCAGGAAACAATGCGTATTTGTGCGCAACAATCCTTAGTTCCTACATTGGAAATCAACACCGACAATGCTGATTGGGACTGTTATGCAGATACAAATTATGAGGAGATTGTGTTAACGATATACGATTAACTTGGAGCTGCCGAAATGAACTGCTTCTTTGTGATGTTATTGAAGTAACGGTCATGTTGCCAATTAGTAAAAGGAAACTCATTCGTGGTACAAAGTTTGTTCATCTAACGGTGAACGATAGTTGAACAATAAGGGTTTTCACATTTTAGACATGGCTAACATGTGAAAACCCTTATTTTATAATAGCTTTTTAAATTTAAGTCTTGATAATTTTTAGTCTAGATCTTCGGACACTACTCCACCGTCACGCTCTTAGCCAAGTTACGAGGCTTATCGACATCGTTGCCGCGGGCAAGAGAAGCGTAGTAAGACAACAGCTGCAAAGGAATAACGGATAAGGCCGGGCTCAGAAGCTGCAGCGTGCTTGGAATGGTGAACAATCCGTCAACTGCTTTGGCAAGCTCGGTATCACCTTCCATGTTCACTCCGTATACATGAGCGCCGCGCGCTTTCACTTCTTTAATGTTGCTGATGGTTTTCTCAAGCAGATCTTCCTGTGCTCCCAGAGCAATAACAGGGATACCCTCCTCGATCAAAGCCAGCGTACCATGCTTCAGTTCGCCTGCAGCGTAAGCCTCAGAGTGAATGTAAGAAATTTCCTTCAGCTTCAAGGAGCCTTCCAAGGCTACGGCATAGTCCAGTCCTCTTCCGATGAAGAACAGGTTGTTATGGGATGCTACTTCTTCCGCCCATTCCTTGATGCTTTCAGCCTTCTCCAGAATTTGCTCTACCTTCTCAGGAAGCAGCTTCAATTCGGAGATGACGTCCGCAATATAGCTTGGATCCTTCGTACCTAACGTTTGTGCCAAGTACAGACCAAACAGATAGAATGCGATCAGCTGGGATGTATAAGCTTTGGTCGAAGCTACCGCAATCTCAGGACCTGCCCAAGTAACGATCACATGATCCGCTTCGCGGGCAACCGAGCTGCCTACAACGTTAGTGATAGCTAGAACGGATGCGCCGTTACGCTTAGCTTCACGAAGGGCTGCCAAAGTATCCGCGGTTTCACCGGATTGGCTTACGACGATAACCAGTGTATCTTTGTTGATGATCGGCTCGCGATAACGGTATTCCGAAGCAACATCCACTTCCACTGGAATTCTGGACAACTTCTCAATGACGCTTTTACCGACCAAGCCTGCATGATAAGCCGTACCGCATGCGATAATATGAACATTGCGGATGGAACGGATTTGCTCTTCCGTCATCTTCACTTCATCCAGAATCACCTTCGTACCGGACGGGTCCAGACGAGCTCCCATCGTATCGCGGTATGCCTTCGGCTGGTCGTGAATTTCTTTCATCATGAAGTGATCGAATCCGGCTTTTTCCGCCGTCATAATGTCCCAATCGACATAAAATAATTCCCGGGAAATAAAATTCCCTTCCAAAGTCATCAATTCGACACCGTCTTTCGTCAAAACGGCCATTTCTCCATCATTCAAGATGTACACGTTACGAGTGTAATCCAGAATCGCAGGAATGTCGGAACCAATGAAGTTCTCGCCTTCGCCAACGCCGATGATCAACGGGCTGGATAAACGTACAGCGACCAATTTCTCAGGCTCGTATTCCGTCAGCACGCCTAAGGCAAAAGCGCCGCTCATCCGTTGTACCGCTTGCTGCACGGCTTTGACGATGTCGCCGTCGTACAGATCCGCGATCAAATGCGAAATGACTTCCGTATCGGTTTCAGAGACGAATACGTGTCCTTTTGCAATCAGCTCTTCTTTCAAAGCTACATAGTTTTCAATGATCCCATTGTGAACAACAGAAAACTTATTGCTGTTATCCGTATGAGGATGGGAATTCACATCCGACGGCTTACCATGAGTGGCCCAACGCGTATGGCCGATTCCGATAAATCCGTTCAATGGCGCTTCATCCAGCTTGGATTCCAAATTAGCCAAGCGGCCTTTGGACTTCTTTACCTGCAGCCCGTTTTCAGTAAATACAGCAACACCTGCGGAATCATAACCGCGATATTCTAGCTTTTTCAAGCCTTCAATTAATATATTTTGAGAATTACGTTTGCCAACGTATCCAACGATACCACACATAAGGGATAGAACCTCCTGCTATTTTAAAAAACCGTCATGTCTTTCCTCGTCATGCTGAACCCTTGTGCGTCAGGTCGCCCCGACGTTTTGCGTTTCAGCTTCTACGGTAGTGATCGCCTACCGGAAGGTCCCCGCCGAATGTTTCGAACACCTTCACCTCGTCAACTTATAAGCGGCTATCTGGTCAATAGATCGTCCTGGTCCACATGTTCATGAACTCTTATCTATGTAGATACCCTCATAAGTTCTGGCGCTGTTAGTACTTGCAACATCTGCCCACCTTTCTATCCCGGAGTAAAAAGCATATTATCATCTTATTCATTTTGAAGGCGATGTGCAACTTATATTTTCATGATGCTTTCATACGTCAGTCAGAAAATAGAAAAATCCTCTAATGTGTCACATCAGAGAATCTTCTAACCTTCTAATCTATAAAAATATTAACCTAGCTCTTTTTGAATAACATCGGCAATATCCTGCACATAAGCTTCCACCTGGGCCTTGTCCGGGCCTTCCGCCATGACACGAATCAGAGATTCGGTGCCGGATGGTCTTACAAGCACGCGCCCATTATCTCCAAGCTCCGCTTCCACCTTACGGATCGCTTCATCGATGGCATGGTTTTCTTTCCACTTGCTCTTGTCCGCCACGCGAACATTAACCAGCTTTTGCGGATATTTGCGCATAATGCCTTTGAGATCGCTGAGCTTTTGGCCGGATTGAACTACCGTATCCATCAGCTGCAGCGCAGTTAGAATGCCGTCTCCGGTTGTATTGTAGTCGAGGAAGATCACATGGCCGGACTGCTCTCCGCCCAGATTGTAACCGCCCTTGCGCATCTCTTCCATCACGTAGCGGTCGCCTACCGCAGTCTTAGCGGCCTTCAGGCCTACCGACTCAATGCCCTTGAAGAAGCCGATATTGCTCATTACAGTCGTTACAATCGTGCTGTGATTCAGCTTGCCTGCTTGGTTCAACGCATGTCCGCAGATGCTAAGGATGAAGTCTCCATCGACTTCCACACCGTTCTCGTCAATCGCGATCAAGCGATCGGCGTCGCCGTCAAAGGCCAGACCCAAGGCCGCTTGATGCTCAACGACAGCCTTCTGCAATCCTTCGGGATGCGTCGACCCGCAGTGGTCATTAATATTGCGTCCGTTAGGCTCTGCGCCGATGGTGATCACTTCCGCGCCCAAAGCCTCGAACACTTTTGGAGCAAGCTCGTAGGCCGAACCATTTGCGCAATCCAGAACGACTTTATACCCTTGGAAGGATGATTTTACGGTCGACTTGATGTAATCCAAGTATTGGTATTTAGCTTGTTCATCGTCAACCGCCGTTCCCAGATCGCCGCCAACCGGCCGCGGCAGCTCATCTACAGGAGCATCCATCAAACGTTCGATTTCCAATTCCGTTTCATCAGACAGCTTATAACCGTCTCCGGCAAAAAACTTGATTCCATTATCCTCTACAGGATTATGGGAAGCCGAAATCATGACGCCGGCATCCGCCTTCAGCAGACGGGTCAAATAAGCGACAGCAGGAGTTGAAACAACCCCCAGCCGGATAACATTAGCGCCAATCGACAAAAGTCCCGCTACGAGCGCTGCCTCCAGCATCGTACCTGAAATACGGGTGTCGCGACCGATAACGACATTCGGCTTCTCCACTTGTCCTGCCAATACGTAACCGCCGCAGCGGCCGATCTTATAAGCTAGCTCGGGCGTCAGCTCCTGATTGGCAACGCCCCTAACTCCGTCAGTTCCAAAATATTTCCCCATGAATTAGACTCTCCCTTTCTTATTCCCATGCTATATCCTATATTTCGATCCGTTATCTGTTATTTTATTGCTGTTTGGCGCTGATCTCAACTGTCGCTTTGAAATCCTGCTGCGGCCCTTTCTTGATAAAGGTCGGCAGATTGAACACGACCGGCAGCTCATGGCGCCCTGGCGGCAGATTGCTGACATCCAGAATGGCCTGAACATCCGCAGCCTTAACCTTATCTAACAAGGCTTGGGCTCCCTCGACCACCAGATTGATTTTCCCGTTCTCAGGTACCGCAACCTTCGTATTGAACCCGTCATTCTGTCCGACGATCGACAGCGGAATCTGTTCTAACGTCTTCGTAACCGAAGGCACAATGTTGATCTTCACTTCCACCTTCGCAGGGTCCAGCTGCGTTACCTTATTGCGCAGCGGAATATCCAGCGTGAGCGTGTATTCCTTCTCTTCCTTCAGATCCCCCAGATTGACGCTTGGCCCCTCATAGTATTCGAGACGGTTAAGCACATCTTGGGGGCCGTATACCGTGACCTTATCCGCATTTTGCTGGAGCGACCCGACACTCAAGCCCCGCGGCGGCTCCCCGACCAGCTTCAGCTGAAGCGGAACGCTCGTAAACGGACTGGTGATCGGAACCTCCACTTCCACTACGGCCGGATTGATCGCCGCCATCTCCATGATCTTCCCATCCTTGTCGTAAGCAACAAGGCGGGCTTTGCTCGATACCGGAGATTGAGCCTTCTCTACACTGACATCCGCCCTAACGGATTCGATCGAGTCGATACTTCCGCTAGGCAGCGTTACCGTAACCTTATTCGGCTTGACTATCGGCTGTCCCGCCTTTAAACCTACAGCAGGGATTCCCGTGACATTGACCGTAACCGGCATCTGCTTATTCGACTTTTCATCGATGACGACCTTCGCCGTAGCAGGGGCGACCTTGACCGTAACGTTATTTGGAAAGCCTACAGGCGTCAAGGTTAGTATATGTTCACCTTTGCCATATTTTGTCAAGTCGAGCTCCACGGAATAATTACTTGTGCTTAACGCCTTCTTAAGCGCAGCATCCTTGCCGGATATCGTGAGCACGACCTGGGCGGGATCAATGGATTCGATATAAAACTGATTGCTGTCGTATTTCGGAGTAACCGAAACGTTAGAGATTTTCTCTTCCCTAACTCCGGTGCCTCCCGTTCCAGGAAGCGAGCTGTCCTCCATATGAACAACGGCCCACAGCAAAATGCCTATTATTAACGCAATAACTTTCACTACATTCGTGTTGCGCAGCCAACGATCCATCATTACCGCAGCCTCCATTTCCAAATGGAGCTTTTTTCCTTGGTCTTCGTCTTTGACTTGAGCTCCTCATACAGCTTGGAGAGCAGCGATTCCTCCTTAATATCCCGGAGAATATGCCCGTTCATAGCGAGAGACACTTGTCCGGTTTCTTCGGACACAATGACACAGATGGCATCGGATACCTCGCTCATGCCTATCGCCGCGCGATGGCGTGTACCCAGCTCTTTGCTTATAAAAGGATTCTCCGACAGCGGCAAATAGCAGCCGGCCGCCATCAGCTGATTGCGCCTTAACAGCACCGCACCGTCATGCAGCGGCGTGTTCGGAATAAAGATATTAATCAGCAGCTCCGAGCTGATATGCGATTCGATGGAAATACCGGATTCTATGTAATCCTTCAGGCCGGTCTCCCGTTCAAAAACGATTAACGCCCCTATTTTTCTGCGTGCCAAATAATTCACTGCTTTAAGAATTTCACCGAGCCTCCGGTTCAGCTCCTGATCGTCCTCCGAGACGGACCGGCTGAACAGTGTGCCGCGGCCCAGCTGCTCCAGCGCTTTGCGAAGCTCCGGCTGGAAAATGATGATGACCGCAAGCACTCCGAAGGTGAACATCTGGTTCATCATCCACTGAAGCGTGCTAAGCTTGAACCAAATGCTAAGCGCCCAGGTTAGAACGACAATAAAAATCCCCTGGAGAAGCTGTACGGCCCTTGTCCCACGGACCAATATGATTAAATTATAAATGACGTAGCTTACAATGAGTATATCGACAATGTCTTTTAGACTGATGGCAGTTATGAAATCCATGGCACTGGCCCCCAACTTGGGATTTGGCTATATTTTGTCTCTAATCCCTTCATTTCATCATACCACAATATGAACAAAAAACCCTCCCTTTCACACTGTTAATTAGGGAGGATTTTCGAAAAATAGTTCGGATGAACTATTTGGATTGAGATATGGTGGTAGCCCATTCGTTCATTTTATACCAAAGCCAGCTGAATGCTTGATCTACCTGGGTAATCTGACCGGAAATGTGGGCTGTAGAAGCCATAACCACAGAGCCGTCGATGACGACGATGTTACCCTTAATGTCTCCATCCACCTGCAGCTTTCCGTTTTCTACCATTAAGTTGCCGGCTACCGTGCTGCCTGCCGGAACATAAACCGTGTCTCCTTTAATGACGACCGACTGAAGATCCGAACCCTTTACCAGAAGCTCTGTATCCTCATTCCATAATGACATGAAGCTGCCCATCATCACGAGCAAAAACACTGCCGCGACCGATGCGGCCGGATGACGGCGAACCCACTGCCACCAAGGATTTTTGCGTTTTTCTGGGGGTAAAGCCTGCATAATGCGCTCCGTCAGTCCGGACGGTACACCTTGCTCTGGCCACGCTTGAATGAGCGCTTCGACCTTTTCAAGCTGTTTGAGGCGCTCCCTACAAGCCGGACAAGCAAGCAAGTGCTCTTTTAACGCTAAGGCTTCACTGCCCTTCAATTCGCCGTCCAAATATTCGTGCATTAAAGGAAGGGCCTCCGTGCAATCCATATTGAGCCACTCCTTTCTGTGTCCTTGAAAGCTTGTGTAGTACAGTACGTATGACGATTCAATTTGTTTCACCGAAAATCATAAAATCGTCTCTAATTTTTTACGTAAATATTCCCTGCCGCGGTGCAGTCTCGTCTTGATAGTGGTCACCGGCATGGCCAGTACATCGCTGATTTCTTGTAGCGACAAATCCTGCAAATAACGAAGGATGACGACCGCTTTATATTTCTCGGGGAGCGTTTCGATCGACTTTCGGATTTCTGTCTGTGTCTCGCTTAACACAACCTGATCATCCGGCGTATCTTCATTGCTTGGAAGCATCGCATACCAATCAGTTCCCTCTCCGTCATTCATTTCGGCATCAAGGGAATAATTGGCTTTGCGCTTGCGGAGACGGTCAATGCAGAGGTTCGTGCCAATCCGGTAAATCCAGGTTGAAAACTTCTGATTTTCATCGTACCGCTCAAGATTCGTATATACTCTTAAAAAGGTTTCCTGAACGATCTCTTCCGCCTCATGACGGTTATGCAGCATCCGGTTCGCAAGGTGAAAAATTTTATCCTTATACAGCTCCACCAGCTCGGCGAAGGCGACACGATCTCCCTTCCGCGCCAGCTTGGCGAGCCTAACATCCATTTCATTCAAACGACATTCCTCCAGACTTCCGATCCCAATTCGAATCCTCTCCTTGGAACCGTTAGGACACTTCCCGTATTTCACGTGAATGATTCCTGCCAATATGAAAATCATACCAAACGACTGCACCTCATGTACAGTTTTTCCAAAAAACAGAACCAAAAATCTGCAAAAAAGCGGTCAATCTTTGTCGAAATCGTGCGAATCCCGAACGGACGGGCTATTCACTCCACCTTCCCCTTTTTCCAATTTAATGAAAAAATCGGCATTTCGACTTATCTGCCCCCTGCAGCCAAGGGATTCCCCATATCAGGTTCTGTTTACGGCATGGCTCTTCATAACAGTCTCTTAGGAATGCAGCACCCTTCAAGCCCTATATCCCAATCCTACGTATGATTCGTAAACAAAGTTTCAAAAAAATAAAGCCGGGCGGCCTCATGAGGCCACCCGACTATAACCGGTGCTAAAGCTTGGAAACAACAAGGGCATCTGCAACCATCAGCCCGTATTCCGAAGCCCTGCAGCAATACCATTAATCGTCAAGAGCACTTCCCGAAGCAGTAACGGGTCGTCTGCGCTTTGTTCTCTTTGTGCCCTAAGCTCGGACAACAGTTGAACCTGCATGTAGCTTAGCGGATCAACGTAAGGGTTGCGCAAACGGATCGACTCCTGGATTACCGGAACATTATCGAGAATTTCCTGCTGGCCGGTAATGCTCAGAATGAGCGCCGAAGTGCGATCATATTCTTCACTGATCAGATTGAAAATCCGTTCGGCGATAGCTTTATCTTTAATCATGTTGCCGTATTCCTTCGCAATCAGCAGGTCGGCTTTGGCAAGAGCCATTTGCAGGTTGTCGATCAGCGAACGGAAGAACGACCAGTTCTGATACATGTCCTGCAGAACAGCCAGGTTCTCTTCTTTGCCTTGGTAATAGCTGTGAAGTCCGCTTCCCGCAGCATACCATGCCGGCAGCAGGTAACGGCTTTGCGTCCAGGCAAATACCCAAGGGATAGCGCGAAGGTCTTCGAATTTGTCGCTTCCTTTGCGCTTCGAAGGTCTCGAGCCGATATTGAGCTCGCCTACCTCCGGCAGAGGCGTAGATTCCTTGAAGAAGGTCATGAAATCCGGATCGCGGAAAATGAGATCCTGGTATTTCGTTTGAGCATTCTCCGAAATATTCTTCATAATCTCTTCCCATTGCGGGTCAGTTACTTCCGCCTGCGGATTGCGGGCGTTCAACGCAGCGGTGATAAGGGCTGAAGTGGCTTGCTCCAAGCTGCGATAAGCGATGCCTTTCATGGAATAACGGGAAGACAATACCTCTCCCTGCTCCGTAATCTTGATTCCGCCGCCGATCGTATCGGCCGGTTGAGCCAGGATACTGCGGTTCAGCGGCATCCCTCCGCGACCCAATGCGCCGCCGCGGCCATGGAAGAACTTCAGCTTCACGCCGAATTCCTTCGCCGCCTCCGTAATGCTGCGCAGAGCCACGCGAAGCTCCCAGTTCGCTGTGATCACGCCGCCGTCCTTGTTGCTGTCGGAGTAGCCGAGCATGATTTCCTGCAGCTGGTTCGTGCTGTTCAAGCTATTGCGGTACGCCGGAATTTTGAACAAGGTACGCATAATGTCCGGAGCCGCATGCAGGTCATCGATGGTTTCAAACAAAGGTACGGATTGAAGAGTACAGGTTACAGAACCATCCTGCTCTTGGCGGTACAAGCCGGCTTCCTTGCCGAATACCAGCACCTCGAGCAGATCGCTCGCACCTTGTGTCATACTGATCAAATAGCTGGTAATACAATTGCGGCCAAACTCCTGCTGAGCCTTTTTAATGACTCTATACACGTTCAGACATTCAAGCGTAGACTCCGAATAATCCATGTACGGAGAAGTGATAGGACGCGGCTCATTCAGCAGGCTGGTCAGCAGGCTGATTTTATCGCTTTCGCTTAGCTCCGCATAATTCGGGCAGATGCTCATTTTGGCCAAAATTTCGGCCATAGCCGCTTCATGCTCTTTACTATGCTGTCTAACGTCCAAAGACGCCAGGTGGAATCCGAACAGCTCGACTTGGCGAATCAGCTTCACAACGTATTCATCTGCAATAAAATCCGCATAATGATTACGCAGGCTGCGTTCAATAATTTTCAGATCGTTCAGGAACTCTTCCGGATTGTTATATTTTTGAGCCGGGCTTGCGCCAGGATCAGCCGCACGGAGAATCTTCTCAATCATATAGGTGACTTTGATCCGGTAAGGCTCTTTTTCATTACGCCATACTTCGTTCGAGCGAAGCTCCACGTGCTGACGGTCCTTCTCAACCGAGTCCAGCAGCTCCTGCGTCACTTCCACGATATTTTTGCTGAAGCTCATATGCTTCTTGAAATTTTGCAGCAGCTCCGCGTATTTCTCGAGTGCCAGCTGACGCTGCATCGTTAACGTCTCCCAGGTTACATCCGAGGTTACCGAAGGGTTACCGTCACGGTCGCCGCCGATCCAGGAACCAAACTTCATATAAACCGGCACATGCCAATCCTCTTCCGGATAATACTTGGCAAGAACCCGCTCCAGCTCCTGATACACCTCAGGAAGAACGTCGAATAACGTTTCGTCAAAATAATACATCCCGTTACGAACTTCGTCGATTACTGTCGGTTTCCGATCTCTAAGCTCATCGGTTTGCCACAAGGTAACGACCTCGCCAAGGAGATTGGCTCTCAGCTGCTCCCGCTCCCGGAACGTCAGGCTAGGATTGTCCAGCTCCATCACATCATTGGCGATCCGTTGATGAATATCCAGCACGACACGGCGGCTTGCTTCCGTAGGGTGCGCCGTCATGACAAGCTCCAGAGAAATGCCTTTAATGATTTCCTGAACCTCTTGAGCCGGAATTTGCTGCTGCTTCAGCTCACGCACTACATCTTCAATAGAGCCCGGCTGAACATTTTCACCCGCAGAACGCTCGTAATCTCTTTTTCGGCGAATACGGTGGTTTTGCTCCGCTATATTCACAAGCTGAAAATAGATAGCGAAAGCGCGAATCACCTGATGTCTCTTTTCAGGGGCCAAAGAGTTGATCGTCTCTTTAAATTCTGCAAAACTTTCAGGAGTAAACTCAGCCCGAAGGTTTTTACTCATCTCTCTGATCTGCTCTACGATGGCTAATAATTCGTTACCGCCCTGGTGAACAAGGACCTCTCCCAGAATATGCCCCAAGAATCTTACATCTCTGCGCAGTAGGTTGTTCGACGTATGTTTGTTAATCAAGCTGCCTGAATCCGACATGGTTCTCCTCCATCCTCATCTTGGTCATACTGCATATTTTATCACAATACCGCGCTACCATGCAGTAACTTTATAAAGGAAATGTTAGATTTTCTTACTTTTCGCCTGAACGATCACCTTTTTGAGCTATTGTGCATCCAATCCGTTTTTTCTGCAAAACCTATCTCTGTCAAAAGCTCACATCCCTTTCCTTCATGATGGCCCCTCTCCCAAATAAGAAAAAGACCACCGAGGGTCTTTAGCGTTCTTCCTTTATATTAACCTTTGGATAGCCTTGACCAAACAGATGAAACCCTAATTCGCTTTACCAGCTTCGCATGCACGGCAAGCCTGCCCGCTTCCGGGTCCAACGTGCTATCGCAGGTTGATAAGATAATCATTATCCTGTGCCTGGACGATCAGATAACCTATTAAGGTATCCTGCACCCTGATCCAACCGGTAAGATCCGGGATCATCCGCTTCAACTCCTGGAATCGCCCGACCTCATGGATCTCGTTCGATTCCTCGGCCTGCCGCATGCTCTGTGCCCAGTCCTGTTCCTCCTTCAGGCTTGTGCTGTAGACGGCTTGAGCCTCCGTCATCACCTGACGGCTTGTAGCATACTCAAACAGCAGCTGATAGGGGGAGTAAGCAATGCCTGCTATACTGAACGAGATAAGTCCTAATTGCCGCAAATGCCCCCTGTTCATGATATCCCTACGGGCACCAGGTAGAAGCCGATATCCTTGTCATCTTCAGAACAACATCGACTCCGTAAATAGCTTTGACGGCTTCTTCGGTTATGACATCCCGGGGCTTACCTTTCATGGCGATACTTCCATTCTTCATCACGATTAAATGATCGCTATAACGAATTGCAATTCTCAAAATCAGCGCCCCCCTCTGTTTCTTTACTGACCAGAATCCAATAAGGGCGAAGACCTACCTATGCTCGGGGATAGGTTGCATCAACATGAAATATGCAAACTGTTGATGCTATAGGAGGCTAATAAAACAAAAAAAACCTTGAGATTCTCAAGGTTGGCTTTAAGCGGGTGATGGGAATCGAACCCACGCTACCAGCTTGGAAGGCTGGAGTTCTACCATTGAACTACACCCGCAAATAAAGAAAAATCGGGACGACACGATTCGAACATGCGACCCCCTGGTCCCAAACCAGGTGCTCTACCAAGCTGAGCTACGTCCCGATGGTATATGGAGTGAGCTACTGCTTCACTTCATAAGCAATATCCAATTGTACTTAATGGCGTGCCCTGAGAGATTCGAACTCCCGACCTTTTGATTCGTAGTCAAACGCTCTATCCAGCTGAGCTAAGGGCACTAATCTTAATTGGAGCGGAAGACGGGAATCGAACCCGCGACCCTCGCCTTGGCAAGGCGATGCTCTACCGCTGAGCCACTTCCGCAAAAACAATGCGCGTAGAGGGACTTGAACCCCCACGGTCTCCCGCTAGATCCTAAGTCTAGTGCGTCTGCCAATTCCGCCATACGCGCGCTTGAGAAAAACATGGTGAGCCATGAAGGACTCGAACCTTCGACACCCTGATTAAAAGTCAGGTGCTCTACCAACTGAGCTAATGGCTCATGATACATGCCCAGAAAGTAATCGGACTTCTCAACGAAGCTTCACGTCACTTTTTGGGGTGGTAATACTGGGGATCTAGGATTCGAACCTAGGCATGACGGAGTCAAAGTCCGTTGCCTTACCGCTTGGCTAATCCCCATTATGGATGGTGCCGTCGAGAGGACTTGAACCCCCAACCTACTGATTACAAGTCAGTTGCTCTACCAATTGAGCTACAACGGCGTACTATCATGGTGGAGGCTGACGGGATCGAACCGCCGACCCTCTGCTTGTAAGGCAGATGCTCTCCCAGCTGAGCTAAGCCTCCGTATGTATAGTTCGAAATGGTGACCCGTAGGGGATTCGAACCCCTGTTACCTCCGTGAAAGGGAGGTGTCTTAACCCCTTGACCAACGGGCCCTGAACTGGAGCTTCCAACCGGGATCGAACCGGTGACCTCATCCTTACCATGGATGCACTCTACCTACTGAGCTATGGAAGCATATGGCTCCCCGAACAGGACTCGAACCTGTGACAACTCGATTAACAGTCGAGTGCTCTACCAACTGAGCTATCAGGGAATGTCCGCTTGGCGACGTTCTACTCTCCCAGGACCCTTCGGTCCAAGTACCATCGACGCTGGAAGGCTTAACGTTCGTGTTCGGTATGGGTACGCGTGGTTCCCTTCCGCCATCATCACCAAACTGAATTTTTCGAAGGTTATGCTTCTTCGAAATTTCTGCGAGAAAATATCCGTCCTTAGAAAGGACGTGCAGCTCAAGGTTGCACCCTGAAAACTAGATACGAAATGCATGCGTAAAGTTTGTGAATTAGTTTCCCGTTTTTTCCGGGCCCCGAGAAAGTATTCGGAATCAGCTTCAAAGCTTCTCTTCACTTTCTTGGGTAATGGATAAGCCCTCGACCGATTAGTATTCGTCAGCTCCACACGTTACCGTGCTTCCACCCCGAACCTATCTACCTCGTCGTCTTCAAGGGGTCTTACTTACTGGGAAATCTCATCTT